>NZ_JBFAPK010000002.1:0-633224 GCF_040676675.1 Micromonospora sp. NPDC049559 | reverse complement strand
ACGCCCGGTTACATTCCGAACCCGGTAGCTAAGCCTTCCAGCGCCGATGGTACTGCACTCGGGAGGGTGTGGGAGAGTAGGACGCCGCCGGACATCTTTAGTTAAGGGCCGCCCCGGTTGAGGGCGGCCCTTAACTGTATTGTGCGCCTTACGGTGCCACTAGGAAGGATTTACTGTGAGTCAAGATCCGCGGGGCGAAGAGCGTCCGCGCCGCTACGAAGATCGTCCGGGCCGGGACGGCCGGGACGGGTCTCCGCGCCGTGACGACCGCCAGCCGTACCGCGGTGAGTCGCGGGGAGGCTTCGGGGGCGACCGGTCCCGCGGTGGCGACCGCGAGGGCGGCGGGTACCGGGGTGGTGACCGGCGTGAGGGTGGTTTCCGGTCCGGGCCACGGCGTGAGGGCGGCTTCGGCGGCGGTGAGCGCCGGTTCGGCGGTGGAGACCGCGATCGCGACTTCCGCGACCGTGGCCCCCGGGACCGCGACGGCCGTTCCGACCGGGACTTCGGCGGGGAACGGCGCGACGGTGGTGCCCGCGAGGGTGGCTACCGAGGCGGCCCGCGTGAGGGCGGCGCCCGCGAGGGTGGCTACCGGAGTGGCCCGCGTGAGGGTGGCCCCCGTGAGGGCGGTTACCGGGGCGGCGAGCGGCGCGAGGGTGGTTTCCGCGACTCCCGTGACCGGGGCGGTTTCGGCGGTGGACCGCGCGAGGGCGGGTACCGGGCCGGCGGGCGCGGCGGTGAGGGCGGCGGTTACCGGGGTGGTGACCGGCGCGAGGGCGGCTTCCGCCCCGGCGGACGCGACCGCGACGACTTCCGCGGCGACCGGGCGGGCCAGGGCGGCACGGACTACCGCGGCCCCCGTGGTGCCGGGGAACGTGGCACGGGCGACCGCGGCTTCGGCGGTGGTTCCCGCGACGGCGGGTACCGGGGCGACCGTGACGGCGGCGGCTACCGCGGCGGTGACCGCCGCGAGGGTGGCGGCTACCGGGGCGACCGCGAGGGCGGCGGGTACCGGGGTGGTGACCGGCGTGAGGGTGGTTTCCGGTCCGGGCCACGGCGTGAGGGCGGCTTCGGCGGCGGTGAGCGCCGGTTCGGCGGTGGAGACCGCGATCGTGACTTCCGCGACCGTGGCCCCCGGGACCGCGACGGCCGTTCCGACCGGGACTTCGGCGGGGAACGGCGCGACGGCGGCGCCCGCGAGGGCGGTTACCGGGGCGGCCCGCGTGAGGGCGGTCCGCGTGACGGCGGCGCCCGCGAGGGCGGCTACCGGAGTGGCCCCCGTGAGGGCGGCTACCGGAGTGGCCCCCGTGAGGGCGGCCCCCGTGAGGGCGGCTACCGGGGCGGCGAGCGGCGCGAGGGTGGTTTCCGCGACTCCCGTGACCGGGGCGGTCTCGGCGGTGGACCGCGCGAGGGCGGTTTCCGGGGTGGCGACCGGCGTGAGGGCGGCTTCCGCCCCGGCGGACGCGACCGCGACGACTTCCGCGGCGACCGGGCAACCCAGGGCGGACCGCGTACGGGCGGGTTCCGGTCCGGACCCCGCGAGGGCGGCTTCCGCGACCGCGATGCCCGTGGTGGTGACGCCCGTGGCGGTGACTTCCGTCGCGACTCCCGCGAGGGTCGCCCGGGTTACGGCCGGGACGAGCGCGGGCGCGACCAGGACCGGCGTGGGCCGGGTGAGCGGCGCGACCGAGGCGACCGTGAGGCGTACCGTCCGCGGCGGGACGAGCGGGCCGAAGGCCCCGGCGGACGGCCGGAGGAGGGCGTACCGGCCGCACCGGAGCTGCCGGAGAGCATCGTCGCCTCGGATCTCGCCAGCGAGGTCCGGGCCGAGCTACTGTCGCTGGCCAAACCGGTGGCGGAGCGGGTGGCGCGGCACCTCGTCGCGACCGGCCAGCTGATCGACGAAGACCCGCAGGAGGCGCTGGCGCACGCACTGGCGGCGCGGCGGCTCGCGTCGCGCATCGCGGCGGTACGGGAGGCGGTCGGACTGGCCGCGTACCACGCGGGCGAGTGGCAGACGGCGATCAGTGAGCTGCGGACGTACCACCGGATGAGCGGTCGGCAGACGCATCTGGCGGTACTCGCCGACTGCGAGCGGGCGCTGGGTCGCCCGGAGCGGGCGATCGACCTGTACCGGGGCGCCGACCGCGACGCGCTCGACCAGGCCGGCGCGATCGAGCTGCTGATTGTGGCGGCGGGCGCCCGGGGCGACCTGGGCCAGGGCGACGCGGCGGTCGCGATGCTGCAGGTCCGCGAGTTGACCGCCGGTACGAACGAACCGTGGGCCGCCCGGCTGCGCTACGCGTACGCCGACGCGCTGCTCGCCGTCGGCCGGCGCGAGGAGGCCCGGGAGTGGTTCGCCCGCGCCGCCGACGCCGACGAGACCGGAGAGACGGACGCCGCCGAGCGGCTGCTCGAACTCGACGGTGTGGTGCTCGAGGGCGACGAGCCGGAGGACGACGTCGACGGCGAGGACGCCATCGATGGTGCCGAGGACGGCGAGGAAGCCGACGGTGACGAGGACGCCGCCGAGGACGACGACTTCGACGAAGACGACGCGGAGTTCGACGACGAGGACGACGAAGAGTTCGACGAGGACGACGACGTCGCCGACGAGGACGCCACCGGTACCGACGAGCACGTCGGCGTGGTGGAGATCGCGACCGGTGCGGCGGCGCGCGAGGCGGAGGGCTTCGCCGGGACGGACGAGGCCGCCGGCCACACCGATGGCGCGGTGAACGCCGCCGGCCGGGAGGACGACGTCGCCGATGAGGACGCGACGGCCGCCGAGGAACAGGCCGGCACCGTCGAGGAGCAGGCCGGCACCGTCGAGCGGGAGACCGTCGCCGACCAGGACGCCGCTGTCCCCGGCTCCGGTGGCGAGGGCACCCGGGCCACCGGGGTGGCCGTACCGGCACCGGTGCTGCCGCCGGACGAGGACGACGGTACGGGCAGCCCGACCACCCGTACCGACGACGCGGCCGAGCCGTCGCGGCCGGAGGCGGACCGGCGGTGACCGACGCCTCGCCCGGCCGGCTGGCCGACGGGTACGACCTCGTCATCTTCGACCTGGACGGCGTGGTCTACCTGATCGACCAGCCGATCGCCGGGGCGCCGGAGACGGTCGGCCGGCTGCACGCCGAGGGCAAGGCGCTGGCGTACGCGACGAACAACGCCTCCCGGCGCTCGTCGGAGGTGGCCGACCTGCTCAACGGTATGGGCGTCGCGGCCCGGCCGGAGGAGGTGTTGACCTCTGCGGCCGCGTCGGCGGAACTGCTCGCCGAGCGGCTGCCGGCCGGGGCGCCGGTGCTGGTCGTCGGCGCGGAGGCGCTGCGGGCCGAGGTACGCGCGGCGGGCCTGCGGCCGGTGGGCCGGGCCGACGAGGCGCCGCTGGCGGTCGTGCAGGGCTACGGCCCGCAGGTCGGCTGGGCCGATCTGGCGGAGGCGTCGGTCGCGATCCGGGCCGGCGCGCTCTGGGTGGCGACCAACACCGACCGGACCCTGCCCAGCGGGCGCGGCCCCCTGCCCGGCAACGGCTCGCTGGTGGCGGTGCTGCGGACCGCGCTGGAGCGCGACCCGGACACCGTCGTCGGCAAGCCCGAACCCGCGCTCTTCGCCACCGCGGCGCACCGCGTCGGGGCACGCCGGCCGCTGGTCGTCGGGGACCGGCTGGACACCGACATCGAGGGCGCCGCTCGGGCCGGCATGGACAGTCTGCTCGTGCTGACCGGGGTCAGCACGGCGGCCGACCTGCTGACGGCCGGCCCGGACCGCCGGCCCACGTACGTGGCGTCGGACCTGACCGGTCTCTTCGCGCCCGGCGCCGCGGTACGCGTACCCGCTCGGGACGCGGCGCCGGCGACCGGCGCGACCGGCGGGTGGCGGGTGACCGACGCCGGCGCCGGCCCGGCCCTGACCGGCACCGGCGGCCCGCTGGACGCGCTCGCCGTCCTCTGCGCCGCCGCCTGGTCGGGCCGGTCGCTGACGGGCCTGCGGCCGGGCTCGGACGAGGCCGGCGCGGCCCTGCGGGCGCTCGGCCTGGCCGGCTGACCCCGCCACGACCGGCGGGGCCGCCGCGAGTCCGGGTCACATCATCTTGCGCAGCTTCATCAGGTCCAGCGGGTTGGCGCTGATCGAGACCCGGCGGGCCGCGAGCGCCCGCGGGAAGTCCAGCTCGCCGCGGACCAGGGCGAGCAGGTCGTCGCTCGCGATGCTGATCGCGATCTTCGCCTTCGGGTCGTCGCCGTCGGCGAGGTCGACCAGCTGCCCGTCGACGAGCCGGCCGTGGAACGCGGTGTCCAGATCCTTGATCCGGCAGGCGAGCGTGCGCTCCAGGTCGACCCGGCTGCGCACCTCGGCGGCGTTCTCCGCCATGCGCGCCGCGAGATCGTTCAACGCCTGCCGGCACTCGTCGACGCTGGCCACTTCCTGCCCCCTCGCAACCCGCCACACCCCGTCCCCGGCACCGTACCGCACGGGAGGCCGACGGGCGCCCGGTAGCGTGACAGCCGAACTGTCGGCACCGCGAGAGGATCGGGGCATGCAGGACGCGTGGCGGGCCTACCTGGAGCTGGCCCTTGGGTTCACGGAGGCGTCGAGGAAGCGGGCGCAGTCGGTGGCCCGCCGGGTGGTGGAGTCCGGCGGCGCGACCGCGGTCCAGCTGCAGGCGCTGGCCGAGGAGCTGCGCTCGACCAGCCTGGCGAACCGGGAAGCGCTGACCAAGATCGTACGTTTCGAGGTGGACCGGGCGCTCGGCGCCGTGGGTCTGGCGACCGCGGACGAGGTCGCCGACCTGACGGCCCGGGTCCGCCAGCTCGAACAGGAGCTGCGGGAGTCCCGCTGGTCCGCACCGGCGGCCGAGGCGGCCGCGGGCGGTACCGCGGCCGGCCCGAGCGAGGCGGGCGTGGCCCGGGGGTTGGGCCCCGACGAGGCGGTGGCGAAGAAGGCGGCGGCCAAGAAGGCCGTCGCCAAGAAGACGGCCGCGAAGAAGGCGCTTGCCCGCGTCGAGCCGGCCAAGAAGGCCGTGGCCAAGCGGACCGAGCCCGCGAAGAAGACGGCGCCCGCCAAGAAGATGGCGAAGAAGACCGCCGCGAGGAAGCCGCCGCCGGCGGCGGGCACGGAGTCGGCGTGAGCGGGCGGGAGAACCGGGCATGAGCAGCGCACCCGTACCGGGCCCGCCGCGCCCCGTACCCGGGCCGCCCCGGCCGGGCGTGCCCGCGCCGTACCCGCCGGCCGCGCGGCCGGCCACCGCGCCCGCCGACCCGGACGCCGAGGGCGGCACCGGACACCCGGCCGTGGACGCCGCGCTGCGGGCCATCGAGAACGCGGCGGGGCTGTCGCCCGCCGACCAGATCGCCCAGTACGAGGCGGCGCACCGCACGCTGCAGGAGACCCTCGCCACCATCGACCAGGCCTGACCGGCCGCCGGAGAGAAGCAGGATGGCACGTCGTACCCGGCTCGACGCCGAACTCGTCCGCCGCGGGCTGGCCCGCTCGCGGGAACAGGCCGCCGCGCTCGTCGAGGCCGGCCGGGTCCAGGTCCGTGGGGTGCCGGCCCGCAAGGTGGCGGCCATGGTCGACCCGGCGGACGCGGTACGGGTGCTCGGCGGCGACCCGGCCGAGGAGTACGTCTCCCGGGGCGGGCACAAGCTCGCCGGCGCGCTGTCCGCGTTCGGCGCGGACGGGCTCGCGGTGACCGGCCGGCGCTGCCTGGACGCCGGGGCCTCCACCGGCGGCTTCACGGACGTGCTGCTGCGCGCCGGGGCCGCCGAGGTGGTGGCCGTCGACGTCGGCTACGGCCAGCTGGCCTGGTCGCTCCGCGGCGACGAGCGGGTACGGGTCTTCGAGCGGACCAACGTGCGCACGCTGACACCCGAGCTGATCGGCGGTACGGTGTCGCTCACCGTCGCGGACCTGTCGTTCATCTCGCTGCGGCTGGTGCTCCCGGCGCTGGCCGGCTGCACCGAGCCCGACGGCGACCTGGCGCTGATGGTCAAGCCGCAGTTCGAGGTCGGCAAGGAGCGGGTCGGCGCGGGCGGGGTGGTCCGCGACCCGGCGCTGCGCGCCGAGGCGGTGCTGGACGTCGCGGCCTCCGCCGCCGGGCTCGGCCTCGGGCTGGCCGGCGTCGCGGCGAGTCCGCTGCCGGGACCCAGCGGGAACGTGGAGTTCTTCGTATGGTTGCGCCGCGGCGCGCCGCCCGCCGATCCGGACCGGGTCCGGGCCGTCGTGGCGGCCGGACCGGCCGCGGTACCGGCACCGGACGGGCCGGCGTCAGGCGAGGAGGAGACGCGATGAGTCGGACGGCCCTGCTGGTGACCCACACCGGCCGGCGGCGCAGCACGGAACACGCCCGTACCGTGGCCGCGGACCTCATCGCCGCCGGCTTCGAGGTACGGGTGGTGGCCGAGGAGGCGGAGGACCTGGACCTGCCCGGGGCGACCCCGGTGGCCGGCCCGGCCGCCGCCGAGGGCGCGGAGATCGTCTTCGCGCTGGGCGGCGACGGTACCTTCCTGCGCGCGGCCGAGCTGGCGCGGCCGGCCAAGGCGCCGCTGCTCGGCATCAACCTCGGCAAGGTCGGCTTCCTCGCCGAGGCCGAGATCGACGATCTGGACCTGGCGGTCCGCGACGTGGTCAGCCGGAACTACACAGTGGACGAGCGGCTGACGCTGGACGTGACGGCGGAGTTCGAGGGCGGCCCGACCATCCGCAGCTGGGCGCTGAACGAGATCAGCGTGGAGAAGGGCGAGCGGGCGCAGATGCTGGAACTGCTCGTCGACGTCGACGGGCGGCCGCTGTCGCGGTACGGCTGCGACGGGGTGGTCTGCGCCACGCCCACCGGCTCGACCGCGTACGCCTTCTCCGGCGGCGGTCCGGTGGTCTGGCCGGAGGTGGAGGCGCTGCTGCTGGTGCCGATCAGCGCGCACGCGCTGTTCAGCCGGCCGTTGGTGACCGCGCCGACCTCCGTCTTCGCCATCACGGTGGATCCGTTCACGACCCTCGCGGTGCTCTCCTGCGACGGCCGGCGGGTCTACGACCTGCCGCCCGGCGCCCGGGTGACGGTCCAGCGCGGCAGCCTGCCGGTGCGCGTGGTACGGCTGCGCGCCCGGCCGTTCACCGACCGGCTGGTGGCCAAGTTCGGCCTGCCGGTGCACGGCTGGCGGGGCAGCCGCCGCTGACGCGCCGCCCGCACGCCGCCGACGCACCGCCGGCCTTCCGCCGCCCGCCGTCGGCGCGCTGCCGGGTCCCGGCGGCGCTCGCGGCCGGGTGGGTTGCCGGATCGGGTGCCCCCGCCGGGTGGTCAAGTGTCGGGCCCCACTACTACTGTCGGTGGCTGTGCTGGAAGAGCTGCGCATCACCGGGCTGGGCGTCATCGAGGACACGACGTTGCCGCTGACCGGCGGCATGAACGTCATCACGGGCGAGACCGGCGCGGGCAAGACGATGGTCGTGACCGGCCTGGGGCTGCTCTTCGGCGGCCGGGCCGACGCGGGCCGGGTCCGCGCGGACCCGGGCCGGGCGGTGGTGGAGGGCCGGCTGCGGCTGACCGAGCCGACGGCGACCGCGGTGCACACCCGGATCGCCGACGCCGGCGGTGAGACCGACGACGACGGCGCCGTGCTGCTCAGCCGGACGGTGACGGTGGAGGGTCGGTCCCGGGCGCACGTGGGCGGCCGGAGCATGCCGGTCGCCATGTTGAGCGAGATCGGCGACCAGGTGCTGGCCGTGCACGGCCAGTCCGACCAGCTGCGGCTGCTGCGCCCCGCGGAGCAGCGGGCGGCGCTGGACCGGTTCGGCGGGCCGGAGCACGAGAAGCTGCTGGAGAGCCTGCGCGAGGCGTACTCGCAGTGGCGGCGGGTCTCCGACGACCTGGCCGACCGGCGCCGCAACGCCCGGGAGCGCAACCAGGAGGCCGACCTGCTGCGGTTGGGCCTCGACGAGATCACCCGGGTCGACCCGCAGCCCGGCGAGGACGACGAGCTGAAGGCCGAGGCGCAGCGGCTGGAGCACGCCGAGGGGCTGCGGGTCGCGGCGCAGACCGCGCAGCAGTGCGTGGCGGGCGGCGCCGAGGCGGCCGACGAGACCCCCGACGCCGCCTCGCTGCTCGGTACCGCCCGGCGGACGCTGGAGGCGCAGGCCGGGGTGGACCGGGTCCTCGGCGACCTGGCCGCCCGCCTGGAGGAGGCGGCCACCCTGGTCACCGACGTGGCCGCCGAGCTGTCGGCGTACCTGGCGAGCCTGGACGCCGACCCGGCCCGGCTGCAGACGGTCTACGAGCGCCGGGCCGCGCTGCGCGGGCTGACCCGCAAGTACGCCGACGACGTCGACGGGGTGATCGCCTGGGCGGAGCGGGCCCGCACCCGGCTGTCCGAGTTGGACACCTCCGACGAGCTGCTCGACGAGCTGGACCGGGAGCGGCAGCGGCTGGCCGGGGAGGTGGCGGAGCTGGCCGGCCGGCTCTCGGCGGCCCGGCGCGAGGCCGCGACCCGCTTCGCCGAGCAGGTCAGCGTCGAGCTGGCCGGGCTGGCCATGCCGCACGCGCGGATCGAGGTGGCGGTGCTGCCGCGCCCGGCGGGCCGGGCCGAGCCGACCCTCACGGTCGGCGGGGTCGAGGTGGGCGTCGGCCCGGACGGGGCCGACGAGGTGGAGCTGCGGCTGCTGGCCCACCCGGGCGCGCCGGCGCTGCCCCTGCAACGGGGCGCCTCGGGCGGCGAGCTCTCCCGGGTGATGCTCGCCATCGAGGTGGTCTTCGCCGGCTCGGGCGGCCCGCCCACGCTGGTCTTCGACGAGGTCGACGCCGGTGTCGGCGGCCAGGCGGCGGTGGAGATCGGCCGGCGGCTCGCCCGGCTGGCCCGTACCCACCAGGTGCTGGTGGTCACCCACCTGCCGCAGGTCGCGGCCTTCGCCGACCGGCACCTGGTGGTGGCCAAGGACACCGGCGGCGCGGTGACCACGAGCGGCGTACGGGTGGTCGAGGACACCGAACGGGCGCGGGAACTCGCCCGGATGCTGGCCGGGCTGCCCGATTCCGACCTGGGGATCGCCCATGCCGAGGAGCTGCTGGCGGTGGCGGCCCGGGAGCGCCGGGGCTGACCGCCGGGAGGGCACCGTCCGCCGCCGGCGGACCTGTCGGGCGCCCACCCGTCCGCACACCGGGTGCGCGATTGCCGGCCCGTCCACAGGGCGGGGGCCCAATAGTGACGGGCGCCACACCTGCGGGGTGGGGCGGTGTGCTTCCCTGGGGTGGCAGGACACGGCCTAAGGCATGTCGTGACGGTAAACGCTGCCCAGCATGCCAGGATGGTGACGATGCGTCTACCCATGTTGCGCCGGACCCGGAGCGCCGAACCGGGCACTGTCGTCGGCGTCGCGCGCCTCGACCGCCGGACCAAGCGTCTGGTCGGTCGGCTGCGCCCGGGCGAGATCGCCGTGATCGACCACGTCGACCTGGACCGGGTCGCCGCCGACTCGCTGGTGGCGGTCGGTGTGGCCGCGGTGCTCAACGCCAAGCCGTCCGTATCCGGCCGGTACCCGAACCTCGGCCCCGAGGTGCTGGTCAACGCCGGCATCCCGCTGCTGGACGACCTCGGTGAGAGCATCTTCCAGCAGATCCACGAGGGCGACATCATCCGGATAGACGGAAACACGGTGCTGCTCGGGGACGAGCCCGTGGCGCACGGCAGCCTGCAGGACCCGGAGAGCGTGGCCAAGTCGATGGCCGACGCCCGCGAGGGGCTGTCGGTGCAGCTGGAGGCGTTCGCCGCGAACACCATGGAGTACCTCAAACAGGAGCGGGACCTGCTGCTCGACGGCGTCGGCGTACCGGAGATCGAGACGCAGATCCAGGGCCGGCACTGCCTGATCGTGGTCCGGGGCTACGACTACAAGGCCGACCTGGACGTGCTGCGCCCGTACATCCAGGAGTTCAAGCCGGTGCTGATCGGCGTGGACGGGGGCGCCGACGCGCTGGTCGAGGCGGGCTACACGCCGGACATGATCATCGGTGACATGGACTCGGTCACCGACGACGTGCTGCGCTGCGGTGCCGAGGTGATCGTGCACGCGTACCCGGACGGTCGGGCGCCCGGGCTGGAGCGGGTCCAGCAGCTCGGGGTGCCGGCCCTGACCTTCCCGGCGGCGGCGACCAGCGAGGACCTGGCGATGCTGCTCGCCGACGGCAAGGGCGCGTCCCTGCTGGTCGCGGTCGGTACGCACGCGACCCTGGTGGAGTTCCTGGACAAGGGGCGCGGCGGCATGGCCTCGACGTTCCTCACCCGGCTGAAGGTCGGTGGGAAGCTGGTGGACGCCAAGGGGGTGAGCCGGCTCTACCGGCAGAGCATCTCCGGCTCGTCCCTGCTGCTGCTCGTCCTGTCGGCGGTGGCGGCCATGGCGTCGGCCATCGCGGTCTCCACGATCGGAAAGGCCTACCTCGGGGTGGTCTCCGAGTGGTGGGACAATCTCGTCTTCCAGCTCGGGCAGCTCTTCTAGACCCCGACCGACCAAGAGGCGCTAGGTGTGATCAATTTCCGGTACCACGTGGTGTCGCTCACCGCGGTCTTTCTCGCCCTGGCGATCGGGCTGGTCGTCGGTACGGCGGCCCTCAACGGCCCGGCGGTGGACAGCCTGGCCGACCGGGTCACCGCCATGAGCAAGAGCAACGACCAACTCCGGGAGACGGTCAACAACCTGGAGGCCGAGGCCAAGCGCGAGGAGGACTTCGCCGCCGAGGCCGCTCCCCGACTGCTGGCCGACACGCTGACCAACCACCGGGTGCTGATGTTGGTCCTGCCGAGCGGGCGCGACCAGGCCGACGGGGTCGCCGAGATGCTGCGAACGACCGGCGCCACGATCACCGGCCGGATCGACGTACAGGACAAGTTCGTCTCGCCGGAGAACAACGACAACCTGCTGGAGCTGGCGGTACGGGCCGCGCAGCCGAGCGTGCCGACCAGCGGGCTGCCCGGCAACAGCGACGGCGTGGAGACCTCCAGCGCCCTGCTGGCCAGCGCCCTGGTCGACCGCCCGGCGGTGGCGCCGGTGACCGACCAGGATCGCACGGCCGTGCTGCGCGCGTACGGCAGCGACGGGTACCTCACGGTCGCCGACAACAAGATCAGCGGCCCGGCGGAGGCGGTGGTGGTGGTCAGCGGCCAGCCCTACGTCGACCGCAACTCCTCGGAGAAGGACGAGTCCGTGGTCAAGCTGGTGGTGCAGTTCGACAAGAACGCCGCCGTGGTGGTGGCGGGGATCGGCTCGACCGGCGGGAACCTGGTCGCCCAGGTCCGTGCCGACCCGACCCTCGCGCAGACCATCTCGACGGTCGACAACTCCAACACCACCATGGGCCAGCTGGTCACGGCGATGGCCACGGTCGAGCAGGTCACGCTCAAGAAGGCCGGCCCGTACGGGGTCGGCGCGGGTGCCTCGCTGATGCCGAAGCGCCCCGAGTAGCCGCCGGCCGCCGGGGCGGGGACAGCCGCGGCGGCGCGCAGTCAGTAGGCTCGGGGGCCGGACGGAGACCGACGGTGCCGGAAGCTCAGGCGGTGGCGCCGACGAAGCGGAGCGGCCCGGCGGGCGCGAGCAAGGCTGCCGGTGGGCGCAGCGAGACGGGCGGTGGCATGAAGCGGGCAGGTCTGGCCGGACGGTTGCTGGTGGCCGGCGCCGGGGCGCTGGCGGCGCGGGCCGCCCTGCGGGCCGTCACGGCCTCGCCGCGCGCGGCGGAGCTGGAGCGGACCAACTTCCGGGGCCGCAACGTCACCCTCGCCGCCGGGCCGGCGCTCGCGGTCGGGGCCGCCACGGCCGCCGCCCTCGGCGCGCCGAGCGTGGCCGCGGCCGGCGCCGCCCTGGTCGCCGGGATCGGCTCCGGCGCCGTCGGCCTCTACGATGACGTCGTCGGCGCCCGCCCGGAGCAGAAGTCCGCCAAGGGCTTCGCCGGACACCTGGCCGCGCTGCGCGAGGGCCGGGTCACCAGCGGACTCGTCAAGATCGCCGGAGTGGGCGCGGCCGGTCTGGTCGCGGCCACGCTGCTCGCCGCCGACCCGGACGTACGGGCCCGCCGGGGCCGGCGCGGTCGCGGATCGGGGCGCGCGGTGGACGTACTGCTCGGCGCCGGCGTCGTCGCGGGCACCGCGAACCTGGTGAACCTGCTCGACCTGCGCCCCGGGCGGGCGCTCAAGGCCGGGCTGCTGCTCGGCGCGCCGCTGTCCGCCGGCCGCTCCGGCGGGCTCGCCGCCGGCCCGGTCGGCGCCGCCGCCGCGCTGCTCCCCGCCGACCTCGGCGAACGGGCGATGCTCGGCGACAGCGGCGCCAACGCGCTCGGCGCGGTGCTCGGCGTGGCGCTCGCCGCCCGTACCGGGCCGGTGGGGCGCGCCGGCATCCTCGCCGGGCTCGCCGCGCTCACCGCCGCCAGCGAGAAGGTCAGCTTCACCCAGGTGATCCAGAAGACGCCGGTCCTGCGCGAGCTGGACGAGCTGGGCCGGCGTCCGGGCGGGCCCGCGGGGACGGCGACCAGCGCGTCGTGAAGACCGCGGCACCCCTCGCCGGCGCCGGGCGGCTCGCCGGAGCCGCCGCGCTCATCGCCGTACTCACCGTGGCCAGCCGGCTCGCGGGCTTCGGCCGTACCGCCGTCTTCCTCTGGGTGATGGGGGACCGCAACGACCTCGGCGACCTGTACCTGCTCGCCAACACCGTTCCCAACGTCGTCTTCGAGATCGTCGCCGGCGGGGCGCTGGCCAGTCTCGTGGTGCCGCTACTGGCCGGCGCCGTGGCGGCCGGCGACCGGGAGGCGGTCTCGGCGACCACCGGCGCGCTGCTGAGCTGGACGCTGGCGCTGCTGGTACCGCTCGCGGCGGCCGTCGCCCTGCTCGCCGGGCCGATCATGTCCCTGATCGCCCACGATCCCACCGCCGCGCAGCTCGCCGCGGGCAGCCGGATGCTGCGGATCTTCGCACCGCAGCTGCCGCTGTACGGGGTCGGCATCGTGCTGACCGGGGTGCTCCAGGCCCACCGGCGGTTCGCCTGGCCGGTGATCGCGCCGCTGCTCTCCAGCGTGACCGTGATCGGGGTCTACCTCACCTTCGCCGCGGTCGACGGGCTGCGCGTCGACCTGGCCCGGGTCAGCCTCGCCGGCCAGTTCATCCTGGCCGGCGGCACCACGCTCGGGGTGGTGGTGCTGACGCTGTCGCTGCTGATCCCGCTGCGCCGGCTGGGGCTGCGCCCCCGCCCCGGCTTCGCCTTCACCGGCGAGGCGAGGAGCCTGATCGGCAGGCTCGCCGGTGCCGGCGCGGCCACCGTCGTCGGCCAGCAGGTCGCGCTGGTGCTGCTGCTGAACCAGGCGGACGGCGGTCCGGCCGGCAGCGTGATCGTTTTCAACTTCGCCCAGACGGTCTACCTGCTGCCCTGGGCGGTGCTCGCGGTGCCGCTGGCGGTCGCCGCCTATCCGGCGCTCGCCGCCGCGCACGCCACCGGCGACCGGGACGGCTACCGCGCCACGCTCGCGCCGACCGTACGGGGCGTGCTGCTGCTGAGCTGCCTCGGCGCGGCGGCCCTGGTCGCCACCGCCGGACCCGTGGCGGCCTTCCTGCCCGGCGTGACCGACCCGGACCCGGTCGCCGCCGGCATCGCCGGCTTCGCCCCGGGCCTGCTCGGCTACGGGCTGTTCGCGGTCCTCTCCCGGGCGCTCTACGCCCGCGCCGACACCCGGGTCGCCGGGGCCGCCACCGCCGCCGGCTGGCTGGTCGTGCCGGTCGCCGCGGTACCGCTCGCCGCCGCCTTCCCGGTCGCCGACCGGGTGCTCGCCGTCACCCTCGCCAACTCGCTCGGCATGCTGGTGCTCGGCGCGCTGCTGCTGGCGGTCGTGGCCCGCCGCGCCGGGCGGCCCGCGCTCGCCGGGCTGAGCCGTACCGGCCTGGTCGGGGTGCTCGCCGGTGCCGTGGCCGCCGCCGTCGGGATGGCCGTCAGCGCGGGCCTGGCCGGGGTCTGGCCGGGCACCCCGACGCGGGCCGGCACGCTGGTGCAGGGCATGCTGTCCGGAGTCGCCGTGGCCGCGGTCTTTGTCGCGGTGGCCTACCCGTTGGACCCGCACGACGTACGACCCCTGGTCGCCGGGGTCCGGACCCGGGTGCGGCGGCTGGCGGGCCGGGGCCGCCCCGACCCCGCCGTAACCCGGGCGGAGCGGCGATGATAGGCAGGACACGGGGCTCCGCGGTCGCGAACGGGAGGCTGGCGCGGTGAACGCGTTCGAGTCCGCTGCGGCGGGCTGGCACGGCCACGTCGTGCTGATGCTCGCCTCCAGCACCGGTGGCGTCGGGCAGCACGTCGCCTCGCTCGCGCGCGGGCTGGCGGCGGGCGGCGCGACGGTCACCGTCTGCGGACCGGCGGCCACCGAGGAGCAGTTCGACTTCACCGGCGCCGGGGCGCGCTTCGTACCGGTCGAGATCCCGGCCAGCCCCACCCCGGCCGACGGGCGGGCCGTACTCGCCGCGCGCCGGGTGTTCGCCGGACCGGTGGACCTGGTGCACGCCCACGGGCTGCGGGCCGGCCTGGTCGCGGCGCTGGCCCGGCCCCGGCAGCCGCTCGTGGTCACCTGGCACAACGCGGTCCTCGCCACCGGGGTGCGCGGCCGGGTCTCCCGGCTGGCCGAGCGGGTCGTCGCGCGCCGCGCCCGGGTGGCCCTCGGCGCCTCCGCCGACCTGGTTGAGCGGGCTGCGCGGGCCGGCGCCGCGGACGCCCGCCCCGGGGCCGTGGCCGCGCCGGAACTGCCCCCGCCGCGCCGCGGCCGGGCGGCGGTACGCGCCGAGTTCGGCGTCGCGCCGCAGCAGCCGCTGGTCCTCTCCGTCGGCCGGCTGCACCCGCAGAAGCGGTACGACGTGCTGGTCGACGCCGCCGCCCGGTGGCGCGACCGGCGCCCGGCGCCCGCCGTGCTGATCGCCGGCAGCGGGCCGAGCTACCTGCAACTGGCCGCCCGGGTCTCGGCGGCCCGTGCCCCGGTCACCCTGCTCGGCCACCGCACCGACGTGGCCGACCTGCTCGCCGCCGCCGACCTCGCCGTGGTCACCAGCGACTGGGAGGCCCGCCAGCTCTTCGCCCAGGAGGCGCTGCGGGCCGGCGTACCGCTGGTGGCGACCGCCGTCGGCGGCCTGCCCGACCTGGTCGGCGACGCGGCGGTGCTGGTGCCGCCCGACGACGTCGACGCGGTCGACCGGGCGGTACGCGAACTGCTCGACGACGACGGGCGCCGCGCCGACCTCGCCGTTCGGGCCCGCGCCCAGGCCGCGACCTGGCCCACCGAGGCGGACACGCTCGCGGCGGTTACCGCCCTCTACACCGAGCTGGCGCCCCCACCGTGGGCCATGCCGCCGAACACCCCGGCGGCGGCGCGGCGGACCGACCCCGCGGGCGCGCCGGGCCCGACGCCGCCGGCACCGGGGCGGGGGAGCGGGTCCTCGGCGGGGCGCGGCTGATGCTGCGTCGGCTCGTGCCCCTCCTGCTGACCGCGCTCGTGGTCGCGGTCGGCGTGGCCGCGCTGGTGGTCCGCCCGGCCACCGGTGCCCCGCCCCGTACCGCCGACTACGTGGTGATCGTCGGGGTGGCGGGGCTGCGCTGGGAGGATGTCGACCCGAAGACCACCCCGACGCTGTGGCGGATGGCCGAGGAGGGCTCGATCGGCTCCCTCTCGGTGCGCTCGGCGCGCCAGCCCACCTGCCCGGTCGACGGCTGGCTGACCCTGGGCGCCGGCAACTACGCGGCCTGGGACGGCGAGCGGATCTCCGGCGGCTGCCCGCGGCGCAACGTACCGGTCGAGGAGCCCGACGACTACGGCGCCAACCTGCCCGACCAGCAGTCCGCGGTGCGGTACAACAAGGAGAAGCTGCCCTGGGGCGCGGTTCCCGGCGCGCTGGCCGAGTCGGTGCGCTGCACCGTCGCGGTCGGTCCGGGCGCGGCCGTGGCCGCCGCCCGCCCGTTCGGCCGGGTCGACCGGTACGAGCCGACGCTGCCGGCGGATCCGGCGGCGCTGCTCTCCTCGTGCGTACTCAGCATCGTCGACCTCGGCACGATCTCCGGGGAGGACCCGGCCCGGCGCGCCGCCGCCGCCCGCCGCGCCGACGCCGGGCTGGCCCGGGTGCTGGCGGCCCGGCCGCAGCGTTCGCTGGTGCTGGTCGCCGGCCTCTCCGACACCGACCAGACCTCCCGGCTGCACGTGGCGGTCGCCGACGGGCCGGGCTGGGAGGGCGGCTGGCTCACCTCGGCCAGCACCGGCCGCGACGGTTACCTCCAGCTCGTCGACCTGGCCCCGACCGCGCTGGCGGCGCTCGGCCGGCCGGAACCCGAGCGCCGGCTCTTCATCGGCAAGGCCGCCTCGGCGGTGCCGGGCCGGCCCGCGGACCTGCCGACCGCGGTGGACGAGCCGGCCGACGCGGACCGCGAGGCCGGCGCCCAGCGGCGCATCGCCGGCTGGTTCTTCACCCTGCTCGCCGTCGTCGAACTCCTGCTGGCGGTGGCCGTGGTGCCGCTGCTGCGCCGGGCCCGCCGCCACGCCGGCCCGGTCGGGCCGACGCCGGTGCCGCGCCGCGTCGTCGAGGTGGTGGAGGTGCTGCTCATCGCCGCCGCCCTGGCCATCCCGGCGGCGCTGGTCGCCGACGCCGTACCGTGGTGGCGCGGCGACCACCCCGGGCTCTACTTCGCCGGGGTGGCGCTGCTGCTGCTCGCGGTCGCGACCGTCGGCGTGCGGCTGGCCCGCGGGTACGGCGGCACGCTGGCCCCGCTGGGCCTGGTCTCCGGGCTGGCGGCGCTGGTGGTGGCGGCCGACGTGGTGACCGGTGCGCGGCTGCAGCTCAACGGGGTGGCCGGCTACTCGGCGCTGGAGGGCGGCCGGTACGCGGGCCTCGGCATCGTCGGCCTCGGCGTCTTCGTGGCGGGCTCGCTGCTGCTGGCGGGCTGGCTGGCGCAGCGGGTCCGGCGCAGCTGGCGGCCGGCCGTGATGGTGCTGGTCGGCGGGCTCGCGGTGATCGTCGTGGGCAGCCCGTACTTCGGCGCCGACGCGGTCGGGGCGATCGCGCTGACCGCCGGGGTCAGCGTGGCGGCCGCGATCAGCACGGGCGGCTGGCTGACCTTCGGGCGGTTCTCCTGGGCCACCATCGCGGGCCTGACCGTGACCGTCTGCTTCGCCCTGCTGGACCTGCGCCGTCCGGCCGGCGAGCAGGGGAGCCTGGGCCGCTTCCTCAGCGCCCTCGGCGACGGTACGAGCGGACCCATGATCCACCGTTCGGCCGCGTCGAACCTCCAGGCGCTGGCGGGCAGCCCGCTGACGGTACTGGCGCTGGTCGGGGCGGTGCTGGTCTGGTTCGCCCTGCTCCAGCCCTGGGGCGGGCTGAAGCGGCTCTTCGGGATCTATCCCGCGATCCGGGCCGCGATGGCCGGCATCGCCGTGGCGTCCCTGCTCGGCGGTCTGCTCGGCGGCTCCGCGCTGAACGTGGCCGGCGCGGCGGCGGCGCTGGCCGTCCCGATCGCCGCGCTGGCCTCGCTGCGGGTGCTGGACCACTCCACCGACCGCACCCGCCCGCTGCCGGTCGAGGGGTTCCCCACCGCCGCGCCCGCGCCGCGCGACGCCCCGGACGAGGGGTCCGAGACGCCCGCCGCGCCGCGCGACACCCCGGACGCGCCGCCGGTCCCGCTCTCCGCGCCGCCCGCGTCCGCCGAGGTCACGGCCCCGTAGCACGCCGCCTCAGGTCCGTGGCCAGCAGGTGCGGCCGGTGGGCGCCCCGGCCGAGGTGTTACCGTGGAATCCCGTGGATCGCGTGATCACTTTTCTGATCGGCAACCGGTCTACACGACCGCAACGGACGACCACGGGAGCAGGCGTTGGCCCTTACAGCACGGACGACCAAGCACATCTTCGTCACCGGGGGCGTGGCCTCCTCGCTCGGTAAGGGCCTGACCGCCTCCAGCCTCGGGAACCTGCTGACCGCGCGTGGCCTGCGGGTGGTGATGCAGAAGCTGGATCCGTACCTCAACGTCGATCCGGGCACGATGAACCCGTTCCAGCACGGCGAGGTATTCGTCACCGACGACGGCGCCGAGACCGACCTGGACGTGGGGCACTACGAGCGCTTCCTCGACCGCGCCCTGTCGGGCAAGGCCAACGTCACCACCGGCCAGATCTACTCGGATGTCATCGCCAAGGAGCGGCGCGGCGAGTACCTGGGCGACACGGTGCAGGTGATCCCGCACATCACCAACGAGATCAAGGCGCGGATCCGGGCGATGGGTGAGATCGACCCGGCCGACCCCGCCGCCGGCCCGCCGGACGTGGTGATCACCGAGGTGGGCGGCACGGTCGGCGACATCGAGTCGCTGCCGTTCCTGGAGGCGATCCGGCAGGTACGCCACGACATCGGTCGGGACAACTGTTTCTACCTGCACGTCTCGCTGGTGCCGTACCTGGCCCCCTCCGGGGAGCTGAAGACCAAGCCGACCCAGCACTCGGTGGCGGCGCTGCGCAACATCGGCATCCAGCCGGACGCGATCGTGTGCCGGTCCGACCGGGAGATCCCGGACAAGCTCAAGCACAAGCTGTCGCTCTACTGCGACGTCGACGCCGAGGCGGTCATCGCCGCCCCGGACGCGCCGAGCATCTACGACATCCCGAAGGTGCTGCACCGCGAGGGGCTCGACGCGTACGTGGTGCGCCGGCTCGGGCTCTCCTTCCGGGACGTGGACTGGGCCAGCTGGGACGACCTGCTCGACCGGGTACACCACCCGCACCACACCGTCCGGGTCGCGCTCGTCGGCAAGTACGTCGACCTGCCCGACGCGTACCTGTCGGTGAGCGAGGCGATCCGCGCCGCCGGCTTCGGCCACCGGGCCCGGGTCGAGCTGCACTGGGTGCCCAGCGACGAGTGCACCACCCCGGCCGGGGCGGCCGCCGCGCTCGCCGGCGTGGACGGCATCGTGATCCCCGGCGGGTTCGGCGTACGCGGGATCGAGGGCAAGATCGGCGCCTCCCGGTACGCCCGGGAGAACGGCATCCCGATCCTCGGGCTCTGCCTCGGCCTGCAGTGCATGACCATCGAGGTGGCCCGTCACCTGGCCCACCTCGACGGGGCCAACTCGCTGGAGTTCGACGAGGCCGCCAGCCACCCGGTCATCGCCACCATGGCCGACCAGGAGGAGATCGTCGCGGGCAAGGGCGACATGGGCGGCACGATGCGGCTGGGCGCCTACCCGGCCCGGCTGGCCGAGGGGTCGCTGGTCGCCGAGGCGTACGGCGAGCTGGAGGTCAGCGAGCGGCACCGGCACCGGTACGAGGTGAACAACGCGTACCGCGACGCGCTGGCCAAGGCGGGTCTGCGCATCTCCGGTACCTCGCCGGACGGGCGGCTGGTCGAGTTCGTCGAGCTGGACCGGGAACTGCACCCGTTCTTCGTGGCCACCCAGGCCCACCCGGAGCTGAAGAGCCGCCCCACCCGCCCGCACCCGCTCTTCGCGGCCTTCGTCGGCGCGGTGGTGGCGTACTCGGCGGCGGACCAGCTGCCGGTCGGGCTCGGCGCCGCGGCGACGGTACGGGACCAGGCGGGCCCCGGTACGCCGGCCGGTACCCCGGCGGGGGCCGACCCGGACCGGCCCGCCGACGGCGGCTCCGGCGACGTCGCCCGCAGCGGCGCGGGCCGCCCGACGCCGGCGAATTCGCCCTCGTGAGCGGCGCGGCGGACCGGCACGACGGGACCGGCGGGCAGAGCACGACGGACGGGCGCGGCGGGGCGGCGCGGCACGTCTACCGGACCGTGTCGCGGGCCGAGCGCTACCGCGGCCGGGTCTTCTCGGTCGTCACCCACGAGGTGACCATGCCGGGCGGCGGGACCGCCGCCCGGGACGTCGTCGAGCACATCGGCGCGGTGGGGGTGGCCGCGGTCGACGAGCGCGACCGGATCGTGCTGATCCGGCAGTACCGCCACCCGCTCGGCCGGGCGATCTGGGAGCTGCCGGCGGGGCTGGTCGACGTGGCCGGCGAGGATCTCGCGGCCACCGCGCTGCGCGAGCTGGCCGAGGAGGTCGACCTCGTCGCGGGCCGGCTGGAGGTGCTCGTCGACATGCACACCTCGCCCGGCTGGACCAACGAGCGGATCCGGCTGTTCCTGGCCCGCGAGCTCGGCGAGGTGCCACCGGAACATCGGCACGAGCGGCGGGACGAGGAGGCCGACCTGGAGGTGGCGTGGTTCGACCTCGACCGGGCCGTCTCGATGGCGCTGGCCGGGGAGATCACCAACGGCCCCTGCGTCGCCGGCGTGCTCGCGGCGGCGCGGGCCCGCGACCAGGGCTGGGCCGGGCTGCGCCCGAGCGACGCGCCCCGGCCCGGGTGACCGGCGCGGACGCCGCTCGCGTCCGGCCGATCTGATCGGCGCGACCTCGCGTCCGTTCGGCGTGGACGCGGACGCGCCCCGCTGAGCGGCGGGGAGAGACGGTACGGGCCCGGCGGTGACGCACCGCCGGGCCCGTCTTCTCGGATGGCGCCTGCCCGGTCCCGTGGTAGGCGCGCTGTCGGTCATGGACCTGTCGGTCACGGATCGCGCCCACCCGCTGCCGGGCGGGCGCGTACTCAGTCGCGCAGGGGCCGACCCTGGCCGTCCACGCCGCCCCGGACGAGGAGCAGGATGCCGTCGATGAAGCCCCAGATGCCGCCGAGACCGCAGGTCACGAGCGACACGACGAGCTGGAGCACACCTGTCTTGGTGTCACCGATGTAAAAACGGCCGGCGCCGAAGCTGCCGAGCACGATACCGAGGATGCCGGCGACGACCTTGCTCTTGTCGGAGACGCCGGCGGCACCAGGATATTGAGGAGTGGTCATGACGCGCCACCATAGCGATCCGGTCAGACGGAGTCCGGCGACGCGCCCAGGATTTGGGACACCGATGCGGGGAAAGTGTCCTAACGGTCAGTAGGTGATCCTGTTCCCGGTGGACCTGCGCGGATTGACACACCGTCAGCGTCGGCCGTCACTGGCTGTCACCCTGCTGGCTGTCCCGGCGCCCGGTCGGTCCTAGACTGCGGCCGCGGGACGGCGAACGGCCGGCGGCAACGGGGCCCCGGTCCGCCGAGCAGCCGGGAGCGGTAGCCCCGGAGAGAGGTGTCTGGACGTGAAGGTCGGAATCCCACGCGAGGTGAAGAACCACGAGTACCGCGTGGCGATCACGCCCGCGGGCGTGCACGAGTTCATCCGCGGCGGCCACCAGGTGTACGTCGAGTCCGGCGCGGGCGCCGGTTCGGCGATCACGGACGCCGAGTTCGCCGCCGCCGGGGCGAAGATCCTGGAGAGCGCCGACGAGGTGTGGGACACCGCCGAGCTGGTGCTGAAGGTGAAGGAGCCGATCGCCGAGGAGTACCACCGGATGCGACCCGGGCAGGTGCTCTTCACGTACCTGCACCTGGCCGCCTCGCGGGAGTGCACCGAGGCGCTGCTCAACCGCAAGATCACCGGGATCGCGTACGAGACGGTGGAGACGCCCGACCGGGCGCTGCCGCTGCTCGCGCCGATGTCCGAGGTGGCCGGGCGGCTGGCGCCGCAGGTCGGCGCGTACCACCTGATGCGCTCCGGCGGCGGCCGCGGCGTGCTGATGGGCGGCGTCTCCGGTGTCTACGCGGCCAAGACCGTCGTGATCGGCGCCGGCGTCTCCGGCATGAACGCCGCCGCCATCGCCCTGGGCCTGCAGGCCGAGGTGCTGCTGCTGGACAAGAACATCAACCGGCTGCGCCAGGCCGACGCGATCTACCGCGGGCACCTGCAGACGGTGGCCTCCAACACGTACGAGATCGAGCGCGCGGTCCTCGACGCCGACCTGGTGATCGGGGCGGTGCTGGTACCGGGCGCCAAGGCCCCCACGCTGATCTCGAACGAGCTGGTCTCCCGGATGAAGCCCGGCAGCGTGCTGGTCGACATCTCGATCGACCAGGGCGGCTGCTTCGAGGACTCCCGCCCGACCACCCACGCCGACCCGGTCTACCAGGTGCACCGGTCGCTCTTCTACTGCGTGGCGAACATGCCCGGGGCGGTCCCGCACACCAGCACCTACGCGCTGACCAACGTCACCCTGCCGTACGCGCTCGAACTGGCCAACCACGGCTGGCGCGAGGCGCTGCGCCGGGACCCCGCGCTGGCGCTGGGCCTCAACACCCACGACGGGCAGGTCACCTACGGCCCGGTCGCCGAGGCGCACGGGATGTCCAGCATTCCGCTGGAGGAAGCCCTCAGCTGACCGTGGACGCCGCCACTGCCGGCCCCGCCGAGGCCGGTCCCGCCGGGGAGGGTTCCGACGCCGCTGGTCCCGTTGGGAAGGGTCCCGTGTCGGACGACGCCGGGGACGGTCCCGTACCGGCCCCGGCGCTGGCGCGCGCCGTGCGCGGGTACCTCGACCACCTGACCGTGGAGCGGGGGCTCTCGGCGAACACCCTCTCCTCGTACCGCCGGGACCTGGACCGGTACCTGCGCACGCTCGCCGCGGCCGGCGTCGAGGAGCTGGCGGCCGTGGCCGCGACGGACATCAGCGCCCACGTGGCGCGGCTGCGGGAGGGCGACGAGCGGCATCCGCCGCTGTCGGCCGCCTCGGCCGCCCGGGCCGCCAGCGCGGTACGCGGGTTGCACCGGTTCGCGCTGCGCGAGGGGCTGGTCGCCCACGACGCCAGCCGCGACGTCCGCCCGCCGGCGCCGGCACGCCGGCTGCCCCGCGCCCTGGACGTCACCGAGGTGGTCCGCCTGCTGGAGACCGCCGGTCCGGTCGAGGCCACCGGGCCGGCCGCCCCGCTGGCGCTGCGGGACCGGGCGCTGCTGGAATTCCTGTACGGCACCGGCGCGCGCATCTCCGAGGCGGTCGGCGCGGCCGTCGACGACCTGGACGTCGAGGAGGGGACCGCGCTGCTGCACGGCAAGGGCGGGCGGACCCGGGCCGTGCCGATCGGCGGGTACGCCCTCGCGGCGCTGCGCGCCTACCTGGTCCGCGCCCGACCCGTGCTGGCCGCCGCCGGCCGGGGTACGCCGGTGGTCTTCCTCAACGCCCGGGGCGGCCCGCTGTCCCGGCAGAGCGCCTGGAGCATCCTGCGCCGGGCGGCCGAGCGGGCCGGCCTGCCCGTCGACGGCGACCGGGCGGTCTCGCCGCACACGCTGCGCCACTCGTACGCCACGCACCTGCTCGACGGCGGCGCCGACGTACGGGTGGTGCAGGAACTGCTCGGACATGCCTCGGTCACCACGACCCAGGTCTACACGCTGGTGACCGTGGAAAGGCTGCGGGAGATCTACGCCACGTCGCATCCCCGGGCCCGGGGCTGACCGGCGCCCCGCCTATGCTTCCGCGTACCGCCGCGCCGGCAGGCGCTCGCACCACCGGCGGCGCGGGTGGCCCCGCGCGGCCACGTCGACACGCCGAGACGGTGCCCGCAGGGGCAGCGGGACGTGGCGTACAGTCGGGACCGGCGCGGCCTCGCGGGACGCTTCGAGGTTCGCAGCGGCGCCGCGCAGGACGCCGGTAGGCTCCGACGCCGAGTAGCCGTCGGAAGGGGGGCGTACAGGACATGGCTGGCAACGGTGACCGCGCTGAGGCATGGACGACGACGCTCCGTGAGCAACAGGCGGGGCTGGACGTCGGGGCCGAGCTGGGTCCCTCGGACCCCGCCGCCTACACCGTCCGCAAGCCGATCCCCGAACCGATGCCGACCGACCAGCACGGGCCGGCCCGGATCATCGCGATGGCCAACCAGAAGGGTGGCGTCGGCAAGACCACGACGACCATCAACCTGGGCGCCGCCCTGGCCGAGTACGGCCGCCGGGTGCTGCTGGTCGACTTCGACCCGCAGGGTGCGCTCTCGGTCGGCCTCGGGGTCAACCCGCACAACCTCGACCTGTCCGTCTACAACCTGCTGATGCAGGACGACGTGACTCCCGAGGACGTGCTGATCAAGACGGACGTGGCGGGGCTGCACCTGCTGCCCGCCAACATCGACCTCTCGGCCGCCGAGATCCAGCTGGTCAACGAGGTCGCCCGCGAGATGGCGCTGGCCCGCGTGCTGCGCTCGGTCCGCAAGGACTACGACTACATCCTGATCGACTGCCAGCCCTCGCTGGGCCTGCTCGCGATCAACGCGTTGACCGTCGCCCACGGGGTGCTGATCCCGCTGGAGTGCGAGTTCTTCAGCCTGCGCGGCGTCGCGCTGCTGCTCGACACGATCGACAAGGTACGCGAGCGGCTCAACTTCGACCTGGAGCTCGAGGGCATCCTCGCCACCATGTACGACAGCCGGACCACCCACTGCCGGCAGGTGCTCCAGCGGGTGGTGGAGGCGTTCGGCGACAAGGTCTACCAGACGGTCATCACCAAGACCGTGAAGTTCCCGGAGTCTACGGTCGCGGGCGCGCCCATCACCACCCTCGACCCGGCCTCCTCCGGAGCGCGCAACTACCGCCAGTTGGCCCGTGAGGTGATCGCGGCACAGGCCGAGCGGTAGCCCGGGTGCAGCAACCCCCGCAGCCCGTCGACTACGGTCGTCGGGTGACCGCACCGCCCACCGAGCCGCAGCAGCGCGCCGACGAGCCCCCGGCCGTACCGCCGGTCGCGCCCCGGCCCGCCGCGCCCGGGGACGAATCGGGCGGCGAGGTCTCGGCACGCGAGACCGGTACCGATCCGGCCGGGACCGCGCCGCCTGGCGCGGCGGCGGCGCCCGAGGCCGGCGCCGATCCGGCCGAGGCCAAGGGCGTGTCGGGCGAGACGACGGCGGCCGGCGACGACGAGCAGGGCAGCGGGTTCACCGTTCGGTTGGAGAACTTCACCGGCCCGTTCGACCTGCTCCTGCAGCTCATCGGCAAGCACAAGCTCGACGTGACCGAGGTCGCCCTGCACCAGGTCACCGACGAGTTCATCGCCTACATCCGCGCGATGGGGGACGACTGGGACCTCGACGAGGCCAGCGAATTCCTCGTGATCGCCGCCACGCTGCTCGACCTCAAGGCGGCGCGGCTCCTACCGGCGGCCGAGGTCGAGGACGAGGAGGACCTGGCGCTGCTGGAGGCGCGGGACCTGCTCTTCGCCCGGCTGCTGCAGTACAAGGCGTTCAAGGAGGCGGCGGCCCACATCGCCGCGCTCGAGTCGGTCGGGTCGCGGCGCTACCCGCGCGCGGTCACGCTGGAGCCGCGGTACGCCGAGGCCCTGCCCGACCTCGTGCTCGGCATCGGACCGGAGCGGCTGCTCAAGCTCGCCATCAAGGCGATGACGCCCAAGCAGCCGCCGGTGGTCTCCATCGCCCACGTGCACCAGGTGCGGGTGAGCGTCCGGGAGCACGCCGCGATCCTGCGCGACCGGCTGCGCCGCATCGGCACCGCCACCTTCAGCGTTCTCTGCGCCGACTGCGAGTCGACCCTGGAGGTGGTGGCCCGCTTCCTCGCCCTGCTGGAGCTCTACCGGGAGGGGCTGGTCGGCTTCGCGCAGGAACAGGCGCTGGGCGAGCTGACCGTACGCTGGACCGGGCCGGCCGACGGCGGCGCCGAACTCGAGATCGACGAGTACGCCGGCTCCCCGGCCCCGGCCGAGGGGACGGCCCCGCGCGACGGGTCGCCGGGCGACGGGTCGTCGGACGATCGGGCGTCAGGCCACGGGTCGTCCGGCGACGAGCCGCCGGACGACCGGGCATCGCGGGACGGATCGGCACTGCCGGACGCCCAGTCGGAGGCGGCGACCGCCGAGCCGGCGGAGCCGGACGATCCGGAACCGCCCGCCGCCGAGCCGGCCGGTACGACGACGGAGGAGCAGCCGAGGTGACCAGCGACGAGCAGCGGGATTCCCTTGCCGAGCAGGCGGCGGCCTGGGTACCGCCGTGGGCGCGCGAGCGTCCCGCCGAGCCGGCCGACCCGGAGGCATCCGTCGAACCGGTTGAGCCGTCCGTCGAGTCGGCCGAGCCGCCGGTCGAGCGGGCCGACTCGCCCGTCGAGCCCGTCGAGCCCGTCGAGCCCGTCGAGCGGGCGTCCGGGGCTCCGGACGAGGCGCCCAGCCCGCCCGGCCCGGCCGGGGCGGTTACGGGATCCGTCGCGACACCGGAGCCGGAGTGGGAGCCGGCGACAGCGACCGCCGACGTCGATCCGGGACCGCTCGACGGCATGGCAGAGGCGGTCGAAGCCACGCCGGGGCGGCTCGACGCCGAGCCAGAGCAGGGAGAGGCCGAGCCGGCCGGGCCAGAGCCCGCCGACCCAGGGCCGGGAGCGGCCGAACCGGCCGCGCCCGTACGCGGCCGGGGCGACGCGCTCGCGCTGCTCGACGACGACGAACTGCGGGGCGCTCTGGAGGCGATCCTGCTGGTCGTCGACGAGCCGGTGGCGGAGATCGTGCTGGCCCAGATCCTCGAACAGCCGACCGAGCGGGTGGCGGCGGCCCTGCGGCAGCTCTCCGCCGACTACACGGCCGCCGGACACGGGTTCGACCTGCGCCGGGCGGCCGGCGGCTGGCGGCTCTACACGCGCCCGGAGTACGCCGGCTACGTGGAGCGGTTCATCCTCGACGGGCAGTCGGTACGGCTCACCCAGGCGGCGCTGGAGACGCTGGCCGTGATCGCCTACAAACAGCCGGTCACCCGCGGGCGGATCTCGGCCATCCGGGGCGTGAACTGCGACGGTGTGGTCCGTACCCTGCTCTCCCGTAACCTGATCGAGGAGTGCGGCACCGAACCGGACAGCGGTGCCTTCCTCTACCGGACGACCACCCTGTTCCTGGAGAAGCTCGGGCTCGACCGGCTCGAGGAACTCCCGCCGCTGGCGCCGTTCCTGCCCGACAACGTGGAAGAGTTGACAGATGCCCCGCAGTGACCGCAGCGCCCCCGCCACGGTACCCGGCGACGCCGCCGCCGAGAGCGACGCCCGCACCGAGCGCCTCCAGAAGGTGCTGGCCGCCGCCGGCGTCGGTTCCCGACGGGCCTGTGAGGACCTGATCTTCCGTCGGCGGGTGACCGTCGACGGGCGGGTCGCGCAGCTCGGCGACAAGGTCGACCCGAACGTCGCCGTGATCTACGTCGACGGCGAGCGGCTGGTGACCAACACCCGGTTGGTGTACCTGGCCATGAACAAGCCGCGCGGCGTGGTCTCGACCATGGCCGACGAGAAGGGACGGGCGGCGCTCGCCGACTTCCTGGACCGGGTGGAGGAGCGGGTCTACCACGTCGGGCGGCTCGACGCGGACAGCGAGGGGCTGCTCCTGCTCACCAACGACGGCACCCTGGCGCACCGGCTGATGCACCCGTCGTACGGCGTGCCGAAGACGTACCTCTGCGAGGTCGCCGGACCGCTGCCGCGCGCCGTCGGCCGGCGACTGCTCGCCGGGGTGGAGCTGGAGGACGGGCCCGCGAAGGTCGACTCGTTCCGGCTGGTGGACACCTTCGGACGTACCGCCCAGATCGAGCTGACCCTGCACGAAGGGCGCAAGCACATCGTGCGGCGGCTGCTCGACGAGGTCGGGCACCCCGTCTCCCGGCTGGTGCGTACCGCCATCGGCCCGATCCGCCTCGGCGACCTGCGCCCCGGCCGCACCCGCCGGCTCACCAACGCCGAGGTCGCCGCGCTCTTCAAGGCCGTCGAGGAGTGACCGCCCCGGCGCCCGCCCGCCGGCCCCGGGCCGCGTACCGCTCGCGGCCGGTGGAGCACTGATCCTCACCCGGCGCAGGCCGATCCGGCCCGAGGGGCAGAATAGACAACGGCAACCCGGCCGGGGACTCCCCGGCCTCGGGTGTACCGGTACCCCGGTCACCCGGCGCGATGCGGGTATGCGCAACAGAGCTGTTTGTTGGAGGAGGAGCGGTGGCGGATATGGTGCGGGCCGGGCGATGTGTGGTGGCCGTGGACGGCCCGTCCGGTTCCGGCAAGTCCACCGTCTCCCGACGGCTGGCGGGCCTGCTCGGCGCCCGGTACCTGGACACCGGCGCGATGTACCGGGCGATCACCTGGGCGGTGCTGCGCGCCGGGGTCGACCCCACCGACATCGAGGCGGTCGTCAAGGTGGCGCGGGAGATCGACCTGGAGGTCGGCGTGGATCCGGAGACGTCGCGGGTGGCGGTCGACGGTACCCGGGTGGACCAGGAGATCCGCGGACCGGAGGTGACCGCGGCCGTCTCCGCCGTCTCGGCCGTGCCCGAGGTACGACGGCTGATGCTGGAGATGCAGCGGGAGAGCATCGCCGCCGCGGGACGGATCGTCGTCGAGGGGCGCGACATCGGCACGGTCGTGGCACCGGACGCCGACCTGAAGGTCTTCCTGACCGCGTCGGCCGACGCGCGCGCCCAGCGGCGCAGCGCCGAGCAGGCCGCCGACGTCGCGATGACCGCGGCCGACCTGGCGCGCCGGGACCGGCTCGACTCGACCCGGGCCACCTCGCCGTTGCAGCAGGCGCCCGACGCGGTCGTACTGGACACCACCGAACTGGGCATCGACGAGGTCGTCGCCCGGCTGCGCGGCATGCTCGACGAGCGGGTGGTCGCGTGAGTGAGCGGGAGGCGCTGAGCGACGACGGCTGGGTGCAGCTCGACGAGCCGGACCTGGAGTCGGAGCAGACCGGCCCGGTGCCGGTGGTGGCCGTCGTGGGCCGGCCCAACGTCGGCAAGTCCACACTGGTCAACCGCATAATCGGTCGCCGGCAGGCGGTCGTCGAGGACGTGCCCGGGGTGACCCGCGACCGGATCCCGTACGACGCGCAGTGGTCCGGGCGGCAGTTCACCGTCGTGGACACCGGCGGCTGGGAGCCCGACGCGCGGGACCGGGCCGCCGCCATCGCCGCCCAGGCGGAGGCGGCCGTCGCCACGGCCGACGTGGTGCTCTTCGTCGTCGACGCGACCGTCGGCGCCACCGACGTCGACGAGGCGGCGGTACGGATGCTGCGCCGCAGCGCGAAACCGGTGCTGCTGGTGGCGAACAAGGCGGACAACTCGGCGGTCGAGATCGAGGCCACCTCGCTCTGGTCCCTCGGGCTCGGCGAGCCGTACCCGGTCTCCGCGCTGCACGGACGGGGCTCCGGCGACCTGCTGGACGCCATCCTCGACGCCCTGCCCGAGGCGCCGGCGGCGGCCGAGCCGGGGCCGCGCGGACCGCGCCGGGTGGCGCTGGTCGGCCGCCCCAACGTGGGCAAGTCGAGCCTGCTCAACCGGCTCGCCCGGGAGGACCGGGCCGTGGTCGACTCGGTCGCCGGCACCACCGTGGACCCGGTCGACAGCCTGGTGGAACTCGGCGGCGAGGTCTGGCGCCTGGTCGACACCGCGGGCCTGCGCAAGCGGGTCGGCAAGGCCAGCGGTACGGAGTACTACGCGAGCCTGCGCACCGCGGGCGCGATCGAGGCGGCCGAGGTCGCGATCGTGCTGCTCGACTCCAGCGAGCCGATCAGCGAGCAGGACCAGCGGATCCTCTCGATGGTCATCGAGGCCGGGCGGGCGCTGGTGATCGCCTTCAACAAGTGGGACCTGGTCGACGCCGACCGGCGCTACTACCTGAACAAGGAGATCGAGCGCGAACTGCGGCGGGTGCCGTGGGCGATCAAGGTGAACGTCTCGGCGAAGACCGGCCGGGCGGTGGACCGGCTGGCCCCGGCGCTGCGTACCGCGCTGGAGGGCTGGGAGACCCGCATCCCGACGGGCCAGCTCAACCAGTGGCTCACCGCGTTGGTGCAGGCCACCCCGCACCCCGTACGCGGGGGACGGGCGCCCCGCATCCTCTTCGCCACCCAGGCGGGCGTCGCGCCGCCGCGCTTCGTCCTTTTCACCACCGGCCCGCTCGACGCCGGCTACCAGCGCTTCGTCGAGCGCAAGCTGCGCGAGGAGTTCGGCTTCGAGGGCAGCCCGATCGAGGTTTCGGTGCGCCCCCGCAAGAAGGTCGGTCCGGGCGGTCGGGGCAAGGCCCACGGCTGACTGAGACACCCCGAGAAGGGCCGCACCGGGCTGCCGGTGCGGCCCTTCTCCACGCCATCCCTATGCCATCTCGTCGCCATCCCCCCGCCTCCGCAATCACCTATCCTCCTAGGACGCTGTAGAGGGTGTATGGGGCGACACGACACGAACGGCCCGCCGCGGCACGGGGGAGGGCCTGTGTGCGCCGCGAGATCGGTCTGCGCTACGCTGTACCGGCTGTCGCACCGGGAACCACACGGGCGACAACGGGACGTGGCGCAGTTTGGTAGCGCACTTGACTGGGGGTCAAGGGGTCGTCGGTTCGAATCCGGCCGTCCCGACAGCCATCAGAAAGGCCACTGACAGGGATATTTCCCCTGCTCAGTGGCCTTTCTCATGTCTTCAGCAAGGCGGCTGGCGGCCAGGTAGGCGGAACGAGTCTGGGGACCAGTGGGGGACCAGAAAGCGTCTTCAGGTAGGCGCCGACCCGTGCTGTGGGACTGATCTGCGGCTAGGGCTGATTGCTGCGGAACGGCATGACCGGGTCAGAGCCGAGGCAGTCGCCGCCGGTGCGGCTCGTGTCGCGGAGTCGTGGCTCGGTACCCGCGAACCGGTACGTCCACGGATGCTCGGCACCTTCACCGCCCGTGGCCGACAGGATGTAGACGGACCACGTATCGCCGTTGAAGGCACCCGTCCGTAGCCCTGGCGGGGGCTGGCCATCCGCGCCCAACTCTACGATTTTGAATCGGCCGTGACGAGGCCCACCCAACATCCGGATTCCAGTAGTGCGGTTGACGATTTCTCCCTTTAGCCACCGACGGATGTTCTGCATGGCCGGCGTCTCGATGTCGTCCACAACCGAACTACACCACGCCCCGGCAGTGGCGACAAGGCGGCGAACGCAGGGCGGGCGGGCCTGTGGGGCTCGAAAAGTCGGTTCAGGCTACGCGGCCTGCGAGTATTCATTGATCAGCCCGCCGAGGATGGGGCGTCGTTGGACCCTCCTGTGGCTCGCTTGATGGCTGGTCGAGTCGAGGTCGGTGGTCGCTGCGCTAGGGCTCGGTGCGGTCGGTGCTGGTTGTAGTGGCTGTTGTACTCGTCCAGCACCGCGGTGAGGTGCCGTTCGCTGATGATGACGATCTGGTCGGTGCATTCGCGGCGGACGGTGCCGATCCATCGTTCGGCGAAGGCGTTTGCCTGTGGTGCCTGTGGTGGGGTGCGGATCACGTCGATACCGGCAGCGGTGAACACCGTGTCGAAGGCCGCGGTGAACTTGCGGTCGCGGTCGCGTAGCAGGAACCGGAGCTGGTCCGCACGGTGGTCAAGGTGCATCAGCAGGTTACGGGCCTGCTGGGTAACCCAGGCGCCGGTGGGGTGGGCGGTGAGCCCGACGATGTGTACCTGTCGGGTGGCAAGCTCGAGGAAGAACAGGACGTAGATCCGTTTCAGGAACACGGTGTCGACGGTGAAGAAATCACAGGCAAGGATGGTGTGCGCCTGAGTGGTGAGGAACTGCTTCCAGCTGGGTCCGCTGCGTCGTGGTACGGGGTCGAGCCCGGCCTGGTTGAGGATCTTCCAATGTCGCGGCATGGATCGCACGACTCCCGGCCTCGGGTGTACGTCGACCTGCCCGACGCCGCCGCCGGCATGGCCGCCGACCTCGTGTGGGCCTGCGAGGCCCGCGCACGCCGCAGGAGGACTGGAGCCTCGGCCTCGTCCTGCGGCGATACGCACCCGCTGACGCGCCGGTCAAATTTGACCTCGGGCGAACCGCTCGGCGAAGTGCGCAGGCCGCCGATTCCTTTCCGGCGGATGCGAGGTCTACCTTTTGACCCTGCGGATCGGCTGCGGGGAGAGGAGCGTGGACTAATGCCGGACAACCGACTCGCCCGGGCCTTCGCCAGCACCCAGGCGGTCCTGTCGAAGGCCGGGCCCGACCAACTCGACCGGCCGACCCCGTGCGCGTCCTGGGACGTGCGCGCCCTGATTGAGCACTTCGTCAGCTCGGCCCGCTGGGCGGCGGACACCATCGCCGGCACCTCTGGCGGTTTCCTCCTCCTCAGCAGGATGCCAATTCAGGAGGTGCCCGGTCTCAAGGGGTCACTTCAGTCGTCTTCGGCCCCGGCGCGCGGACGGTCACCAGATGGTCGACCGGCCGCTTGTCGATGCCCGTGACGCCGACGCCCTTGGTCGGGTTGGGCGCCGGCACAGCCAGGTTGACCGACACGATCCGACTCACGCGGGGAAACCTAACCGCCCACGTCCGCGCCCGTCGACCATTATCGACGGTCCCCGCTGAGCGGCGCCGGGTCGATACGATGAGCCGCGTGACGTCGTGGGGTTGAGGGGTGACAGCTCGTGGTGCACTCGTTCGGTGCTCTGCTTCGCGAAAGCCGCAGGAACGCGGGCCTCACCCAGGAGCAGCTCGCGGCACGGGCGTCGATCAGCAGCCAGGCCGTCGGCGCGTTGGAGCGGGGCACCCGCCGTTTCCCGCACCAGCACACGATCACCCGCCTCGCCGACGCGTTGGGCCTCGACGGTGAGCGCAGAGACGCGTTCACCGCCGCCGCGGTCCGGCCCTCGTCGCCCCCGGCCGCGCCGACCGGCGAACCGCATCGCGGCGCGCTGCCCCGCCAGCTGCCTCCGCCGGCGGCGTTGACCGGTCGCGACCAGCTGGTCGACGAGATCGCCGCGCGGCTGCGGCAGACCGGTGCCGTCGACCGGCACACGGTGCTGCTGGTGGGCGCGGGCGGGATCGGCAAGACCGCCCTCGCGCTGGCGGTCGGTCACCGGCTCGCGGAGGAGTTCTCCGACGGGCAGCTCTTCGCCGACCTGCGCGGTGCGCACGAGCAGCCGGTCGACCCGCACGTCGTGGTCGGCCGGTTCCTCCGGGCGCTCGGCGTGCGACCGGCGGAGGTGCCCGCCGACCCCGACGAGCGGCTCGCGTCGTACCGCAGCCTGCTCGCCGGCCGGCGGATGCTGCTGGTCCTCGACGACGCCACCGCCGAGGAGCAGGTCCGGCCGCTGCTGCCGCCGGCCGAGGGCTGCGCGACCATCGTCACGTCCCGGCGGCATCTGGGCGCGCTGCTGGGCGCGGCCCGGTGGACGGTGCCCGCGCTCAGCACCGAGGACGCGCCGCGCCTGCTGGCCCGCATCGCGGGCGCCGCCCGGATCGCGGACGAACCGGCCGCCGCCGCGGTGGTCGCCGCGTGCGGCTACTCGCCGCTGGCGATCTGCGTGGCCGCCGGACGGCTGGCCGTGCGACCGCACTGGTCGGTCGCGGAGTTGGGCCGCCGGCTCACCGCCGAGCATGGCCGGCTCGACGCGCTGTCCGTCGGCGATCTCGACGTCCGGGCCAGCATCGGCCTCAGCTACCAGGCCCTGAGTGCCCCGCAGCGGCGGCTGTTCCGCCGGCTCGCGCTGCACTGGGCGCCGGACTGGCCGGCCTGGGTCGCCGACCAGCTTTGCGGTGGCCGGGCCGAGCCGATGCTGGACGAGCTGGTCAACGTTCATCTCGTCGAGCCGGTGGGCGTCGACGCGGTCGGCCAGCAGCGGTTTCGCCTGCACGACCTCATCGCCGAGTTCGCCCGCGAGCGGGCCCGGGCCGAGGAGCGCTCCGCCGACCTCGACCGGATCACGGAGGGGCTGCTGCGGGCCTGGCTGGCGCTGGCCGGCGTGGCCGACGACGCGTTCGGGCACGGCTACGACTACGGCGCCGGACTGCCGGCCGACCCGGCCCCGCCCCGCGCCGCCCCGGCGGTCGGGGTCGCGCCGGCGGCCTGGTTCGAGACCGAGCGCGGCACGCTGGTGGCCGCGGTGGGTCGCGCGTCCCGGCTCGGTCACGCGGAGATCGCGGGCGCGCTCGCCCTGCGGCTCGCCGGCTTTCTCCGGGTACGCGGTCACCGCGACGACTGCCTCGGCACCCTGCGCGAGGCGCTGGGCGTCCGGCGGTCGGGGGAACCCGACCGCCTGCGGCTGCGGCTCGCGCAGACGCTCTTCTCGACCCTCCTGGACCACGACCTGGACGCCGAGATGCCTCATCTCACCCGGGACGCGCTCGCGTCGGCTCGCGCGCTCGGCGAGCCCGACCTGCTGATCCGGGCCCTGACGCAGGCCGGCCTGTACGCGAAACGGCGCGGCCGGCTCGGCGAGGCGGCCGACTTCTACGAGCGGTCCCTGGCGGCCTGCGACGGCTCGACCCCGCTGCTGACCTCCACAGCGCTGTCGTCCGTCGCGGCCATCTACGCCGAGGCGGGCCGGCCGCGGGACGCCCTGCCGTTGTCGGAGCGGGCCGTCGCCATCCAGCGCGCCGCGGGTGCTCCGGTCATGACGGCGCTGCGGCTGCTCACCCACGCCGACGTGCTCGCCGACCTCGAGCGCACCGCGGAGGCGGAGGTCGCGCTCGCGGAGGCAGTGGAGCTCTGCCGGGCGGCGGGCCACCAGGCGGCCCTGGCCTACGCCGAGCTGCGGCTCGGTGAGCTGGCGACCCGCCAGGGCCGGTGGGACATCGCGAGCACGCTGGTCGGCCGGGCGCTCGCGATGTTCGACGAGCTCGGCGACGCCGGCAGCACCGCGTACGCGGCCCGGTCGCTGGGCGACCTCGCGCTCGCCCGCGGGCACCTCCACGCGGCCCTGGCGCCGTTCTACCGGGCCCTGCGCACCTGGCAGCGGCTGCGACTGCCGTTGGAGGCCGCCCGCGTGCACGCGCGCCTCGACGTGACGTTGCGTGCGTTGGGCGAGCCCACCGCCGCCCAGCACCGCTCTACATGCGACGAGATCCTGCGCGACCTCGGCCTCGATGAGCGGGCGCTGCGACTGCGCAGCGAGCGCGACCCCGGCCCTTCGCCCACAGCGCACCACCGCGGCCCCTCGCTCACCGCTACGTCGAATGTGTAGGTCGACTGTGCAGGTTGTCGCTGTTGCCCGGGTGGACGGCCGCGCCAGACTCTGCGCCCATGACGCTGAAGACAGCGCTCCGCCGGCTGACAGCCACGGCGATGAGCGCCTCGGTCGCCGCCACCCTCGGAGTGGTGGCCGCGACCCTAACCTCGATGAGCGCACCGGCACCCGCACACGCCGCGTCGTCGCTCGGCGGCCAAATCACCCGCGCTGAGGTGATCAGCCGCGCGACCGACTGGTACAACCGCCGGTACGACTCCGACCTGACCTACAACCAGTCGGCCTACACGTGGGACGGCATTCGGTCGCGCCAGTACCGGCGCGACTGCTCGGGCTTCGTCGGCATGGCCTGGCACCTCAACGCCGATCCGAACACGCAGGGCTTGGACGACTCCACGTACACGTTCGCGATCAGCCGGAGCGAGCTCAAGCCGGGCGACCTTCTCGACGACGTCTACGACACCGAGTCCGGCTACCCGTACCACGCCATCCTCTTCGGCGGCTGGGAGGACACGGCGAAAACCCGGTTCTGGTACTACAGCTTCGGCTCGACGCCGTTGGTGAAGCGGACCGGGGCCTCGTTCAGCAGCGCGACCCTGGAGGGGCACCCGACGTCGTCCTACAAGTCGCTGCGCTACAAGAACATCGTTGACGACGTCTCCGGCAACGCCTCCATCTACGGTGTGCTGGCGGATGGTCGGTTGACGTATTCGGTGGTGGATGTGGCCGCCGGTGCGCGTACGCATGGTGCGGTGGTGTCGGGGGCGTCGTTGGGGTTCGTGCCGCGGGCGATGGCGACGTTGAACTTCAACACGATTTTGGTGACGTCGCCGACGGGTGGGTTGTATCGGGTGGATGTGGTTACGAACGACACGTCGTTGACGTTCGGTGCTCCGGTGTATTTGGGCGGGGGGTGGACGCATGATCTGTTGGCGTACGACGGGAATGGTCATTTGTTTGGGATCGCGGATGGGGTGTTGCAGCGGTATACGGTGACGGCGGCGAAGCCGGCGGCGGGCAACATCACGAGCCGGGTGGTGATTGATGCGGGGTTCACGTTGCGGACGTTGACGACGACGGGTCCGGATTGGATCGCGGGGACGGTGGCTGACGGGCGGTTGATGTCGTACCGGGTTCGTGGTGCGGGGGATTGGACGAGTGCCGTGTTGAAGGCGTCCACGTGGCAGGTGTTCGACAGTTTGATGTCGCCGGGTGGGGGTGTCTACTTCGGGCACAAGTCGGACGGCTCGTTGTATCGGTACGTCGATGAGAATCCTTATGACCTGAACGGGTCGGATCTGACCGGGCTCGGTGCCGTGGATGACAGCGGCTGGAGCCAGGTCCGACTCTCCACCCAACCCCGCACCGTCGCCTAGGAGTGAAGCACGCCATGAAGCAGCTCTCCCGCCGTACGGTGCTGGGCGCGCTCGGCACCGCCGCACTGGGCTCGGCGACCGGGCTCACCCTCGGCAGCGGCCCGGCCTCGGCCGACACCACCGCGCTGCGCCTGGGCATCGACTACGCCTGGGGTCGGCCACGGCCCAGCGTGATCGTCTCCTCCGGGTACTCGTTCGTGTGCCGCTATCTGAGCCGGAGCACCTCCGGCAAGAACCTCACCAAGGCCGAGGCGGACGCCCTCCGCGCCGCCGGCCTCGACCTCGTCTGCGTCTGGGAGACCTCGGCCGGCGAGGCGCTGGACGGTTACGCGGCCGGCGCGGCGAACGCCACCGAAGCCAATCGCCAGGCGGTCGCCTGCGGAATGCCGGCGACCAGACCGATCTACTTCGCTGTCGACTTCGACGCCACGTCGGCACAGCAGAGCGTGATCAACTCCTACTTCGACGGCATCGCGTCGGTGATCGGGCGCGGCCGCACCGGCGTCTACGGCGGGTACGGAGTGACGAGCCGGCTGTTCAACGCGGCCAAGGTCACCTGGGGATGGCAGACCTACGCCTGGTCCGGTGGCAGCTGGGACTCCCGGGCGCAGCTGCGCCAGGTGCTGAACGGCATCACCGTCGACGGCGTCGACTGTGACCGCGACGAGGCGCACGCCGCCGACTTCGGCCAGTGGGGCGGCGGTCCCCAGGGCACGGCGTCGATCTACGGTGTGCTGGCGGATGGTCGGTTGACGTATTCGGTGGTGGATGTGGCCGCCGGTGCGCGTACGCATGGTGCGGTGGTGTCGGGGGCGTCGTTGGGGTTCGTGCCGCGGGCGATGGCGACGTTGAACTTCAACACGATTTTGGTGACGTCGCCGACGGGTGGGTTGTATCGGGTGGATGTGGTTACGAACGACACGTCGTTGACGTTCGGTGCTCCGGTGTATTTGGGCGGGGGGTGGACGCATGATCTGTTGGCGTACGACGGGAATGGTCATTTGTTTGGGATCGCGGATGGGGTGTTGCAGCGGTATACGGTGACGGCGGCGAAGCCGGCGGCGGGCAACATCACGAGCCGGGTGGTGATTGATGCGGGGTTCACGTTGCGGACGTTGACGACGACGGGTCCGGATTGGATCGCGGGGACGGTGGCTGACGGGCGGTTGATGTCGTACCGGGTTCGTGGTGCGGGGGATTGGACGAGTGCCGTGTTGAAGGCGTCCACGTGGCAGGTGTTCGACAGTTTGATGTCGCCGGGTGGGGGTGTCTACTTCGGGCACAAGTCGGACGGCTCGTTGTATCGGTACGTCGATGAGAATCCTTATGACCTGAACGGGTCGGATCTGACCGGGCTCGGTGCCGTGGATGACAGCGGCTGGAGCCAGGTCCGACTCTCCACCCAACCCCGCACCGTCGCCTGACCGGATCGGACGGCCGCCCTCATCCTCGATGGGGGCGGCTTGCCGGCCTCAGTACACGCGCGTCCGGGTGGGCTCGATGCGGATCACGGTGGAGTACGACGCGAGGAAGTCGGCCGCGCTGAGCCCGGCGGCGCGCGGCGTGTCCGCGTACTTGGCGAGATACGCCGCCGTTTCGTCGGCGGACAGCGGTCGCGGGTCGATCCGGGCGACGCCTTCGACCGTCACGACGCCGCCGTCCCGCTCGGCGCCCCGGTCAAGCTCGAGGTGGACGGAGACCCGCGGGTTGGCGCCGATGTTGCGGACCTTCGGGTGGGCTGCGCCACGAGCTGGATTCGGACGTTCGCTCCTGATCCGGGTGGGGCGTACCGGGCGGCGGAGTCGTCGAGGTGCCAGTGGTCGCGTCCCTGCACGGCGTCGGCCAGTTCCTCCGCCATGGTCACCGGTGAACCGTACCTCTACTTTTCGCTGGTCGAGGATCTGGTCGAGCTCAGCGGTGTTGCCCTCGGCGGCGGCCACCCGCAGCAGATCCCGCCAGGTGATGTCGCTGGTCCGGTCCGGGTCGGCCAGCCACGCCTGCTCAACTGCCCACCGCGCGCCGGCGATGTCGCCGGCGTCCAGGCACAGCTCGACCAGGCGGTACACGGTGTCGACCATCCCGGAAGTCAGGTGGCGCGGCTCGATGTCAAAGGTGGGCAGCCAGGTGTAGGGGTTGCGGGCCACGGCCGAGTAGGCCACGTCGGCGCCGGCCAGGGGCGCACCGCGGACCAGGGCGAGGGCCTGGCGCAGGTCTCCCGTGCCGGCCGGGCCCCGGCTCTCGCCTCGGCTGCGCAGGCGCCGGAACAGGTCCCAGTCGAGCAAGTAGCCCTCGCGCAGGCGGTACCGGCGGTCGCTGGTGGCGTCCGGAAGCCATGGCTCGCCGTCAGCGGTCTGGCCGAGCCAGCGCCGCGCGCGGGACACGTCAACCCGCCGGCTGGCGGGCTTGACCTGCTGGCCCGGCCACAGCGCCTCGTCGAACTGGTCGGTTGTGGCGCCGCGCTCTCCACGCGCGGCCAGGTAGGTGATGATCTCGGCGTAGAAGCGGACCCGTTCGGAAGGCACCCGGCCGGGCGCCTCGACGGTGACCGGTCCGAGGATCGCGACGCGGGGACTGGCCGGGTCATCGTCGAACCACCGTCGCACGTCGGCGTCCAGGGCCGGGTCGTTGTGCCGGCGGCGGATCGGCGAGGTCACGCGCCGCCGAGTCTGCAAGGGCAGGGAAGGCAGTGCGACGATGGCCGGTACGGGTCTCGTCGGCGCTCGCGGCGTCGCCGTCGTCGTTGGGTTCCGGCGACGCGCCGAGTTCAGTGGATAGAGCCCTGGCGGCGGCATCGGCGAGGGCCTGCTCCTCGAGTTCGACGGGATCGCCCGCGACAGGCTCTTCGGGCTCCTTGGCTTCGGCGGTCGTAGCGGCGTACGGGGCGGCGAGCAGCCCGCCGGCGGCGTCGGTACCCTCGGCCCACCTCTCGGGCTCCGGCGCGGCCGGCACCACCGGCCAGTCATCGTCAGCCGGGCCATCTGACGGGTCGGCGCCGGTTGTGCCCTTCCGGGCGGTGGCCAGCAGGTCGGCCAGGTCGCTGAGTTCCGCGCGGGGCAGCCGCGCGGCGGTCAGGCTGGCGTCGTCGCCGGTCAGGCCAAGGTGTTGTCTGTGCGATCGGGTCCGGTTCCGGATAGTCCATGCTGGCGCCCGACGCGGCGAGCCGCCGCAGCTTGGCGGCGCCCCGGGCGCCCGCCGTCAGCGCCAGCCGCACCAGCAGCACGCCGAGCCCGCCGCCGGCCGCCGTCACGAGGACCCGATCGCCCGGCTCGATGCGTACCACGTCAGCCAGGCCCGGGGCGGTGACCCGTCGTGCAGCAGCGCCGCCGTGCCGGTCAGCTCCACCGCGTTGGGCACCGGGACCAGGCCGTTGGCCGGTACGAGCGTCCGCTGTGCGTACCCGCCGTGCGTTCCGGTGCGGCTGGCCACCCGGCGGCCGACCCGCTCGGGGTCGACGTCCGCGCCGACGCCCCCGGCCCCGGCTGCTGTGGGGCTCGACCGGGAAGTACGCACCGCCACGGGCCTGACCGGGAGGCTCGCGGCGGTGCGGATGCAGGGCTGTGTCAGCGGAGTTGGCTGGCGCGCCAGTCGTTGATCCGCTTCTCCCATTTCCTGTCGTCGGTTGTCTCCATGAACTCGTGGCGGTTGATGAGCAGGTAGATCTCGCCGGCAAAGGGGTTGGTGGTGGTGAGGATGAGGGGCTTGCCGGCGTTGAGGAGGCCGCCGATGAAGCGGCCGTAGAGCTTGGTGAAGCGGGTTTGGGCTGCGGTGATGTCGGTGCGGGTGAGGGTGAGGTCGCCGGTGTCGGACCAGTCGGTGAGGACGAGCCGGTCGGGGTACAAGGCGATGCGCCCGCGGCGCCGGAAGAGGACCTTTTGGCTGACTCCGGCTGCGGCCTTGTCCGCTCCCGTCGTGCGGGCGAGTTCGTCGGCGGTGGCCGCGATGTAGCCGGCCTCGGCGAGAGGGGTGTCGTCGGTGTTCATGAGTGTTCCTCCATAGGGGTTTCGGTGATGGGCTTCTGGCGGGCGTGTCTCTGTCGGTGCCGTCCGGGTCATGGCTGCGTCGTCCAGAACGCGCACTGGTGTTCGGCCGCTGCGTTGATGGCGGTGTCGGCGGCCGGGGTCAGTCGCATGGTGTACGGATAGCGCTGCCAGCCGTGGCCGGGCGTGCCGGACCTGGCGAACGTGGTCCATGCGGTGATCATGCGGTCGGACAGCTTGGTCTGCTCGGCGTTCAGGCGCACGTCGCCCATGCCGAACAGGTAGGGCAGCTCTGAGCTGTGGTAGGCGCCCAGTGGGAAGTCGGGCCGCAGGTCGGGGAGCGGGTTGTCGCTGGCGGCGAACTCGAAACTGTAGACGGGCACGTGCCGGGCGAGCAGGCGGTCCGCGGTGAGGGTGGGGCACACCCAGCTGCGGTCGGTGCTGACCGCGGCCCAGGCCAGGGCGGGCGAGGCGCCGGGCGGGTACTGCCTCGCGATGCGGGCCGCGTCCTGCTCGCCGAAAGTCTCGGTGAGCAGGGCGTGGTAGCGGGCGGTGGTGATGGGTTCGTCCAGGGTGAACAGGGCGGCGAACAGGCGGTGCTCGTCGCGGGTGTTGCCTTGCAGGACGGGCACGCGGTGGAACGAGCCGGCGGCCAGTGCTCGGGAGGGGGATGTGGGCAGGACGGCCGTGCCGTAGGCGGGCTGGTGGAACTGGCCGTTGAGGGTGAGCACCTCCTGGACTGGCTTGGCGCGTAGGCAGGCGAGGGTGTGGCAGCCCAGCGCGGTTCGGCCCTTCGCGGCGAGTTCCTGGACCGGGGCCCAGTAGACCGAGGCCGGGTCGCCGGGCGCGATCGTGTTCTTGGGCCAGTTCTGCAGGCAGGAGCCGCTTTGGATGACCGCCCGCTGGAACAGGCCGGTGGCCGTGGGTGAGGTGAGCTGGGCGCACACGCTCGCGCCGCCGGAGGACTCGCCCATCAGGGTGACGTTGCCTGCGTCGCCGCCGAAGGCTGCGGCGTTGGCGCGCACCCAGCGCAGCGCGGCCTGCTGGTCCTGCAGGCCATAGTCCCCGGAGTCGGGCAGGTCGGGGTGGGCGAAGAAGCCGAGGGCACCCAGGCGTGAATTGACGGTGATGACCGTGACATCGCCCTGCTTCGCCATTCGGGTCGCGTCGTACTGGGCGCCGTAGCCGGAGCTGAACGCCCCTCCGTGCAGCCACACCACGACCGGCCGTCTACCGGTAGTGGAGGGGGTGGTGACGTTGAGGTACAGGCAGTCCTCGGAGGAGCCCTCGACCTCGGGCTGGGCGCAGGCCGGACCGGGCTTGGCCGCGTTCCTGACGCCATTCCAGGCGGTCGGGGCGGCCGGGGGCTGCCAGCGCAGTTCGCCCACCGGCGGCGCCGCGTAGGGGATGCCCTGGAAGGTGGTGACGCCGTGGGTGATGACGCCCTCGAGGCGGCCCTGATCGGTGGTCACCGTGCTCGGGCCGGTCTCGGCCTGGGCGCCTTGCGGCCCGAACGCCAAGCCGGCCAGGACGACGGCCACCGCTGCACACACGGCTGCGACACCGCCCGGAAAGCCCGTCGTGAGCCGCATGAATCCACCGTTACGACGGGGGTTGGGTGGTGCCTGGGGGCAGGGTTTCCGCATGATCCGACTTCCGTTCCTTCGAGTACGAGGACGTTACAATATGATCGTATTGCTACCTGAACCGTAAGGTGATCCGGCCAGAAGCGCAAACCGCGAGGAAGGGAAGGTGACGATCAGGGTGCCGCGACAGGTCGACCACAAGGCCCGCCGGGATCACATCACCGAGGCACTCCTGGACATCGTTGCGCAGCGGGGACTGGAAGCGATCTCCCTGCGCACGGTGGCCGAACAGGCAGGTGTCTCGATCGGGCGCATCCAGCACTACTTCGCCAGCAAGGACGACCTGCTCGCCTACGCGATCGAGTACCAGGACTGGCTGATCCAGCAGCGCTGGAACCAGCAGTCATGGCCGGAAGGTGACCCCACACCCCGGCAAGCGCTGCGCTGGCTGATGCTCCAGATGATCCCCGACAGCAGCCAGCGCCGCCGGGAGTGGCTGGTCGGGGTGGCCTACCTCATCCGGATGATCGACAGCCCCAAGCTGCGGGCCCTCTACATCGAGGGCCTGCCCCGCCTGCTCGACCTGCTCGCGGGCCTCATCCGTACCGCTCAGGAAACCGGCGACATCGCACCGGAACGCGACCCCGCCCGGGAGGCGGAGCTGCTGTTCGGCATCGCGGACTCCCAGGGCCCACCCGTCGTCCTCGGCCTGCGCACCCCCCAGCAGGCAACCGAGACCATCGACTACTACCTCGACCACCTGTTCCGCTGAGCCCTTCCAACTGGCCGTTCCGGTACGGTGCGGGCGTGTGCGTGTCGCTCGACCTCGCCGAGTTTTCCGGAACGGTCCTGTACGGCGCTCGCCGCCGGCACCGCGGTGCGGCCCGATCGAGGTGCTCGGCTACCAGAACACGGCGACGAACCGGGCCGCTGGGCCCAACGCGATGCTGCTGCACCTGCCGGCGCGCCGGCTCGACCCGCGGCACTTCGTCCCGGCGGGATCGCACGCCGGCGTGCTGCCCAGCATGCTCGACGCCGTCCGTCCGCTCCCGGTCGACTCCGGTATCGACTGGATGGGGTGGAAGCCCGACGAGGTCGAGGTCTTCGAGCGTCTACCCGGTGGTGCTCGCCGTCGATCCGACGCTGATCACCGACGCGCTGTCCGGGTGCCCCGGCACAAGCGACCCCGGGTCGACCCGGCCCTGCTGGCGTTCTACCGGGAGGCGTTGCCCGGGCACGCGTTCACGCTCTGCTGCTTCGACAACGCGCGGGCCGAGGGCGCGAAGCCGGCTACAGACTCGGCCACGACCTCGCGCATAGCGACAACACGCTCTCAGCCGGCTGCGTGGGCTCGCCCACCGGTACCCGCGGCTCACGGTGGCTCACGTGCCCGAACCGGACCCAAAAGTTTTGATCTTCGACGTCATGTGGGTGAACGCCGCTTCGACCGGCTGTCGTTCCGTGACCCGCGCGGCCGGGACCCGGACGCCGCCCAGGCGCGCTCGATCATCCGCCGGTCGCACGGCTTGGCGGTCTACGCATCGTAGATCGCTAGCCGTCACGAGAGGAAACGGTCAGTCAGCGGTCATCGTCTCCGGCTTCACTCTTAGTCCGGGAACCCGAGCCGGGAACGAGCGCAACGCAGGGCACGAGTCTGGGCTATGCCAGGCCGGGAAAGGAACCTAGCCGTTCAGGAGTGGAAAAGCGTGTCAGGATCGAGCATCATCAGGCGGGGCAGACGACTCGCCGCACTGTCGGCAGCGTTGACCGTTTTGGCCTCCGGGTGAGCCGGCCGGCGGCGTGGGCGGGTCAGTCTAGTAGGTGGATGCCGTCGTGGAAGCGAAGCGGACGCCCTTGTCGGGTGCGAGGGCGTCGATGATCCGGATGGCGAATGCTTCGCCTATCTCCGCCTTGACCCGGTTTGGAAACCACCATTCGACTGCGGACGCTTCGCTGGTGGGTGCGGGCTGACCGCCTCTGTGCCGGCCGCGAAACACGAGTGCGAAGACTCCGAGCTTCATGCTCTTGTAGAGGCGGGTGAATCGCTCTACGCTCGGCAACCTTGAGCGCGAGGCTGACGAGGGGTTCACCCATCCAGATCGGCGCGCCGGGCAGAGCCAGGCTCACCCGGCCGTCGCGGGACTACCACCGGTCCGCGCCGGTCGGTGCGATGTTGCACATCAGTACGAGTTGCACGTCGTGCACGGGAGAAAGATCTATGCGGAGGCGGTCGCCCGGCCGGGTGACGATGGCGTTGCCCGCGCCGCCGCCCGCTACGTCGTGGTGTCCGACTCAACTGGTCCACCGGCGGCGCCGGCCACTGGCGCATGAGCCCTGGGCCGTCCATGCCTAGCCTGGCTCTATGGCATCTCCGAAGCTTCTCGTCATCGGCAACACGGTGCTCACGTCCTGGGGCAGGGACCAGATCCGGCGGTTGAGCGAGCAGGCCAGGCGGCGCGGCATCACGCTGATCGGCGCGGACACGCCCGCGAACCTGGAGCACGCCTCGGCCGAGGAACTGGCCCGGGTCGACGAGATCGTGCCACTCGAGGTGCACGACCCGGCGGCCTGCGCGGTATGGGCGGCGACGAGGACCGACATCGACGCCGTGCTCACGATTCGCGAACTCGCCGTGTTCTCCACCGCCGTCCTGGCACGTGAACTCGGCCTGGCCGGCAACAGTCCCGAGGCCGTCAACCTGATCCGCAACAAGGACCTGTGCCGGGAACGCCTGCGGGCCGCGGGATTCCGGCAGCCGGCGGTCGCCCTCTGCGAGTCGGCCGAGGACGCGGAGCGGTTCATGCGGGACAACGCGCCCGGCCCGTGGATCGTCAAACCGCGGAACGGACTGGCCAGCATCGGCGTCTCGCGGCTCGACAGCGTCGCGGACCTGCCCGCCGCGCTGGCGAGGTTCGGCGCGCCGCCGTCGGCGATGGGCTCGCTGCCGGCGCGGACGGAGTTCCTGATCGAGACGTTCGTGTCCGGCGAGGAGTTCTCCGCCGAGGGCGTCATGGTCGGTGGCGTGCCGCAGGTGCTGGCGTTGACCAGCAAGTCCGTGGCGGACGGGTTCGTCGAGGTCGGCCACCGGGTGCCCGCCGGGCTGGACCACGCCACGACCGTCGAGGTGGTCGATGCCGTCCAGCGCGCGCTGCTCGCCGCGGGCATCGCCAGGGGCATTTTCCACGTCGAGTTCTGGACCACCGACGAGGGAGTCGTGCTCGGCGAACTACACGACCGGCCCGGTGGCGACTTCATCCATGCGCTCGTCGAGCACACCCGCCCGGGACTGGAGCTCTACGGCACGCTTGTCGACGACCTACTCGGCGCGACGCCGGCACTCGTCCCGGCATCGCGGGGCGCCGCGGGTGCCGAGTTCCTGTTCTGCCCGCCGGGGAATCTGCGTGCCGTCCACGGCTGGGCGGAGCTGACCGCTCATCCGAACGTGCTGGCTGCCGATCTCACGATCGCGCCTGGGGATGTGGTCCACCCGGTAGCGGACGCGTTCGGCCGGCACGGCGCGTTCGTGGTTGGTGCGGACACGGCTGAGGAGGTCGACAAGTTGATCGCGGAGCTCAAGGCGCAGGTCGTATTCGACGTGGAGTGACCATCGCGGCGCTTACGGCTGACGCGAGCGCCTGCAGCGCGGGCCGGAAGGCGTGTCCCGCCGGGGTTCCGTAGCCGACAATCACTGCCTGCGGCCGGTCGCCGTCCGGCTCGTGCCAGTACTCGGTGAGCGAGTGCAGCAGCAACGAGTTCCGCTCCGCCTCGGCCAGCACCTGCTCCTCGCTGGTCATGCCGGGCAGGACGGCGACCAGATGCAGACCGGCGGCGATGCCCCTGACCTGCAGCTCCGGCACTCGTTCCGCCAGCACATCGAGCACTTGATCGCGGCGCTGCCGATACACGACCCGCATCCGGCGGACGTGCCGGTCGAACTCGCCGGAGCCGATCAGCTCGGCCAGCGCGAACTGGTCCAGCACGCTGTTGCCCCGGTCCAGCCGGTCCTTCTCGGCGATGACAGCCTCCCGGATGGCGGGCGGCAGCGTGACCCAGCCGAGCCGGATGCCGGGCGCCAGCGTCTTGCTCGCCGTGCCCGCGTAGACCACGTGATCGGGATCCATCTGCTGGAGCGCGGCCACCGGATGCCGGTCGAAGCGGAACTCGCCGTCGTAGTCGTCCTCGATAATCAGCGCGTCGTTGTCCCGCGCCCACTCGACCAGCGCGGCGCGGCGTGCTGCGGACAATGTCCCGCCCAGCGGGTACTGGTGGGCCGGCGTCACCAGCACGGCATCTGCCGACCGATGAGCCAGGTGGTCCACCCGCAGGCCGTCCTCGTCACACGGTACGGGCACCACGTCCAGACCCATCTGTCGGACGATCTCGCGGAACCGGGGCGCGTTCGGATTCTCCGTGGCCAGGGTCGTGGCGCCCATCGCCCGGAGCGCGCCACAGACGACGGTCAACGCCTGCGTGAAACCGCTGCACACCAGCAGTCGGCCCGGGTCGGTCCGCACGCCTCGCGCCCGACCAAGATACGTGGTCAGGGCGTCACGCAACGCGAACGTGCCCTGGCTGTCGCCGTAGCCGAGTGCCTCGTCCGGGATGTCTCGCAGCACGCGGCGGACGGCCTTCGCCCAGACCTGGCGCGGAAAGCTGGCGCTGTACGCCCGGCCTGGCCGCAGATCCCAGTGGCGTGTCTCCTCGGTCGCGGGCACGGTCGATTCCTCGGCAGGCGGCGGCACCCAGACCACCCGGCAAGCGGCCCCCTGCCGGGCGAGCAGGTATCCCTCGGCCGCGAGCTGGCTGTATGCCTCGTTGACCGTGCCGCGCGCGACGCCGAGGTCGCGGGCCAGCGCGCGGGTGGACGGCAATGTCGTGCCCAACCGCAGCCTGCCATCCCGAATCGCGTCGCGAACGGCGGTCTCGATGCCCTGCCGGATCCCCTGGCTGGGGTTCAGGTCGATGATGAGATCCAGCGAACTGGTCCACTCGACAGCCACAAAACTGGAGCATAGTGTACGGCCACCTGCTCGATATGCTGCTTGTTCCGTGCCGGCAAAACAGGCGATTAGGGGCGAGTCGGGTGGCGAGTAACACGTACAAGGTCATCGAGCCAGTCGAGCGTGGTGAGGTCAGAAAAGTCAGTACCGCTGTCTTTCTGAACTATCTGGTAGCCAATCTTGGCTACTACACCCTGCTGCCCACGCTTCCGCTGCTGTTCGCGGAGGCGCGGCACTCGTCCGCCTGGTTCGTCGGCACCGCGCTGTTCACGTTGGCGTTCTCCGTCCGGGTGGCCTGCCTGCTGCTCGGCGGCATTCTGCGCACGCTGACCATCCGCGCGGCCACAGCGGGCGGACTGCTCATCCCGGCCATCGGGTTCGGCCTGCTGGCGGTCGCGTCCGGTCCGGTGCCCACGCTGGTCTGCCTCGCGCTCGCGGGCACCGGGATCAGTGTGAACACGCTGATGGCGCGCACGTACATCGCGCTGGCACTGCCCTCGGCCGCGGCTCGCAACACGGCGTTCTCCGCGGTGCAGGTCGCCGTCAACGTCGCCGCGGCCGTCGGCCCGATCGCGGCGAACCTGCTGTTCAGCAGCGACCGACACGGCCTGACCGTACTGGTGCCGGCGGCGCTGTACGCGATCGGCGCCGTCGCCGTCGCGTTCGCCGTACCGGCCGGTGTGCGCGCGGGCGACAACGACGAGCGGAAGGCGACGGTGCTGGGTGCCATCCGCTCCATCGTCACCGAACCGCAGGTGCGCACAGTGATGGCGATCACCGTTGCCGGGTGGTTCCTCTATGGACAGTTATTCTCGGCGCTGACATTGCACATCAGCTCGATCACCACGTCGCCGTTGTTGCGTTCGTCGTTCTTCACCGCCAACGCGGTACTCGTCGTGCTGGTACAGATTCCGGTTTCCGCACACGCCAATCGCCGATTGGACACCGGAATGCCGCCGACGCGATTCCTGTTGATCGGCGTCGGCATCTTCGCGGCCGCGTTCGCGTCCATGGCCGGTCTTGGTGCCTTGATTGCGGGCTGTTTCGTGGCCGTCGTGGTGTTCTCGATCGCGGAAACGTTCTTCACGCCGTTCGTCAGCACCGCGTTCGCCGAAATCTCGGGCAGCCGTCCCGTGATCGAGGCGTTTGTCCTGTTGCAGATCGCGATGGCCGTCGGCGAACCGTTAGGCTCGTTCTCCGGCGGCACGTTGTTCACGGCGTTGTCCCGGCACGGCTTGGAGCCGTTGTACTGGGCCATGCTGGCCGCGGTCGCGATGCTCGTCGTCGTGGCGTGTGCCCGGCGTGGCCGTGTCGCCACCTCCGTACCGACGGCACGATGAACAGCGCCAGCGCCAGGCGGCGGCGGTGCTGGGGGGCATCTCCGGTGGTGTGCCAGCCGATTCCGGCGAATGTGAGCGGGCCGACGACGAGGGTGGCGCCGTCGGGGGGTCGACAACGCGGATTTCGGATTGCCTGGCGGCCTGGTCCTCGTCGCGGCGGATGGTGACGCGGGCGTCCCGCAGGAATTGGAAGGTGATGCAGTAGCGGCGGGCCTTGGTGCGGAAGTGGCCTGTCGCGGAAGATCGTTTGCTCCAATACTCCAACGTCCCTTGATCTTTCGCTTGGTGTGGTGGCCGAGTCTGCGTTGGTGGTGGGATCGTCGGGCTCGGGCTCGGGCTCGGGGTGCTCGCCGCCTAGGTTGACCAGCACAGGGCGGGGACTTCTCCCAATCCGGCCGCTCGGAGCGGGCATCGACGAACCGCCCACTGTCGCGCGGCCGTGCCACGTACCGGTCACCCCGAAGATCCACACACATTTATGCTGGCCGAAGGTCAGGTCACGGTGTACGAGGGAGGCGATCGTGGGGGTCTGCATCTACATCGACGTCGTCAGGGACGGAAAGAAGCTTGGTAGCTACGACCTCGACGAGAGCGCGTACTACCTCCGCGTAGGGCTGGAGGCACTGGGGCTCGACGGCGACGAGATCGTTCACGGGGTGGGGGGTCCGGACGGCGTCGACGCCGAGGGGGCGGAGGAAGGATGCGTGGGCCGGCTCACCCCCGAGCAGGTCAGGGCCTTTTGGGGGCGCCTTTCGTCCGTCACTGTCGAGCAGTTCATGACGGGCCTACGAACGACCGAGAACGTCAATGGCGACGACGAGGAGTACTTCAGGCTGTATTTCGCCGACCTCAAGGAGACGTACAACGCGGCCGTTCGCGCGGACGCGGGTATGACGATGTCCTGGTACTGACGGCCCGTGCTAGCTAAGCGATAGCGCTGGTGACAGCGGTGGTCCTCGGCGGCGGGCGAGTCGGATCCGGATCGCGACGAGGACGCTGGTGGGCAGGATCAGGGCGTGGGTCAGGTAGACGGTCGGGTTCGCGGTAAGAAGCCCGTAGCTGAGCCAGATGGCGCTCGCGGTGGCGGCCAAGGCGTACGTGTGCCCTGACACGCCCGCGGCGGCGCCTGGGGTGAATGGCCCGAACAGTTGCGGCACGGCGGTCACGGCGGCGGTGGCGATCGCTATGGTGGCCAGCAGCGGTGGGTACCACGCCGCGGCGAGGGTCGCGGCGCTGCCCAGGGCGAGTGCGGTCACCACGCGGGTTCTGCGGGCGGGCTGGCGGACGATCACCAAGACGGCGAGGGTGAGGAAGGCCAGCGCCGGTGGCGTCTGCCCGGCCAACAGTCCCGGGTCGTGCTGGATGACTGCGTAACAGGTCCAGGCGAGCCGGGCCGTGCAGCCGAGCAGTACGGTACCGGTGGCCAGTCCCGCCGTGGTCCGGGCTGCCCGGGTGACCTGGGGCCAAACGTAGACCGCGTTCAGCGCCGTGCCGGTGGCGCTGGCCAGAATCACTATCTCCCGTGTCATGACCGGTCCCTGGGGCGGGTGCGGTAGCTGGTCAGCGTCCGCCGGTGACGTCGAGGGTGGTACCGGTGACGAAGCCGGCGTTGGACGACAGCAGCCAGGCCACGGCCCTCGCGACGTCGTCGACAGTACCGGCCCGACCAAGCGGCTGCTGAGGTCCCAGCCGGTGAGCACGCTCGGGGTCGCCGCCGGTGGCATGGATCTCGGTGTCGATGATTCCGGGGCGCACGCTGGTCACCCGGATGCCGTAGCGAGCCACCTCAAGCGCCAAGCCCCGGGTCAGGGTGTCCACGGCTGCCTTGCTGGCGGCGTAGTCCACGTACTCGCCCGCCGCGCCCAGGTCCGCGGCCTTGGAGGAGATGTTGACGATCGCCCGGTCCGGTAGCGGGCTGTCGCGCATCCGCACCACCGCCTCGCGGCAGCAGGTGGCGAGGCCGATGACGTTGACGCTGAGGATCCGGGCCCACCGGTCCGGGGTGATCTGGTCGAAGGTGCACTGCTGTTCGAGGATGCCGGCGCTGTTGACCAGTCCGGCCAGCGGGCCTATCGCGTCGGCGGACGTGAACAGGTCTTTCACCTGAGCCGGATCGCTGACGTCGCAGGGCAGTGCCCGCACCGGGCTGTCCGGCCGGTCGAGGTCGGCGACGACCTGGCGGGCGCGGTCGTGGTTGCCGCGATAGCCGAGCAGCAACGCGCGTCCGGGAACGCCGGCCAGCTGCCGGGCAACGCCCGCGCCGATCCCGCGGGTGCCACCGGTGATGACGTACACGGCCGAGGTGCTCATTCGTGGGTCCTTTCGTGGTCGCCCGGGTGACCGTACGGGTCGTGGCAGCGGCCCTACGAGTGCAGAATCACTGAGTGAGTCGCGAGTCGCCTACCTCGATGATCGGCCGGGTAATGGCCCTGCTGGACGCCGTCGCCCAGGACGGTGCCATCAGTCGTCGGGACCTGGCCCGAGCGACCGGTCTGCCCCAGGCGACGGTCAACCGGATCGTCGCTACGCTGCATGCCCAGCGGCTGCTCACCGAGGGGCCCGAGGGCCTGCGGCTGGGGTTGCGGCTGTTCGAGCTCGGTACCCTGGCCGGGCAAGCCGGCATCACTCTGCTGGACGCCGCCGGCCCGTACCTGGCCGACCTGCACGGCGCCCTGGGCTGCACGGCGCAACTCGCCGTGCTGGACGGCGACGCGGTGACCTACCTGGCCAAGGTCGCCTCCCACCGCCGGCCCCGGCTGGACACGCAGGTCGCCGGTCGGTTCCCGCCGCACTGCACCGGGGCGGGCAAGGCGCTCCTCGCGTTCTGCCCGCCCGAGCGGGTCGACACCATCCTCGACCGAGTGCCGCTGACCGCGCGCACCCCGGCGACGATCACCGATCGGCCGCGCCTGTACGCGGAGTTGCGGGCGACCCGACGCCGCGGGTATGCCGTGGACCGGGGTGAGTTCCAGACCGGGATGACCGGCGTCGCCGCACCCGTGCGTACCGCCGGACATCCCGTAGCCGCGGTGACCCTGACCGGCCCCGCCGACACATTCGACGTGCCCCGCGCAGCCCACGCCACGCGGCTCGTCACGCAGATGATCGAAGCGAGATTGACCGAATCTGGGACTTCTCGTCAACCTGGGACTTCTCGTCAACACAGGGCACCAGAGCCCGCTCAGGCGGATCGAGGTACAGGCCCATCACATCGCGGACCCTGTCCACGCACGACGGGTCGGCCGACGGCTTGAACGACTCGGCCCGCCACGGCTGCAACCCGAACGTGTGGTGAATCCGCACCACCGGCGACTGCGACAGCCCCCGTCGCCGCCAGTGCCGAGGACGCGCTCTTCCAGACCATCCGGGACCGTCAGGGCCGGGCGACGTCGCCCGCGACGTCACCGAATCGGGCAACACCTCGGCGGCCAGTATCCCGGTCGCGCTGTCAAAACTGCTGGAGCGCGGCGAGTTGCAGCCCGGTGCACCGGTGCTGCTGCTGGGCTTCGGCGGAGGACTGTCGTACGCCGGGAAAACGACACCGTAGACACCGTCCGCAGGGACAGGTTGGTCGGCGTCAACGAGCTTATGGAGAACCATGGTGATTACCAGACGCTGTGCCTGAGAGTTCGGCGTCGAAGGGCGTGGCACGCGCAACCGACGACGATCCTTCGGTACCGAACGGCCGAGAGCCTGGCACGGCGTGAGCGGGACGAGGCCGGTCACAGACCGATCGAGTGCAGTTCGCGGAAGCCGTCCTCGGCGATCCGTCGGATCAGCCCGTGATTGATTTCGCGGTGTTCGTCAAGCAACCCGATTTCGTTCTCGGCGAGCCACCGGAACTCGGTGTGCTTGCCCGGCTCCAGCCGCGGCCGGGAAAGGTCGCCATCGACGCGAACGAGGAAGTCAGTTTCGATTCGCTCAATGTCGTCGTCTCCGGTGTAGCGATATTCGCCGACTGGGGCCAGCACCGAGGAGACAGTCCAGCCGGTCTCCTCGGTGACCTCCCGACACAACGCTTCCTCGATGGTCTCGCCCGGTTCGAGGTGGCCACCGACGATGTCCCACACACTAGGGAAGAGCTTCCGGTGCGGAGACCGTCGCTGGAAGAAGATCCTGCTCTCGCCGTCTACGACGAGGGCTCCGGCGCAGCGTAGAGGTTCTGTGGACATGCGCCGAGCGTAGCCACCCGGCATTGACCCCCCCATAGGTGCCGGCTTGGACTCCCCGGGCGAGCGTCCAGCCGCTGTCCCTACCGGTACCGCCGTCCGAAGTTGATATGCGATGAGGTCAGTGGACGGCTATCAGGCCATGCTCGCCCTCAGCCGGCAGGTGCTCGGATCGCCGGTGCTTCATTGGGGCTGCAACGGTATCAGCCGGCACGTCACCCAGCGCCTGGTCATCGATAGTGAGACTCATCGACCTGCCCGCGAAACTCCGCCGGGTCCGGGGTTCGCCACCGGCCAGGGCCGCAAGACCGACTCGGGCCGACACGCACAGTGTGACGTGCCCGAGCTGCGCACCGAGGGTTTGCGGCAGGTTCACCGTCGATAACGCCCTCGTCGCGCGCTGCCGCTGCTGGTCGGTTGCCGCGACCACCTCGGCCGGCCCCGCACCGAGACCGTCAGCCGGCTGTATCACCTGCCCCCTGGAACGCGGTTCCGGGGCAGCGCCGGAGCGGGCCCAGTCGGCCGCACGGTGAGCGAACGGATATCCATCGGATAGTGCCCTCTGATTTCCTACTGGCCGGCGTCGGGTGGTCCGGTGTCTGAGCGTTGGTACGGTCGGGGGTGGGCTCGTGGCGGGCCGTCGTGTTGGCAGGGTGCTGGTCATCGCGGCACTGACAACCCAGTTGGGCGCGGGTCAGGTTGTGGTCGGGACCCCGCAGGCGCTGGCCGCGGCGTCCGGCCGGCCAGTCACGACCGGGCCGGGCGCGGCGATCGGCTCGCAGGACGCGGGCGGGCGGGGATCACCAGCGGCCCAGGCGCGGGCGAGTGGCCAACGGATCGAGGTCGCCGAGCTGGCCACGCCGACCACGCAGGTCTTCGCCAACCCGGACGGGACGTACACGATGGAGCAGCACGCCCAGCCGGTACGGGCGCGCAAGGGCTCCTCGTGGGTGCCGATCGACACAACGTTGCGGTTCGGTGTCGACGGTATGGTGGCCCCGGCGGCCGGCGCCGTGGCGGTGAGCTTCTCGGGCGGTGGCGACGCCCCGCTGGTCCGCCTCGCCGACGGCGACAACCAGCTCGCGCTCGACTGGCCCGGCGCGCTGCCCCGACCGGAGTTGGACCGGGACACCGCCACATACCGCGAGGTGCTGCCCGGTGTCGACCTGCGGATGCGGGCGACATCGCAGGGCTACCGGCAGGTACTCGTGGTGAAGAACCGGGCGGCGGCCCGTGATCCGAGGCTGGCGAGGCTGTCCTTCGGGCTGAAGACGGCCGGGGTCTCGGTGCGGCGTACGGGCCCGGGGTTGGTCGCGGTCGACCGCGCGGGGCGGGAGGTCTTCCAGGCCGGGCAGCCCCGCATGTGGGATGCCGGCTCGCGGCAGGCCGGGATGACGGTCGAGCTGGACGCCGACAGCCTCACGGTTATCCCGGACCGGAAGCTGCTCACGGCCGAGGACGCGAAGTTCCCGCTGGAAATCGACCCCGACTTCAATGCCGGTCGCACCGCGTGGGCCCTGGTGTACGGGATCCCGGGCGACTACGCCGGCCAGTCGTACTGGTTCGGCGACGGCGACAACGCCGCGAAGGTGGGCTACAGCAGCTGGGACGTCCCGGTCGTGCTGGCCCGCAGCTACTTCCAGTTCGACGTGGCGCCTCTGTTCGGCAAACACATCCTCGGCGCCGAGTTCAACGCGTTCGAATGGTGGTCGCCGTCCTGCGAGGCCCGAGACGTGGAACTCTATGAGACCGGGGCGATCAACCCGGGCACGACCTGGAACAGCCAGCCGTGGATCGGGCAGAAACTGGGTTCGCAACTGGTGGCCGCCGGCTACGACGGCGTGCGCTGCCCGGGCAGGTCGTTGGGGTTTCCCGCCGGGTCCGCCGTCACGAATTCGGTGAACAACCGCTGGACCACCACGACCCTGATGTTGCGGGCGGGCGGCGACGAACGCGACCCGAAGGCGTGGAAGAAGTTCGACCCTAACAGCGCGACGCTGATCGTGCACTTCAACAGCTATCCAAACGTGCCGGCGGGGTTGTCGGCGGAGGGGCAGGCGTGCGGCACCACGCCGAACCAGGCGTACCTGGGCGTCACCGGGCCGAACCTGCGGACGACCGCGTCCGACCCGGACGGCGGCAACGTCGCGGTGAAGTTTGAGTGGTTTCTGCGTAACGGCGCAAAGCGCGGCGAGACCACCACGCTGAACCAGCCCTCTGGCACCCAGTTCCAGATCAAGGTTCCGGATTCGGCGTACAAGGACGGCGAGACGCTGGCCTGGCACGCGCAGACCTTCGACGGCCTGGACTGGAGCGCGTGGTCGAACTGGTGCGAGGCCACCGTCGACCGGACCTCGCCGGACAAGGCGCCGATGGTCAAGTCCACCGACTACCCGGAGCGCGACCTCGGCGGCGGGATCGGTCGCACCGGGACGTTCACATTCAGCGCCAACGGGGTGGGCGACGTGCAGGGCTACCTCTACGACCTGCACGACCAGCCAAAACGGTACGTGGCCGCGAACGCCGTCGGCGGCAGCGCCACCGTCCTGATCACCCCGCCCAGTGACGGGTCCAAGGCGCTGTGGGTCCGCAGCCAGGACAAGGCCGGCAACCTAGGGCCGATCTACCGGTACGAGTTCTTCGTCGGCGCGGGCACCCCGCCCGTCGGCTACTGGCGGTTGGACGGCTACCAGAGCGCCGCCGAGGCGCCGGACGGGTCGGGTCGGGGGCACGATGGCACGGTCACCGGCATCGGCGGGAATCCGGCCGGGGCGCGGTGGACCGCCGGCCGACAGGACGACGCCCTCGCCTTCGACGGCGGGTACGTCGCCACCACGGGTGGGCCGGCGGTGCGTACCGACGGCACCTTCGCCGTCGTCGCCTGGGCGCGTACGGACGTCGTCGACGACAAGTGGCGCACCCTGGTGAGCGAGGACGGCGAGCAGGTGAGCGGGTTCTACTTGCAGGTGGACCCGGTCGAACACAAGTGGAACTTCACGATGCTGGACAGCGACTCGTCGGGCGCGCCGCGCCGGTCCGCCGTCTCCAACCTGAGCGCCATAACTGGCCGCTGGACCCACCTCGTCGGCACCTACGAGCGGTCGACCGGCGAGTTGGCGCTCTACGTCGACGGGGTCAAGCAGGGGCGGACCGCGACCCAGTCCACGCCGTGGCCGGCCATCGGCCCGGTGCAGATCGGCCGGGCCAAGTTCGACGGCGGATCGGCGGACTCCTTCAAGGGCGCGGTGGACGACGTCCGGCTCTACGATCGGTTGCTGTCCGCAGAGGAGATCCGAGAGCTGGCCAACGCGGTCACCGATGAGGGGTTCTGGCCGCTGGACGAGGGGACCGGCACTACCGCGGGCGACGTGTCGGGCAACCGCCGGGATGTCACGCTGCACGGGGGCGCCACCTGGACCCCGGTCGCCGCGGTCGGCGACTCGGCCGTGCGCCTCGACGGCCGCACCGGAACCCTGGACACCGGTGTGGCGGCCATACGCGCCGGCGGTAGCCTTACCGTGTCGGCGTACGCGCTGTTGGACAGCGCCAACGACAGATCCCAGGCGCTGGTGAGCCAGGACGGCGGCGACAGCTCCGGCTTCGCGCTCGGCTACGACGGGCCCAGCAAACACTGGATTTTCGCACTGGCGCTGCAGGACCGGGACAATCCGCCCCTGTTGATCGTGACCTCGGCCGAGGCCGCTCAGCCGGGCGAGTGGACCGAGCTGACCGGGGTGTACGACGCGGCGGCCCAGAAGCTGCTGCTCTACGTCAACGGCGCGATCGCCGGCAGCACGCCGGTCGCGCCCGGCACCCTGTTCCTGTGGCCGATGGGTGGTGACGTGGTCGTCGGCCGGGGAAAGCTGAACGGCGTACCGGTGTCGTACTGGGGCGGTGGTGTCGACCACGTCCGTCTCTACACCGGCGCCCGGTCGGTCGACGAGATCCGTGCCGACTACCGCACTCCGCCGACCGACACCCCGAGCGCCTACACGGGACAGTTCAGCCGGTGGGTCGACCACTTCGGCGACCACCTGGTGAGCAACGGCGAGATACCCCGCGGGTACCACTACGAGAGCCCGCTCGGCTATCCGGCGCCGGCGGACGCCCCGAACACCCGGATGCTCTACTCCTGCCTAGCCGGCACCGACGAGTTCGAGTCCGCGCAGGCGGACTGCGAGGGGCAGCACGTGCTCGGCGAACTCGGCCCGGTTTACGTGTCCGCGCCGGCGGACGTGCCGACCACCCCGCTGTACCGGTGCCGGATGTCCGGTGACCACTTCGTCTCCCTCGCCAGCAACTGCGAGCGAGAGCAGGTGGAGGGGCTGCTCGGGTACGCCCGCATCTACAGCAGTCTCATCCGCTACCGGCAGCGAGACGGGCTGGGTGAACACCGGTCGAGCGCGCAGCGGATGCCGGCCACGTACGAGCCGGAGGGGTCACTCGGCATCATCTCGCGGGTCGGCCTGCCCGGCACGGTCGCGCTACGGGTGTGCCAGGACGGGACGGACACGTTCTCGTCCACCGATCCGGGCTGCGAGGGCAAGGCGGTCGTCGAGACGACCGGCTCCATCTGGACGGCCCCGCCGTCCGGGATGGAAAGCGTGCCGCTGCTCCGCTGCCAGGTGATCGGCTCCACCGGCAACGTCGTGGAGCGGTTCGACTCGACCGACGCGGGCTGCGAGGGCCAGCGGGTCGAAAAGGTTCTCGGTTACGTGGTGGTCCGGCTATGAAGGGAATCCCGATGAGACGCGCTGCTGCCCTGTCCGTCGCGCTGGTGGCGTCGGCCGCCGTGGTGCTCCCGGCGGAGGCGGTCGCCGCGGCGGTCACGCCGATGGCACCGCAGAAACTGCCGTCGGTGCCGGTCACCGCGGTACCGCTGCGGCCCTATTCGCCCCCGGCTCCGCGCGCGTTCTCGGCGTCGGCCGTGAGCTGGCCGGCCGCGAGCACCGCCGACGTGGCCGTGGCCCGTACGTCGACCCGGGCGGGCAAGCTGCCGGTCTGGGTGTCCGGGGCACAGCCCGGCACAGTACGGGTGGAGATGCTGGGCAAGGACGCCGCCGCGAAGGCCGGCGTCGAGGGCGTACTCCTGCGGATCGCGCGTACCGGCGGGGCGCCCGCTGCCAACAGCGGCACGGCGTCGACCACGGCGACCGTCCCGGCCGGCGACCCGGTGTCGGTGACGGTGAGCTACGACGGCTTCCGCCACGCGTACGGCGGCGACTGGGCGTCCCGGCTCCGTCTCGTACGGATGCCCGCCTGCGCGGCGACCACGCCGGACGCGACCGCCTGCCGGACCGGTACGGTCGACTTCCCGTCCCGCAACAATCTCGGCAGCGGTCAGGTGACCGCCCAGGTCCGGGCGGACTCCGGCGGGACCGTGTACGCGCTGGCCGCCGCCCCGGAGGGTTCGACCGGCGACTACAAGGCCACCTCGCTCGCCCCGTCCGGGCAGTGGCAGGTCTCCGCGCAGAACGGCAGCTTCACCTGGTCGTACCCGATGCGGGTGCCGCCGGTGCCCGGTCAGCTCGCGCCGGAGTTGTCCGCCGACTACAACTCCGGCTCAGTGGACGGGCGGGTGGCCACCACCAACAACCAGACCTCCTGGCTCGGCGAGGGCTGGAACCTCGCGGCCGGCTTCGTCGAGCGGCGCTACCGGGGCTGCGCCGAGGACCTGGGCGGCAACCAGGGACAGACGGTGACCGGCGACCTGTGCTGGATCCAGGACAACGCGGTCCTCTCCTTCGGTGACCGGTCGGGCCAGCTCGTCCGGATCGGCGAGTCGAACAGCTGGCGCCTGACGGACGACGACGGCACCCGGGTCGACCACCTCTACGGCACCGACAACGGGGACGACAACGGCGAACACTGGCGGCTGACCACTACCGACGGCACCCAGTACTACTTCGGGCTGAACCGGATGCCCGACGGCCGGCCGGTCACGAACGCCGCCTGGTCGGTGCCGGTCGCGGGAAACAACCCCAACGAGCCGTGCTACGTGGCCGGCAACTTCGGCGCGTCGTTCTGCCAGCAGGCGTACCGCTGGAACCTCGACTACGTGGTGGACGGCCACGGCAACACGATCACTTACACGTACGCGCCGGAGAGCAACAAGTACGCGCAGAACCTGGGCCAGGCGACCACGGCGTACACCCGGGGCGGGACGCTGGCGCGGATCGACTACGGCACCCGGGTGGGCGACGGGAGCACGGCCCCGGCGCGGGTGGTGTTCGATGCCGCCGACCGCTGCGTCCCCGGTGCGAACTGCGCGAGCCGCACGGCGGCGAGTTGGCCGGACGTGCCGTGGGACCAGAACTGCGACACCGCGACCTGTCCGGAGAAGTGGGCGCCGACGTTCTGGTCCACCAAGCGGCTCGCCTCGGTGACCACCCAGGTCTGGGGCGGCTCCGCCTACCGCGACGTGGAGCGGTGGACCTTCGACCAGACGTACCCCGCGCCGGGCGACGGGACCAGCCCGGCGATGTGGCTTCGCGGGATCGGGCACAGCGGGCTCGTCGGCAGCGCCGTGAGCACCCAGCCGGTCACGTTCGACCCTGATCCGAACGCCCAGGCGAACCGGGTGGACTGGGCACCGGACGGCCTGCCGCCGACGAACAAGAACCGCATCAACGCCATCCACACCGAGTCCGGTGGCGTCATCGGCGTCACGTACGCCCCGACGAACTGCTCGCCGACCACGCTGCCGGCCCCGGACACCAACACCGCACGCTGCTTCCCGGTCCGCTGGGCGCCCGACCGGTCCGTGCCGATCAACGACTGGTTCCACAAGTACGTGGTGGCGACGGTGTCACTGGTCGATCGCGTCGGCGGCAACCCGACCCAGTTCACCAACTACGACTACGAGGGCGGCGCGGCCTGGGCGTACGACGACGACCCGCTGACCCCGGAGAAGTACCGCTCGTGGTCCCAGTGGCGCGGCTACGAGAAGGTGCTCGTCCGCAAGGGCGACCCGAAGGACCCGGGCAACCCGATCCAGTCCGCGACCCGCTACCAGTACTTCCGCGGCATGAACGGTGACCGGCTCGCGGCCGGCGGCACCAAGGCGGTACGCATCACCGACTCGCAGGGGGCGGCCCTCGACGACGCCCGGCAGCTCGCCGGCTTCCTCCGTGAGGAGATCACCTACAACGGCGTGGGCGGCGCCGAGGTCACCGGCACCGTCAACGATCCGTGGCAGAAGGGGCCGACCGCGGCGCAGGGCCCGTACCAGGCGTACGTGGTGAACGTCGGCGCGACGCACACCCGCACCACGCGCTCCTCCGGTACGCCGCGCAAGACCGAGACGTACACGGCGTACACCGACGAGGGGTTGCCGACCAGCGTCGACGACCGGGGCGACGTCGGCGATCCCGGCGACGACCGGTGCACCCGGACCACGTACGCCCGTAACGACACGAGCTGGCTGATCGACCTGCCCAGCCGGGTGGAGACCGTTGGCGTGTCCTGCTCGGCCACCGCCGCCTTCCCGCAGGACACCATCTCCGACGTGCGTACCTACTACGACGGCGGCGCCCTGGGGGCCGCGCCGGGTGCCGGGAACGCCACGAAGGTCGAGGAGTTGAAGGCACCCCGGGGCGAAGTCGGATACGTCACCACCGCCCAGCTCACCTACGACCCGTACGGCCGGGTGAAGGACAGCTACGACGCCCTGGCGCACAAGACGAGCACCACGTACGCTCCGGCGACCGGCCTGCCGACCGCGATGACGGTGACGAACCCGCTGGGGCACGTGACCACGACCACGCTGGAGCCCGCGTGGAACCAGTCGACCGCCGTGGTCGACGCGAACCTCCAGCGCACCGACACCACGTACGACGGGCTCGGCCGGGTGACCGCCGTGTGGGGGCCGCTGCGGTCCAAAGCCCGTGGACAGGGTCCGAGCGTCCGTTACGCGTACGGGTTCCCCGCCGACGCCTCGGCGTGGATCAGCACGCAGACGTTGAAGCCGAACGGGAACTACGTCACCAGCTACACGCTGTACGACGGTTTCCTGCGCGAGCGGCAGTCCCAGGCGCCGAGCCCGCAGGGCGGCCGGGTGCTCGCCGACACGATCTACGACGCACGAGGGCTGGTGTCGAAGCGGAACGCCGCGTACTACAACGAGCAGATTCCGGGTACGGTGCTGGTCGCACCCCAGGAGAACCAGCTGCCGACGCAGACGGTGAACGTCTACGACGGCGCGGAGCGGCTCGTCCGGGAGACCTACGAGAAGCTCGACCAGCCGCAGTGGTCGACCGTGACGGACCACAACGGGGACAGCGCCACCGTCACCCCGCCGCCCGGCGGCACTCCGACCACCACCCTCTTCGACGCCCGTGGGCAGGTGACGGAGATTCGGGAGTACGCCGGCGGCACCGCTGGCACGTACAGCACCCGGCGGTGGTACACCAAGGCCGGCAAGCTCGCGAAGATCGTCGATGCGGTGGGCAACCAGTGGCTGTACTCGTACGACGTGGCCGGCAACAACACCCGCGTCGATGACCCGGACAACGGGGTCAGCACGATGACGTACGACGCCGCCGACCAACTAGTCAGCAGCACCGACGCCAGGTCACGCACGGTCGAGTACAAGTACGACGATCTCGGCCGCAAGTACGAGACCCGCTCGGACGGCGTCACGGCCGCGACGTGGACCTACGACACGCTCGCCAAGGGCCAGTTGACGAGGACCACCCGGTACGTCGGCACCACCGCGTACGTGAACGAGGTCATCGGCTACAACGGCCTGTACCAGCCGACCGGCCAGCAGACGATCATTCCCGCGACGAAGGGCAAGCTCGCGGGCACCTACACCACCACGACCCAGTACCTGTCCGACGGCAGCGTCGGGTCGGTCGGCCTGCCGAAGCTCAGCGACCAGGTCGGCGCCGAGACGATCGTGTACGACTACGACGACCTCGGCCTGCCGTACGCCACGAAGGGCAAGAACGAGTACGTCACGGCCACCACGTACACGGCCCTCGGCGAGCTGACCCAGCTCCAGCTCGGGGTCGCCGCCAAGCGGTCCTGGCAGACCTCGTACTTCGAGGAGGGCACCCGCCGGCTGGCTCAGTCGGTGATCCAGCGCGAGGTCACCAACGGCCTGTACGTCGATGAGGTGGCGTACGCGTACGACCCGATGGGCAACAACACCCGGATCGAGACCACCACCTCGGGAAGCGCCCTGGAGCGGCAGTGCTTCGCGTACGACGGGCTGCGCCGACTGACCGAGGCCTGGACCACCACGGCCCAGACCTGCGGCGCGGCCGGAAGCGCGGTCGGCGGGCCCGCGCCGTACTGGAACTCCTACGGCACGGACGCGATCGGCCGACGACTGACGCAGACTCGGCACGGTGTCAGCGGCGCGGCCGACACCAAGATCACCATGACCTATCCGGCCGTCGGGCAGCCCCGTCCGCACGCCCCGGCGACCGTCGCCACGAGCGGCCCGTCGTCGCCGGCCACGGCCAACGGCAGCTACGCGTACGACGCGATGGGCAACACCACCAGCCGGCCCACCGCCGTCGGTGACCAGAAGTACACCTGGGACGCGGATGGCCAGCTCACCGCCGTCACCACCGCCGGGGTCACCACCACGTACGTGAACACGCCGGACAACGAACGGCTGCTCGCCGAGCAGGGCGACAAGGCGGCCACGCTGTATCTGGTTAGCGGCGAGGTGCGGCTGGACAAGACGACCGGGACGGTGAGCGGCGTCCGCTACTACACCCAGGGCGACCGGACGGTGGCCGTACGGACCGCCGAGGGGCTCGCCTACCTCTCGGCCAGCCAGCAGGGCACCCCCGACCTCATGGTCGACGCGGCCACGTTGCAGTTCACCAAACGCCGATTCGACCCGTTCGGCGTGCCGCGTGGCGCCGCACCGGCGAGCTGGCCCGGCGAGCGGGGCTTCGTGGGTGGCACCAGCGACGCGGCGAGCGGGCTGACTCGGCTCGGGGTACGCGACTACGATGCGGCTGCCGGGAAGTTCCTCTCTGTCGACCCGATCCTCCAGCAGGACAAACCGCAGCAGTTCAACGCCTACTCGTACGCCGTCAACAACCCCACGACGTTCAGCGACCCGACGGGCAAGGCGCCGGAGGACAAGCCCGGCTACTGCGTGGTCTGGCGCGGGGACTGCGGCTTCGATCCGGTGGCCGATCAGGGCACCCCGAGCGGCTTCTACACGCCCGAGCAGGTGCAGAAGGCGAAGGCCAAGAACAACGCCCCGCAGCCGTCCTGCAACAAGTACGGCGACTGCATAGCCGGCAAGAATGGCCCGAGCAAGGCGGCGAAGGCGAAGCAGCGCGCGCGGGAACAGGCGGAGCAGGCGCGGAAGGCCGCGGCCATCCGAAAGGCGGCCAACAAGCACCTGGGTCGGGACGTCAAGGTCGACTCGCAGCAGTTGGCGTACCGCGGTTCCGTGTCGATCTGCGTCAGCGGCAGCGGCGGGGTGATCGTCGTGGTCGGCGTCGAGGTCTGCGTGAACTTCGACAGCACGGGACTCTCGGTCAGCCGGGGGCGGAAGATCGGCGCGGAACTCGGCGCCGGCGTCGAGGCGCAGGTCGCGGTCAAGTTCAGCAGCGAGCGGGCCGACAAGATCAGCGCCTCGCCGTCCTGGTCGTTCGAGGGCGGTCCGGAGCTGAAGGTTCTCGGGGGCGGCGAGATCAAGGGCGGCATCGAGATCAGCAATGCGGACGGCTCCCCGGCTTCCTACATCGAGCTCGGGATTGGTGGCGGAGCCAAGGCATCGGCCGGTGGGGCCTACTACAACGAGGGAGAGAACACCGGATATCTCGCCAAGTGGTGATCGCGCCCGTCCCGGCAGCCGGGTGAGCGGTGACCGCCGCCAACTCGATCAGCCGGGCGAGGTAGAGCGTGCCGACGGCCTTGAGGGTATGGTGCCGCCGCGGCCGTACCCTCAGGCCTGCCCTGCCTCGCCGGTGCTGCCCGGCGCAGAGCTCGACCGGACGGCACCGCAACGCTACGCCGACCACCGCGGCGGCCACGCCCTCATCATCGAGAACCAGCGACGGCCCACCGGGTCCGGCTCGTCGACCAACCAGGTTCGGCGGGCCGGACCCGTCCGACAGACAAGGCCCTACCAGCCGCGCCGCGCCTGGTAGGGCGGCAACGGGTCCCGCAGCGGCCCCGCGAACTCCGTCCGCAGGGCCGCCAGACCGGCCGTCCGACCATCGTTCGCCCGGCTCGGCGAGGGGCCACGCCGCGAGGTAGCCGCACCGCACCGCATACACCCCGACCGGTGTGGGCCGTACCGGTCCGAGCGGCCCACCAAGGCGTACCGGAGCGGCTCGTCCAGGTCCGGCCATCTGCACGTCGGTGGCCAGCGCGTTGCGGTGGACCTGCTCGCGTCGGCCACCGATGACGGCTCGTCCCGCGTGTCAGGGCGGGAAAGTGCTTGGTAAGCGTTCGGAAATCCCTCGCAGGCAGGATGACCAGGACAACCGAAGCAAACCTGGGCATGGGATTGGTCACCGGTGGATCGTGAGGCTGGCGATCATGCCCAAGGGAAAGGATCTCGATGAAAAAGATGCTGTTCACGCCAGCGGTCGAGCGGTTGGGGTCGGCTCTTGCCGCGCTCCTGGTGCTAGGGATCGCCGCGCCTGGACACGTCGCTCACGCGGCGCCCGCGCACCGCGCCGGCTCGGAGGCCGTACTGACGAATCCGCCGCAGGGGTCGGTGGTCCGGATCACGAGCGCGGTAAGCGGCCGGTGCCTGGAAGCTGATATGAACACGATCAACCAACTTGGGACCAAGGTCCAGCTCTGGGGCTGCCTCCCCAACGCGTACAACCAGATGTGGCGGGTGGTGCTCGCCAACGGCGGAGTTGAGTTGGTCAACCTCCAGTCCAACCGGTGCCTCGACGCGGACATCAACTCGGACGTCAACGGCACGAGGGTCCAGCTCTGGGACTGCAACGGCACGTACCAGCAGGGGTGGACCTTTAGCGGCGCCGGAAACAGGGGCGGGATCAGCAACAACGCTTTCTTCAACCGTCACCCCAACGGTCCGTGCATGCTGGACGCCGACCTCAACAGCCTGCCGTGGGACGGAACCTGGGTGCAGTTGTGGAGCCCCAACGGTCAGCCACAGCAGGAGTGGATCTGGACGAACGCCTGACCCACTGAGCCGTGCTGTTGCCGTGGTTGACCTGTCAGCCCTGCCGGAGGGTGGCAGGTCAACCACGCCGCAGCCGCCGGAGGTCGGTCCTTGAGGTAGGCCGCGAGGGGATGAGTGCTTGCTTGTCTGGAAGCTGGTCGGGAGTCACTGGTCGAGCAGCGCTCGGACCTGGTGGGCTTCGGGGGCGCCGACGGCGGTGAAGATGTGTTCGGCGGACTGCCAGTACGGCCGTGCGGCCGGCGCGCCGTGCAGTGTCTGCTGTGCCCGGCCGTACACGTGTAGTGCTCGGGCCTCGGCGAGGCGTAGGCCGTTGTTTCGAGCCAGTTCCAACGCGTGGTGCAGTGTTTCGATGGCCAGCTCGGCCTGGCCGCCGGCCAGCCGGGCGTGGGCGAGTTCGATGTGGGCGCGGGCGGTCAGGATCTGGTTGCCGGTCGCCGCAATCTTGTCCAGGGCGCGTTCGGCGTGTTCCGTGGCCCGTGCGGGGTCGCCCATCTCGCGGTACGCACCGGCCAGGGCGACGAGGATCGAAATCTGACCGTACCCGAAGTCGATCTCCCTGGCCTCGGCCAGTGCCCGCCGGTAGTCGTCGATGACGCCGGCCCGGCCACCGGTGCGCAGGCGGACGGTGGCGAGGAGTTCGGACCCGCCCACCCGATGGCGCCGTTCGCCGGTTTCCAGCCCGATCGCGATGGCCTGCCGCGCGTCGGCCGCTGCCTGCTCGTAGTCTCCGGCGTCGCAGCGCGCCTCGGCGAGGCAGACGAGGGTGGACGCTTCTCCGTGCCGGTTGCCCAGGCGGATGGTGAGTTCGCGGCAGTCGCGGTAGATGTCGATGGCTTCCCGCAGCTCGCCGCGGGCCCAGGCGGCCAGGCCCAGTCCGTTGAGCGCACGGCAGACGATCGACTGGTTGCCGATCCGGCGGCCGAGTTCCAGTGCCTGCTGGTGGGAGTCGGTGGCCGCGTTCGGTTGTCCGGCGGCGGACTGGGCCACCCCGAGATAGTTGATGTTCAACGCCTGGGCGTGCAGGTTGCCGGTCTGTTGGGCGATCTCCAGCGCTTGCGCGTGGTAGCCGGCGATCCGCTCCGTGTGCCCAAGCTGCGAGCACACCCGGCCCAGGTTGTGCAGGCTGTCGGCCTGCCCGTCCAGGTCGCCGATCTGTCGGCTGATATCGAGCGCGCGGGTGTGATGCGACTCGGCCTTCCGATACTGGCTGGAGGTGTAGTGGATCAGACCAGTGAGGTCCAGCACGGTAGCCTCGGCTCGCCGGTCGCCCGCCCGCCGGGCGGCAGCCAGCGCCGCGTCGCACACGGCGAGGCCCTCCACCGCGTGCCCGGCGCCCCAGAAGTAGCCGCGCAGCGCGTCGGCGAGCAGCCAGGTGTACCGCGGCAGCCCGTAGTCGCCGGCCCGTACGACGGCGGCCACCAGATTCGGGCGTTCGGTGTCCAGCCAGGTCAGCGCGGCGTCCTCGGTGTGCAGCGGGAGCGCGGTGATTCCGGCCGCGGGCGGTGGCGGCTCCAGCCGCGCCATGTCCGGATAGAGCAGTCCGGTGGCCGCGTACGCGGTGTGCAGGTAGAAGTCGAACAGGCGCACGGCGGCGGCGCGGGCGGACTGGTCGTCACCGGCCCGGGCGGCGGCGTACTCGCGCAGTAGATCATGCAACTGGTAGCGACCGGCGGCGGTCGGGAAGACCAGATTCGCCGCGGCGAGCCCGTCCAACAGTTGCTCGGCCTCGAACGGATCGCACCCGCTGAGCGCGGCGGTGGCGGGCGCGCCGAAATCGGCGCCCGGTACGGTGCCCAGCAACCGGAACAGCGTCGCCGCCGCCGGGTCCAGCCGCAGGTAGGACAGGTCGAACGCCGCCCGGACCGCGGCCTGTGCGTCGCCCTGGATTCTCAGTTGCGCCAACCGCCCGCGTGCCTGCAACGCCTCGGCGTAGGCGGCCACACTCAGATGCGGGTTGGCCCGGAGGTTCGCCGCCGCGATCCGCAGCGCCAGCGGCAGTTGGCCGCACTGCCGCGCCACCGCGTCCACAGCGTCCGGCTCGGCGGCCACCCGTGCCGGTCCCAGCACACTTCCGAGCACCGCTCGTGACTCCGGCACGTCCAGCGCGGTCAGCATGACCTGCTGCCCGCCGTCCAGCGCGACCAGCCCCCGCAGATGGTCCCGGCTGGTAACCAGCACCGCGGAGCCGGGCTGGCCCGGCAGCAGCGGCCGGACCTGGCCCGGATCGCTCGCGTTGTCGAGCACGACGAGAATGCGCCGATCCGCCATCAGGCTGCGGTACAGGCTCGCCTGGGACGCCTCATCGGTGGGAATCTGGGCGGCCGGCACCCCGAGCACGGCCAGGAAACGGGCCAGCACCACCGCCGGGGCCAGTGGTGGGTCGGGAGAGTAACCCTGGAGGTTGACGTACAGCTGCCCATCCGGGTACACCGACTTGAGGCGGTGCGCGACATGCAGCGCCACGGCTGTCTTACCAACCCCGGGCGGCCCCGTCACGATCACCAGCGGTATCGCATGGGCACCCTCGTCCGGGGTCAACTGCGCCACCAACTCCCGGACCGGTCCGACCCGACCGACGAAGGTGCGCAGGTCCGGCGGAAGCTGCACCGGCGTGACCCGCGCCTGCTCGCGTACCGTCACCGACTCCGGCGCCAACCCCAGCTCCCGTGGCAGCGCTATCGTCTCAAGGTCCTGATCACCGGACAGGATCGCCTGATGTAACCGTTGAAGCGGCTCGCCCGGCTCGATACCAAGATCGTCCCGGAGTCGTTGCCATAGCCGCCGGTACGCGGCCAACGCCTCGGCCTGGCGATCCGACCGGGCCAGCGCGAGCATGAACAACAGCCACAACCGCTCCCGCAGCGGGTGCTCCCGGGTCAAGTCGGACAGCTCTCCGATCACCTCGCCGTACCGGCCCAGGTACAGGTCCACCTCCACCTTGTGCTCGGCGGCCCGTACCCGCTCCTCGGACAGTCGCGCGACCCACTCCAGCTGCAACGACTCCGACGGCACGTCCGTCAGCGCGGGGCCCCGCCACAGTCGTAGGGCCCCGGTCAGCAGACTCGACTCGGCCGCCAGATCGCCGTCGGTGCCCGCTTGCCGGGCGCGGGAGAGCAGGTCACGAAACGCGAACACGTCAACCCGCTCCGGGTCGACCTCTACGGCATAGCCATTGGGCCGGGTACGCAGCACCCCGTCGTCACCGGGCTCCTGACCGAGCAACCGGCGCAGCCGCATGGCGTACACGTGCAGCGTGCTCCGCGCCGACGGTGGTGGCTGCTCACCCCACAACCTCTCGACAATCTGGTCGAAGGGCACCACCCGGTTCGCGTCGAGCAACAGCGTGGCCAGCAACACCCGCAGCTTGCCCCGACCCACCGGCACCATCGCGGTGTCCCGGACCACCTCGAGCGGGCCGAGTAACCGGAACCACAACTGTTCCCCTGCCAACGAATGCCTCCATCAAGTCACGCGGCCACGAAGCGCATTTCATGGCCGCTCATCCGCCGGCCTGCGGCAAATCCGCGCCGCGCAGGCCCAGGGCAACCGCCGAGGCGGCGGGAAATACTACGCTCGGGTCTCCATCCACCGAGTGATGGCGAAAAGCTCGTATCTGCCGGGCTTCTATCGTTACGTTGATCGTCTCGTGGTAACCCGGCGTACGCGAGCCTGTCGCTGGGCACGGCCTCCCCGGCCGCCTGGATGGATCCGCCGCGCCGCGCGTGCTCGCCCAGGTATATCGGTTGGCCGCCGGTCACGAAGGCCAGCTCGACCCGCTCCGGCACCGCTTCGACGTCGGCCCGCGCCGCGCCTCCCAGATCCAGCCGCTCGATCTCCAGCCTGCACAGATGGGTGAGGTACGCCGCCGTTTCGTCGACCCAGGGCGTGGCGGGAAGCGGGTTACCAGCCGTCTTCATCAGGGCTACGCGGTCGGTAGGCCGCGGTAGTTCGTCGATCCATCCCGGTAGGTCGCCGAGCCCTTGACTATCCAGAAATACCTGTACACCGCTTTTGATCATTTTCGCCACTCGAATCTAGTCCATGGTGGGAACTGGCGCGGACGCTGACGTGATCCGCTCGTGGCGGTGGCTGGCCAGCCAGCCAAGCAGCGCGAGCGCGCAGAAGCCGGCGGCGACCGAGCAGGCGCCGCTCCAGCGGTAACGGTCATAGGCGGTCGTCCCGGCCGTGGTGCCGAGCGCCCCGCCGAGTGAGTAGAAGGTCATGTAGACGCGGCCATCAGCCCGGCGGCCACGGCGTAGACGCCGCGCCAGCCTGCCACGCTGGCGACGACGCCGGCGAAGGTACGGGACAGCAGGACCCCGAGCAGGACGGAGCCCACCAGGGTTCCGATGATGCCGGCCCGCTGCTCGCGCGGGCCAGCGTGGCGGCGTACGGGATAACTATCTGCACCACGACGGAGGAGGTGCCGACCAGCACGGCCAGGGCGGCCAGGACATGCAGCCCGGGTGCGACGGCACTGGCCACGAACGCCACCGCGTCGACCGCGAGCAGAGTACTGATGAGCGGACGTCGAGCGACGATATCGCCGAGCGGCACCACGAACAGCAGCCCGACGGCGAACCCGAGCTGGGTTGCGGTGACCACGATCCCGGCCGCCGACTCGCTGGAGCCTAGGCCGTGCCCGATCGTGGGCAGCAGCGGCTGTGCGTAGTAGACGTTGGCAATTGTGGCGGCGCACGTGATCGCCAGCAGCCGCAGCAGGCCGTGCGGCAGCGCCATGGGTACTCCAATGCGGTAGATCCGAACCAGGCGGGATGCCTGCGACATCGATCGCCGGGCCCGATGAGCAACGACGGTATAGACCCGTGGCTGCCTCAACAGGGTTCTTGGGCTGACGGGGACGCCCCTTCCTCGACTTGAGGTTGAGGCCGAACGCCGGAGCTGCCCGTGGCTGAAGGACCAACCGACGGTGACCGTCGAACGTGTCGAGCCGTGGGACGCTCGGCCCGGTTCGATGAGTAACTCGAGTTCCGCTCGGCGAGCTGACGGACCGTGTCGAGCAGTTCGTCGACATCCTGTGCTGTCGTGGAGAAGGACGTGACGAACCGAGCGACTCCAGGCTCCCATCGGTCGTGGTAGAAGGTGTAGCCGGCGGCGAGAAGACCCTGGATGACGCGCTGGGGCAGGCGGCAGAACAGGATGTTCGCCTCGACGGTACCCAGCAGGTCGACCGACTGAACTGCTTCGAGTCCCGCGCGCAGTCGGATCGCCATCATGTTGGCGTGGCGGGCGTTATCCAACCAAAGGCCCTCGGCGAGGTAGGCGTCGATCTGGGCTGCCTGGAAACGCATCTTCGCGGCGAGCTGGCCCGCGCGCTTGGTTCGGTAGGCCAGCTCGGTGCTGAAGGCGGAGTCGAAGAGCACGATGACATCGGCGGTCATCGTCCCGTTCTTGCTGGCTCCGAGGGACAGCACGTCCACACCCGCTTTCCAGGTCGCCGCCGCAGGGCTGCAGTCGAGTGCGACCAGAGCGTTGGCCAGGCGGGCGCCGTCCATATGGACGCGCAGTCCCGCTTCCCTGGCTATCGCGGTGAGCCGACGAATCTCCTCCAGGGAGTAGACGCTTCCGGTCTCGGTGGCCTGCGTGATACTCAGTACCGCGGGTTGGACGCTGTGCACGTCGCCGGCCTTGCGGCGGGCGGATCTGCGTAGCTGCTCGGGGTCGATTTTGGTGTTGTTTCCATCGAGCGGAACGAGCTTGGCCCCGCCGGTGAAAAACTCTGGAGCACCGCACTCGTCGTTGTTGATGTGGCTGTCGCGGTGACACAGCACGCTGCCCCAGGGTGGGGTCATAGCGGCCAGGCTGAGCGCGTTCGCGGCCGAACCGGTGGAGACCAACATGATATCGACGTCTCGCTCGAAAATCTCGCTGAGCCGGTGCTTGGCACCGTGCGTCCAGTGGTCAGCGCCATACGACGGAGCATCGCCGGTCGCAGCTGCGGCCAAGGCGTCGACGACCGGTGCGGAGGCACCGACGTTATTGTCGCTGGCAAACGCTCGGCTCACGTCTTGCGGGGGCGTGGCGGTCCTGTTCAAGGGGATCCTTCTTCTAACGGGCGACGGGAGAGGCGATGACGACGGTGACGTCGGCGTGCGTGTCGTCGGTTCGGTAGCTGTGCGGGGCGTCGCCAGCGAAGGCGAGCATGTCGCCGGGGCCCAGCTGACGCGGATCGTCGGTCGGCCCGGCGATGAGCTGGCCGGTCGCGATCAGCAGATGCTCGGTCGTGCCGGGCGCGTGCGGCACGCCATCGACCGTGGTGTTCGGGGGGAGGCGTAGCCGCCAGATCTCCAGGCTGTTGCCGCCGCTGATCCGACGTAGTAACTCCCGTGTGGGGCCCTGCTCTGTGGCGATGGTCGATGGGCGGTGCAGGATGCCTGTCTCGCCTGCTGGCGTCAGCAGGTCGGTGAGCGGGATAGCCAAGGCGACGGCGATAGCGTCCAGGGTGTCGATGGTGGGGTTGGCCACGCCGGCTTCCAGCTGGGACAGTGTCGCCTTGCTCAGCCCGGTCCGGCGGGCCAACTCGGCCTGACTCATCCCGCGCTGCTGGCGGCGACGCTGAACCTGAGCGCCGGCGGCAGCGGCCGCGCTGCTGGTGGGCCGGCGCTCACGGTACGGGGCGTTCACTGCGCCGGCCTGTGGGAGGCGGTGTAGGAGACGCGGACGCGGCCCTTCTTTTGTTTCACGGCAGAGATCGTCACCTGCGCCAGGTCGGCGAGGCTGCGCACGTGGGTGCCGCCACACGGCGCGGCATGCAGGTCGCCGAGCCGCACGATGCGGCGTCCCTCGTCGTCGTAATCAGCGGTAACCAGAACGTCGGCGGCGATGGCCCTGTCCACGAAACCGCGCAGCCGGTCGGCGGCTTGCTCTCTCGCCTCGCCATCAACCAGATCCGTGTCGATCTCCCTGGCGGTGAACTCGATACGGGCCTGGCCGGGGAAGTGGTTGTTGCCGGCCAGTGTCCAGCCTTCGGTCCGGCCCGCCGCTTCTACCAGATGGCCCGCGGTGTGCAGCGCGGCATGCAGATTGCGCGCGCCGGGGTCGACGCTTGCGTGAACGGCCGCACCTTCGGTCAGGGCGTCCAGCCCGGTGCCCTCCCAGGCGTGGAGCACCACCAGGCCGGTCGCGGCGTGGCGCACCGGGAGAACCTCGCATCCGACCAGCCAGCCGCGGTCGGCGGGCTGGCCGCCTCCCTGGGGATGAAAGATGTTGTGCCGCAGGGCAATCCAGGTGGTGCCCGTGTCGTCCCGCCCGGTGGCGGCCACCGTCGTGGCGACATCGGTGAGGTAGGTGTCCTGGAGGTAGAGATCGTCCTGACAGGCGCTCTTCGTCGCAAAATAGTGAACCACACGTTCATCCTAACGAACGGCCGCAGGTCGGCGTCCCAGGGACAGGGGCCTGAGGGTCGTGCTCTGGTCACCGGCCCGGCTGCTACGTCCGGCCGGGCCGCCAACGATGACCGGCGTGGGGGCCAGCGGGTTCGGCCCGGGGGTGTGTGAGGTCGCCGACCTGCCATGCGGGGTACGCATCGTCGGACACCCCGGCGGCCCAGGCTTCGTGGGATCCGCGTTCACCGGCGCGGATGGTGCGCGCCAGCTCAGCTCACCTCCGCAGTGTGGGCCCGACCGGAACACGCTCACCGCTCGTGTGATCAGGCCCGTGTACTGCTCGCCGCTTGTGCCCATGAACCGCCAGGGTCCGCCGGCAGCCTGGCGGACCCTGTCCTGGCGACCCCGACCGGCGCCGCCAACATCCGCTTATCGGCTACGTCTGCGGCGGAAACGAGTCTCGCTCATTCAGCACGGTGTTGGCGGAGCTTGGGCGCAAAATGCCGATTGCCTTGGCATAGTAGAGCGAACCCTCTAGATGGAAAGCGATCTGCCGAACCGACCAGGCATCGCCTTGTCGGTGGTCGAGTGCGGCGTCTGAGAACTGCTGGAGCCGGATTTCGAAAATCTGGGCGAGTCGGGTGAGGCGGCTGCGTGCCTCGTCAAGATCCTCGGGGGTGAACGGCGCCAGGTCAGCGGGGGTGGTGATGGCGGAGGCGTGCCAGCGGTCCGGGATCGTCGGTACGCCGGCGATCCGCGCTTCGATCTCTGCCAGGTGGTCGACGAGATGGTCGGCGACGCGTCGGATGGCCTTGTGGGGGCTGTACAAGCGGTCGTCCGCCGACCGCGGTTCACCGTCCCAATGCGTCCATGTCTGGGCCAGTTCTAGGACCTGATGAACCATGCCGGTAACCACGTCGGCGGGGTTGCGGGCGTCAGTCGAGGGAGTGTCGGACATCGCGGGCTCCATGGTCATGGGTTTGGCGCCGGGGTGGTACCGGTGCGGGCTGATATTTCCGGGCGCTGTCGAGCTCAGCCAGCCGCCCGCGGGGATCCGTCACAGTCCGCCGTTTCTCGTGTGAGCCTGGCTATTTCGGCGTCCAGGTATCGTTGCTCGGGGACGCTGGTGGTGGCTTGCGCGGCCTTCCGGTAACACTTCACCGCGCCGCAGCGGTCGCCGGCCATGTCGAGGAGATGGCCGCGAACTGCGTGGTACCGGTGGTGATCGCGGATCCGACTGTCGTCTTCGAGGGATTCGAGGACCTCCAATCCGGCCAGCGCGCTCTGCGCCATCGCGACAGCCACGGCGTAGTTGAGGGTGACAACCGGGCTCGGCGAAATCCGGTTCAGCAGTTTGTAGAGCTCCACGATCTGCGGCCAGTCGGTGTCTTCGGCCTTCTTCGCCTCGTCGTGCACTGCCGCTATCGCGGCCTGGATCTGGTAGGGCCCGATTGGCGCGTTGTCCAGTGCGCTCTCGATGAGGGCCGTTCCCTCACGGATGTACGCGCCGTTCCACCGGCTTCGGTCCTGCTGCGCCAGCGGGATCAGTTCCCCGTCGGGCCCACCACGCGCCGCGCGTCGGGCGTCGGTCAACAGCATGAGCGCGAGCAGGCCGGTTACCTCGCCGTGGTCGGGCCGGAGCGCGTACACCTGTCTGGTCAACCGGACGGCCTCGTCCGCCAGCTCGATCCGTTGCAGGTCGGTTCCGACGCTCGCCGTATAGCCCTCGTTGAAAATGAGGTAGAGCACCCGGAGTACCGCCCGCAGCCGATCTTCGATCTGGTCGGGCGGCGGCATCGTGAACGTCAGCCCGGCCCCCCTGATCCGTTGCTTCGCGCGGCTGATGCGTTGTGCCATGGTGGCCTCGGGGACGAGGAACGCCCGGGCGATCTGGGCGGTGGTCAGCCCGCCGACCGCGCGCAGGGTGAGCGCGATCCCTGAGGCCGGAGGCAGGTCGGGATGGCAGCAGAGGAAGAGCAGGGCGAGCGTGTCGTCCCGCCCGCTGTCCGGCCTGGTGTCGGCCCCGGTCACGACCAGTTGGTCCGCGGGCTCCAGCTCAGCGACCCGGAGCTCTCGATGCCGCCGGGCCTGCTCGCTGCGCCGCTGGTCGATCAGCCGACGGTTGGCGACCCTGACCAACCAGCCCTCGGGATCGTCCGGTACGCCGTCGGTAGCCCACTGCACGCTCGCGGCGAACAGCGCTTCCTGGACGCAGTCCTCGGCCAGGTCGAAGTAGCCATGGCGGCGCACCAACGCGGAGAGCACCTTGGGCGCCGCGTGGCGAAGCAGTTGTTCGACCGATGGCTCGGTCACATCTCGGCCCCGGCGGACAGGTCCATGATCGGTCGAACCTCGACCGCGGCGAACCGGGCATCGGGGAACCGGGCGGCGAGAGCGGCGGCCCGTTCGATGCTCTCGCAGTCGACGATGAAGTAACCGGCCAGTTGCTCCTTCATCTCGGCGAACGGCCCGTCCGTGGTCTCGACGCCCTGATCACCGACCCGGACCGTCCTCGTCAGGCCCGGAGGCGCCAGCGGGGTCCCACTTACCAGCTCGCCCGAGTCGGTGATCTCCTCAAGCAACCTGTCGAACTGCTCCTGCATCATCGCGCGTTCCGTATCCGAGACTCCCGCCTGGTGCCGGAAGGTCGGGTGCGCCCAGTTGAGCGGGTTGCTGTAGATGGCCAGCATGTACTTCATTGTGCTCCTTCGGGTCTTTTGCGGCGTTGGCGTGACCTTCTTCGAAGGTCCTTCCGAGCACAGGTCGGAGCCGCCGCGCCCCGGTCGACCGGTGGGGCGAATATTCCCATGATATGAGACGCTCGGATTGCCGAAATCCTTATCCGCCCAGGTCCGACGTTGGTCCCAGATCAGCTTGAGCGCTGTGGCGATCCTGATCGCCTCCCTGCCTGCCACGCAGGCACGGCCAGCCGACGCGCAGGACCGGGCTCGCCAGGAGTGGGGGTATCGAGAATCAGGTCCATCACGTGCGCGTGACGTTTCGTGAAGACCAGCACCAAGCCCACCGCGGCAACCGGACCCCTGCCATCGCCACATTCATCTGACGGGACGCCAGGGTAACCGGCTGCGACGAGAACCAACACGCAACCACCACCACCTTCTCGATCGAGAACTACGGACTGCCCGACGAGGAAGTGTTTGGTGACCCTGCCAGGGTGCGCGCTCGTCGTCACTCCACAACCCCGGTGGCTTGGGCAGCGCGAATGCGCTCACAATCGCCAACGCCAGAGTGTCGGCGAGCCGGACCAGCCGGCTGGGCCGTAGCGCGCACACCTTCACCTTGTCGGCCTTTCATGAATTGACAACACGAGGGTGCAGGCCAGCCCGCACCGCAAACACGACCAGTCGCAACTATTCCGCCCGACTACATCAGATGCCGCTATCCGGGCGCTGACGACTGCCTGACCGACCTCTGGCCGGCTATGGCCACCGGGCAGCCCGTGTCGAGGTGCCCAGTGGCCCAGCGAATCATCTCGCGTCGAGCTGTCCCAGGCCGGTCACGTCGGCCCGCGGGGAGCGAAGCAGCAGGAGCGCGAGGACGAGGCCGACGACGGCGAAGCCCACACAGGCCGCGAAGCCCGCCCGTACGGCGCTGTTGAGGGAGAGCAGGGAATCGGATGGGGCGAGCACCTCGGTGGCCGCCACGCTGGAGACGATCGCCACGCCGAACGCGCCACCCAGTTGGAAGGCCGCGGAGTTGATCCCCGAGGCCAACCCGGCGTCTCGCTCGCGGACGCCGGCAAGTGCGGCCGCGGCTGCGGACACGGTGGCGCCCATCCCGGGACCGAAGACAAACAGGCCCGGGAAGATGTCCCCGAAGTAGCTGCCGCCCACCGACACTTCCGTCAGCAGCAGGCTGCCGGCGCCGAGCAGGACCAAGCCGGCGGCGGTGACCCACCGATATCCGACCGTGGCGATGAAGCGCTGTGCGGCATAGGAGCCGACCAGGGTCATCACCGTCATCGCCGTGGTGCCGAGGCCGAACACGATCGGGGAATAGTCGAGCACCTGCTGGGCGTAGATGGACAGCATCAGGCTCATGCCGAAGGCCAGCATGCTGATGACCAGCATCGACAGGTTCCCGCCGACGAACGCGGCCGAACGGAAGATCCGCAGCGGCACCAGCGGTGCAGCCGAGCGACGCTCGATCAGGAGGAAGGCGGCGATCAGGACGACCGCCCCGGCCAGGAACGCGAGCGTATGCATAGTGGCCCAGCCCACCTCCGGCGCTCGCACGACGGCGTACAGGAGCAGGACGAGTGCGCCGGTGATCGCGGTGGCGCCGGCCGGGTCGTACGCGCGGGCGCGCGCCCGGTCGCGGCCCTCGGTCAGCAGAATCGGGGCGGCCAGGAGCAGGACAGCGGCGACCGGCACGTTGAGGAAAAAGACCCATTCCCAGCCGAGCAGGTCGGTGAGCAGCCCGCCGATCAGCAGCGCGGCTGTGGCGCCCAGGCCGCCGATGCCCGACCAGAACGCCAGCGCCCGGTTGCGCGCCGCACCTTCGGGGAATGCGTTCATCAGAATGGAGAGCGCGGTCGGCGCCATGATCGCCGCCGAGATGCCCTGCCCGACCCGCGCCCCGATCAGCACCGCAGGCGCCCAGGCAAACCCGCAGAGCAGCGAGGACAGCAGGAACAGCGCGGTGCCGACCACGTACATCCGACGACGCCCGAGCACGTCGGCCATGCGCCCGCCGAGCAGCAGCAGGCCGCCGAAGCTGAGTAGGTACGCACTGAGCACCCATTGACCTTCCGACAGAGAAAGACCGACGGACTTCTCGATCGAAGGAAGGGCCAGGATGACGATCTGGGAATCGAGAATAACCATGAAGTTCGTGGTGCAGAGCAACGCCAATATCCCGCCGCGAGCGATGGTCCGTGGTGCTCCCGGTCGAGCGCCAGCGGACACGGAAGGTTCAACACCCACCTTCTCGGTCATCGGATCCTCCTCATCTACAAAACGGTCCATAGCGGCGGCTCCCATACCGCCGGGAGGCGCCTAATACCGAGGTCGGAGCCGGATGGCCGCCATCGACAGGCCGATGGCAAGTTTCGGTTCCACGCGATGCCGGCGATCACCTGCCGGTAGTCAACCCGGTCGCGGTAGTGACCAGCGATGGTGGCTGGTTGCTTGGACGTGTGGCGACGTCGGCGGCAGGGCATGGCTTGGTGAACGGGACCGCCGCAGAGGTCGGCGGCACGGACGAGGGTGTTTCCGTCGTTGACGTACCCCCGCTGGTCCCAGCCAGGCGAACCCCGACGTTGCCTGGGACGGTGGCGGCGGTGCGCCGGTCGGGACGGCGACTTCGAAGCGCGCTCGTGATCCGGATCACCGAGCCCGGCAGCGGGTTCGCCGGGCGGCCTGTGGGTCCGCGGTGTGCGCGGTCTCGGCGTAGGCGGCCTGACCACGCGCGGCGACCCCCAACGCAAGTACCGGGGAGAACACCGGCGCCCAACCTCTTGACCGCCGACTCGGAGTGCCTTCAAGGATTCCTTCCTGCCGCGCGGAGCGCCAGCTTCGGCGGATTCACCGGAGACGAGAGCGCCGCGCCCAGTGTTGCTGCGGTTGTCCCGGACATTCTCCGTTCGACGAATTGCCGATCGCTGACCGACGGCTTTATCGGAGCTGACCCGGCCGGACGATCTGGCTGCCATCCCTGGTCACGCGGTGATCGTTGGGCTGCCGGTGCTCGGCAGTTGTGATGTTCGAGCTGCCAACCCGAGTGGCATGGACACGCCTATGCGGAAATGGTAGAAACGTCTACCTACTGATCATGGTCGACTCGGGAGGAGGCGCTGATGCGCGGTTCGAAGGTCGTCGGCGCAGGCCATTATCAGCCTGCGAAAGTGCTGTCTAATCATGACCTCGCCGCGATGGTGGATACCAGTGACGAGTGGATCCGCAGTCGGGTCGGCATCCGGGAACGGCGCATCGCCGGGCCCGCCGACTCGCTCGACTTGATGGCGGCCGAGGCGGCGGACGCGGCCCTGCGTCATGCCGGCGTGGCCGCCGAGGCGGTCGACCTGGTGGTGGTGGCGACCTGTACGGCGGTCGATCGCAGTCCCAACATCGCCGCTCGGGTCGCGCGTCGACTCGGCCTGCGGTCACCCGCGGCGATCGATGTCAACGTTGCCTGTTCCGGGTTCACCCACGCGTTGGCCACGGCTGACGGCGCCGTTCGGCTCGGCTCGGCGACGAACGCGGTGGTGATCGGCGTGGAGCGACTGACTGACTTTACCGACTGGACCGACCGGAAGACGTGCGTGCTGGTCGGTGACGGAGCCGGTGCGGTGGTGCTGGCCGCCGCCGAGCAGCCCGAGATCAGTCCGGTGGTGTGGGGCTCCTACCCAGATATGGGCGAGGCTGTGGTGATTGAGGGCGATCGCAAGTTCACCCAGGCTGGACAGACGGTCTATCGGTGGGCCACCACGACGCTGCCCGACATCGCCCGCCAGATCTGCGCCACCGCCGGCATTACGCCGGACGATCTGGGTGGCATCGTTCTACACCAGGCGAACCTGCGCATCATCGAACCGGTGGCTCAGCGTATCGGGGCGACGAAGGCCGTCGTCGCCCGTGATGTCATCGAATCGGGCAACACCTCGGCGGCAAGCATCCCGATCGCGCTGTCGAAACTGCTTCAACGCGGCGAGCTCCAGCCCGGGGCACCGGTGCTATTGCTGGGCTTCGGCGGAGGACTGTCGTACGCCGGGCAGATCGTCCGCTGTCCGTGACTCGCGATTGTGAGCATCCTCGAAGGCTCGGCGGTTGAGTGCAGGTGCAGCGCCAAGCCGGTCGTCTTCACCGAGGCGCCTCGGGCCGTCGTCGCTCGCGCGGGATCTGCCACCTATGGCGCCGCGGCGCACCGAGGCTCTCCCCGCACGGCGGACGGCCGGGCGTACGGACCCTGCCTGGACCTGAAATCAGGTGAAAATCCGTCGGCTTCCGCGCCCCGTTGGTACGGTCGGCTGGACGATCACCCATGGAGGATCACCGAGGGGACCAGCAGGTAGGAGCGACACCGTGACCTCTGCGGCCAACCAGACCATTCGTCCGCAATTCCGCGACATCGACGGTCTGGCTATCCGGTTTGCCGAGAGCGAGGACCGGTCCGAGCACGCCCTGCTGCTCAACCCGTGGCCGGAGAGTCTGTTCGCCTTCGCGCCGATCTGGGCGCGACTCGCCGAACGGGTCCGCCTGGTGGCGATCGATCTGCCGGGGTTCGGCCACTCCGAGCGTCGCGACGAACTGCTGTCGCCCCGGGCGATGGGCGACTTCGTGGTACGCGTCGCCGACGCCTTCGGGCTGGACAACCCGCATGTCGTCGGCCCCGACGTGAGCACCGGGGCGGCGCTGTTCGCCGCCGCCCGCAATCCGGGCAGGTTGCGCAGCCTCGTCGTCGGTAGCGGGGGCGCCTCCGTCCCCATTCAGTTGGGCGGGGCGCTCAAGGACTGGGTCGAGAACCCGGATCTCGGCCATTTCCGCGCCATGGACCCAAGGCAGATCGTCGCCGCGGCGCTGGCGGCCCTGGAGCGGTACCAAATACCCGACCCGATCCGCGAGGACTACCTCTCGTCGTACGAGGGCGATCGCTTCGTCGAGTCGATGCGCTACGTCCGCGCGTACCCGACCGACCTGCCGATCCTGCGCGACCTCCTGCCGGACCTCCGGACGCCGGTCCAGATCATCGCCGGCGAGCACGATTCCGCGGTGCCACCGACCAACGCCGAGTTCCTCCACCAACGGCTGCCCAACAGCAAGCTCGACTGCCTCGACGCAGGGCACTTCACGTGGGAAGACGCCGCAGACGAGTACGCAGCGCTCGTCCTGGACTGGTGGGACGGCTACTCTTCCCTGGCCGAACGGCAGGGCCAGTCGACGTCGTAGACCGCGACGTCGATGTCACCTTGACGATCAACGGATCGGCCCTGTCCTACCAGCAGCCGATCAACCCTGTCACTCACGTGGGCGCCTCTGGGCACTGGTCGTTGCTATGTGCCAGCAGCGGTTCAGTCGGGTACCGGCGTCCCGGTAAGGCCAGGCCGGGACACCGGTACCGCGCCGTAGATCGGCGCCGGCTTTTACGGTGGTGATCAGAAGGAAGGACGCGGTTGCTGGACTGAACGACCGGTCCGCCACGACTGGTCTCCGCCGGCGGGTCCACGGAGAGGGCCTGGAGGATTTTGGTGGGGACGAACCCGTACCCCCGATCCGACCGTGCAGCCGTGCCAGCCGCGTCTGGAGCGATCAGATGCTGCCACCTACCCGGATGCCTCGCCCGCCGCTGGGCCGCCGGTTGGCGGGATTCGGGTCACGGCACCCGAACGACCTGATTCTCTCGATTCGGCCAGCCTCGCCGAGTCGCCGGCGCACGATGGGTGGATCCCGTGCGCATCGGCGTAATCCAAACGTCAATCGGACGTAGGCCACATCCCACTAGATTCTGTTCTCAGGGCTCTGCGTCCTGCGCCGACTCTGTGCCTTGGATGCTCGAAGCAAGACCGACGGGGCTTCAGGCTACGTGGTCTACAAAATAATGGAAGAAAGTGGCAGGGATGTCTGGTCGACTGCAGTCTAAGGTGATTGTCGTTACGGGGGGCAGCAGTGGAATGGGCAAGGCGTTTGCCCAGCGAGCTGCCTCGGAGGGCGCGAAGGTTGTCATCGGAGCCCGCGACGAGACGAATGGTAACCGGGCCGTTGCTGAGATCAGGGCCGGTGGCGGAGAGGCTCTGTTCGTGCCCACCGATGTCACCATCGAGGAGCAGGTCGCCGTATTGGTCAATAAGGCGGTGACGGAATTCGGCCGGTTGGATGGCGCGTTCAACAATGTGGGTGGCACGAGTCTTGGGAAGATTCGGGAAATAGGTGAAGTGTTTTGGCGGGATACGATCGACCGAAATTTGACGAGCGTGTTCTTCAGCCTGAAGCACGAGATTCCCGCGATCGTGGCGTCGGGGGGCGGTAGCATCGTCAACAACGCCTCCACAATGGGGGTGATCGCCGACCCGAACATCGCGGCCTACGTGGCCGCCAAGCACGGTGTTATCGGCCTCACCCGTTCAGCGGCGCTGGACGCCGCTCGTGAGGGCGTACGAGTTAACGCCCTGGTGACCGGATTGGTGGATACCCCGTTGTTCCGCGAGTCCGCGCGCAACCCCGAGATCCAGCAGTACTTCCTGGACATGCAGCCAAGCGGACAAATTGGGAAGGTGGAGGACGTTGCGGCCTTCACCGCTTTCTTGCTCAGTGACGATGCTACGTACATCACCGGAGCCGCTTTGAACATTGATGGCGGGGTTACCGCGAAGTAACCGCGTGCCGCGCAGGTGGAATGTTGGTTTGTCGGGTGTGCCGCCCGGCCGTCGTGATCCGGGATGGTAAGTCTCGGTGGCCATGCGGGATGCACTGGAAGGGGGACTCGGGTACCTGTTCCTGTCTGATTGAATCCCAAAACGTCAAATTCACCACTCGCTTCGATCAAGTAAAAGCAATTTAATACGAGATGGTTATAGGAGATGTAATGACGTCTGTTGGCGAGCCGATGGCTGATACTCGCGATATGTTTTTGTCGCACACCATGTTCCGGCGGGAGTTCGCCTTGCTGCCGGGACTGGTTCGCGGCGTCACGCCCGGCGACAAGGAACGCGCACAGATTGTTGCCGAACACATCGAGCTTGTGGACGGCTCACTGCACAGCCACCACACGAGCGAGGACAAGCACTTGTGGCCGAGGCTGCTGGAGCGCGGCCCCGAGGAGATCGCGCCGATCGTCCACGTGATGGAAGACCAGCACCAGATGATCGCGGACATCATCGACGAGGTGAAAGCAACGCTGGGAACCTGGCGCGACAGTGCCGCTTCCAAGTCCGGCGATGCCTTGGCCGCAGCTCTCGACCGAATGGTCCCGCTGCTTGTCGAGCACCTGAAGTTGGAGGAGGATCGCGTAATTCCGCTCATCGAGAAGTACATCACCGCGGCCGAGTGGGGTGCCATGGTCAACGAGGGTGCGGCCGCGGCTTCCCCGGAGACGCTTCCGCTGATGTTCGGCATGGTGACGTACGAGGGAGATCCTGAGGTCATCCAGGAAATCGTCTCCCACATGCCGGCAGATGTGCGTCCGGTCATCGAGGATCTGGCCGCGCGGGCGTTCGCGTCCTATTCCGAGCGTGTCCACGGGACCGCTACCCCACCCCGCAGCGACAGCGGAGCTTAGCCAGGTCCCGGTCCGCCTGCCGTTGCATTCGGAGGGAGGTGCTACCCCGGTCGGTGCCCGCTACGGGCGGGCGCCGACCGGATAGCACCCTGACGCTGTGCTCGACGGGCGCTGGGGAAGAGACGGCGCTGATGGGCGATGCCGTTTCTAGATCGACGCCGGCCAGGTGTCCACGATCGGTATCCGTCGGCGGGGTGGGTCGTGGCAGGCAACCAATGCATGGAAGGCCGCGCTGCGGGCTTTGCCTGCACCCGGGACCAGGGAGTACGGCCATGGTTGCCGCTGTTGGCCTAGCTATTGGATGGTGCATTTTCGCATCCGCGACCGAGTCGGTGCCGGGGTTTCTCGCCGTCCTGGAGACTCTGCGCCTTCCTCGAGACCCTGCGGCGCAGGGGTCGAGAAGCTGTGTGTGATCCTGGTGACCTCTCGCCCTGCAAGCACCCCGACGTCCCGTGCGTGGTGCGCTGTCGACCGGCCAGTCACGGACGCCTCCTGCGCACTACCGCACCACATCTTTGAGAATTCGCTCCGGGTGTGGGCGGACCGTCCTTTGGCGCCCTTGCTGTAGCACCGTATTTCATACCCCGGGGCCTTTGAGCGGCATTTCCGCCCAAGGCGTGGCCCACCAACCCCAGGGGCCGGTCGCCGGTCGCTTCCTCGTAAAGGCAACCTGGTCATCCCTGGCCACGCCGCCGTTCAGGTCGCGCGATGGTCGTTGCCCGATGCGTTGCGCCAGGGCCTACCGGGAGGGTCGGTCCACGGCGCCATCGTGAGAATTGATCGCGGTGTAAGCCGAAACTGCGGTCGTTGTGATGAATCAACCGCCCGTCACGCACATCGCGAGACCAGATCCTGTACCCGAGTGTGCCCAGGACGAGGTCGTGGCTGCCCGGTAGGAAGTCTTCCACCTGGTGATCCGGCTCGAGAACGCGTCGCGGACCGTGGCCAGCCACAGCAACCCTGCCCAGTGACGGTCTCGGCCGCATCCGCCACCCGCACCCGGTTCGGGGCGTCGGTGGTGAAGTTTCTTGACCAGGTCCGGCGCCGGATCCGCCTTCGGGTCCTGCTTCGTGGGCGCACCGCGCCAGCCTTTTGCGCAGGACCGCGCCCCGCAGGTGGTGTTCCCGCTCGACCCGCTTGCGGCCGACGCGGGTTCCCCGCCGTTGCGGCGTCGCGTGAATCCACTGGCTGCCACATGGCGGTCCGGACCGGTCGTGGATGTCGACGATCTCCGACAGCAGCCCGTGGTCCTCGACCTCCGTGGGCCGGGGGTAGCCTCGCTGGCGATCCAGCCGTAGTAGGGCGGCCCAGGGCCAGCCAGTGCGGCAGTGGGCTCACGGCACCCCTGACCTAGGCGTATGGCACATCGTTGCCGGTGTCACATCAAGGGGGACATTCGCGGACTATTCTGGGCCGCTGCGGGGGCGGAGCGGAGCAAGACTGCGGTGCGGTGCTTGATTGGTTTGAGCGGCGCGGCCGAAGAGGGGGTGGTCCGAATTGACCGAATCATTGGGCTTTGGGGTGCTCGGTCCGGTACGGGCGTGGCGGGGCGGGCGGGAGTTGGAACTGGGCACGCCCCAACAACGGGCAGTCCTCGCGGCGTTGCTGCTGAACGAGGGAGCGCACGTCTCGGTCGACGAACTCGTCGACGTCGTCTGGGGGCCGGAGGCGCCGGCAACGGCCGTACGCGTCGCGCGTACGTACATTTCCCGGCTGCGCCGCGTCCTCGAATTCGGCACCGGGGACACACCCGTCATCGCCTCGGTGGCGGGCGGATACGTATTGCCGGTGACTGCGGAAACTCTCGATCTGGTTCGCTTCCGCCGGTTGACCGAACAGGCGGAGGTGGCGCACCGCAATTCTGATCCAGCGGGCGCGGCCGCAATGCTGCACGAGGCGGACGCGCTGTTCCGGGGCGGCCCGCTGGCCGGCGTACCGGGCGGCTGGGCCGAGGCACAGCGCGCCCGGTTGACCCAGGTCCGGTTGGCCGCGCTCGAACGGCGACTCGCCCTCGATCTCGAACTGGGTCGGCACGTCGAGGTTGCGTCCGAGATCGGTCCCCTGGTCGCCGAGCATCCGCTCCGCGAACGGCTACGTATGCTGCAGATGCTCGCGCTCTACTGGGCAGGCCTGCAGGCGCAGGCCTTTGCCGTGTTCCACGATGTCCGTCGGACTCTCGACGCGGAGTTGGGGGTCGAGCCAGGGCCCGCGTTACAGGAGATTCACCAGCGCGTCCTCCGATCGGATCCGACCCTCCGGCCCGAAACGGCCCTACTGCTGCCGTCCGGGCCGCAGGCCGCACCACCACCGCCGCGCCCGCCGGCCCAGCCGCCTCGCCCTTCCATCCAGAACCTGTCCGCCGTACCGGCGCAGCTGCCACCGGACCTGATCGACTTCACCGGCCGGGAGGAGAGCGTACGGGCGTTGACCAAGCTGCTTACACGCGCCGGCGAGGTACCTGTCGCGGGCATCGTCGGGCTCGGCGGCGTGGGCAAGAGCGCCCTGGCGATCCGGGTGGCCACGCTGCTGCGAGAGCAGTTCCCCGACGGTCAGCTCTACGCCGACCTGGGCGGGATGGACGAACAGCCGGCGGATACCAGCGAGGTGCTCGCCCGTTTCCTACGTGCGTTCGGCATCGGCAGTGACGCTATACCCGAATCGTTGCCGGAACGCGCCACGATGTGGCGCACGATCATGGCAGGTCGGCGGGTCCTTGTCGTCCTCGACGACCCGCACGACAGTGAGCAACTGCGCCATCTGTTGCCGGCCACGGTCGGTAGTGCCGCCATCGTCACCAACTGGCGACGCTTGCTGGACGTGTCGGGGATATCTTGGACCACCCTCGGGGTGTTCGAGCCGGCCGAGTCGGTGACCCTGCTGGAGCGGATAGCCGGCGCGAAACGGCTGCGCATCGCGCCGGAGGACACCCGACGGTTGGTTGACCTCTGCTCCCACCATCCGGCAGCATTGCGGATCGCCGGTGCCAGGCTGGCCGCCAGGCCGGACTGGAGCGTGGCGCTCGTTGAGCGACGGCTGCTCGGCGAAATGGACGGGCTGGTCGCGCCGCACGAGGACTGCATTCCGTTCTATACCTCGATCATGCGGGTGGTATGGCGGTTGGACGCCGCTCACTCCTCCGCGTTCCGCCTGCTGGCCGCGCCGGACGTGGCGGACATCTCACCCGCCACCGCGGCGGTCATCCTGGACCGTCCGCTCGCCGAGACCGAGCGGATACTGGACTCGCTGACCGACGTACATCTGTTGAAGCCGGACCTGTCCGGTCGATACCGGTACGTCGGTGTGGTAAAGGCGCTTGCTCGGGCTCAAATGCTCATCGAGGGTAGTACCGCTTCCGGAGCGGCAGCGGTCCGACGTTTGGCGCGGTTCTATCTCGGCAGCGCTCGCAACGCCCTCCAGATTGTCGGTCTACCGCCCGAGCCGGCCGCCCCGACGGAGACCATGGGGGCTGCGGCGGGCCTGGCCTTCGGTGACGCCGACGAGGCCGATTCGTGGCTACTGCTGGAGCGAGGCAACATCCTCGGGGTCGCGGCGCAGGTCGCCGAGGGCGCGGAATCGTCTGCGGACGCCATGGCTGGCTGGTGGCCCATCCAGCAGCGCCTCGCTGGCCTCGACAAGGGCCAGCGACCAAGAGGGCAGTTGGCCGGCCAGGCGGCGTAGCCGGGGTGGGGATCAGGGCACGGCGATAGATGCCAAATCCGCCATGGCTGTTGTCCGGGGCGGTGCGCGTTGGGCGTCGTCCCTCAGCGTTCCCTGCTCACGTGGCTGACCTGCCGACCACCACTGACAATCTGTTCGCCGACCCGGCTGACCAGTAGGACGAGGGTTGCCACGATCATGATGCCGAGTGGTGGCGGCAGCGGCATCGCGCCGGCGGTCGCGACCGGTACAAGCCGACGTGGGAGCACAGGATCCTGCTGGTCACCACGTGGCCGAACAGGCAGGCACCGAGAAGGAGAAGCCCGGGGCGGCCAAGGAGAGTGAGGACTCAGGCCACCCGGGCCTCCTCGCCGAGGCCTCGGTCAGGCCGCAACCGCCGTACGTGGCTGCACAGCGACTCGATCAACTTGTCCTTCGAGTAGACCCGCATGGCGGAGCACGGCGCGAACGGCAGTCCGTCGCCGCCGGCCTCGACACAGCCGCCGCTCGCTGTGACCGCTAGCCGGTGCCGAGCGTGTGTGCAGCTCCTCAAGAAGTCGCGTTCTGCAGACGGTCGACCTCACGTTACTGAGGGTGGCTGGGAAATGGGTCAAGGGTCGCCCGTCAGGTGCGTCTAGGGATTTGTTCCGAGGCCGCTCGGCCGTTGACGAACGATCTCGGCGTTTGGGGCCCGGATATGCGGAATCTTCCTGATGTGGATGCCGGAACGTGCCGGTGAACCTGGATGCCGGACATCAAGCCACTTGACGCAGACGAGGGTTCACCAGTGACAATCGCTGTACTCGAAACGATTAACTTTGGCCTGGAGTATCTGGTCGACGCCGCCCGTGAGCGCGGTCACGAACTAATCCTGCTCACCGGGGATCGGTCCCGGTACACCCACGAGCTGTCGAAGGGTCTGGTCGACTCGCTCAGGATCGTCGGTGTGGATACCGGCAGGGTTGACGAAGTGGTCAGTGTCCTGCGCGCAGTTCCCGATCTCGCCGGGGTGGTCCGAATGGCGGACCCGTGGAGCCTGCAGGCGCTCGCCGTCGCAGATCAGCTTGGCCTGCCGCATGAGAATACCGAGGCGGTATCGCTGTTGCGGGACAAAGGACGGCTGCGTCGGCACCTCTACGACAATGGTTTCTCGCGTGCCCCGAGCATCGTTTTCGACCCGCAGACCGCCACCGTGACGGAGCTGACCCGCCAGCTTGCGTTTCCATGCATCGTGAAGGACGTCGCGGGGAGCTTGAGCCAGAACGTATGGCTGGTCCGCAGACCGGAGGAGTTGGCGAGCGTACTGGTCGCCGCCCAGCACGCCAAGGATTTGTACGGTGGCGCGCTCACCGCCGAGCCCTACTTTCTCGGACCCATGTACAGCGCGGAGACGGTGAGCTGGGCCGGCGAGACGAAAGTCATCGGTGTATCGAGCCGCGGGCTGTCACCGGAGCCGTACTTCCGGGAGGAACTGGCCACCTTCCCGGTGGTCCTGCCAGAGAAGGCGCGGAGCGAACTCGCGGAGTGGATCTCCGGAATCCTCTTCTCGGTCGGCTACCACGAGGGCGTGACCCACACCGAGTTCATCATCACCACCGCCGGCTTCGAGATCGTGGAGATTAACACGAGAATGGGCGGCGCGCTGGTCGGCGAGTCGATCAACCGCTCGCTCGGTATCAACTTCCACAGCGCTTTCATCGACCTGGCGCTGGGCCGGCGCCCGCTGGTGATGGATCTCGAACCCGAGGTCCGGCAGGGCGTGACACAGATTGCCATCTACGCCCCGAGGATTGGGGTCTTCGAGCGGATCGGCGGGGCTGAACAACTTCTGGATCATCCCGGGGCGCCGACGCTCTACCCCATTCATAGGCCGGGTGACGTCATTCCCGCCACTACCGACCAGCGCGGGGTGCTGGCAATGCTCCTCGCCGATGGCGAGACGGCTGAGCTGTCGTTGCACAATGCCCTGTCGGCGGCGGGGAAACTCGTCGTACAAATGCGCTGACGGCAGCCGAAGACCCGGATTTATGCAGAAGAGCGGTGGAAATGGGCAAGATAACCGGTAACCTCGCCCGGAGCCTGACCGGGTTTCCAAACGGTTTCTGGTGGCTATGGACCAGTACACTGATCAACCGGCTCGGCACCTTCGTCTTTCCGTTCCTGGCTTTGTACCTCACCTCGGCGCTCGGCTACACGGCGACCCACGCCGGCCTCGTGCTGGCTATCTACGGAGTTGGCGCCTCCCTCGGTGCGCTCGTCGGCGGCGAGTTGAGCGACCGGGTCGGGCGCCGCGCGACGATGGGCGGCGCGCAGGTTGTCACTGCCGTCACCACCGCGGCGATGGGGTTCGTCACCGCACCCGCCGCCATTGCCGTGCTGGCGTTCATCGTGGGTGCGTCAGCCAGTGCCTCGCGCCCCGCGATCTCGGCGATGATCGTGGATGTCGTACCGCCCGAGGACGTGGGGCGGGCGTTCTCCGTCAACTACTGGGCCATCAACATCGGCTTCGGTTTCTCAGCTGCCGTGGCGGGCTTCCTGGCGCACCAGGGGTACGTCTGGCTTTTCCTCGGCGATGCCATCACGACGTTGGTCTGCGCGGTGGTGATGTGGGTGAAGCTGCCGGAGACCCGACCGGAGGGAGCCGAGCAGTCATCGCCGGTTCCGGTAGCCGGGGTCGGCCTCAGGAAGGTGCCCGGGGATTTCCGGTTCCTGGGGCTCTGCCTGCTCGCATTCGCCATGTGGATGATGTTCTACCAGGGAGCCAGCAGCCTTCCGGTGGCCATGGCCGAACGCGGGATGGCTACCCAGACGTACGGGCTGATCATCGCGTTGAACGGCATGCTGATCGTCGTGCTGCAGATTCCCGTCACCTCCCTGCTCAAGCAGCGGAAGCGCGGAATGGTGCTCGCGCTGAGCGCGGTGTTCGCGGGTGCGGGGTTCGGGCTGAACGGTTTCGCCGGCACATCGGTAATGGTGTACTCGCTTTCGGTCCTGGTGTGGACGCTGGGTGAGATCGCGTATGCGCCAGCCTCGGAGGCCGCGGTGGCCGAGCTGTCTGGCCAACGAGCTCGTGGCCGCTATCAGGGCCTGTTCGGCTCGAGCGTCTCGGTCGCGTCGTTCCTCGCCCCGCTCGCCGGTGGGCTGGCGCTGGATCGCTGGGGCGGACCCGCACTGTGGTTCGCCTGCGCTGTGGTCGGCGCGGCCGCCGCGGTGGGGTTCTGGGCACTGTTCACCGTCCCGCGCCGAGCCGCGGGCCACCCCGAGGTGGTCCTGGAGGGCGAGCCGTCCCTTCTCGGGCGGGAGCGGGAGCCGGTCCCGAGCACCGCTTCAGGAGGCTGAAGTCCCTGGGCGGGTTCTCGGCGTCGCTCGGCTCGGCGTACCGATTCTGTGTGGGGCAGTTGAGCGGAGGGCAGTTCCCTTCAGGGAACCTGAGCACTTAAAACTGCCTTCTTGTCGATCCCGGCGTCTGGGGAGAGCCTTGGTCGCGGACTGCTGAAAGCGGGCTCTGGTCAAGACATATAAACGGAATTCTGAAGGGATAAAGGGAAGATGTCTGCACGACTGCAATCGAAGGTCATCGTTGTGACGGGCGGCACCATGGGAATGGGGCGGGCGTTTGCCCGGCGAGCTGCCGGAGAGGGAGCGAAGGTCGTCATCGGCGCGCGGGACAAGGAGCGTGGCGAGGGGGTCGTTGCCGAAATCGCGGCGGCCGGTGGCCAGGCGCTGTTCGTGCCGACCGACGTGACGGTGGAGGAGCAGGTCGCCGAGCTGGTACGGGTCGCCGTCGCCGAGTTTGGCCGGCTCGACGGTGCGTTCAATAACGCCGGTGGGGGCAACGCCGTCGGTGCCGTACGCGACATCGACGATGCGTTCTGGCGCAGCACGATCGACCGGAACTTGACCAGCGTGTTCTACAGCTTGAAGTACGAGATCCCGGCGATCGTGGCGTCCGGCGGCGGTTCCATCGTCAACAACGCCTCGACGGTGGGAATCGTCGGTGATGCGAAGTTGGCAGCCTACTCGGCGGCAAAGCACGGCGTCATCGGACTCACCCGCTCGTCCGCCCTGGACGTGGCCGCCGAGGGTGTGCGGGTAAACGCCCTGGTGACCGGACTGGTCGACACTCCGCTGTGGCGCGAGGTGTCGGCGAATCCGGAGATCGAGCGGCATTTCCTGGGCATGCAGCCGAACGGTCGGGCCGGCCGGGAGGACGAGATTGCCGCATTCACGTCGTTCCTGCTCAGCGACGACGCCGCCTACATCACCGGCGCGGCTCTCGCGATCGACGGCGGCCTGACCGCGAAGTAGTCAGAGCTCCGCGCCGGCCGAATCCTCACGGCGGCGGTCGTACGCGGCCCGGCTGGCGCGGATGCCGTCGAGGTTCTGCTCGGTCCAGCCCGCGAGGTCCTGAACGATGGTGAGCAGGGTCTGCCCGGCGGGGGCGAGGGCGTACTCGACCTGGGGTGGGACGGTGGGGTGCACCGTACGGGTGACCACGCCGTCACGCTCCAGGCCCCGCAGGGTGGTGCTGAGCATCCGCTGGGTAATGGGGCGCGCCAGTCGTCGCAGCTCGTTGAAGCGGCGGGCCCCGCGGCCCAGCTCGCAGATCACGACAACGGACCACTTGTCCCCGACCCTGGCCAACACGCTGCGCATGAGCTCGGCGTCACACGTGACCACAGCCTCCGCCGCCTCCGTTGACGGGACGATCTTGTCGACGAGCATGGCTGTCATGGCGCTTCCTCCACGGGACGTAGACATTTCGCAGTGCTTCTTCGCAGCTCACCAGCAGTGCGGCTGGTAGCCCTGGTATTCAAAACGTACCGGCTGGATAACCGATAGGCTCCGGGCGCTGTTCCCGGCGACGGGTGGATGGGCACCGGACGGGTGAGCCCTGCCGGGATAGCCCCTGGCCCCCCGGGTGGAGCGCGGAGGCATACCGCATCGATGGCCCGCTGTTCTTCGCCGCGGCGCACCGGACTCTTCGGCTCACATCCCGGGCGTCGCCCCCGCGTACGACGACAGCCGCCAGGGTGGGAACAACGCACCGGGTACCGACCCGCGTCGGGTGAGCGCGATCACAATTCAGCGTCGGGCGACCACTCGGCGATGGGCTACCTCTGCAGATCAAACCGGAACGCAGCGCGTAGGCGACCGCATGGGAGCGGTTGCGTAGATTGAGCCGGTGCAGGACGCTGTAGATGATGTTCTTGATGGTCCGCTCCGAGTAGGCCAGCTTGCTGGCGATCTCGTTGGTGTCGAGCCCGTCGGCCATCAGCCGGAGCACGTCGACCTCGCGTGGGGTCAGGCCGGCGGCGTTCAGACCGTTTGGGGCAAGCACATCGCGCTGCATGCGCTCGATGTGCCTGAGTAGTCCGCCCACCAACTTCGGGGGCATCACCCCATCGCCCTTGGCCGCGGCCAGCACGGTGTACGCGAAGCGGTCCGCAGTCACCGCGGGCCGGGGCAGGATCGCGACGACCCGGCATTCGACGGCTATGAGCAGTTCGGCTTCATTGATTTCGTTGGTGATGAGTACGACGGGGACGCCGACCTCGGTCACGGCCCGGCGAAGCATGGCCACGGCGTCGGTGGTGAGGCGCTCGACGGACACGATGAGGACTTCCGCCTCGGTGTGCTCGACAGCGCGCAGCAGGATCATCTCCGGCCGCGATCGCACATAGCTGGCCAGGCCCTCGTGGGTGAGCGGGTCGGTCGCCTGCAGGGCTACCCGAAGCTTTTCCACGGCTTCCTCCGGATTGGGATCGACCCGATCTGACGGACAAGGGTGTGATGGGCTGGCTGAGCCACCCCTGCGGTTGGACAACTCCGCCTTCGCGGCGGAGCGGGGCGACCCAACCAGGGCGTTGTGCCAACAACGGGCCCGTAAGATCTACCGACGGACGGACACCCGGCGCCGGCCAGCCGACTGGGTATGCCGACGACGGTGTCACGGAGGCCCCGGTGTGGCTGAGTCGCCACCGTCCCGGCAGGACGACGTCCGGCCGGAGTTGGCGAGGTTCTCGGTCGGTCGCCCGTCCGGGCCGCCAGCGATCGGGCCCGGCGGGCGACCGACCGAGAACCTGTCCCTCCTGGACGCCTTCGGGGTCGTTGGTCCAGGGTGGAACGGTCGTCACCTCGTCGGACAGGGGTGGACTCCTGCATCAGCGCCGATTGGCTGTCGAAAACCAGGCCCGCCCGGCAGGTCGACGAAGATCCGGGTCTCCGCCGCGTCGTCGTCGCCTTGGACCGGATTGGCCAAAGACCACCTGCTTCTTGGTACCGACAACAGGCGGCCGATGCGTAGCGCGGTGTGCATCCGGGCGCTGGTCGAGCTGATGTCACAGAGCTACTACAGTTCGGTCACCTCGGTGAGTTCGAAAGTCAGCAGGCCTTCCCGGACCAGGGGAAGGCGTTCGAGCTGCTCGACGGCCTCCTCCACGGTGGCCGCCTCCACGACGCTGATGACGCCGCCGCCGGAAACCCGCTTGAAGACTGCCTTGACGGTACCCCCGGCGCGAAGCTGCTCCAACACCTCAGCCTCTTCGGCCATGAACGGACCGAATTCGTTCGGGCGCAGGTCGGTTCCTGATGCGATGAAGATCATGGTTGCTCCCACGATTAGCGGCGTGGTCGTTTGATGTGAACCGGGAAACTCTCTGGTCGAGCCGTTCTCAACAGCGTGCCCGCTTAGGTCGTGGCCAGGAGAGACGCCGCTCGTTCGGCAATTGCCAGCACGGATGCGTTGGTGTTTGCCGACACGATGGAGGGCATGACCGAAGCGTCTGCGACGCGCAGTCCATCAATGCCGCATACTCGCAACTCAGGATCGACCACCGCGAACCGGTCGGTGCCGATCCGGCACGTCCCCACCGGGTGAAAATAGGTTCCCGCGCTCTTCCTGACGTAGGTGCGAAGTGCCTCGTCGTCCTGTGCCTCCGTGCCGGGATGCGACTCGGCAAGCCTCCAGGGTGCCAGGGCGTCTCCCTCGCCTATCTGGCGAGCCAGCCGCACGCCCTCGACCATCCGATCAAGATCACGCTCGTCGGTGAAGTAGGCGGGGTCGATGAGCGGCTGGCCGGCGGGGTCCGCCCTGTTCAGCCGTACCGAGCCGCGACTCTCGGGGCGCATCAGTGCGACCACGATGGAATAGGCCTCATCGATGTTGTCGCTGATCGACCAGCGAGGTCCCCACGCCGCGGGGCTCAGAATCACCTGCAGGTCCGGGTCCGCTCCCTTGGCGCTCCGGCACAGAAGACGCGGCGGATTGGCGAACGGCCCACCGGTTAGTAGGGGCTGCTTCGCGGTGTAGTTCACCCAGCTCACCACGTGGTCCTGGAGGTTCTCGCCAACACCGGGCAGGTCGACATTGACATTGATCCCGAGCATCCTCAGGTGCGAGGCCGGACCGACTCCGGAGAGCAGCAGCAGTTGAGGTGATGCGATGGCTCCCGCCGCCAGCACGACCTCACGATCGGCGACGGCCGTGTGCACCTCGTTGCCGACGACGTACTCGGCGCCGCCGCAGCGTCGCCCGTCGAGCAGCAGCCGACGGACGGACGCGCCGCTTACCACTGTGAGGTTCTGGCGGTCCAGCACGGGGAGCAGATAGGCGTCGGCAGCGCTCTGGCGTTTTCCGCCGACGATGTTCATCTCGCTCCAGGCGACTCCTTCGGCTTGAAAACCATTGCCGTCCCCGGCGTCCGGGTAGCCAAGGCTCAGTGCCGCCTGATACCAGGCGCGCGGCAACGGCCCGGGCTCGGGACCGCGCTCAAGGCGCATCGGCCCGCCCGTGCCGCGTACCCGGGGGTCTCCATCGAGGGCCCGCTCGGTACGTCTAAGGAACGGCAAAATCGAATCGTAGTTCCAACCGACTGCCCCCGAGGTCTCCCATGCGTCATAGCTGGCCCGGTCGCCACGCGTGTGCAGCATGGCGTTGATGCTGCTCGATCCGCCCAGCACCTTGCCCCGAGGCCAGGCATGTACCGCGCCCTCGGTGCCGGCCTGGGGTACCGTCGTGTAGGCCCAGTCGACGGGCGACCCCCATAAACTGAACGCGCTCGCTGGATCAGCCATGGTGTCCGGGCCAGTATGCGGGCCGGCCTCGAGAAGTAGCACCCGCGAGCCCGGGTCTTCGGAGAGGCGTGCGGCCAGCACGCAGCCGGCGGTGCCGCCGCCGACGATGATGAAGTCGAAGTTGCTCATGCTCTCTTCCTGCATGTTCGTTTGCGGTCAGGGCCACGCCGCCGTTGGAAAGTCGCCGCGGCGTCACAGCGCGTATTCCCTCGTATTTCTCCCGGCGATTTTTCGCTGCGCGAAGGTCGGTACACGGGTAAATCGTAAGAGCCGTAGATACATGTCCGATTAACGTGTGGTCGACGTTCTCGCAGGCAGTGTCCGGGCGGTCGTGGTCCACACAAATGGTTTGGGGTCTTGTCCAGGCTTCGATCCAGGACTTCACGTCGGCTTCCAGGACTCTGACACCGCGTGGGCGCTGCGTCGTAGTTCGCGGTTGGTCAGGTCGGCGAACCAGCGGTCGACGAGGTTGAGCCATGAGGAGTACGTCGGGGTGAAGCGAGGGGGTAGTAGGTGACACCGCCCGCGGTGACCTTGCAGATCTCCGAGTGCTTCGATCCCGCCGGTGCCGCGGCGGTCGTTGCCCGCAGTCTTGGGCTGGGCTGCTTCGCCGGCTGCGTCAGGCTGGGCTTGGCCCGGCTCCGGCTGGGCCGGTGCCGGGCTCGCCTGGCTGGGTGCGGGCGCAGCGGCGTAGCTACCTCCGGGTCGGCGACGACGCGGACCGGTACGCGGCGCTGCATGGGGGTTGCCGCGGCGAGTCGTCGGTCGTCTTTTACCGGCGTTGGTTGATCAGGTGGCGACCGGCCGGCGACGACTGACAATCTCGCTGACCAGGGTGATCAGTAGGACCAGGTTGGTCACGATCATGATGCCGAGTGGTGGCAGTAGGGGCATCGCGGGGGCGATCACGGCCAGCACGAGCAAGGCGATGGATCGGGACCAGAGGATCCGGCTGGTCACCAGGTAGTCGAACATGCAGGTGCCGAGGAGGAAAAGCCCGGGGCCGCCGAGAAGGGTGAGGATCCAGGCCACCGGCACGTCACCGAACGGTCGGTTGAACGTGAGCGAGGTGCTGGTCGAGATGACTACGATGCCGGCCACCATCACCAGATGGGTGTAGGAGGTGGAGGTGGCTGGACGGACCCGCTCCACGGAGGAGACCTCGCTGGGAGCCAGCAGTTGCTGGACCCGCTGGAAATACAGCTGGAAGAGGAGCATCGCGTTGGCGAACGCCACTGCGGCAACGGCTACCCGGCCGCCATCACGGTGGGAGAATGCGAGCCCGGAACCAGCGGTGAGAATCAGCTCGCCGATCCCGATGATGAAGATCTGCCGGTGGCGCTCGGTCAGGTGGATGCCGGTGAAGATCTGGCTGGCGAGTTCGGTGCGGCCGAGCCTCGGCGTCGGCCAGCCGATTCGGGCCGACCAGAGATCCACTGCCGCCGCGATTCCCCAGAGCGCCAGCCGGATGTTCCCCTCGGTGAACACTCCGGCGACCCACAGCGGGGCGGAGACGAGGAACCAGAAGAAGACCCGAATGCTTCGGGCCTGGATGTACGGGTTTACGCGGGTGCCGGGAATAAGGACCGCGTCGCGGGCGACATGGATGCCGAAGTACGCTGCGACGAAGACGAATCCATGCGCTCCGAAGGCGCTCGGCACCGTGACGGCCATCGCCAGCGTGCCGAACATGACCACAAGAACCAGGCCCTGGATCACCGGCAGCTGGGGGTCGAACAGGTCAGTCAGCCAGGCGGTCAACACCCAGACCCACCAGGCGGCGAGCAGCAGTACAGCGGTCTGAGCCACGTTACGTGTGGTGAGTTCACCGGCAAGGCCTTGCGACAGTCGGGAGAGCATGAAGATGTAGACCAGGTCGAAGAAGAGTTCCAGAAAGATCGGCTGCTCATGCTCGCCCCGCCGGCGAAGGATCCGGGGCTGATCGCCAATGGCCACCGTTGCGACCTCCTACGGCCCCTTCAACGCCGGATTCCTTGGCTTGTGGGTCCGGCTTCGACCGCAGCGGAGTGCGGGGACGCAGGCGAGGAGACACCACATCCAGGTGGATTTGCCCGGTCAAGCCTATAAAGCTCGTCGTAGGCGGGCAGCGAAACGGCCCGGCTTGACCAGCCTGCTCGGCGGAGGGCGCTGGCCGGATGCCCATCATTCCCATCGCCTCTGACGTGGAACCCGTAGTGTGGTGGAGGCAACCACGGTGCGGCGGCAGACCAGGCTAGATGGGCTGATCGATGGCAATGCGCGGCGACGCTGGGGTGGCGGTTCCAGCCCGGCCTGATCCGGCCCGCCCCGCGATCCTCGAACTCTTTTTCGACCTCGCCTTCGTCTTTGTGCTGATCGCTCTCTCGGAAAAGTTGCTCAGCGAGCTGACCTGGGTGGGCGCGTGGCAGACCCTGATACTGCTGTTGGCGTTCTCGTTGCTCTGGGCGCTGACCGCCTGGGCGGGTGACGTGGTGGATCTGAGCGAGCCCTTGATCGGGCCGCAGATCGTCGTGGTCATGGCGGGCAGCCTGCTGTTGGCGAGTGCCGTGGTCGACGCGTACGGCAACAGTGGCCTGCTGTTCGCGATTGTCTATGTGACGACCAGTCTCACCAAGGGCGTCTACTATCTGCTGATCGTCCCGAACCCGGCGTTGAAGCTCAGGGTTCGCCGGATCCTTTTCTGGCAGGCCGCCGCAGCGGCACCGTGGATCTTGGGCGGGCTGCTGGCTGGGACCACCCGTGGCGTGCTCTGGGCGGCGGCGGTAGCGGTGGAATACACCGGGGTTGTGCTCGGCTGGCCCACGCCGTGGTCGTGGTGCCGACTGCCTTCGGCAGCAGAGGTGGTCGGCGAGCGGATTGCCGAGCGCTATCGGCAGTTCATCATCGTCGCGCTCGGCGTGTCGATCTTTTTGACCGGCCGGTCGTTCAGCCTGAGCGGATTCACGACTGATCAGGCCTGGGCACTCGCCGTGGTCTTCACGATCACGGTAATGATCTGGCGCATCTACATCTACCGTGCCGGAGATCAACTGACCTCCGTCATCGCCACGTCCGCCAATCCGGCCCGACTCAGAGAGATCATCGCGTTTGTTCATCTGATCATGGTGGCGGGCATCCTGTGCACGGCGGTGACTAGTCAACTCGTCATCGAACGGCCGTTCGGCGACACCCCGACGTCCTGGGCGGCGGTTATCCACGGCGGCCCGGGCCTGTTCCTGATCGGCCGCGTCCTGCTCGACTACACCCTGTTCGGGCGGGTCGACCTGGTCCGGCTGAGCGGGCTGCTCCTGCTGGCCGGTCTGGCACCGGCCGCGCCCCTGCTGCCACCGGTGATGGCCGCGCTTGTCGTGATGGTCATCTTGATCGCTGTCGCGACAGGGAACCTGGTCGGGGACCGGATCCGTCCGCCGACGCCCGCACCGTAACCGGGATGGTCAGCCGATCAGAAGACCCGAGCCGGTCGGCCATCGCGGCGGCCTCGGTGCGTCCGGAGAGCGGCGCGTAGAGCATGGTCGCCGGGTGGTAGCGGAGCGGCGTGGCAGCCATCACCATTCGCGGCGGTCGCGGATCACCGCACGCAGCGCGTTGACCTGCCCGGCCCTGGCCGTGCGGGGTACGCGGCACCAGCCCATTCGCCGCTGGGCGATACGGCCGCCACGCGCCCCGGCATACCGGCATCGTCCCGTGGCCCGTGGGGGACCGCGCAAGACTGCGATCTTCGGCGTATTCCGTACCTCATCCAGCTCACCCTCAACAACGAGTTCGAACGCTGTGGAGGGTGAGGCCGGATGACGCCCTCCGAGCACATCACGACCGGCGTGCCATCAACCCAGTGAACCTCCTGGTCGGCGCACTAGGGATTCGGAGTGGTCGCCGCGGTTCGGGACGGTGGCAGGAGGAACGGCCAGGGCGAGCTGTCGGTGTCGAGTGGCATGGGAACCTCGATCACCGCTGGCCGCCCGGCACCGAGGGCCTTGTCCAGGGTCGCCCGCAACTGCTCGGGGTTCTCCGCTCGGTGGCCGTCGGCGCCGAAGGATCGGGCGAGCGCGACGAAGTCGGGGTTGTGCAGTTCCGCGGCGAGAGCCCGTCCGTTGAAGAGACGTTGCTGGTCGGCCAGGACGTTGCCGTAAGCGTTGTTGGTGAAGACGATGGTGACCACGTCGAGGTTGTACTGCACCGCGGTGGCCAGTTCGGTCGCCGCGAAGAGGAAGCCTCCGTCACCGGTGATCGACACGACCGGCGAGCTGGGATGGGCCGCCTTCACTCCCAGCGCGGTGGGGAACCCGAACCCGAGCGTCGCCTGCGAGCCGCTGGAAATGAAGGTACGAGGGTTGCGTACCGGGAACGCGACAAGCGACGCGAAGCCAACCTGTGATATCTCGTCGACGAAGAAGCCGTCGTCGGGCAGCACGGCGCGGATCGCGGCCAAATACTCGGTGTGCGGCTGCAGGGAGGCGGTCAACCGGTCACGGACGCTTTGGCGCGCCGCGTCGAACTCGGCCCTGCGGGAAGGCCGCGGCTGGTCGGTGCGAAGCCGTTCGAGTAGCGCCGCCACACCGTCGCTGGCGTCACCGGTCAGTCCCACCGTCGGTTGTAGCCGCGCATGCTGCTCGGGGTCGATGTCCAGGTTGATCGTCTTGAGGCCCTTGGGCCGGTCCGGCCACCTGAACCAGACGAGCTCCTGCCGCGTGCCCACGGCCAGCAGTACGTCGGTATCCGACCAGCGTTCAAAGCCTTCCGCGCTGTTCATGGCGGATGGATGCTCGGCGGACACCACCCCGCGGCCGCCACGCAGCGAGACCACGGGGGCCGCCAGCAGTTCGGCCAGCTCCGCGACCGCTGCCGAGGCATCCTGAGCCCCACTGCCAACCATGATCATCGGGTTGCGGGCGGAGCGCAGCAGGGCCACAGCCTCGTCGAGGTCAGCCGGGTCGATCTCGGGTGCGACCACCTCCCGCGGTGCCGGCTCGAGAACCGGGGCCGACTGGGCCATGACGTCCCACGGTACCGAGACGGCCGCCGGCCGTGGCCGGCCGGATGTGGCCTGCCAGAAAGCCTCGGACAGGACGCCGGGCGCGTGTGCGGGGTGAGTGACGGCGCCCGCCCACTTGGTGAAGGAACGAAGGGTGGCGAGCTGGTCGGGTAGCTCGTGAACGTGCCCGAGACCGCGGTGCAGCGCCGAGGAGGGAATGTCACCCGCTATGCAGACCATCGGCGTGCTGCTGCCGTAGCCGGTCAGCATGGCCGCGCTCGCGTTGAGGACGCCCGGGCCGGGTACCACGGCCAGCACCCCGGGGCGGCCGGTGGAGCGGGCGTATCCGTAGGCCATATACCCGCAAGTCTGTTCGTGACGCGCCCCGATGACGGTGATCCGGTCCTGGACTTTGGCCAAAGCGTCGAATAGAGCGTAGGCCTGAACACCCGGAAGCCCGAACACCATATCGACCCCGTGCGCCATCAGTCCCTCGACCAACGCATCGCCGGTAGTACGTTGTCTCGTCATTAACGTCCAACTTTCACATCGGCTTCGGGCCCAACAACGGCGGACCCTCAGCGATAACGGATTCGCCGCCGGCTGCAGTTCAGGCGGAGGCCGTATAGTGAGCCAACCCACCCAGCCGAGTCCTCGCAGCTCCCAAAATCACGGGCGGCCTGTTCCATGTCGGAAAGGTCGGCGAGGGAGAACGGCGCAAACGTTGCGGGAAAGTCCTCTGACGATTTCGGACACGTCGCATCAAAGGGCAGAAGGCTCGTGGGCGGGCGTACCCGACCTGAGGCTCACCCTCATCGGGCGGCGCGTCCGCCGATCAGCAGACCGAGCCGGTGCGCGATCGCCGCCGCTTCGGTGCGACCGGAAGCACCGAGCTTGGTGAGGATGTTGGAGACATGGGTGCTGGCGGTCTTCTGCGAGATGTAGAGATCCTCGGCGATCCGGCGGTTGCTGTGTCCCGCCGCGACCAGCCGTAGCACCTCTGATTCGCGAGGGGTGAGCCCGAGGGAGCTGACCGCGTCGGTGGGGGGATGGGCCGCCGGTTTGCTGGTCGGTGTGAGGCCCGCCCGTTGAGTCAGCGTTTCGATGTCCAGACCCAGCAGGCGGGCACCGAGCCGGTCGACGATTTCGCGGGCCCGGGCGAGTTGCTCGGCCGCATTGACGCGCTGGTGGGCACCGAGCAGCGCGCGGGCGTGGCCCAGGTGGGCGATCGCCAGCTCGTAGGGGCGCTGCAGCGGCTCGAAGGCGGCGACCACCCCCGCCCACCGATCGGGGTCGTCGGCGCCTTCCGCCCGGTGCACCTCCGCCTGCAGCAGGTCGTGGAAGGCCCGGGAGACGGGGAATACCACGTGTAGTCGCGCGGCGGCCTCGCGGATAGCGGCGAGTATCGCCGGTGTATCGCCGGTCGCGCCCGAGGCCCGCGCGCCGGCCTCGATCGCCGCGGCGGCGCACAGCATCGGAAGCGAATAGCGCACCGGACCGGTGGTCAGGCCCGCGGCATGTGCGCGAAGGAACTCGGCTCGCGCATCGGCGAGCCTGCCCTGCCGCGCCGCGATCTCCATGGCGTAGTGGACCAGGGACACGAGCAACTGCGGCTGGAGGTCCTCGGTGCCGAGCAACCGACGGCTCAGGGCGAGCTGGGTTGCGGCCGTGTCGATGTCCCCCCGGGCCAGCAGAGTGTACGAGCGGCGCATCGCGATGACCGCTCGGGCCTTGTACGACTGCGCGACCGCTGCCGCCTGGTCGAGGGCGGCATCGGACTCCGACCAGCGCCCCAGGGAGAAGAGCGAGAGCGAGCGGTTGGCATGCACCCAGGCCTCGGTCTCGGTCAGGCCGAGCGAGCGGCACACCTCGACGCCGTGCTCGGCCGCAGCCACCGCCTCCTCCGACCGGCCCACCCCCTCGAGGGACGACGGCAGGTTGTGGTTGGCCCGGCCGATGATTCCGACCGCGCCCAGTTCCTCGGCCCGTCGGCGTACCTCGTACAGTTCGACGAGAAGCTTGCCGTCGACGTCGGTCTCGGCGCCGAGCCAGCACCGGGTGATACGGGCGTGCAGTTCAAGGTCCTCGGCTCCGACGAGGCTGGCATAGTCCACGGCGCGCTCGGCCGCGAGCTGGCTCTCCGGCCCCGGCCGGTGCTTCGCGCCCCAGCTGGCGAGCTGAATGAGAACGTCAGCGTGTACGGCCGACGGAGGGAGTCCGCGTACCAGATCGTGGGCATTGCGCAGCTCCTGCCACCCGTCGCCGCGATTCAGTTCCTGCACCAGCGCGGCGCGTTGCAGCCAGAACCAGGCCCGGTACAGCCGGTCGCCGTCCGGCGCGAGGAGTTCCAGTGCCTGGCGTGCCAGGTTGAGTGCCCGGTCGCATTCCCCGCTCTGCCGGCCGGCGACGGTCGCCGCGGCGAGTAGATCTATGTAGCGCGCGGCTCCGTCGGCCCCATGACCACGCAGCGGGTACGTCTCCGAGTGGCTCAGCGGACGCAATGCGCCGCGTTCCGACTCCGGCACCCGGCCCCAGAGTTCCATCGCGCGTTCGAGCAACCGCAGCTGCTCCGCGTACGCGTAGCGGTTGCGCGCCTCGACCGAGGCGGACACGCTCATCCGTAGGGCTTTGACGTCGTCGTGCGCGTTGTACCAGTGGTGGGCGAGACGCGTGGCCAGTTCCTCGTCGCGGACAAGCGACGGGTCCGCCTCCAGCGCCTCCGCGTACTTCTGATTGATCAAAGACCGCTCGCCCGGCAGGAGGCTGCCGCTCACTGCCTCACGGACCAGCGAGTGCCGGAATCGGTAACCGGATTCGTCCGCGGCCGGGATGAGGATGTGCGCGAGTACGGCGACGCGCAGTGCCTCGATCAGCTCTTCTTCCGGCAGGCCGACTACGGCCTTCAACAGCGGGTAAGTGACTGCCACGCCACCTTCCGCCGCGATGCGGATGATTTGTTGACTGCTGTCCGGCAACGCATCCAGTCGGACCAGTAGCAGGTCACGGAGGTCATCCAGGCGCACCCGCGCATGGTCGACGTACGAGCGGGCGAGTTCCTCGACGAAGAACGGGTTGCCGTCCGACCGTTCGAAGATCTCGTTGAGCAGGGCCGGGTTCGGCGGGACACCGAGGATGCCGGTGAGCTGCTTCAGGACCTCGACCCGATCGAACCGGCGGATCTCGATGCGCTGCACCGAGCGTAGCCGGTCAGCCTCCGCGAGCAGCGGGCGTAGTGGATGTCGGCGATGGATGTCGTCGGAGCGGTAGCTGGCGATGATCAAGAGTCGACCATTGCGTCTGGTACGGAACAGGTAGCCGAGGAGGTGGCGGGTGGACGGATCGGCCCAGTGCAGATCCTCGATGACCAACACGACCAGACGGCTCGACGCGAGCCGTTCCAGGATCCGGGCGGTGAGCTCGAAGAGGCGGGCGCTGTCGTCGTCGCCCTGCCCTATTGGTCCCGATGGGCCCAGGTCCGGCAGGATCCGGGCGAGTAGCTCCTCGTGTCCCGCGCTCGCCGCTCGGACCTCCTCAGGCAGCTGCTGCCACAGGGCACGCAGGACCGCGGAGAACGGGGCGAACGGAAGGCCTTCGCCGCCGATCTCCACACAGCCGCCGGCCGCCGTTGTCGCGGACCGGGCCTCAAGGGTACGGAGCAGCTCCTCGATCAGCCTGGTCTTGCCGACGCCCGCCTCGCCGCGCAGGAGCACCGCCTGGGGTGCCCCACCATCGGCCAGTTCGACCGCGCGGCCGAGTGCTTCGAGCTCCGGACCCCGTCCCACGAAGACGGAGCTGACGGGTCTGACCTCCACGGGGGCAATCATGGCACGACCGGCGGCGCGGGCCGCCAGCGCGCGGGCCGCCAGCGCGCGGGGCGCTTCGTGACCGCGGCGCGTGATCGCGGTCACGAAGTGGTTCTCCCAACCCGGGACCGTTCCCGTATGACCACGAACTACCGCCGCGGCGGCCGAGGAATCGACGCTTGGACCCCGCCAGCCGACGACGCCCGGTATGCCGGTCATCCCGCAACGGCACCGATCGCCGCGGACAACGACCGCAGCGCGTAGTGGGTACGCGACTTGACCGTACCGACCGGGACACCCAACCGGGCTGCGGCCTCCGCCGCGGACGCATCCCGATAGAACATCTCAACGAGCACGGAGCGCTGCTCGGATGTGAGCGCCCGCATCGCCTGGCGCACCAGATGCGCGGTGGTGATCCGCTCGATCGGGTCGTCCGAAGCGGGCAGCCTCGCGACGTCGGCGGTACCGACCTCGCTCGGTCGGGCGTTCCGGGCGCGTGCCGCGTCAATCGCGATCCGCCTGCTCACGGTGAACAGCCAGGGGCGTACCCGATCCCCGCCGGTGCCCAGCCCGTCCAGGTTACGCCAGGCTTTCAGCATCGTCTCCTGCAGGAAATCCTCCGCGGCCTGGGAGTCGTTGTACGTGATGCCAAGCAGGAACCGGTACAGCGGTCCAGCGTGGTCGCGATAGAGCGTGCGCATCCACTCGTCCGCCGCCATCGGCGGCTCGGTGTGGTCGCGGTCGCTCGGGTCGGCATCGACCGCTGCGCCCTTCTCGGACGCGGAAACGCTGGTCATGGAAGGAACTCCCTTCGTGTGCCGATTTCGGCACGTCCCGTCACTCGTGCGCCAGCGGTGCGGAACACAGCTTCACCACCTGCTGATCCGCCGCCTGTCAGAACGCGATGGGAATCCGGGCGTCCGCTGACCGGTCTTGGGCGTTACGCGTGCCTTCGAAGGTCGCAGTCAAAGCGTCGTCCCGCATCGGTAGGATTCCGCATATGCCAAGCCGGCACGCTGTGATCACTCGCCATTGAGCACACACGCCTCGGGATAAATCCTTAGCCTCGGTGATTCGCGGGACGTGAGTTCCCCGTTTTGAGCGTGCGGCGGTTACCTGCCGGATACGGCGGGCCTGTCGTACCTGTCGCCGTACGCCGACAGACGTACGCTGTCCCTGTATCACCCAGGGGTTGTGTCGGCTCAGGTCAGGCAGCGCAGCGCGACCTCGGCGGAGCGCATCAAGGTGGCTCGGTCGGGGTTGATGGCGCCCATCACGCGCAAGCCTTGCAGGCTGGTGACGAGGAACACGGCTAGGTCGCTCGCGCTGCGGTCGGCCGGAATATCGCCACGCAGCTGTCCCTCGGCGAGCAGGTCGAAGAGGGTGAGTTCGAGTGACTGGGTGGTTGACCGGAGTCGCTCGGCGACCCGGAGGTCGCTGTGGGCCCGCTCCATCGCGGCACCGACGATCAAGCACGCCTGCCGCCGACCGTCCCGCACGATGTCGTCGACAACGCCCACGAACACCTCGCGGATGACGTCGCGGGCGTCGTTGCCAGAGCGCAGCATCTCGGCCAGCGGGGTCGCGTACCGCTGCCGGTAGAGGTCGAGCGCGGCCAGGTAGAGGCCGTCCTTGCTGCCGAACGCGGCGTAGAGCGATCCGCTGCCCAATCCGGTCGCCTGGGCGAGATCGCGCATGGAGGTGCCCTCGTAGCCCTTGTGACGGAACACGTCCATTGCCGCCGCCACCGCGACCTCAAGGTCGAACTCTCGAGTGCGAGCCATCCTCCCACGATATACGCCTTTTTGGAACGGGCGTCAAAGTTCCGGTCGGGTCACCCGGTGTCCCGCCGCCTGCAACGGCCCGTACCGGGGCTGCGTGACGGTCCGGGGCGATCTCGACCAGCCCGCAGGGCGACCTGTCGTCGGAGCTGCGAGCGGCAACCTAACTTTGTCGTTCGTTCCAGATAGCCGTACCATGGCGCTCGCCGCACATCCCGAGTTCGATCGTGCGGCGCCGGCCGGTTGCGGGGGTGCCCTGCCTTCGCCGACCAACTGTGGCCACGCTGGTCGCGCCGCTGGGACAGGGGCGGGCCCGGGCGCCGGAGTCGTCCAGGCTATAGCCCGCTTTGGGTGTTTTATGGGGAAAGATAACGAGTCGAGCACTCAGCGGAGGGAGCAGCATGGCGCCCATAGGCGTAGGCATCATCGGACCTGGTGCGTGGGCGTCCAGAACCCACGTCCCGGTGGTCTCGGCGTCGCCCGCGTTCGAGCTGCGCGCGGTGAGCACGTCGCGGCGCGCGTCGGCGCAGGCCGCCGCGGCCAAGTACGGGGTGCCCGGATACGACAACCACCGCGACCTCCTCGCCCATCCCGGTGTCGACCTGGTGGTCGTCGCGGTGCGGGTCAGGCAGCATTTTGAGCTGATCTCGGCGGCGCTGGAGGCGGGCAAGATGGTGTACAGCGAGTGGCCCCTGGCCAGTGGTCTGGCCGAGGCCGAGCGCCTCGCCGAACTGGCCCACACGGCCGGTGTCCGTACCGTGGTGGGGCTCCAGGGGCGCTACGCCCCGGAGGTCCAGCACGCCCGCGACCTCGTCCGCGACGGGTACGTCGGTGAGGTGCTCGGCACCACGCTGGTCGGCTCCGGCATGGCCTGGGGCGGCGAGGTGGCCAGCCACGGCGAAGGGTACCGGTTCGACAACAGTCAGGGTGCGACCACGCTCACCTCGGCCACGCTGCACGCCCTCGACCCGCTGCACTTCGTGCTCGGCGAGTTCGACAAGGTCACGGCGAACCTCGTCCTCGGGCGCAAGAAGACGACGGTGGTCGAGGACGGCAGCGCGATCCCGGTTACGGCGGCCGACCAGGTTGCCCTGATCGGCACGCTCTGCTCCGGCGCGGCCGTCTCGGTCTTCTACCGTGGCGGCGCGTCGCGCGGCGACAACTTCCGTTGGGAGATCAACGGCACCGACGGGGATCTGATCCTGACCGCGGACTGGGGGAACATCCAGGTCGCGCAGCTTGCCCTCGAGGGCGGACGCGGGGCGGACAGCAGGGCCGCACGCGTCGAGGTCCCCGCGTCCCCGGACGGCATCCCGGCCGAACTGGCGCAGGGCCCCGCCGGCAATGTCGCGCGGCTCTACGCGCGGTTCGCCCGCGACCTGGCCGAGGGGACCCGCACCGTGCCCGACTTCGACCTCGCCCTGGCCCGGCATCGCCTCATCGAGGCCGTCGAGCGCTCCTCGGCCACCGGCACTGCCCAACCCCAGAAGTGATAGCGGCCCTCCACTGGAGTGACGAGTCCTCAGCCGGAGCCCGTGGGCGCCGGCGACCCGGATGATCGGAGCCAACGCGACGTGAAAGCGATAGGGCTGCTGAGGTACGGCGGACCCGAGGTGCTGCGGGTTGTCGAGCTGCCGACCCCGCACGCGGGACCGGGCGAGGTTCGGATCCGGGTACGGGCCGCCGCGATCAACCCCGCAGACACGCTGATCCGGACCGGCGTGTCAGCCGTACGCAACCGCGGAAGGGAACCCGTCATCCCCGGCCTCGACATCGCTGGCACCATCGACGAGGTCGGCCCAGGAACCGAAACCGAGCTGGCCGTCGGCGTTGACGTGATGGCGATGGCCGATCCGATACGGCCGGCTGGCGGCGGATACGCCGAGTGGGTCGTGCTGCCCGAGTCGTGGGTGGCGCAGATACCAGCCGGGGTGAGCCACGCCGAAGCGGCCACGCTCCCGATGAACGGGCTCACCGCCCTGCAGGCACTCGACCGGCTCAACCTCCGGCCCGGCAGCACCGTCGCGGTCACCGGCGCGGCCGGCGCGGTCGGCGGCTACGCCGTACAACTGGCCAAGGCCGCAGGGCATCGTGTGCTCGCCGACGCCGCACCGCGCGATGCCGACCTGGTCGCAGACCTCGGCGTGGACGCCACGGTCGCCCGGGGGCCAGGCGTCGCCGACCGCCTCCGCGCGCTCACCGAAGAGGGCGTCGACGCGATCGTCGATGCCGCGGTCATCGGCTCCCCGCTGCTACCGGCCATCCGCCGCGGCGGCGCCCTGGCGTACGTACGCGGCTTGCCGGACCAGGCGGCGTTCGAGCGGGCGGCCACAGAACGCGGCATCAGACTCGTCATGACCTTCGTGCCCGCCTACGGCGGACGGCGCGACAAGCTCGCCCTGCTCCGCCAACTCGCCGGCGAGGGGCGCCTCGCCCTCCGCGTCGCCGACACCATTCGGCCGGAGCAGGCGGCGCACGCCCATCGGCGCCTGGAAGCCGGCGGCGTGCGCGGCCGACTCGTCATCGCATTCTGATCCGGCCGTTTCGCGTACGGCCGAGGAACACCTCGCCCACCCCGGACAACACATCTTACTTTCCACAAGGGAATATCCCGTGTCCTTACATCAACCACGCATCCAGGTCCGGGCGGCGAGTTGCTTGTCAGCGGTGGTAGGGGATTGGTGTCGGTCGGTGCGAGTTCCGCTCGGTCCGGCGACGGCTACGTGCATCGGATCGCCCCTGCAGGTGCGTTGGTGGCGGCGTCGTGTGTGGCCGGTGAGGGAACCGCGTAAGACCAGGCAATCTTTTGCGGACTTTCGTGCATCGTGACGGTTTCGTGTGGCTGTTAGGGGTGGTCTTCCTCAAGACTTTTCCGGCGAGCCCCGAGCCGCCGGGGGCCGACGTCGCCGTCGAGGGCATTGCGATGCGAGGAGTACCGCCCGTGACCATGCCAAAGGTATCGACCAGCCGGGCCGGCATGCAGCAGGCCGCCCGGGAGCTCTCCGACGTCTTCTTGACCGGACCGTGCGGGTCGATGCCGGGGGAGGGGCGAATGTCGGAGTCAGTCGACGGTGCGCGGCTGCTTCTTGCGGGCGCGGAAGGCGGCAACGTTGACTCGGTTGCCGCAGGTTTCGTACGAGTCCCAGCGCTGGGTACGCTCGTCGCGATCGAGGCCGCGCCCGTCAACCCCGCGGACTTCCTGTTCGCGGCCGGCTGGTTCGGGATGTACCCGCAGGTCCCGAACGTCATGGGCTCCGAAGGCGTCGGACGGGTGCTGCGAGCCGGATCCCAGGCGGAGCAGGCGCTCGTCGGCCAGCGGGTGCTCATCCTGCCGACGTTCACGCACGCCACCTGGGCGGACCGGACCGTCGTACCGGCCCGCTACGCCATCCCGGTGACCGGCGACATCGACGTACGGCAACTCGCCATGCTCGCGCTCAACCCTGTGACCGCGCGCGCCCTGCTCAACGACTACGTGTCACTCAACCCAGGCGACTGGATCGGCCTGACCCTGGCCAACTCCGCCGTCGGGCAGATCGTCATCGCCCTCGCCAAGTGGGCCGGCCTCAACGTCCTCGCCGTAGTACGCCGTGAAGAGGCTGCTCAGCGAGTCCGCGAACTCGGCGCTGATCTCGTAATCGTCGACGGGGACAACTTCGGCGGCCGGGCCGCCCAGGCTCTCGCCGGCGCGCGACTGCGCCTCCTGCTCGACGGCACCGGCGGCCCCCAGGTTGCCGAGTTGGTGCCCTCGATTTCGGACGGCGGCGCCGTGGTCTCCTACACCTCCATGACCGGCCAGGCACCCACCTTGCCGCTCGCGGACTTCATCTTCCGGGGGATCTCGCTGGCCAGCTTCTTCATGCCCATCTGGATCCGGGACACGCCGCGGCCGGAAAAGGAGCGGATCTACGCCGAACTCACCGAACTCGCCGAAAAGGGTGTGATCAGCGTCCCGGTGGAGGCGACCTACCCGCTGCACCAGTACCGCGAAGCCTTCGCCCACGCGGCCCGGGAGGGACGTTCCGGCAAGATTCTCTTCACCTTCGAACAGCCGGCTGCCTAAACAGCGGTCGCACCGTCGAGAATTCCTCACGGATGGCCCTGGCTGCCCGGCTGCCTAACAGGGGTCCGGGCCGGCAGCCAGGCCGCCCACGCCGCAGCGGCCAGCAGGACCGACGCGAAGTGCCCAAGCTACCGGCGGCCGCCACCACCACCCCCGCTCCCGGCGCTGACGGTGACCGTCACCTGTCGGGAAGGCCGTCCTTCCAACAGAGAGAGAATGTGAGATCGATGAGTGTTTGGTTTATCACTGGCGCGTCTCGAGGGCTCGGAGCGCAGATCACCGGCGAGGCACTGCGCCGAGGACACCACGTCGTCGCCGCCGCCCGCGACCCGCAGGCGGTGACCGCCGCGTTCCCGCAGGCGGCCGACAACCTCCTCCCGGTGGCCCTGGACGTCACCAACGAACGCCAGGCCATCGACGCCGCGCAGGCGGCCGTCGACCGGTTCGGCCGGATCGACGTGCTCGTCAACAACGCCGGACGGGGCCTGCTCGGCGCAGTCGAGGAGTCCAGCGACGCCGAGGTCCGCGCCCAGTACGACACGAACGTGTTCGGCCTGCTCGCCGTGACCCGCGCGGTCGCACCGGTGATGCGGCGCCAAAGAGCCGGACAGATCTTGAACATCAGCTCCCTCTTCGGCATCTCTGCGTTGCAGGGCTTCGGCGTGTACAGCTCGACGAAGTTCGCCGTGGAGGGCATATCCGAGGCGCTGCACAAGGAACTCGCCCCGCTCGGCGTCTCGGTCACGGCCGTGGAACTCGGCCTCTTCCGTACCGACTTCGTCGACAGCAGCAGCCTGCACATCGCCACCAACCGGCTGGACGACTACGCCGACGGGCCGGTGGGGCGGGAGCGGATGATCCAGACGATGGCCCAGGTCAACCACACTCAGCCCGGCGATCCGGCCAAGGCCGCCACCGCGATCGTCGACGTGGTCGAGTCGGGCCGCGCCCCGCGACAGCTGCCACTGGGCCCGGACACGATCCAGATCATCGAAGCCAAGATCGCAAGCCTGCAGCGAGATCTCGCCGAATGGCGCCAGCTGGCCGAGTCGACGAACCACGACGAGGTCGTGGTCTCCTGAGCCAGGAGACGTACGACACGCTGGACCTGACCCAACAACTCGACGCGGTGCCAGTGCCCTGACCGTCGGTCGACGGGGCCTGGTCCGATGGGAGCCACCCTGTCATGGTTTGACTTGACAGGGTGGCCGGTCGGTGCGGCCAATCATTCGAGATCGTTTCCGGAGCGCGCGAAACCCGCGACTGGTGAGCAGGCGCTGAAACCACGGCACCAGACCGGCCGAGCCCTCGTGAGCCTTTCCTTCCAATTCCAGGCCGGAGATCAACCAGCGACGACTTGTCCTGGCAGTTTCTCCGGGCCCCAAGCGATTCGCGCCGCCACGGAACTCGCCGCACGTTACGACGCCGCGGTCCTGCCACCGGAGACGAGTAAGAGCCGTGGCTCGGGTCCGTCACGGGCCAGCGGCGGCGCCACTTCACAACCGGAGTAAATGTCTCCCGTTCTGGTCGTCAAGGCTCAACCGGGTCAGGTTCTCGTCCCGTCTGTCGCCGACCGCGTTGGCTACAGTCGTTGACAAAGTACAAGATCAGGAGAGCCACATGAGTGTCGGTCATAACATTTCGTCTTTGCGGGGAGCATCCAACCGGCCGGCGACGACGGGTACCACCGGGTATCCACCGCCTGGGCGCTCGCGGCCGACCTGCGTCCTGCTAGGTTCGCGTCTTCGCGGGACCCTGTGGAGCGGTCGCGCTGGCGCCACGGTCGCGTGGCCGGCAGTACCTCGACCTCCGAGCGGACCGGGCGACCGGGTTCGACCCGAAGTCCCGCGTGCGGCCGCGCCGCGGCCGCAGGGCTGCCGACCCCGGTGGCGCGTTCCGGACCAACCACAGGTTCCCGCTCGGTCTCGAGACCCCGGCCGCCCCGAACGGGACGGTCGGCCGGTGACCGGCTACGGGCACGGGCTGTTGTTCGGGGTCTTGCTGGAGCCGCCGGAGCCCAGGGCCGCGACCACGCTGACGTACGCGGAACTCGTCGAGCGGGTCGGTCTCGACCTGGTCAGCCTCTCCGACCATCCGTACTGGACGGACCGGCTCGACACGATGTCCCTGCTCGCCGCGATTGCGGCCCGCACCAGCCGCGTACGGATCATGTCGAACTGCGCGAACCTGCCGCTGCGCCCGCCGGTGACACTCGCCCGCACCGCGGCGACGCTGGACCTGATTAGCGGCGGCCGGTTCGAGTTGGGTCTCGGGACTGGGCCGCAGCGGCTCTGGGACTCGATTGTGGCCGACGGAGGACCGCGCCGATCGCAACACCAACCGCCGCAACACCGCCGACCTGCGCATCCAGTAGCTGCGCCCGGCCTCCGGACCGGGCGAGGATCGCAACCAGCACACGAGCCGGGACCTTGATCCTCAGTGTCACACTGACTGGCCTGGTCGTCGACCAGGCCAGTGGCGCGATGCCCCGAGTCGAGGTGGATGCTCGGCGAACCATCGCAGAGCAGCTCTGACCGTCGGCCCGGCGCTGCCTCTGACCTTGACAGCTCGACGGGCAGTCGGAAGATCCAACATCCCTCGACGCTGTGGACCACGAGTACCTAGAGTCGCGCCTCCACCGGTCGGGTTCCGCCAAGCAACGACAGCATGTCGGCAGGTCACCCGCCCGCGGTTGCCGCCAGCGCCGTTTGTTCCGGCCTCTCGACCGCAGCAAACCTTAACGATTATTGCTGCCGGTCGAGCCGGCCCACGACGTGGCGTAACCAGTCGGGCAGCCGGTCCGTTCCCAACTCGAGGTCTATCCAGGTGGACAGCTCTTGGGGACCCATCCCTGCGGCCCACTTGACGGTGCGGGCCAGCCCCTCCGCCAGGGGAGTGTCCGCCCAGTTGCCGAATACCTCCCGGGCCAACGTCGTGTCGGTGTACACCACCGAGACCTCGTCGCGGGCCGGTATGTGCGCGATGGGCTGGTCCGGTACGCCCATCGCGATTCGTACAGCTTCGGCGAGCTGATTCAGACTGGAAAGCTGGTTGGAGCCGACGTTGAAGATCCGTCCGGTCGTGCCCGGCACCTCCGGGGCGTCCGCCAGCACCGGAATGATGTCGGATACGTAGGTGAACGCGCGGACCTGCTCACCGCTGCCATACACGGACAGCGGCTCGCCGCGCATGACCTGGTTGACGAAGATGCCCACGGCGTTGCGGTACGGGTCGGCCAGCAGTTGCCGCTCGCCGTATACGTTGAAGATTCGAAAGGCCACGTAGTCGAGGCCGAAGTGCCGGCGAGTGATCTCCAGCTCACGCTCGACGGTTAGCTTGCCGAGCCCATAGCTGTCGACCGGTGTGGCCAGATCGACCTCCCGCAACGGGCTCGGCAGATCGCCGTAGACCGCTACGGACGACGCAAAGACGACCGTGGACACCCGATGCTGGATGGCCGCGTTGATGACGTTCACGCTCCCGCGCACGTTCGCGTCGTAGTTGAGGCGCTTGGCGAAGTGGCTGACCACCTGCGCGGTGAAGGCCGCGAAGTGGTAGACCCGGTCCACCTTGTGTGCGGCGAACACCGCGTCGACATCGGATGGCTCGGCCACCGACCCGACAACCAGTTCGGCCCGCGGGTCCACGTTGGCCCGAGAGCCGCCGCTGAGGTCGTCCAGCACGACGACGGCGTGACCCCGGTCGAGCAGGTAGGTCGCCAGGTGCGAACCGATGAAACCAGCGCCACCGGTTACCAGACAGGTAGTCACCAGATCACCGCCCGGTCCATGCGGCTGCCCGCTCCGGCCGGATCGTCCCCAACAAGGGTGGCCGGGTCCCGGAAGGACTGGGTGGGACTCCCACCGCATGTTGCACGTGTGCGTCGCGCGGCAACGATGGCTCGACGTACTTCGGATGGACTCGATTCGCCAGCCGACGGCCGGCAATGCACTTCCGCTGAATGTCCACAGTCTCCTCCGGGGGTCGGAGTTCCTGCTTGTGCACCCTACAGCACCGCGCCGGCTGTCTCGATATCCCAGGCGATATTTCCTCCGATCCTTTTGCACGTCGGCAAATGGCTCTTCCCCCTTTGAACCATTCGGCTACATCGATAGACTGATCGACGGCGGCAAACCCCAGGCGGGCGGTGCAGCCAGCCAGGGTTCCGTCCGGGTGAACGGTCGAGGGTTGTGTTGCCCAGGGCTGCGCACAAGCTGACAACGGGCACGATTCGCGCGGTCGTCCAACGACGGCCGTCGCTCGCACTTGACTGTTCGCTCGGCGGGCAGACGGTGATTGTCAGGCGATCGGGCGTGCTCTTTGCGGGCTCCGCGGGGAGAGCACGCCATGCGAACGGGAGGGCGCGCATGTCGCAAGAAGTGGTGAGGGCAGGTGCTTTGCCGGCGGTGGCTGTCGTGGGAGCCGGCTGGTCCGGCGTCGTGGCCGCGCGCACACTTTACGACGCGGGGTGCCGGGTTCACGTATTCGAACGCGATACCGCCATTGGCGGCCACAGTCGGGCCGGCTTCCTCAATGGTGTGCTGTTCGAGCCCGAAGGGCCGCATATCTTTCACACGTCAAACGCCGACGTCGCGGCCTTCGTGCGGCGGTTCGGCATGACTGATGAATACATGCACCGAGGCCTGACCGAAATCTTCCTGAGTGATTCCGACGAAGACCCGCAACTGCTTTCCTGGCCGCCGCAGGTGGACGAGTTGAAGCTTCTGCCCATCTGGCCGGACATAGAGCTCGAATTGTCTCGACTGCCGGTCGAGCCGTCGACAGCCGACCTGGAATCCTACTGCCTGAGCATCATGGGCAGAACCCTGTACCGCCTCTTCATCGAGGGCTACAGCATCAAGCAGTGGGGGAAGCATCCGGCTGAACTTTCGCAGAAATTCGCTCCCGGCCGATTGGACCTGCGTACCGACGGCAACCGTCGCTTGTTCCGCGACCGTTGGGAGTATTTTCCGGCTCGCGGCGCCCAGGAAATCATTGAGAACATCGCCCGGCCCCTGCCCGCCACGTTCGGCGAGTCCATCACCGTGCGCCACCTGGAAGCGCTGGAGGTCGAGTTCGACGCCATCGTCATCACCGGTGCGCTCGACGAGTTCGTGGGCCGACCGGATGAACTTGAGTGGCGCGGCATCCGTACGGTCAACCGCTACATTCCGCTCGAGGATCCGAGCGGGACGGTGACCGCCGGGTACATCGTGAATCAGCCGTCTCTGCGGCGTCCCTACACCCGTACGGTCGAGAGCAAGCACGCCACCGGCCAGTCGATCCGGGGCACCGTCGTGACGGAGGAGTACCCGGGCCATCCCGCCCGGCACTACCCGGTGCTGACCGTCGACGGCCGCAACGAACTCGCCAACGAACGGATCCAGGCGGAGATCCGCGAAAGCACTCGGATGGCGGTCCACTTCTGCGGTCGGCTGGCCAATTACACCTACATCAACCAGGACGTCGCCATCGAGCAGGGATTTAGCACCGCCAGGGAGTGCCTCGACGGAATGCGGCGTTGATGGCAGCCACACCGTCTGCGTCACTGCCAGAGTTCCACCCGGATCATCGTCCAACGCGTGAGGTTTTTGGCTGGCTCTTGGGCGGGCAGCGGCTCCGGATCACCTTACTTGTATTGTTGTACTGTTGCTTCTTCGGTTTCCAGATCCTCGTCCCCTATCTCGTCGGACGGGCAGTGCAGGATGGTATCGAGAACGGTGGTGGAATCGCTCGTTGGGCTCTGCTGCTTGCCGGCGTAATCGCGGTGGTGACGGTCAGCGGGTACGCCGCGTGGGCGGTCCTTGAGATGGCTCGCCTGGATGGAATTGTCCGCACCGAGCGAGCCGTGTTGCAGCAGATAAATCGACTCGGCGGCGAGATCGGCCACCGGTTCTCCGCCGGTGACATCGTATCCATAACTTCGTCGGACGCTGCAAGCTTCGGTACTCTCATCGCCACCATTGGTCACGTCGGCGGCAGCCTCTTCTCCTTCTTTTTGGCGGTAGCGCTGCTGGCCGCTCAGTCGGTTGATCTGGCCCTCGCCGTATTGTTCGGCATCCCTTTTATGCTGCTTTGCTTGCGGCCCACATTCACCTCCCTGGAAACGCGTAATGCCGCGCAGCGCAGCAAGCTTGCCACTGTCAATTCCTTAGCGGGCGATACCGCCATCGGACTAAGGGTCCTGCGAGGGCTCGGCGGTGAGGACTACTTTGCAAACCGTTATCAAACCGCGTGCCACAACCTTCAGCGCGCAGGTGAGGCAACGGCCCGCTCGCGTGCCGTGCTGGAAGGTGCCCAGGTTCTGCTGCCGGGTATCCTCCTGCTCGCGGTGGTCTGGTGGGGCGCCCGCAAAGCGGTTGCGGGACAGCTCGCCCCAGGAGCGGTCGTCGCTTTCTATGGCTACCTGACCCTGCTTGTACGCCCGCTACGCTTCACCATCCTGGGTATCAGCGCCGTCGCTCGTGCTCGGGTCGCCGCCCGCCGAATCCACAGCCTCCTGGCCGCTCAACCGTCCGTGCGTCCGGCCGGCACGGAAACCTTTCCGCAGGAGGTAGAACTGCGCGATCCCGAAACCGGAATCTCCATCAGCGCGGGGCGCTTCACCGCGCTCGTCGACGAATCTCCGACGCGCGCTACCGCCGTACTTGAGCGCCTCGCCGGCTATGCCGAACCAACGGGCGAGGTCACCGGAGTTCCCCTTTCCGACGTTCCGATCGAGCAGGTGCGCGCCCGTATCCACATGCTGCACCACGACGCCCACCTCTTCAGTGGGGACCTTCATGACCAGCTCAACGTGGATGGCGAACGCAGTCGGGACGACATCATTCGCGCCCTTCACACCGCCGCTGCCCTCGACATCGTCGGTCTCGATCCGGCCGATGTCGAACTCGACCCGCCGCGCGACCAGCCGTACGCCACCCACCTCGCGTTGCGCGAGCGCGGTCGCGGTCTCTCCGGTGGCCAGCTTCAGCGTCTCGTTCTCGCGCGTGCCCTGCTGGCCGAGAGTGATGCCCTCCTACTCGATCGCCCCACGAGTGCGGTTGACGCGCGCACCGAGCGGCGCATCGCCGCCCGCCTCGCCCGTCACCGTGCTGGTCGGACCACCGTTGTCGCCACGTCTTCTCCCCACCTACTGGCGGTCGTCGACGAGGTCGTCTTTCACGGAAAGCAAGTGTGGCGGGGCACGCACGCAGAGTTCCGGAAACACCCTGCCTACCGCAGGTCGGTGCGGCAGTGAAGGCGACTGCCGAGCCCAGCCGAGTACGCACCTATGCCTACGCTCTTCTACGAGGTGAGTCCCGGTTCGTCGTCGCGGCCGCCGCCCTGAACATCGCCGCCGCTCTCGCCGCTTTGGGAATGCCTAGTGTCCTCGGCGGAATCACCGAGCTGATCGCGGCCGAGGTGCAGGGCCAAGGGTCGCCCGACCTCTTGCGCCAGCTGAACCTGCGCGCACTCGCCGGCGGCGTCATTCTGATCGCCCAGACCCTTCTTGCCTGGTGGGCCTCGCGCTGCGTCCTCCTGCTGGGCGAGCGTCTCCTCAGGCGCCTGCGTGAAGATTTTCTCGATGGCTTGCTCACTATGCCTCCCGCGACGGTGGAGGACATCGGCACCGGAGACCTGCTCTCCCGAGTGACGGGCGATTCCGATCAGGTGGGACGGGCATTTCTCCAGGCGTTTCCAAGTCTGTTCGTCAACGCCACCACCGCTATGGTCCTCCTGATAGGTTCATGCTCGGTGTCGCCCGTGCTGACGAGCACCGTACTGGTTGTGTTTCCTGTCCTCATCACCTCCCTACGCTGGTATCTCGCGCGTTACCCGAAATCGTTCGGCGTACTCATGGCTCGGCTCGCCGCCATGAACGCGGTGGTCGCCGAAAGTGCCGACGGTGCGAGGACCATCGATGCGTTTCGTTGGCAGGATCGCAGGGTCAACACCCTCGAAGAAGAGGTGACTTGTACCCGTTCAGCACTTCGCCGTACGATGCTGCTGCGGGGCGTGCTCTTTCCTACCCTTGATTTTTGTTCGTTGCTGCCCACGCTGACCACCCTCGTCTTCGGCGTGATCCTCGTTCGTCAAGGACGGATTGACATCGGCGCTCTCACCACAGTGGCGCTACTGATGCAGACGCTCTCTTCTCACCTGATCAGCGTTGTCGACAGCATCGACCAGTTGCAGATGGGAAGTGCCTCCCTCGCTCGGCTGATCGGGATCATGCCGACCGGCGAATCGAAGAGAACAATACGGCACCTGCCAGCCGAACCCTTCCTCGAAGCCAGCGGGGTTCGCTACTCCTATGACAGCGCGCTCCCTGAGGTCCTGCACGGCATCGATCTCGAGCTTCGCCCCGGCGAACACCTCGCGCTGGTTGGCCCTACGGGAGCGGGCAAGACCACTCTCGCCCGCCTCCTCGCCGGGATAGACGTGGCTACTGCGGGAAGCGTCACACTCGGCGGCGTCCCGCTGAGCGAACTGGATCTCCCCGTACTGCGCCGCCAGGTGTTGCTCATTACCCAGGAGAGTCATGTCTTCGTGGGTTCTCTCGCCGATAACCTGCGCATCGCCGCACCGAGCGCCACGGACGCCGAACTGGCAGCAGCTCTCGCCGCAGTAGGGGCGGCCGACTGGGCCGCACAACTCCCGAACGGTTTCGAGACTCGACTCGGGGGACACCGAAGTCCTCTTGCCCCCGAGCACGCTCAACAACTCGCCCTTGCCCGCGTCGTTCTGGCCGCTCCCAGGATCCTCGTGCTGGACGAGGCGACTTCGATGCTGAGTCCAGCGGCGGCGCGTGGGACAGAGCAAACCCTGGCACGTTTCCTGGCGGGCCGCACGGTCGTCTCCGTCGTACACCATCTCAACGCGGCGCGCGAGGCGGACCGCATCGCGGTCCTGGTGAACGGCCGCCTCGCCGAAATCGGTACACATTCCCGGCTCATGGCCCAGCAGGGGGAATACTTTCGGCTGTGGAGTGCCTGGCGAGCCTGAACACATCAGGCGAAGCAACTGCCACCGGACGCCTCGCACGGAAGTCGTCGCGCAGCGGCCTGGTCTGGCCTCACCTTCGAACGGATATGGCGCGCTCCACCCAGCCCGGATCGAAGACTGCTACCCAAAACCGTTCCATGTAGTGCGCCTCTTCCGGGTTGGAATGCCCGAGTCTCTCAAAGTGCTCAAGGAGCCGGCCATAGAACGATTTTCTCCGCGCCAAAATGGCGTGGCGGTGAACCCCGAGGATCGCGCCGGGGTAAAACGGAATGTAGGGCGGCGGCTTCTCGCCGAAGGCCCACTGATAGAACTGCCCGGGTGTGAGCGCGGCCCGTCGCATACCGCCAGCCTCAAGCTGCTGCGCCCACTTCGGATAGTATCGAATTCCCTCCCAGTGTCGGAAAGACCTGCCCTGCAGACCGAACCCCACCATGCCGGGCGAGCGGGCGGCGGCAGCCTGACGGACGAGCGACGCAACGCGGACATCTTCGACGTGGTCTGCAAGACCAGCTTGGGAGAAGATTGTTATGTCTGCCAGGTTGTCATAGTTGGTAACTATGTGATGTAGATATGTGTGGGCTTCACGCCCGATATTCGGTAGCTGACTTTTGGGGTAATCGCTGTCGGTGGCCGACCACGCTGAGCCCTTGGTGTAGATGATGACTGCATCCCAGCTCTGCTCCCGTAGCCACTGAAGATCCTCTTGGTAGTGGGCCAGGACGAGCTGAGCCAGGCCAGCCGTTCCACCTTCGTTCGGCCCATGGTTCGTCACGTCGTTCGCTCCAGACTGGATTCGTCGGCCACCTTGGGACGTACAAACAGCCGGCCAAGATTCGCCACCTCGGTCACGGCGCGGAGGTGGTGGTCAGATAACGGTAGAGCCTGGTAAACGTCTTCGGCAACCGTGGCTCGGTGCGACTTCATTCGGCGGCAGTCACGGACCCGGGTCCGGTCCGGCATCGTCCCATCCGCGTCCCGGCAACAGATACGGCGCCGTCACGGCCGGGCCGGCCCGCAGCCGCCGACCACGACAATGTTCGGGGAACCGTTCCGGGTTATTGAATCGATTGTTATGTATTCTGGGCCGTATGGCTGAACGTGGTTTCGGAAGGGGCCGTAGGTCCGGTCAGATATGGAGTCCCGACGTCGACGTGATGGTCGCGGCGTGGATGCCAACAGCCAGGATGAGGCGGTGGCGCCTTGGGCCCTGGCCGCGAACGGTGACCAGGTGGCGGGCCGGTTCGCGCGGCGTCGGCTGGAGGTTCTGGCTGACGGGACGAGTCACGACCGGAGCCGCCGCGAACATCACCGATGAGCAGATCAAGGCGGTGATCGTGAAGGCGTTGAGACAGGCACCGGCGAACGACGACACACTGATTGGCCTGATGACCGGCTCCGGCGCGGTACGGGAGGCTCCCGATGATGCCGGCCGCACCCCGCGGGCAGACCACGATCACACCCGGACTGGAGAGGACCGCCGGTGAGCGTCATCACCATCGGCGGTGCGGCCGGAACGGATAAGACGGCGCTAAGCGCCGCCCTCGCCGCTCGACTGGGCTGGCGGTGGTGCTCGACCGAGGAGCTGTACCGCGCTTGTGCTGTGGTTTGCCACCGAACGGGCGACCGGGGGAGCGTCGGCGAGATCCGGCTCGAAGCCGCCGGGGCGACGGGCGATCCGCAGCCGACGTTCAGGGGCCAGAGGGTCGCCGACTTACCCGGCCTGGATGCACCTGACGGCAGCTCGTTCGCGGCCGACCCTTCTGTCCGGGCGGCCGTCGATGCCGAGGTGCGCCGGTTCGTCGGCGACCACAATGCCTTGGTCGTGGGCGACGGCGCCAGCCAGGCGTTCCCGCGTGCCGCACTACACCTCTACCTCTGGGGGGCACCGGGGGAGCGCGACCAGCGCCGTCGAGACCCCCACCGGCTGCTGTCGCCTCTGCGGCTCGGCATGGTGGCCTGGAACCCGGCATCCTGGTCGTTCGATGACACGGTCGCGCAGCTGCACGATTGCGTGAATGTCGCCCTGGGCCGCCGACGGCGGTCGGTATCCGTGGTGATGCCGGTTCGCTCTCGCCGGGACCACCTGAGCATGGCCATGCCGCGTTTGGCGGCCGCGGTGGCCGGCTGCGAAGGCGATGTGCAAGTTGTGGTCGTCGACGATGGTTCGACCGACGACACCGCCGCCGTCGCCGCCGCCGGTGGTGCGCAGGTGGTCTCGCTCGACACGTCGCGTGGCCTCAGTGGGGCCCGCAATGCCGGTCTGGAGGTCGCGACCGGCGACGTCATCGTCTTCCTCGACTCCGACATGCTTGTGGCGCCCGACTTCCTCGCCGAGCACCTCCGCCTGCATGAGACCGCGAACGATACTGTGGTGCTCGGCGCCCGCTGCCATCTGCCACCGGAGGCGAGGGACCCGTTCGACGCCGAGGTGCTCCGCCGGGACACTCGCGAAACCCTGCTCGACCTCTACTCCTACAACATGGCGTGCCTGGCCCGCCCCTGGTCTCTCGCGTACGGATGCAATCTGTCCGTGGACCGGCGGTTGCTGGAGCGGGCCGCGCCAGACGGCTTTGACGAGTCGTTCGTGGGCTGGGGTCTCGAGGACCAGGAGTTCGCCTTCCGGCTCGCCCAGCACGGCGCCCGGTGGGCGTACTCTCGCGCCGTCTCGGCCGCCCACCTCTACCATGACCGGGCGATGACAGCCAAGCGGTTCGCTGGGTGGCACGCCAATCTGCGCCGCTTCGTTCGCAGGCACAGCGAGGCTTCGGTGTTGGAGCATCTCCTGCCGGGCCTGGACCCGTCCCGGGACGTCGACTATTCCGAGTGCTACCGCCGGTTCGACGGCGGGCCGACAACAGCGGAATCGACCGAGCTGCGGGTCGTACGCGTGCCGACGGCGGACGACCCGTTGCTGGCCGTCCAGGACGCGGTGACGGCCGGCGGAGGCGAAATCGCCCTGGTCCACGAGGGAGAGCATCCCGCGCTGGCGGTGCTGACCGAGGCAGCCGCCCCGGGCCTGGGCGTCCGGCTGTACGCCGCGGCGGACTGGGACCGGCTTTCGATGCGGGCGGGAGCCCCGGCCCGGGAAGGCGCTGGGTGACATTCTTGACACGGACCGGTGTCCGCGGTCCGGTGGCGCTGGCAGGTGTACGGCCGGCAGCGTGCCGAATAAGGTTTGTGCGGGCAGGGGGACTCGTTGCGCCCCCCATACGTGTACCCCGGAATTGAGGAGGACGGCATGGAGGCATCGGATCTCCGTCGCGCGGTCGAGGCCGGGCGGGTGACTGCTTCCGCGCTGGGCCTTCAGGTCGACGATGCGATCGTCATAAACAATTCGGACCGCATCGCGGTGCGCCTGGCCCCTTGCGATGTCCTCACCCGGGTCGCACCCGCATCGCATCTGGCTGGCTCCCAGTTCGAGGTAGAGGTCGCTCGCCGGCTCAGCGAAGTCGACGGCCCGGTGGCTGAGCTTGAGCCTCGGGTCGAACCTCAGGTCTATTCGCGTGACGGATTCGTCGTCTCGCTTTGGACTTACTACGAGCCGATGGGATCAGAGATCACCCCGGCCGACTACTCGGACGCGCTCGTGCGGCACCATGCCGCTCTGCGCCGGATCGAGCTGGCGGCACCACATTTCACGGATCGAGTCGCCGGGGCGCTGCGCGAGGTGGGCGACCGAGAGCAGACACCGGCGCTGTCCGATCTCGACCGGGAGTTCCTCGGCGACACCCTCAGCCGCTTGAGCAGCGAGATCGGCGGCAGTGGGGCAGGGGAGCAGTTGCTGCACGGCGAGCCGCATCCGGGCAACCTCCTCAACACGAGGAGAGGTCCGCTCTTCGTAGACCTCGCGACGTGCTGTAGCGGGCCGGTCGAGTTTGACCTCGCCCATGCCCCCGAAGAGGTCGGAAAGCTCTATCCGGGGGCCGACCAGGACCTGATTCACCGGTGTCGCGCCCTGATGTGGGCGCTGTTCACGACTTGGCGCTGGCGCCGAGACGACCAACTGCCCGATCGTGAGTACTGGAGGGTGGAAGGGCTGAACAAGGTACGCGCCGCACTCGATGGCCAGGGACTGGATTGAGCGAAGGCGTCAATGCCGACCCCACGAGATCCGACATCCGCTCGGGCTGCGCGGTCACCCTCCCGCGCTCTGCCAGTACCGGGCATATGCCGCAGGAGCCCCGGGTGGTTGCGAGCGGTGGTGAACGTACAGGACGTCGCGCGCGACGACCACCTGTCCGCGTGGGTCGACCCAGAACACATCATGAGTACCCGCCTCGATGAGCTGACGAGAGGTCTCCGCCATGTCGGAGTAGTAGACGGCGGGGTCGAAGATGAATTTGTCGGCGCTCCACGGTACTAACACCGCGACCTGCGGCCAACTCTTGGCGACCTCGACGAACTCCCCCCGGTCGTGGACCAGCAGCACCTCGCGAGGAAGTCGCGGTGCTTCTCGATGCTGCGACAGACAGACCGCCAGCACGCTTGGAACCTGCTCGCGGAGAAGGGTGTGTACGGAACGCTGCACATGGTCGGCATCCGGATGGGCCACCAGGAGCGTCGGTTTGTCGGCGAGCCTGCGGCAGTTGACGGCAAGCGGATCGAAGTCGGCCATGCGTGCGTTTTGCTTGTCTTCGAAAACCCAGTCTCCGATCACCAGGGCGTCCATGCCCGATGACCCGAACAGCCGAAGAGCCTGCTCACACGTCTGAACAATCGGCTCCCCTCTGTCATTGAATGACGTGTTCAGCACCATGCCGATCCCGGATCGCTTCTTGAATTCCTGGATCAAACGATAGAAGAGCGGGTTGAATGACTCACTGACGGAGCCAACCCGCGCGGTTCCATCGACGTGGCAGACGGAAGACAACCGCTCCCGCCACTGCGGCCGGACCGGCGCGACAATTGTCATATAAGGCAGCGACTCGCTAGCCTCGAAGAAGATGTCCTGGTCGTCCTCAAGAACTGACGGCGCGAATGGCCTCCAGTTCTCTCTGTGCTTGACCTCCGCGTTGATGCGGGTCTTGATTCCGGGCGTGAGCGGATTACCCAAGATTGATCTATTGCCCAACGCCCGTGGCCCGATCTCGGATCGCCCTTGGACCCATCCGACGATCTGTCCTGCCTCCAGCCGCTCGGCGGCGAACGCGGCCGGATCGCTGCACCGGGCTCCCTCAATGCCGAACGCGGCCGCCGCCTCATGCACGCCCGCTAGGTCGATCTGCCGTCCGAGGAATGGGTTCCTCATCTCCCAGTGGGTATGCGGGCCGGCCTGCTTCCGGCTGTGGTAAGTGTAGAGTGCGGCACCCAGGGCCGTGCCTGAATCGGTCACCTGCGGATATACGACCACCTGCGGAAAAATCTTTGCACTGCGGATGGCGCCGTTGCCAACCGAGTTCGAGGCGACGCCTCCGGCGAGCAGCAGGCTCTTTGATCCGGTTCGTTTCTTCAGTGTGGCGGCGAGCCGGACCATCACTTGCTCACACAGGTACTGCGCAGCGGCCGCCACATCCTTGTGATGCTGCTCAAGCTCATCATCACGCTTGCGCCGCGGCCCGAAAAGTCCTTCGAAGACGTGACCAACCAACTCCTCGGCAGAATACGAGAAGGTGCCGTCCGCCAGGCTCATGTCGAACTCGAAAAAGCCCTCTTCATCAATACGGAATACCTTGGAGAGGTCGGCCAGATATCGCTTTGGCTCACCGTAGGCCGCGAGTGCCATGGTCTTGCCGTCCTCGCCGAACCCCCAGCCGAGCCAGCGCGTCACGGACTCGTAAAAGCGTCCAAGTGAATGTGGGAGACCTACCGTCTCCAAGATTTGGATGCCGTCGGATCGTGAGCCGTGGGCCAGCATGGCCGTGTCTGCTTCGCCGCTACAGTCGATGCTTAGAATGGCGGCGTCCTCGAACGGGCTGGTATAGAAGACGCTGGCAGCGTGACACAGGTGATGTCGCACGTCCAGGACACGGTCTTCACCGAAGCCGGCGGCGGACAGAACTCGATGAAAGGTCGGGTGTCGCCACTTGATGTTCTCGGCAGCTCTCTCGAATGCCGGGCCGGTCAGGTAACCGTGTGCCTGCCGCAGTCGCTCAGGTATGAGGCCAGGGTCCCCGCAATTCGCCACGAGGTCGACATTACCTGGCGCGATGCCGTATTCCGCCAGACCCTCGAAGAGGATCGGAAGATCGCTGGAAAAGCCGTGCTTCACACGATTAAACCGTTCCTGCTCGTACACGAACACGGGTTCGCCGTCCTTGATCAGTGCGAAGCACGCGTCGTGCTCACCTCCCTTGGCGCCGAGCACGATCATTGCGACCGCCTCCAGCCCAAACGCCGGTGACCTCCAGTCACGAAAAGGTCAGATTGCTGACGTGCGGCGTATCCCGGAATCACGGAGCCCTCCAAGGCTTTGACGTCTGGTTCCGCATTGATTGCACGCTCGACAGTTACGTCGGTATTGGGTGTGTTGGCGATGGTTGGCCCGATACCGGAGCTGTGCACCTTTCAAGGTCTGTAGTCGTCCTCCGGTTTGAAGGCGGAGAGATCCGCGTTCGGGTAACGCTGGCAGACCGCGGCCCAGGTCGCCTTTGTCCAGTAGCGATGGCCACGGGGCGGAAAGCCGACCAGTTCCAGTTGACGGTGGCTCGCACTATTGACGAAGCTGTACCAGTCGTCCGCGAGCCCGAGATGTATGTTCGCCCCGAGCCGTTCAATCCAGACGTCCTCAGCGTCGCCGACGGCCCGGTAGCTCAGTTTCAGGGCGAAGCGAGCACCTCGTGGGACGGTCATCGACGTGCCGCGGTGGAAGGTGTCGTTCCGGTACGCCAACACGGTTCCTGCGGGTCCGGCCGCGCTTACCTCTTTGGCGTAGATCTCTGGGTGTTCATCCTTCGTGATCCGCAACTGCGCCGGCGGCACGGCGCCAGTGTGGGTCTGGGACACCACGTGCGTCGGCCCGTAGGTTTCCGGAACATCGTGCAGGTAAATGAACATGCCGACCGCGCCCAGGGTCCAGTCCTCGCTGGGTACGACCATGGTGTGGTTGCCGTAGTCGCGATGCAGATCCTGTTCGTAGCTGGCCGCTCCCGTGTACTTCCCCCAGTTGTGCAGTTCGTAGAGGCGGATGGCTGAGGTCCCCAGTAGCGCCTCCGCGAGCCCGACGATGGGTGGGCTGACCCCAAGCAGCGACCACGCCGTGCTGGCGAACGGGAAGAAGTTGATGCCGGCGCTCCCGCGACCGGCGAACCTGGCCCGCAGTTCCGGGTCCTGGCTGTCGTGGTACTCCTCGGCGGTGGGGAACACGAGGTGCAGATCGTCCCGAATTGGACGGAGATAATCATCGTCCAGGAAGCCACTCATAATGACGTAGCCGTGCTCGCGGAAGTGCTCCGTTGCTGCTTCGAACGTTGTTGAATCTACACCTGTCATCCGTATTCAGGGACGCCGAGCTGTTGGGCAGCACGCGTCCCGCCCTCCTCTCAAGGGGTAGGCGCGGTTTTCCTGCACGCGACTCTCCGGTGATTGTCTCGATCTGGTCGCAGACTTTTCAAACAGCGGGCGGTGTCGAACAGGTGGTGGAGCCCCTGGTCGCGGAATGATGCGGGCGCGGTGTGCGCCCCAGACAAACTGTGAGACAGCGATCCCGGCGGACCGATTGATAGCGTAATGGATTGCTGCGCGTCATAAAAGCGCCTCACAACCCTCAAAGGAGCATCTTCGCCGAAAGGGCGGGGCCTCTATCCTGAAAAGGAACCATCCGAATTGCCGGTGAGGGCATCCGTACTCCGTGATCTTGGCCCGAGGTCTAACTCGACCCGGGGGGTGGGGCCAAACATCGGCTCCGAGCGAGCCGGGCGGCCAGCGGGTCGGGTGCGGTAGTCGCCGTCGCTGGCGGTTCGGTCGTACAGGTCGGGCTTGGCGACGAGTTTCACCTCTTGGCGGGCGTTGGTTTCCAGCGCGATCACGCAGGCGTGCGCGATGGCCGTGGCCGAGTAGCCGTCCCAGCCATCGGCGCCATCGGAAGCCAGGTCGCCGCGTAAGCCGTCGACCCAGTCTTGCAGCTCGCGGCGATATGCCTCGGCGAAGCGGGGCCGCCAGTCGCCCGGCAGACCACGGCTGGCCGCCGCGGCCCAGCGAAGCTCGATCGCGGGCGGTGAGTCGAGTGACGCGCAGCCCTCCTCGCCGACGAGTTCACACCGAACGTCGTAGCCGTATCGCGCGTTGACGAACACCTCGATGTCGACGAGCACACCCTTGGCGGATTCTAGGATGAGGATCTGCGTGTCCTGGGTGCCGCCTCCGGCGCGGCTGGGCCTGGGCTTGTGCACGCTGGCTGCGACGATCTCGTCGTCCAGCAGCCAGCGAGCCAGGTCGATCTCGTGGACGGCTGAGTTCGTGATGACGTCACCGCTGTACAGGCCCGGGATCGTGGACACGTTGCGGTGGATGCAGTGCAGCACCAGCGCCGAGCCGATGCCGCCGGAGTCCAAGATCGTCTTCAGCTCGACGTAGCCTGGATCGTAGCGGCGCATGAATCCGACCGTCACCAGCCGCCTGCCGTACGCCACCTCGGCGTCGAGGATCCGCAGGCATGCCTCGATCGTGGGAGCCAGTGGCTTCTCGCACAGCACTGGCTTGCCCGCGTCGATGCTCGCCAGCACGAACCGCTCGTGTGTCGGATCGGTCGACGCGACCACGACCGCGTCGACGGTGTCGTCGTTGATCAACTCGATCGGGTCGGCCAGTACCCGCGCCGACCCGGCGCTCTCGGCGACTGCTGCCGCGCGCCGCTGATCCAGGTCGTTCACGGCGGTCAGCGCGGCACCGGAGACGACGCCGGCGAGCAGCCGAGCGTGATCCGTCCCCATCACACCGGCGCCGATGATCCCTATTCGTACCGTCATCGCGACACTCCCACTCGCGCGGATCTATCTCGGCCCTGAACGAGACGATGGCTCACCCCATTGGCTCCGGATCACGGCTGCCATTTCCTGAGCTGTCGGACAGTCGTAAAGGTCTTGTACGACGAGCCGGGTGCCGAAGCGGTCGTTGACCCGGCCGACAAGCCGGATCGCCGTCATCGAGTTGCCGCCGAGTTCGAAGAAGCTCTGCCTCGGTTCCACCGACGTGTTTCGGAGCTCGCCGCGCCACAACTCGACGAGGGCGTCCACGACTGCGTCTGCCAGCGACGTGCCGGCCTCTGCGTCACCCTCAGGTCGGACTTCCCGGTCGGTCGCGACTCTTTCCGCCCGGACCGCAACGCCATCGCCCAGCGCACCCCGCACCGCCACCGCGACGTCCGCGTCGCTCGATCCGCGGTGGCGTACCAGCACCTCCAGATCGTCGAGCACGCGCGGATCCGTTTCGCGGGCGATGTGCGCGTTGTTTCCGTCCAGACCGATCAGGATGTGCGGAACCGTAGCTGCCATGGCGGATACGAGCAGGTCCAACGCCTGCTCCGCGGCGAGGGGCCGGAAGCCGAGCCGCGTCAGCGCCGCATTTCTCACGCCGCTGCCCGTGGTGTCGGACCAGAGGCTCCACGAGAGGCACTGCCCCTTGCGCCCCTGTCTCCGCCAGTATTCGGCAAAGGCGGGTAGGAAGGCGCTTGCCGAGGCATAGGCTCCGAATCCCGTGCCGCCAAAGTGCCCGTTGAGCGAGGAGAACAGCAGAAGCGACGCGTCCGGTCGATCGTGCAAGACCCGGGCCAAAGATCGAGTTCCCGCCACCTTCGCCCGGAACAGCCGGCGGAACTCGATCGGGTCCTCGTTGGAGAGCAGGTGGTCCTCAGGGTGCCGCCAGTTACGCGAGATATCGGCGCCCGCGAGGTGCAGGACCCCGTCCAATGCCCTTCCCCAGCGGGCCTCCGCTGCTGTCACGGCTGCCTGCACGGCCGGTGCCTCCGCCACGTCGGCCTGGTGATACAGCACGTCGCCGGTCGCGGCTAGTTCGACCAGGCGCCGGGCTCGCTCGCCCGTCGGTTCGGACCGGCCGACGAGTACCACTTTCGCTCGGTGCCGCGTGAGCAGGTGCCGCGCGACCCGATGGCCGATGTCGCCGAGTCCGCCTGTCACCAGATAGACCCCGCCGCGTCGGAATCCGTCGCCGGTGGCTGCCGTCGCCGTGTCAAGTGGTCGGATCCGACGCACGAGGCGGACACCCCTGCGGTAGGCCACCACCTCGTCATCGACGCGCAAGCCGAGTTCAGCCACGACGGCGGGCACTGGGTCCTGGTCCGTCGGATCGAGGTCGAGGTGCCGAACCCGCTTGCTCCCGTACTCGGCGTTCGCCGTGCGAACAAGGCCGGTAACGACCGCCTGCGTCGGGTCCACTGTGTCCCCGTCGCTCGTCGCGGCGGCATTCCACGTCAGCACCAGCACGGGAACCTCCCCATCCCCACACGCGCGGAGCAGGCGGCACACCGACAGCGCGAGGTCCTCGGGTCCGGTCGCCACGGCACCGTGCACCACCGCACCGACCGCCCCGTGCTGATGCCGCACCGCGGCCAGGGCCGCCGCGTAACTGTTGGCGTCGGCCGGGTCGACCACGTAGTCGGTCCGTGAACGCCGCTCGAACCCGACGCCCGCCCGGACCGTGATCACCGGAACGTCGACGACGGCGCTCAGACGCTCGGCGAGGTCCGCGTGGTCGATCACCACCCAGGGGCCATCAGCCGGTGGACCAAGCTCAACCGGGAGCGGCAGCCACGTCGGCACAAACAAGCCGAGATCCTTGGCGTCGTCGTCGGACAGGGCCGGAAGGGTGACGAGCACCTCGTCGTACGCTCCCGAGCGATACTCATCTCGAAGTCGGCTCCGCTCGATCTTTCCTGCGGAGGTCTTCGGAAACGCCACCCGCGGCACGGGCACGATGCGGCGAGGTCGCAGCCCGATCTCCCGGGAGAGCCGGGCGATGATGTCCCGCACTACGGCGGCCCGCCGGTCAACGTCGTCCGTGGCGAAAACGACGAACAGGATCAGCTCATCGGTCCCGGTCTCTGGGGCGTGTTCGCTGCACGCCGCGACGAACGTGGGCTCAACGCCCTTTACGCCCTCCACCACGGACTCGATCTCGTGACAGGGGTAGTTCTGGCTGCGGATAACAACCGTATCCTTCTCACGCCCGGTTACCACCAGCCGCCCGCGGTATACGAACCCGAGGTCACCGGTGTCGAGCCAACCGTCGTCCGTGAATGCCGCACGGTTCGCCGCAGGGTTGCCGTGATAGGCGACCATGCCGGTGATCCCACGCACCTGTAGCCGCCCGACGTGCAGCTCAGGCAGGGTGCTGCCGGCATCGTCAACGATGCGCACTCGAGTTCCCGGGTCGGGAGTTCCGACCTCGACGAAGGTCGGATGACCTTGGGTCGGGCCGGGCAGCGGCCGCAGCCGACCTGCCATGGTGCGGGCGTCGACCGTGATGACGCCAACGGATTCATCGTCTCGGTGCATGGTCGAGTGCACGGCACCGCCGCACACCTCCGACATGCCCCAGGTGGGCCGCATCACGTCCGGTGCCAGCCCACTCGGCGCCAGCAGCCGCAGGAACCTGTGCATCGTGCGGCTCACGATCGCCTCGCCGCCGTTCGTGATGTCCCGCAGGGTCGACAGCTCCCAACGGCGGCGCTTGACCTCTTCGGCGAGCTGGGTGATCAGCGTGATGACGAAGTTCGGCGCCGAGGTGTTGGTTACCCTGTGGCGCTCGATCCAGTCGAACCAGCGCAGCGGGTCGGCGAGAAAACTGTCGGTGCGCGCGTTGACGTGCTCGTACTCGAGGACGACGTCGCGAACGTTGTGCATCACCATGCCGGCCACGTGGTCCAGCGGCATAAAGTTGAGGGTGACCTCGTCGTGGCCAAATCCGTTGACGGCCTGGTTGACGTATGCCCGGGCGAGCACGGTCCGGTGCGAGTGACGCACACACTTCGGCACGCCTGTACTGCCCGACGTGAGCAGGTGGACAGCCGGGTGGTCGGGATCGGCGGGGAACAGGTCGGTCGCCGGAGCATCGGCCCGCAGGTCCTCCAGCGCCCAGATCTCGACCCTCGGGACGCCCCACAACCCGCCCAGATCGCCGATCTGCGGTGCCAGGGCCGCATCGGTGAGGATCGGTGCGCGATCCAGCAACTGCCACGCGTTGTGCAGCCGCCGAGTCGTGGCGTTCGCCCACCGGTACGTCGGCGCGACGCCGATTGGAGTTGGCACGAAGCCACCGAGCAGGCACGCCCAGAATCCGGTCACGAAGTTGCGGTTGTCGTCGCAGTGCAACAGGACCGAGTCGCCGGGAACAACGCCGCGCGCCCGCAGCCCGGCCAGTACCCGGGCCGCGTCGTCCAGCAGGTCGCGGTAGGTCTGCCGATCCTCATTGCCGTCCGCCCAGATGTAGGTGGTGCCGCGGCGGGTCGCGCTGTTCGCTGCCCGCACCAACGCCGCTGTCAGGGTGGCGGGCGCTGTCGTGGGTACCGTGAACGGGCCACCGTCGACATCCGCAAGGGGCAGGTCGTCCGAGGCCACCGGCACCGGCTCGGCAATCGAGGACGGCTGCGGGATGACGTCACGGCGCGGGCGCAGGCAAACCTCGACTGCCGCGGTCCCGGGAACGCCGCCGGCCGCGGCGGTCGCCCGCTCGATGACGTCCGACAGGGACCGGGGAGGTGACTGGGGCACGATACTGAGCTCCTCCGTTCGTTCCTGAGACCCTGTGCGTGCTTGCTCGCGCGATGAGTCAGGCCCCGCTGGCCCTTAACGAAGCGAGGATCTCCTCGTCGGTCGGCGCAACGTCCACGGTGTTGCCCGCCAAGTGGTTCTCGTACGCCGACAGGTCAAGCAGACCGTGTCCGCTCAGGCTGAACAGCACAACGTGCTCTCGGCCCCGCTGACGTGCCGCCAGCGCCTCGTCGATGGCTGCCCGTACGGCATGCGCGGACTCCGGCGCGGGCACGATCCCCTCGGCTCTGGCGAATCCCACGCCGGCGTCGAACACGACGGACTGCGCGTAGGAGGCGGCCTCGACCAAGCCCTCGTGGTACATCGCGCTGATGATCGGCGCCGCGCCGTGGTAGCGCAGGCCGCCCGCGTGTATGGGATATGCCGAGAACCTGCGGCCCAGCGTGTACATCTTCACCATCGGCGTCACGCCTGAAAAGTCAGTATGGTCCGTGATATACCGTCCCCGCGTCATTTTGGGGCAGGCATCCGGCTCTACCGCCACCAAACGGGTCGACCTGTTCTCTGCCTGTGCCACCCGATAGAAGGGAAACGACAGTCCAGCGAAGTTGCTGCCGGCGCCCATAGCGCCGATCACGACGTCGGGAAAATCACCAGCCAGCTCCATCTGCGCCAGCGCTTCCTCGCCGATGACGGTCTGGTGCATCAGCACATGGTTCTCACCACTGCCGATAGAGAATCGCGCGTCGGAGCGCTTGCTCGCGTACTCGATGGCTTCGGCGTTCGCAATACCAAGGCTGCCCGGAGAGCTGGGATTCTCCCGTAACGCCTTCCGGCCGACCTCGGTCTGATCGCTGGGACTCACGATAACGTTTGCACCGTAGAGCCGCATCAGAGTGCCCCGGTAGGGCTTCTGCTCGTAACTGCTGCGCACCATGAACACGGTCACATCGAGGCCATAGGGGCGGCAGGCCATGGCGAGAGCGCTACCCCACTGCCCCGCCCCGGTCCCGGTCACCACTTCACGAATCCCGGAGCGCTGGTAGTAGTACGCCTGCGCTAGAGCGGTGTTCAGCTTGTGGCTACCCGCCGGGCTGGTGCCCTCGTGCTTGAAGTAGATGCGCGCGGGAGTGTCGAGCGCCTTCTCCAGCCTCGTCGCCCGGACCAGCGGAGTGGGCCGCCACCGCTGGTACTCTGCCCGGACGGGTTCGGGTATCTCAATGAATCTGGTACTGCTCGTGCTCTGCCGGTACAGCGACAGGGGAAGGTGGGGGCGGACGGCACTGTCGCCACCAACCGTCCCGTTGTCGGCCTGCGGGGCGCGCTGAGGACCGGGCACATCTATCGGGAGGTCCGCCAGAATGTTGTACCAGTGGGTGGGTACCTGGTCCTTGTCCAAGGGAAACACATCGCTTGGGGCCTTCATGCTACAACCTCTTGCCGTTCACGTGATCGGTGGTCTCGACCAGTCCCCGGACTAGTTCGACCAGGCTTCCCACGTCCCGGAGTTCAGCGTTCATGACATCTTCATCGTCGATCTCAATCCCGAATTCCTGCTCGAACCTCACCAGCAGGTGGAGTAGGGCCAACGAATCCAGTCGCAGCGCCGACGAATAAAGCGGGACGTCATCAGTCAACTGCGCACGGTCGACGTGCAGCTCAAGCACGTGGATGACGATGTCCTTGACCCTATCCGCCACCTCTTTGGCACGTGGGTCGTCACTGTTCGTCTCGGCGTCGTGCATGTGCCCGCTCTCCCAATAGTTAAAGGACCTTGCCGGGATTCATGATCCCCAGCGGGTCCAGAGCCTTTTTGATGGCATCGTGAACACCGATTCCGGTATCGCCGATCTCGGCCCGCAGCCAATGGCGCTTCAGTACCCCGACACCGTGCTCGCCGGACAGCGTCCCGCCGAGTCCGAGTGCTATCCCGAACATCTGGTCGGCCGCGGCCCATACCCGTTCAGGAACCGCGTCCGCATCCCGGTCGTACAAGAATGTCGGATGCAGGTTCCCGTCGCCCGCGTGCGCTACGGTCCCTACGAACACACCGTATTCGTCCGCAATTCTCCTGATCTCTGTCGTCATCTGAGGCAGCCGGGACTGGGGTACGACGAAGTCCTCGACAAGCGTTCGGCCCAGCCGTTCGAGGCCGCCGAGGGCGAGTCGGCGGACATCCAGCAGCGCCTGCGCCTCCGTCTCGTCCGCGGTCACCACGACGGCCAGCGCACCCGTGTCCCGGCACACCCCGGCCAGCCGGGCTGCGGCATCAGCGGTGTCCGCCTGCCCGAGCAGCAGTGCGACATCCGGCTGCGGCCGCGGCACCGGCCGCCACTGTTGGAGAGCGCGCAGCGTGACCTCGTCTACCAGCTCCATCATGCTGGGCCGGAGTCCCGCCCGGACCACCGCCACCGATGCTCGCGCGGCTGCGGTGGCATCACTGAAGTAGGCGGCGACCGTGACCGGGGGAGTGCTGGGCTTCGCTTGCAGTCGAAGGGTGGCACCCACGATGACACCGAGCGTCCCCTCCGAGCCCACGAACAGGCTCGACAGGTCGTAGCCGGTTACCCCTTTGGTGGCCCGGCTGCCTGTGGCAATGCGCCGGCCATCGGCCAGCACGACGTCCAGGGCCAGTACCGAATCGCGCGTGACTCCGTACTTGATGCACCGGAAGCCACCCGCGTTCGTGGCCAGATTGCCTCCCAGCGTGGACCGCTCGGCGCTGCCCGGATCAGGGCCGTAGAGCAGGCCGTGCTCAGCCGCCGCTCGCGCCAGGTCAGCGGTCACCACGCCCGGTTCGACCTTCGCAAGCCGGTCTTCGACAGACAGTTCGGTGATCGCGTTCATCTGATCCAGCGAAAGCAGGACGCATCCGTCAACGGCGTTCGCACCGCCGGCCAGGCCGGTTCCTGCGCCTCGTGGCACCACGGGCACCCGATGACGGGTAGCCCAGGTCAGTGTGCTGACGACGTCCTCGGCGCATCGCGCGACCACGAGGCAAAGCGGGCCACCGACCACAGCGTCATTCGCCTGGTCACGACTGAACTCCGCCATCCGATCCGGGTCTGCCACAAGGTCTCCGGCGACGAGCCCGCCGGCCAACTCGTCGAGCGGCGCCATCGCCTGTTCACTCCGTTCGGCCCCGTGCCCGTGGCTCAAGGTTGAAGTGACGACTCGATCGCCATCCGAATCATCGGCATGGCCTTCTCGAGTTCGTGAATATCGATCGACTCGGCGAGCTCCGGGTAGCCCTTCTCCGTGAGCAACTTCGGAAGATTGCGGAGTTGGCGCTCACTCCACCCGACCGGGTCGGCGGCGAGTCCTTCGTCGTAGGCACGTGGGCCCACGTCACCATCCTGGAAGTGGGGATGGTGGTGATACCGCTGCTCGCGGCTGCCGTCGTCCAGACGGATTGAGAGGTCGATGCGGTAAATGCCGCCGTCGCCGACCGGCAGGACACGGTAGCCATGGGCACCTTCACGATGCTTGTGGCCCTCATATGGTTCGGCCCGGCGGACGTCGATTCGGGCACCGCCGTCGACCTGTTCGTAGCGTTCCACGCAATACCGGACCATGATCGCCACTTGACCGTTCAAAAACATGTACTGCACGAGGTCACCCCTCTTCAGGATTTCCCGGCTCTTGGCCCGACCAAGGATTTCGATCGGCCAAGGCCGGCTAGACCATGACCGGCTCTGGCGTACGACCGCCGACCTGCCTTGCCGCTCCGTCGTCCGCGCAAATCACCATAGCTGCACCTCGCTGCGAGAAGTAGAGCGTTCAAATGGGGCATTGAACAAGCGCACCCGAACAGTCTTCGCGCGGCTGCGAGCGCCTGTCGAAGCAAAACTCCGCTCAGGTCGTACAGCGGCAACTCGCTGCTCGCAGCGCTGTTCAACTGTCGGGCGCCGACAGTTGAACCCTCGTCGGTGCGCTGGAGAGGACCGGTTCGGGCGGCAAGCGGCACACATCGCGTCTTCCTCCCGCGTGCTTCGCTGGGGGGGCGTCGAGCGAATCGGTCCAGCGCAGCGTGACACCGAGGTGAGGAGGTCGAGGCGGGCCCGCGCGGGGCGTGCCAACACGACAGCTTCTGGCCATCGCCCACTAGTCGATCATGGGCTCCTTCGTACCTCCAGACCGCGACGCGCCATCCGGGACGGTCGATGTCGTACTGGCTCGAGCAGCTAGGGACCCAGGCGGCCCCGACAGTTGAACAGCACCCGTTCGACTCCTCAAGTGGGGCATGTCCGCCTAGGCTGATCGTTAGGAATGGATATGGACGGAGTCTAATGCGGTTCGAACTGGACGATACGCACAATGACTTGTATGACCATTTCAGAAGGCTCTGCGAGGGCGTCCTGGACAAAGATGTTGCCGTCCGTGACAGAGCTGGCGAGTTCAGTCACCGGGAATGGCTGCGCTGCGCGGAAGGCGGGCTTCACGGGCTCCTGCTGCCAACAGAGTACGGCGGTGGCGGCCACGGTCCGGTCGCCTACGTCCGGGCCATGGAGGCAATGGGGTACGGCGGCGTCGACAACGGGTTGATGATGTCGGTCGGCGCGCACGTACTCGCGGTTGCCGTACCTATCTGGCTATTCGGTGACGACGAGCAGCGACGGACCTACCTGCCGGGCCTGGCCGCCGGCGGCTTGATCGGCGCCAACGCGATGAGCGAGCCCGGCAGCGGTTCTGACGCGCTGTCCCTCACCGCGACTGCTATGCGCGACGGAGCGGGATATCGGCTCAACGGGCAGAAGGTCTACGTGACCAATGGCCCGATCGCGGACGTCTTCGTCGTTTACGCGACGGTCGATCCGCGGCTCGGCTTCACCGGCGTCACCGCCTTTTTGATAGAACGGGGCGACGCGGGTCTATCCGTGCGCGTCGGCAGCGAGAAGCTGGGCCTGCGCACGGCCCCGTGGGGCATCGTCGACCTCGTCGACTGTCACATCCCGGCATCCCGCCGGCTAGGCGCGGAGAAGCAGGGCGGCAGCATCTTCGCCAAGACCATGTCGTGGGAACGGGCGCTGCTTGTCGCGCCGTGGCTGGGCGTGCTCGAACGGGAGATCGAGGAGTGCGTCCTCCACGCCCGCAGGCGGCGCCAGTTCGGCAAGCACATCGGCTCCTTCCAGGCTGTGGCCAACCGGCTTGTCGACATGCGCATCCGCTGGGAGGTGTCCCGGATGCTCACCTACCGGGCGGCAAGCGAACTCGACGGGCGGGATCCGGGCATCTATCCCGAAATGGCGAAGCTCTACGTCAGCGAGGCCGCCGTAGGGATCCTCTCCGATGCGATGCAGATCTACGGTGCGCTCGGCTACACCGTGGACGGGCGGGTGGAGCGCCACCTGCGCGACGCGTACGGCGCGACGCTTTCCTCGGGCACCTCCGACCTCCAACGCCTGGTCATCGCTAGTCGTCTTGGTACGACCTGGCCGAAGAATGACGGAAGCGAAGTGAACGATGAGCAATCTGACCGATCACCTGGAGTTCTGGGCCGAACGGCGACCGACGGCGCCGGCGGTCGAGTTTCACGCAGAATCGATCACATATGACGATCTGCATCGGCGGAGTTCGTTGCTGGCCGGCGCCCTGGCGGAGCTGGGCGTGGCCCCGGGGGACCGGGTAGCGATCTGGCTGCGAAAGTCGATCGAGTCCATCGTGGCGCTGTACGGCGTTCTAAAGGCCGGCGCGGTCTATGTCCCGATTGATCCGGGTGCTCCGCCTGGACGTGCACGCAAGATCATTTCCGACTGTGCGGTTTCCAGTGTGATCAGCCACGACGACCAGGTGCTCTGGCTGCTGGAAGACCCAGCCTTGGCGAAGCTCCAGTTCTCGGTAGTGTGCGTCGGCGCCGATCCTCCGACGCGGCCCGGCGTCATCTCGTGGGGTGACACGCTCGATGGCGAATCCTTGCCGGCCCGGGTAGTCCCGCGCGGCTCGGACGACCTCGCGTACATCCTCTACACCTCCGGCTCCCAGGGGATGCCAAAGGGTGTCGCGCTGACCCACGGCAACGGCCTGGCGTTCGTGGACTGGTCGGTGGCGGAGTTCGGCCTGCGGGATACGGACAGGGTCGCGGGGTCGGCACCGTTGCACTTCGACCTGTCCACCCTGGATGTTTTCGCCACTGGACGGGCCGGGGCCTGCCTCGTGCTGGTGCCGGAGAGCCACGTCGGCATGGGCGGCGTGCTGAACAGGTTCGTCGTCGAGCGACGGATCGACGTATGGTATTCGGTTCCCAACGCCTTGGCACGCATGGTGAGCGCGAAGAACAGTGCGTTGCTAAGCGAGTCGTCGCTGCGGGTAGTGCTGTTCGCCGGCGAAACCTTCCCTATCGCGCAAGTACGGGCCTTACGCGCCCTTCTCCCGTCCGCCAGCCTCTACAACCTGTACGGCCCCACCGAGACCAACGTATGCACCTACCACCAGGTGCGCGCGGTCGACGTGGCGCCGGGCCGCACCGAGCCCCTACCCATCGGTCGCCCCTGCCCCTACGCCACCGTCTTCGTCGTCGACCACGACGGCGCCCCACTCGCGCTCAAGCCCGGCACCACCGGTGAACTGTGCGTGGCGGGTGACTCCAACATGCGGGGCTACTGGGGCGACCCGGCGCTGACCACGTCCAAGACGATAGCTGTCTCCCAGGATGACGGTGAGCCGCTGGCGGCATACCGGACAGGCGATCTGGTGCGCCTCGACGACGACCTGAATCTCATCTTCCGCGGCCGTAGCGACGACATGGTCAAGGTGCGTGGCCACCGGGTCGAGCTGGGCGAGATCGAGGCGGTACTTTCCGCCGCTGCGGACACCGTGCGTGAGGTCGCCGCCGTTGCGGTCGGGGACGACGACGAAAAGCACATCGAGGCGTACGTCGTTCCGTACCAGATGCCATGCGACGTGGCAGAACTCCGCCAGCGCTGTGCGGCGAGTCTGCCGCGCTACATGGTGCCGGAGCGGCTGTATGTCGTGGCCGAGCTGCCCCGCACCTCGACCGCCAAGATCGACCGACGGGCGTTGGTCGACGATCTGAGGACGAAGAGCGACATGCAGCCATGAAGATTCTCACCGAGACCTGGTTCAGCGAATCCATCGAACGCCAGAAGTCGATCACCGTCGCGCTGCCGCCGACCTACTCCTTGTTGGGGAGGCCCTGCCCAGTCCTCTACCTGCTGCACAGCTTCGGGGGAAACCGCACAAGCTGGTTCCGGTGTCCCAGCCTTGCCGCCCGTGCCAGCGACCTGGGGCTGATCCTGGTGCTGCCCGAGTCCGGGCGCTCGTGGCTCATCAACGACGCCCGCGGACGCAGGTACGAGGACTACCTCCTGCAGGAGGTGGTGCCCTACGTCGACCGCCACTTCAACACGGTGGCTGATCGAGCGGGTCGGGCGATCGCGGGGTTCTCGATGGGGGGAGCCACCGCGTTCTTCCAGGCGTTGAGGCACGGTGATGTGTTCTGCGCCGCGGGCAGCAACGGTGGAGCCTTCGAGGCGCCGCTGCGCGAGGGCGACCCCTACCATCGGCATCGCCACGACCAGCGGCTGATGATGCCCACCGTCGCCGACCACGAGCGGGTCTGGGGACCCGTCGGTAGCGACGTGCGACGTACGTACGACCCGTATCGCCTGCTTCGGGAGTTGGGTCCGGATGACCCGGTGCCGGTGTTCTACCTCGACGTCGGTCTGCAGGACTTTTCCCGTACGATCGCCATGAACCGGAACATGCGCGACGCCCTGTCGGCCCGCAAGATGCCCTTCGTGTATCGGGAACGGCCCGGCCGGCATGACTGGGAATTCGTCGAGGCCGGAATCGATGAACTCCTCGGTTTCGTGTCCGAGAACCTCGCCACACGCTGAGCCACCCGCATCACGCGACGATCCGGACCCGATAGAGCTCCAACCACCTGTTCATCTCAAGGAGATACGTGAGCCCGATCGCTGGCGTCGCCGCGGTGATCGGTCCCGGCAGCGAATTGAGATCGCCCGCGACCATCGTGCGGACCCGCTCCCGGTCCAGCAGGTCGAACACTGGGGCGTTCGCCTCACTGAGGAGGTCGCGCACCTGGCCCCGGATGCGGCGGAGGTGATCGCTGCCGCGGCTCGCCGGGTATGCGCTCTTCGGACGGTTCACCACCTCGTTCGGAAGTAGATCGGCGCTTGCCCGGCGCAGCAGCGCCTTGGCCACGCCACTGCGGGTCTTCAGCTCGGTTGGGACGTTGAACAGGTACTCGGCCAGCCGGTGATCCGCGAACGGCACCCGCACCTCCAGGCCGACGGCCATGCTCATCCGGTCTTTGCGGTCGAGCAACCCATTGAGCCACCGGGTCAGCCCCAGGTGGAAGACCTCGCGCTGCCGCCGCCGCTCGGGACTCTCGCCCGGCAGCACCGGTACCTCGGTCAATGCCTCGTGGTAACGATCGGCCTCGTAGGTATCGGCGTCGATCTCGCGCCGCACGTCGTCGCGCAGCAGGATGTCGGGTTGGCGCCGGCCGTACATCCAGGGAAACGACGGATGCGAGATATAGTCACTGTCGAGCTGCCACGTATAACCGCCGAATACCTCGTCGGCGGTCTCGCCGGACAGCGCGACGGTGCATCGCTCCCGCACCGCCTTGAAGAGCAGGTACATCGACGTGTCGAGATCGCCCCAGCCGGGTGCGTCCCGGGCCCGGAGGCCACGGTCGATGCCGGTGACCAGATCGTCCGCAGAAATCTCGGTCACCACATGCTCGATGCCGAGCTTCTCAGCGACCAGCTTTGCGAACGGGTCGTCCTGGCTCGGGCGCCAGGAATCCGATCCCGGAGCCGCCACGGGGACGCTGACCGAAAAACTCGTCAGCTGCCCGTTCAGTTCCCGTGCGGCCATGGCTGTGATAGCGCTGGAGTCGATGCCTCCAGAGAGCAGTGTGCCAACGGGCACGTCCGCCACGATTTGTCGAGCGACGATATCAGTCAGCAACTCGTGGACCCGGTCGGTTGTGGACGTGAACCCGTCGGTATGCGGCCTGGCCGTCAGCTCCCAGAACCGTTGCTCACGGACGCCGCCGTCGTCGGCGACGACCAGACACCCTGGCCGGACCTCGTGGATGCCGCGATACACGCTGACACCGGGGGTTCTGGCCCGGGGTAGCACCGTCAGCTCGGCAATGCCCACACGATCAACCTCGGCGCGCATGTCGGGGTGCGCGAGCAACGCCTTCGGCTCGGACCCGAACACCAGACCCCGGCCCACGCGCGCATAGAACAGCGGCTTGATGCCGAGCCGGTCTCGCACCAGCAGCAATTCCCGCGTTTCGGCGTCCCAGATCGCGAAGGCGTACATTCCGTTCAGCCGTTGGGCGAACTCGCGTCCCCACTGTAGATACGCGGTCAGCAGCACCTCGGTGTCCGAACGGGTCGTGAACCGCCACCCGTGCGCTCGCAGCTCCAGCCGTAGCTCCTGGAAGTTGTAGATCTCACCGCTGAACGTGATGACCGAAGGGTCGCCACCCCGTGCGATCCGCTGCATCGGCTGGCGGCCGCCTTCGATGTCTACGACGGCCAGCCTGCTGTGTCCGAACGCGGCGTGCTCGGACAGCCAGATCTCCAAGGCGTCGGGACCGCGCGATGACAGCGTGGTCGTCATGGCCGTGACAACCCTGGATTGCTCCGCCAAGTTCCGACTCCAGTCAACCCATCCAGCAATTCCGCACATTGTCTGTCCTTCTCACGTCAGGGCGTCATCCGCGCTATGGATGCGATGTCCGTGCGATCTCGATATCTGTCGCTGCATATGGCATTGCAATGAGGCGACGGTCCGGCAACATCACCCGCGCTCGCGTGCAGCATTACCAGCGCGAGTCTGCGACCAGCTTCGTCATGGCGAGGGCACGGTGACAACCGGTCGATATCCGCCACCTTGCCGAGAAGGAGGGACCTCAGGACGTGCTGTGCACCACCTTCGTCACCGCGTCAGCAATATCCATCACATCTTGCTTGCCGCCCAGTAACGTGCTGTGATGCGTGAGCACAGCGTGTCGGACCAGATATTCCGCATGTGGATAGACTCGGTCGCGGTGCTCGGCGGCGAATCGCTCGGCCAGCGGCGCCAGGGTTGGCTTTGACCAGGGCCGGAGGAGCTTGCTCCGGTTCAAGGGCTCGCGTGGCGGATAGAACGAGGTGTTCAGCTCCGCGGTCAACGCGTCCGCAATGTTGATGTTGGTCATCCCGTCGGGAAGTGGGTCGAATATCAGCGGGATCTCGTAGATCGACAGTCGCGTCTGGTCCGGGTGGTGGCGCAGCAGCCGGACACCCGGTACGTCCTCCAGGAGATTGCTCAGGAGGGCGTAATTGTTGTTGCGCACCTCGTGCTGGGCGTCGAGGTCGCCGAGTTGCGCGCACAGCAGCGCCGCACTGAATTCGTCGAGGCAGTAGTTCGCGCCCATCACGGTGGCGCTCTCCTCCAGCTCCAACCCCTGAGGTGCGTCGCTCGACGTGGTGTAGCGGCGCGAGTCGGCACGCAATTCTTGAAGCAACGACGCCAGACCCTCATCATCGGTCACCACGGCTCCACCCTCACCGGCGGTAAGAACCTTGGACTGCTGCATGCTGAAGCAGCCTAGGCGGCCCAAAGAGCCCGCTGAGCGACCGAGCCACTGCGCGCCGTGCGCCTGGGCCGCATCCTCCACGACCGAAATATCCAAGGGCGCCACCACCTGCTGTATCGCCGGTACGTCAGCCATCGCGCAGGACCAGTGGACCGCGACGACCGCGCGCGGCTCCACCTCGAGGTCCAGGGTGTCGGGAGCGAGGCAGCCGGTGCCCGGATCGACGTCGACGAGGATCGGGAGGAGGCCGGCTCGCAGCACCGCGCTTGCGCTGGCCACCCAGGTGAGCGCGGGCACCAGTACGACATCGCCGTACGCCAGGCCGAGCGCCTCGAGCGCCACCACCAACGCGCTGGACCCGTGGTCGACCGGCACGCAGTGGCGGGTACCGACGTACTCGGCGAACATGCGGGAGAACCTCCGCTCGAACAACTCCGCCCCGGCGGGGCTGGTGATCGTCCAACGCCGACCGTGTAGGACCTGGGCCAGCAGGGCGTCGGCACCGACCGCCGGGACCGGCCAGGCCGGCCAGGGGCGCTCCGCCGGCCTGACCGGGATGCCACCATCCAGCGCGAGCCGGTTGGCGGCCAAGGACGCCCGACCGGTGCGGGGGTTCTTCTCGAAAGATGTCACGTCTGTTTATCCTCCCTGGTGAAGGGGCACCGCTGTGGTATCCAGCGGCGGGCCGGCGTTGGCCCGCGCATTCCGGAATCGATGGCTCTGCGACTGCGAGCCGGCAGAGCAAATCCGTCGCATCCTTGCTTACATTGAATATGCCCGAACAGCCAATATATGCAACTGTGGATGAGCTCAAGTTGCACGACCGCACCCGTATGAGTGCATGCGGTGCGATCTCGGTAACTCCGGTCCGTCCCTGCTAGCGGGCCGACGGCGACCGCCTGGATGTCTTGACCGCCTAGTGAGATTTTGCCTGGTGGGCGAGCAGCCATGAACCCGCATAGTGGGGCCTCCGCGCAATCGGCTTCGGTGCCCACACTCATCTCTGGTCGCCTCGATACCGTAAGGGCGTACGTTGCCTGGCCGGTTGCTCTCGTGGCCGACGTGATCGCCGTCGGGCCCTCGCCTTCCACCGTATAGATTAGCGCTGGAACGGTCTCATTTGGTGAGACTGGGTGGCTGGAGGCCGCCATCAGGACGACATGCCGCCGCTCTGGAGGCGATTACGGTGATCAATATCTTTACCAGGAGTTTCTCCCCGTTGCTAGGCGAACGGCAACGCCAGGATCGGCCTACGACCGGCGAGCCTTCGGAGGAGCGAACGTGTTCGATGCCTTGCCGAGGCGATGAGGGCGGCATACGATGCGATCATGTAGTGATCAGTCAGGGGGTGATCACGCACTCCTGCCGTGCACGGGGGTGTTGTCCCGTTGGTGCTGAAACCAGCGGACCCCTCAACTGGTCTGCCAATGCGACCCGTGCAATTACTTGGGTCGATTTGTCGGTGCGTCGCCAAGGAGTCAACGAATGCCGAAGCGTCTCTCGAGTGAGCCTACAGACCAGATGCATAACTCCATCATGGCATTGCCGCAGAGACAACCCGAGCTACCCACATCCGTGCCGATACACCTTATCAAGGTTGCCGCGTCGCCACGCATTAATGGCGAGAATTCCAAGCACACGGAACTGCTGCTGGAGTCCGGGGTCGAACTACCCCCCATCCTGGTGCACCGTCAGACGATGTGCATCGTAGACGGTGTCCATCGATTGCGCGCCGCGCAGAAACGAGGGGATACGGAAATCGCCGTCGACTTCTTCGACGGTGACGAGGAGGACGCTTTCCTGGAGGCGGTTCGAGCGAACCTCGCGCACGGTCTGCCGTTGTCGCTGGCGGACCGGCGGGCCGCCGCCGTGCGAGTGCTGGATCAGCACCCCGAGTGGTCGGACCGGGCCGTCGCGGAGGCCGTGGGGCTGTCACCTGACTTCATCGGCGCGGTTCGAAGGCTGTCTACAACGGCTCACCCCTCGATGTCGCGGATCGGGCGGGACGGACGCGTTCGGCCCGTCGATTCGAGCCAGGGGCGGATCAAAGCCAGCCAGGTGATTGCGAGCAAACCAAACGCCTCGCTACGCGAGGTTGCCCGAAATGCCGGCATTGCTGTCGGAACCGCGCGGGACGTTCGCGACCGTATACAACGCGGGCTGGATCCCGTGCCAGCCAGGCAGCGTGCCGCACAGGTCAACCGCAAAGCGGCGACCCGCAGGCTTCCGGAGCCAGCGTCCTCGAAAGACCCGCTGTCGACGCTCCAAGGACTGAAGAAGGATCCATCGCTGCGGTTCAGCGAAGCGGGACGCCGCCTGCTGCGTTGGGTCGACCTGCATGCTGTCAGCGCGGACGACAGGACCTGGGTCGCCACGGCTGTTCCGCCGCACTGCGCGAACCTCATCATTGAACTCGCCATCGGTTATGCCGCCGCCTGGCAGGGCATCGCCGACGCTATCGAGCGTCAGGTCCAGCCGAAGGCCATCTGACCGACGGGCGACGGCCCATCAGTTCCGCTGGGCCGGGCCTGATACCAGGCACGGCAGCGCGACCGAGCACTGCTTCCGAGGAGCGTTCAAAGTATGAGACCAGCCCGCGAGCTGCTCCTGCAGTTGAGCGTAGGCCAGACGGCGACGGCTTTGGCGACCAATGGGCAGCAGGCGATGTGGAACGCCATCGAATGGATGGGAGGCGACCACTCCTATTTCAATATGGTTTGGACCGTCGCGGTGCCGAAGGGGCGCACCTTGGATGACGTCTGCGTCGCCCTAGGGCGCACCGTCGAGCGATACGCCACGCTTCGGACCACCTACACCCGGACGGCCGAGGAGCTGTTGCAGGTGGTGGAGAGCGAAGGTGTTCTCAAGGTCAGCTTTTATGACGGCACGCAGAGCGACCTCGACCACCGCCAGAAGCAGGTCGCCACGTACCTCGGCCGGCTGAACTTCGACTCCGCGACGGAGTGGCCGCTGCGGGTGGCGGTGCTCGCGCAGGATGGCGCCCCGATCTCGCTCGTACTGGTCATCAACCACATGGCGCTCGACCTGTACGGCTGGCGCGTCGTTGAGGAAACGCTCACGGGATTCCTTGCGGACCCGGCTGCGGCTCCGCCACCACGTGAGGGTTGGGAGCCGCTGGACCAAGCGGCGTTTGAGTCGTCGCCCGACGGGCGAGCCATGAACAACGCAGCACTGTGCCGATTGCGTGACCTGCTCTACGCGGCACCGCCGAGCTTGTTCGACTTTGTCCCGGCCCGAGAGGAGGCCAACCGGTTTTGGACGCTGCAGCTGGAGTCCCGGGCATTGGCGACCGCGTTACCGCGGGTGGCGCAACGGGTCCGGGCCAGTAGCAGCGCAGTTCTGCTGACGGTGATGTCCGAGGTGTTCGGGGTCTACTCCGGGCACCGCGAGGCTCTGGTCCAGATCCTCGTGTCCAATCGGCTGATCGAAGACAGCGCCCGGATGGCCGGGTACCTCTGTTGGGACTCGCCAATCCATGTCGACCTGCGCGGCTTGAGCTTCGACGCCGCCGTCCAGCGAGTCTTCTCTGCCGCCCTCGAGGCATATCAACACGGGCTTTACCGACCATCCGAAGCGCGCGCGGTGCGCGCGGAGGTAGAACATGCCCGTGGTGCGGCCATGGACCTCGGCTGCCACTTCAACGATCGCCGCGAGCGGACCGGGTCGATCTCGGTACCGACTCGGGAACCTCGCATGGACCCAGGGATGCTGCGCGAGCAGAGCCGGATCCTGTTTCTTGACAGCCACCCGCGGGTTGACACACGGTTCCACCTCCATGCAATGGACGAACTGCCGGGTTCGGTCGAGCTGGAGCTGACGTGTGACACCCGCTACGTGCCGGTCCGAGCGATGTGCGAGATCCTGTGGGCAATCGAGGCGCTGGCCGTGGCCGCTGCGGACCGTGACCTCACCCCTGACGAGATCATTTCCACGGTGGACGTCATACCGGCGTCCCGGGGCACGGCATGGGTCCGGCGAGGCCGCGGCTGGACGGACCTGGCGGCGGTCCGCCAGCTGTGGGTGGACCTGGTGGGCGAAGAGGGCATGGTCTTCACAGAACGCGGTCCAAACGGCCACCATCGGCTCATCGCCTACCACGCCACCGGGTCGGACTCACCGAACCTGCACCGTGCGTTCCTCAACTTGATCGGCGAACGAACCGATGTGCAGACACCTGACATCTACCACAGCTGTCAAGCCGCACCGGAGGACCCGCACGACGAGGCGGCGTGGCGACTTATTCCAATCCTGTCCAGCGGCACCGGGCGGATCGGCAACGAGGAGTTCATGTTACGCACACCATCCGATCCGAGCGACTAACAACCAACGGAGAATCCGCATATGAACACACGTCGAGAGGACGGCCGCTCGCGCGCGCTCTTCGTATCCCACGACATGTTGTGGCCGACGATCGGAGGCGGGCGTACGCGCTGTGTGAAGGTGCTGATGCGCGCTCTACGGGAGCGGGCCGTCGACCTCGTGGTGGTCGCTCCTGCCGAGGACGTGGCTCGTGACAGCCAGGTCATCCCGAGTCTACCCGGCCTGAGATGCCACGTCTTCGTCGACGAGTCGCCTCCAGGACCGGCGCCGGTGCGAGCCAGCCGGCCCGCGACTGACCTCATACGCAGGCACGTGGCCCAGAATGGCGACTATGATGTTGTGCACGTCGAGGGCCACTACCTTCTCGAGGTGGTTCCGCCCGAACTGCACCACCGCACCGTCCTGGCCGAGCAGAACATCGAATCCCAGTTGTTGGAGCAGCGCGCGGCACTTGGCGAGCCCGTCGCGGCGGCCGATGTCGTCGGTCTGCGTGAGCGGGAGTTGCGGGCGTGGCGACGCGCGGGCGCGCTGGTGACGCTCAGCGCGGAGGACGAGGCCGCGGTGCTCGAGCGCGACCGGTCGCTGGCGCCGCGCCTGATCACCAACGGCTGGGATCACCGGCCAGGCCCCACCCGTCCGGCGCAAGACGCTCGCGGGACCCTCACCGCACCCCGGCTGCTGTTCGTCGCCGACTACGACTACGCCCCAAACCGCGACGCCTTTCGCTGGCTGGTTTCCGAAGTCTTTCCCCACATCCGTAACGAGATCCCCGGTGCCACCCTTGTGCTCGGTGGCGTCAATCTTGCGGCGGACCTGGCGCGCCTCGGCGAGTCGTGCCCAGGTGTGCTGGTTACCGGCTACGTCGCTGACCTCGACGCTGAGCTGGACGCCGCGGACATCGTGCTGATCCCGCTGCGCATCGGCGGTGGCGTCAAGCTGAAGACCATCGAGGCGATATGGCGCGCCCGGTTGATCGTGTCGACGACCAACGGCGGCACTGGCGTCCCGGATCCGCTGCGAGCGGCCATGTGCATCGCCGACGACGCCAAGTCGTTCGCCGAGCATGCCGTCCGTCTGTGCCGAAACCCGGCGGAGCGTCGTCGGCGGCTCGCCGTACTGACGAACAACCGAAGGGCCGCACCAACTTGGGAACAAACGCTCAACCAGCTGATGGGGCTGTGGTCGGAGGTCGCCGGCCAGGCCGAACGCGCGACCGGCAGCGCACCGGTCGACGCGGGTTGGTCCACGACCACGAGCAGCGTGCCGTGACGGGCGAGTTTGTCGAACAGAGCCCGCAGTCGGGCCTCGGTGTTCGGCAGCGGCGCGTCGTGCAACCTGCCGCCGTCCGGGGCCAACCCGACCGCCTGGTGATCACCCTTGCCGACATCCAACCCCAGAAACACCTGGTACGCGCCGTGCACCCGCCGCCTCCGTACCTCGTGCGTGGTCTCGGCCGCGGTCTCGGCGTCGGGCTCGCGGCAGCCACGTTACGAGGAGACCTACCCAGCATGCCGGCGGCCCGGTCCCTATCAGCGGTCTGCCGACGCCACCCGGCCCGGCGACAACACCCCCCGATCATGCGTACGACAGGGGCAGTCAGTCATACCAGGCCGGGCGACCGGGCAGTCCCCGGCGGGGACGATCAAAAGACCTTTGATCTCCCCAGCGGTCAATGGCAAGGACCATCGCGTCGACGTGGTCGGACTTCTTCCGCGACACCGAGTGCCGCTCGCGGTAACGAGCCACCGCCATCGGGTTGATCGAGTACACCATCCTGCCGGTGGACATGCTGCCCGTGACGGTGGTGGTCCGGCCACCGCGCGGGTCCGCCGGTCTTGCACGAGGCCTCGCAGGCCCGAAGGTGTGTAGGCGTGCACGCAGCGGGCTGGACCACCACGATCAACGTTCAAAGACGAGGCACTAGCTGCGCCGGACCACTACGCCGGCATCGACCGACACGTCCGAACAGCGGCTCAGGACGACGTCGCCAGCGTCGAAATCGGCACCGGGGCGCTCGATGGTGTTGTTCCGGAACCGGATCCCACGGGTTCTCGTGGCGTCGAGCGCGGCGACACCGTCGAGCATGAAGCAATTTGCCTCGACGAAAATGCCGTGGTGGACCGGGTGCTCGCGGCCGCCACCGTCCACCCGCGGATCGACGAGCACGGCCGCGGCGCCCGGCTCGACAAACGCGTTCCGCCGGATGGTCAGGCTTCGCACCGGCCCCGACTCCCACCAGTCACCAGCGTCGCAGGAGACGTAAACCGCGGCCATCGCCGGCCGCTCGAAGCGGTTTTCCTCGATCAGGATTGGCCGACGGGTGGTCACGAGCACGCCTCGGGTGGGCATGTTGCGGAACACGTTGCCGGCGATGTGGACGCTCGGCGTGCGGGTGACGTTCTCCACCGCGGCCCGCGCGGCCAGCCCATCTGGAACCGCGGTTCGGACCGTCAGGACGATCGTCCGCAGGGGATGGTCGCCGTCGCGACCGCTCGGTTGCCGGGCCCGGTCCACGACGGTCGACGCGATGACCCGCAGCGAGGTCCGGTCGACGATCTCGACGCGGTCGCCCGCCGCGAACTGGGGAAATCCCGCCGTCTCCGGATGCGCGTAGACGAGCACGAGCGTGTGCGGGTCCGGCTGGCTGACCACCCTCAGGTAGGTGCCGTGCACGTTGACGGGATCGTCGTGCGGCCCGTCGAAGAGACACCCGCGCACCACCACCCGGCCGGAGCAGCCCGAGAACTGGACGAAGTCGGCGAAGCCGGCCGTGTGCCGTCCGGTGCCGGGCGGGGCTTGGAACGCACAGTCCTCGATCGCGACGTCGCGACTCGTCTGCACGACCACGCCGGGGCCGTGCAGGAACCGGAATCGCACGCCGGACACCGTCACGCCGGAGCTGTCGAACACCAGCGCGCCGGGGTGGTCCCGGGTCGTCAGCCGCATCTGATACACCAGACCGGTATCGACCGGTTCCGCGTCGTGGTCGTACGTGATCTGGATGTCGCGGTCGCCGACCGCGCGGATCGACCGCACGCGGTCGAAGAGGGGGTTCGGCCCGCGGCGAGTGGTTTCGCGGGACGGGTCGTGGATCTGCGTGTATTCGAGCGCGTCGCGGCCCTCCCACGCGGGGCCCGAGTCGAGGATCTCCCCGTGCCAGCGGACCGACCGCCCCTCGATGGAAAACGGCGTGGCCGCGGGCACGCGGATGACGCGGAACGCGTGCCCGGCGGCGACGCCCGCGTCGACCACGGTCGCGTCGACGACCGTCGGCACCGCGAAGTCGAACTCCAGTCCCTCGATGCGTATCCGCCGCGAGTCGATGACGGCGAACGTGGTCTGGACGCCGTGCACGATGAGGCGGGCACCGGGCCCGGACAGGACGAGGTCGTCGGTCGCCTCCACGAGCAGGGCGATGGTCTTGACGCGGAACCGCGGATCGTCGCCCACCGTGTTGGAGACGTACAGCTCGCGGCGTTGGGCACCGCTCGGCCAGAGGTGGTAGTCGCCCGGCGGGAAGCGCAGCGTCACCGGGCCGCCGGAGGCTTGGGCGGCGCGCAGGGCCGCCCAGACCGTGGGGGCCGCGTCGGCGTGCCGGCCCGGTACCGCCCCGAAGTCCGTGACGTCGAGCGTCAGACCGGTCACGGGCGTGGGCCGGGGATCGCGGTGAAGTCGAGGATCAGGCGCGCGCCCTGGGCACGGTACTGCGCGTCCGCCCGGACTGCCGGGCCACACGACGCGGAGCCGAGTCCGGTCACGCCGGCGGCGAGATGGATCCAGAGGAGTCCCTCCTCGGTGAGCTCCGCCGCGTGCCTCGCGCGCTCCAGTTGCCCGGTGGACCACGGGCGGACCGCGGCGTGGAAGGCTTCCTGGCCCTCGATCAGCACGCCGCCGTCCGGGCCGGTCAACCGCAACCAGCGGACGTCCGACCGGTTCCCGTTCTCCTGGGGGACGACGTACGGCACCTGCGCGTCGCGGACGGTCATGCGATGCCGCCCGAACCAGGTCGCCGACCGGGAGTCGGGATAGCTTTCTCCCGGTCCTCGGCCGAACCATTCCAGCTGCGCGGAGCCGGGATCGGTCGCGCGCAGCGCGAGGACGACACCGAGCCGGGGCAGCGCGAGATCGGGGTCGCCGCGACGGTCGATCCGCACGTCGAGGCGGAGCCGGTCGCCGTGCGCCGTCCAGAGGTACGTGACGTCGAAGCCGCCGTCCGGTCCGGCGCCAGCTCGGGTCACGCGCTTGACGAACGCCTCGCCCACCTGGACCTCGGTCGTCGACTCCTCGACGTGGTCGAGGCCGGCGGCCCGCCAGCGGTTCTCCATCGACGGGCCGCCGCCTATACCGTCGGACCGGTCGTTCTCGGTGGGCGCCCGCCACACGTCGATGCCGAGATGGGCGATCGGAAACGGGCCCAACGCCGCCGGCTCCGCCACGATCCGCCGTGCCGGGGCCGGAGCGGAGGCCCGTGGGGCGGCGGCGCGGCGGCGCTGCTGCGTCCGCGAGAGCAGGTGCCCGGCTTCGACGCCGGGACCGTCGCGGCCGGTCCTCGCTGTGACAGTCAGCCACAGCTCCCCGCCGGGCGCGGTCGATTCGGCGGCGTGGACGGCGGACGGCAACGCCGTCCGCGACGACGAGAGCGGTGCGACGACGATCGGGTCCAGCCGTCCCTCGCCGACCGGCGCGCCGTCGGCCGTCAACGACCAGGAGAAGTCGACGGCCTCGGTGGTCGAGAAGCTCCAGCGGTTCTCCACCACGAGGTCGTCGCCGTCCAGGCGCATCCGCACCGGCGCGATGACGGCGGCGAGTTCGGCGAGGCCGGGCGAGGGCGTCCGATCCGGGAAGAGCAGTCCGTCGATCACGAACGAACCGTCGTGCACGGTCTCGCCGAAGTCTCCCCCGTAGCGGTACGTCCGCCGGCCGTCGGAGTCCTCGCCGGCGATGCCGTGATCGATCCACTCCCACACGAAGCCGCCGGCCAGCCGCGGGTACGCGTCGACGATGGCCTCGTACGTGGCGAGCCCGCCGGGGCCGTTCCCCATCGCGTGCGCGTACTCGCACATCACCATGGGCAGCGACCGCCGGCGCTCGTCCCGGGCGCGATCCGCGATCCGCGGTTCGTCGCGCCGCCCGATCGCCTCGAGCTCCTCGAAGCCGGGATACATGCGGCTGTAGACGTCGACGCTCTCGCATTCGGCGTCCGCCTCGTAATGGATCGGCCGGGTCGGGTCACGGTCGGCGGTCCACCGGGCGTTCGCCGCGAGGTTCCGTCCCCACCCGGCCTCGTTCCCGAGCGACCACATCACGACGCTGGTCGCGTTCTTGTCGCGTTCCACCATGCGGCGCATCCGGTCCAGGTACACGTCCCGCCAGGCGGGGTCGTCGGACGGATTGCCGCGCCAGTCGACCAGCGAGAACCCGTGCGTCTCGAGGTCGCACTCCTCGACCACGTAGAGGCCGTAGCGGTCGCAGAGCTCCAGGAGGTACGGGTCGGGCGGGTAGTGGCTGGTGCGCACCGCGTTGACGTGGTGCCGCTTCATCAGGACGACGTCGCGCTCCAGCACGTCCCTCGTCACCGCCCGCCCGCGGCGGGGGTCGAAGTCGTGCCGGTTCACGCCCCGGAAGACCAGCGGGGCGCCGTTGATGAGAAGCTGGCCGTTCTCGACGGCGACGGTGCGGAAGCCGACGTCGGCGGAGACGGCCTCTGCTCCGTTGGCGATGACGACCCGGTAGAGGCGTGGCGACTCGGCGGACCACGGTTCGACACCGGGGATCAGGATCGGGTCTCCGGCGGCCGTGCGGATGCCGAGTTCGGCGAGCTCCACCGTCGCGGGCCCGGCAGCGCGCACCTCGACGAGCAGCCGCCCGTCGCCGGTACGGTGGTCGTAGCCCGCGACGATGCGAACGTCGTCGATGCCGCCCTCCGGTCGATGCACGAGCGCGACGGGGCGGAAGATGCCCGACAGCCACCACTGGTCCTGGTCCTCGACGTAGCTGCCGAAGCTCCATTGGTGCACCCGTACCGCCAGGAGGTCGTCACCGCCGGTGAGCACGTCGCTCACGTCGAACTCGACGGTGAGCCGGCTGCCCGACGACCGGCCGACCGGGGTGCCGTTCACCCACACCTCGAACCAGGAGTCGACGCCGTCGAAGCGCAGGAGCACCCGCCCGGTGTCCCAGCCGGGCGGGCGGCGGACGATCCGGCGGTATTCGCCGGTGGGATTCGCCTCCGGCACGCGGGGCGGGTCGAGCGGGAACGGGTAGCGCACGTTGGTGTACGCGGGAGTGCCGTAGCCGCACAGCTGCCAGTGCGCGGGGACCGGGATCTCGTCCCAGGTGTCACCGGGGTCCGAGGGATCCCGGCCGGTGTCGGCGGTGGGTGCCCAGGCGAACCGCCACCGCCCGTCGAGTCGCAGGACGCCCGCGTCCGAGCGCATCCGGGCGCGGGGAGGCTCTGCCCCGACGGGCGGTGCGATGACCTCATAAGGGGCGGTCACGGTTGTCGGTCTCCTTTCGCGGCGTACGTCGCAGGCCTCAGGCCAGGTGCAGGGTACGGATTTCCCATGGTCGCAGCGGGATCTCCCACGCCGGGCCCGCGGGGTGCCGTTCGAGTGGCCGGCCGAGCAGGTCCACCGTGGTCGCGACCGTCGGTGCACCGGTGACCGTCGCGACGGTCGGCTCGGGTGTCATCGCGACCAGCCGCAGCTCGATCCCGGCGGGTGCCCGGCGCAGCGCCGCGACCGCGACACCACGGCCGGTGACCGCGAGTCCGGACCGCGCCGGGGGCAGCTCGCCGCCCGCGGGGGCGGCGCCGCGCCGCCACAGGCCGGGTGAGCGGAAGTGTTCCGCCCAGCGGACGGCGTCGCAGGCGTGCCATCCACCGGCGGCCGGCAGCACGCCCAGCTCGATTTCGATGTCGCGGCCCAGCTCCTGGCCGCCGGGGATCGGGATCTCGGCGGCGGCCGGCTCGTCGCGAAGCGGGTGGACGTTGACGCTGATCGCCCCGACCGACCGGAGCAGCGTCAGGGCGAGCTCGGTGCCGTCCGCGACCAGCTCGTACTCGGTGGCGCCGCCGCCCAGCAGCACGGTCGCGTCTCCGGCCGACACGAAGCCGTCGGCCGGGTAGGTGGGCAGCGGGAACTCGCCCCAGCCTCCTTCGTTGGTCAGCCCGCGCTCGGTGACCGCGAACTGTCCCTCGGCCGCTGAACGCGCCGCCGGGCGGGGGAGCGGGACGTGCAACCGCAGGCGGTGGTCGGACACCACGTTGACGAGGGCGAGTGACAGGCGGACGAACGGCTCCCCGGCCCGCAGCTCGACCCGCATCCGTACGGGCATCCGGCGCACCTCGGTGGAGCGGCGGTCCGGATCATCGCCGAGCGACGCGGGCAGCTCGTACCACCGGTCGACCGCGATGGCGGCGCGGACCGGACCCGACTCGAGGAGCCGGGTTTCGACGGCCGCCGGCGCGTCGACCACCCGGTCGAACGCCGGCGGCGCGTAGTTGTAGCTGTCGCCCCGGTCGCCGCCGTCGACCAGCCGGCCGACGCCGCGCAGGACGGTGCCGTCCCGCCCCTCGATGTCGAGCGTCCCGTCCGCGCGTACCGCGACCGAGACGAGCCCGTTCGTGGCGGCGGACGCGGTGGCGCGCAGGTCCGAGCCGGCGCGAGGCCCGGCCGCGGAAACGATGCGTACGGCCACGCTGCCCGACGCGCCGACCGGCACCCCGGTGAGGACGGTGGCCCTCGGCTCGGCGAGCGTCACGACGCGCCAGGGACCCTGGTGCGCGGCCACGGCCCGGCGCATCTCGTCGCGCAACCCGAGCAGGTCGAACCTCTCGGTCGCGGGCACCTCGGCGACCCGGAACGTGAGACGGCCGGGCACGATCTCGTACCGGTCGATCTGCCGGCCGAAGAGTTCGCGGCGATGGATGCGCCGCAGCACCCGCTCGACGTCGGCCGCGTCCCATTCCTCGTCCGCGAGGAGCACCGGGGCGCGTTCGCCCTCCTGGACCGGCAGCCGCCGACCATCCGGAAGCACGGCCTCGAGGGCGGCGCCGGCCGCTGCCGCCACCTCGGTCTCGACAACGATCGTGCGCGGCGCGGTGAGCGGGTTGACCACGAGGATCGCGTCACTCGGCACGGCGGCCCCGGCGTCGCGGACGGCGGCGTCGCGGACGGCACGCCCGAGCTGGGCCGCCTCGGCGAGTCGGGCGGCCACCTGCTCCACGGTCTCGTCCGTGCCGGAGCCGACGACCGAGTCGTGCGCGCTGGACTCGACGATCTTCCGCCAGGCGAGGTCGAGGAACGGCGCGGTGCGCTCGAGCGGCGCGTCGACGGTGAGCCGTTCCGCCTCGCCGACGACGCGTTCGGCCGCCGCCATCGCGGTCTTGAGCCGCCGCCGGACGGAGACGACCCCGGGCAGGATGTTCGCCCGCGCGTGGCTGCGCAGCTCGCCATCGACCCGGGCGAGCGCGGGATCGTCCGTACGGCCGTGAACGTACTCGGCGAGCGTGGCGACGGCGAGTGGCATGCCGGCCGAGTCGTACCGGCGGACGAGGTCCATCAGGTCGGGTCGCGGCGCCGTGTGGTCGCTGCCGACCATCGCGAGCATCGGGTCGCCGCCCCACCGACCGACCGTGGTGTCCCGGTACTGACGCAGGGCGCGGGGAATCTCGTCCGGTACGAGCAGGAGGTCGAGGCCGTTGCCGTAGCCGTCGAACAGGTACTCGACGCGCACCTGCGAGCCGTCCGGCGCCGCCCAGCGGAACGCGTGGCCGGCCACCCGGCCCGGCACCCCGCGCCACAGCGCCGCGTGCCGGATGCCCGCCCGCGCGAGGATCTGTGGCATCTGGGCGACGTGGCCGAACATGTCGGGCAGGTATCCAACGTCCATCGCCCCGCCGAGCCGTTCGGCGCCGGCCCAGCCGAGCTGGAGGTTGCGGACGATCGTCTCCCCGCCGCAGAGGAACTCGTCGAGCAGGATGAGCCACGGGCCGATCGCGAGTTGCCCGCGCCGTACCGCCGCCCGGACCCGTTCGGTGTGCCGCGGCCGGATCGCCAGATAGTCCTCGATGGCCGCGGTCTGCCCGTCCAGGGTGAACCGGAACGCGGGGTCCGCCTCGGCCATGTCCAGCACGGCGTCGAGCACCTCGACGAGCCGATGACGGAAGACCTGGAACGGCTCGTACCATTCGCGGTCCCAATGGGTGTGCGGAACGAGCACGGCACCGGTCATGCCCGGGCCGCCGGGATCACGATCCGGCGCAGCCGGGCGAGTCCGCCGGTGGGCACGTCCACGGCCGTCGGCCCGGGCGGCAGGACGATGGGGTCCCGCGCGACGAGCCGGCCCCGGGCGTCCCACACCCGTAGGTCAGCGCGTGTCTCGTCGGCCTCGTTGCGCAGGATCGGTGCGCTGTCGTCGGCGTTGGCGAGCAGGATTTCGGTCCAGTCCTCGTCGGGAATCGCCACCGGCATCGGAGCGTACCGGACGACAAAGCGTCGTGCGCCGCTGCGGGCGTGGACCACCGGGTACGACAGGTCGGGACGTTCCGGGCGCAGTTCCCCGTGCAGCAACAGGTCGCGGTGCTCGCGCCACACGCCCAGCCAGAAGGCGAGCGCCTCGGCCTGCTCCTCGCGCAGCCCGAGCAGGTCGACGGAGACCTGTGGCACCCCGAGCAGTCCGTTGATCAGGTGATGGGCCACGCGCTCCGGGCTCTCGGCCGCGGTCCACATGATGGGGTCGCTGTGTATCGGCGTGCCCGGGCGGGCGAGCCGCAGGTCGACGATGCCGACACGGTTCTGCACCGGGCTGAGCGGACAGTCGGCGACTCTGATCATGGAGGCGACCCGGGCCACGGCCGGATGGACGTACGGTTCGCGGAACTCGACCAGCGGCTCGATGCCGACGCCGCGCAGCTCGGCGACGACCTCCTCCATGGCTCGGACGGCCGCCGCCGCCACCGAGGGGCCGCCGTCCGGCCGGTCCACGAACCGTTCGAGAAAATCCAGCTTGACTCCGTCGGCCTCGGTGCTTTCGACCAGATCGCGGATCCGCCCGACGAGGTACGCGCGGGTGGCCGGGTCCCGCGGGTCCAGGACCTCCGCGTCCAGGTCCGGTTCGTCGTACAGCGTGGCGAGACCCAGGTCGCGGGCGCGGGCGCGGTGACCGAGGAACGGCGTACCGATCCACCACACCGTGCGTATCCCGCGGGCCCGCAGCCGGCGGACCAGGCCGGCCGGATCGGGGAACTTCTCGGTCGCCACCTCCCAGTCGCCGCACGATCCGTATCCCCGGCCGTGCGAGGTCGTCTGCCAGCCGTCGTCGACGATCAACGTGCCGAAGCCCAACTCGGCCGCGCGGTCCGCCGCGCTCTCGATCGTGGCGGCGGAGACATGCTGGTGGGCGAAGTACCACGTGCACAGCACGGGGTCGGTCGCACCGGGCGCCGGCCGGTGACCGGTGGGCCCCTGCAGCCAGCCGCCCGCCCCGGGCGCGGCCGTGGCGAACGGGCCGCCGGAGCTGTCGAGGTACAGACGCACGTCGCCCGCCGGCGGCCCGGTGACGGTCAGCATCACCACGAACTCGGCGGTCTCCTCGACCAGGCCGGCGCGGACGAGGGTCGGCGATGTGGCGGCGTCCAGCGCGTACACCAGGCGGGTGGCGTCGCTCCGGGTGAGCAGCGCCCCGAGCGGGATGTCCTGCAGGGCGGTGACGTCGACCGCCTGCGCCCAGGACGGCGGGATCGTGGCGTGCGGCACCCCGCTGCCCGGCCGCCACCACGCGACGGCGTCGGTGGCGGAAATCGTCGCGGTGACCGTGAGCGGCTCGTCGAGGCGGCCGAACACCACCTCGACGACGCCGGGGCCGAGCTCGGTGACCCGTACCTCCGCGGCGCCGCCGGCCCGCAGGCGCAGCCCGGCCGTGGCCTGACCTTCCGGCAGCCGCACGGGGTTCTCGGGGCGGGTCTGGGCGCCGCCGCCCGGCAACCAGATGTCGGCGGGCGCGGTTTCGACGTCTGTCATTTGCTCCCCGTGAAGGAAATTCCGTCGATGATGTGACGCTGGGCAAGGAAGAAGATGAGGACGCACGGCAGCGTGATCACCAGCGCGGTCGCCATGAGCAGCGGGATGTCCGTGCCGTGCACGGACTGGAAGCCGGCGAGGGCGAGCGGCAGCGTCTTCCACCGGTCCGTGGACAGGTAGATCACCGGCTGGAAGAAGTTGTTCCAGTACCCCATGAACTGCAGCAGCCCGGTGGCGATGATGACCGGCCGGGACAGCGGCAGGTAGATGGAGAACCAGATGCGGAACCAGCCGGCGCCGTCCATCAACGCGGCGTCGGTCAGCGATTCCGGCATGCCCAGGTAGAACTGCCGGAACAGGAAGATGAAGAACGCGCCGCCGAAGAACGTCGGGAGGATGATGGGGTACAGCGTGTTGATCATGTGCAGGTTCTTGAACAGGATGAACTGCGGCACGATCGTGACCTCCTGCGGCAGCAGGAGGGTGGAGAGCACGATCGCGAACAGTAGGCCGGAGCCGCGCGCCCGGATGCGGGCGAACGCGAAGCCGACCAGTGACGACGACACCACCACGGCGACGACCGGAATGAGCGTGCTGAGCAGGGAGTTGCCGAGGTAACGCCAGAACGGGAACGAGCTCAGGCCGTCGCCGAAGTTGGACCAGCGCCACTGCACCGGCCAGAGCCACACGCCGCCGCGCGCCACGCCGGCCCGCGTCCGCAGCGCCGAGGCCACCATCCAGAGGAACGGGTATATGAATACGAATGATCCGGCCGTCAGTACGGCGACCGAGACGGCCCGGGAGGCGGTCGACTGCCGGCGCGGGCCGCCGGATCGGCGGCGCGCGGGCCTCGGGGTCGCCTCCGCCGGGCGCGGCGTCGGGTCGGCCGGGCGGTGGCCGGGGTACGGACGTTCTGGTGCGCTAGCTGACACGGGCACGCCGCCTCCGCCGACTCGGTCGTTGGGATTCGTAGTAGACCCAGAAGGCACTGCCGCGGAACATCAGCGCGGTGAGCATCATGATCATGACGAACAAGATCCATGCCAGTGCGGACGCGTACCCGATCTTGAACAGCGAGAACGCGTTCTGGTAGAGGTAGAAGACGTAGAACAGCAGCGAGTCGCCCAGGCCGCCCTCGTTGTGGGTGAGCACGTACCCCTGGGTGAAGGTCTGCATCGCGCCGATCATGCCGGTCACCACGTTGAAGAAGATGACCGGACTGATCTGCGGGAGCGTGATGTTCCACAGGGTGCGCCACCGGCCCGCCCCGTCGATCTCCGCGGCCTCGTACAGCTCGGCCGGGATGTCCCGGAGGCCGGCGAGGTAGATCACCATGTTCCCGCCCACCGTCCAGAGGCTCATGATGACGACCGCGGGCAGCGCCCAGTCCGGGTCGAACAGCCACTGCGGCCCCTCGATGCCGATCAGCCGCAGCGCGCCGTTGACGAGCCCGAAGTCCGGGTTGAACACGTAGATGAACAGGACCGTCTGCGCGACGCCGGTGACCAGCGACGGCAGATACCAGATCGTGCGGAACACGTTGATGCCGCGCACGTTGACGTTCATCAGCAGCGCGACGGCCAGTGACAGGACCGTCTGCAGCGGAATACTCACGACGCTGTAGACCAGCGTCACCTTGATGGCCTGCGCCAGCCGGTCGTCGTGCAGCGCGTGCTGGTAGTTCGCGAGGCCGACGAACCTCGCCGGGTCGAACAGGTCCCAGTCCATGAAGGACAGGATCAGCGAGTACACCATCGGCCCGGCGGTGAAGAGCAGGAAGCCGACGATCCACGGTGAGACGAACGCCCAGAACGCCGCGGTGTTCCGGCTCATCCGCCCCGCCCGCACGCCCAGCCACAGCACGCCGAAGAAGACGGCGAACACGACGGCCAGCATGATGAGGAACGACAGGATGGGCCGGAACCCCTCGGCGACGTGCAGCAGGGCGAGCAAATCCTCCAGCCGCGTCACAACGTCAGACATCGTCGGCCGCTACTCGTTCGCCTCGTCGAGCATCTTCTGGCAGTCGGCCTGGACCTGCGGCATGACGACCGCCGGATCCTCGTGGCCGGAGCCGATCGCGGTCCGGGTGTCCCACGCGTTGGAGTTCCGGCTGGCGATGGCCAGGTAGTTCTTGACGTGCGGGGTCGGGACGGCGTTCTGGACCGCGTCGACGAACGCCTGCAGGTTCACCTTCGGGGCCACCGCCTTGAACGCGTCCACCGAGCCCTGGATCACCGGCACGCCCAGCGCGGACCTGGTCGAGGCCATCAGGTTCTGCGCCGCGGGATCGGAGCTCATGAAGGTCGCGAACGTCTTGGCTGCCTCGGCCTCCGCGGCGGTGGCGTCCTTCGCGATGCCCAGCGCGTCGACCTCCATTGGCTCGCCCTTGCCGGGCATCGGCACGATCGCGAACGTGGTCGGGTCCAGCGCGGCGAACTTCGGGATGTCCCACGGGCCGTAGTCGGGCATCATCGCGATCCTGCCGTCGGCGAGCCACTGGCCCATGTCCTGGCCCTGCGCCTCGGCGCGCGTCGGCGTGAACCCGTCGGGTTTCGCGGCGTCGGCCACGATCTGCGCGGCGCGGATGCCGGCCGCGTCGCCCATGGCGCACTTCGTCCCGTCGGGCGTGAAGTAGGAGCCGCCCACGGCGATGAGCCACCCGTCGTACCACAGGGGCGCGCTGCCGTAGACCTTCGTGCCCGACCGCTTCGTGAGCTTCTTGGCGTAGGTGACGAAGTCGTCCGGACTCATCGGCGTGGTGCTGGACGGCACCGGCAGGTTGGCCGCGGTGAACAGGCTCGTGTTGATGGCCATCACCTTGCCCTTGGCCGTGAACGGCACCGCGTAGTTCGTGCCGCCGACGTTGCCGGCCTTCGCCACCGCGGGCGAGTAGTAGTGGCTGGTGTCCACGTCGACCGGCCGGAACGCCCGGCTGAAGCTCGGCAGCGAGGTGTCGGAGATCTCGGCGACCGTGGGAGCCTCGCCGCCGGCTATCGCGGTCTGCAGCTTCTGCTCGTAGTCACCCTGGATCCAGTTCGACTGGACGGTGATGTTCGGGTGCGCCTGCTGGAAGGCCGCGACCATCGCCCTCAACGTGGCGGCCTCGTCGTTGTTCCCCCAGAACGCGAACGAGATGGTGGTCTTCCCGCCGCCGCCGTCCGACCCGCTGCCGCTGCACGCGGTGAGCGCGACGAGCGAGCTTGCGACGGCCGCCGCCATCAGGACTTTCCGTGACATAGAGGCTCCTGTTCCGGGATTCATCGATGTACGGGCAGGACGACGACGCCGCCGTCGGCATCCGCGCGGGCGCGGCTTCCGGTCGGCACGACAACCGTGGTGACGTGCCCGCCGTCCCACGTGCTGGTCCAGGTGACGCCGGGGCCCGCCGTCACCCACAGTTCGGTGGCCTCCCGCCCGTCGTGCCGCAGGCCGACGGTCGAGGCGCCGATCGGGACCCCGTCGACCGAGAGCCACTCGCCGGCCGGCAGGTGGGAACGGGTCAGCACGGCGTCCGGCGCCGGTCCGGGTTCCAGACCGGTCAGGCCCACCACGATGTGGGCCACGTGCGTGAAGGGGACCTCGGGATAGTCCGCCCGCGAGGCGGCCAGGTACCGGATCCAGCGCAACGCCTCGGCGTCCCAGCCGTAGCGCAGGAACGCCTCCGGCAGGTAGGTGACCGCCTCGATGTTGGTCGGCGGCCGGGCGTCGACCGCGGCCTTCAGGTACGCCAGATGGGCCGCCGCCCGATCGTCCGCCCGCATGACGCCCTTGACCGCCGGGAACCACGTGCTCTCCAGGCCGAAGCCCGCGCGTGGGCCGTCGGCGGTGAACCCGGAGGTGTAGTGCCGCTCGCCCGGCAGCCACCAGTCGGCGGCGAACATGTCTTCGAGCTGCTCGGCCCGCCGCCGGTTCCAGCGCGCGAAGTCGGTGTCGATCGGGCCGCCGGCCAGCGCGCCGACCGCCCGGTGGGCGGCCCACTGGCTGGCCAGCCCGTCGGCGGCGACCCGCAGGTACGGTGGATCCGCCGCCTCGTTGTAGGTAGCCGTGCCGGCGAAGATGTCACCGGTGCCCGCCGCTCCGGCGACCCCGATACCCAGCGGATCGTGCGCCTCGACGAACAGCGTCATCGTGGTGCGCAGGAAGTCCGCGCACAGGAAGCCCTCGTCGCCGGTCCAGCGGTACTGCTCGACCGCCTTCTCCACCAGCTCGAACGCGGCCGGCACCTCACGTACGAAATCGTCGTCGGAGTGGTAGTCGATCGCCGCCGGCGTGCCGTCGAACATGAAGGCCCACAACGGATACCACCCGCGGGCGCGGGTCGCCGACGCGGCGAAGTGCCGCAGCATCGCGAGGTTCTCGGCGTCCAGGCCCAGCAGGTGCGCGCCGAGCATCTGGTGCGCGAGGTCCCGGGAGTAGAACATCGGCCGGTCGGTCAGCCCGGCCCAGTAGCTGGGCAGGTTGCCGGCGGCCCGCCCGGTCTGGACCCATTCGAGGGCCCGCGCCGACGCCCAGTCGTAGGACTCGGTGAGGTCGCCCAAGCTCGACCCGACCCGTACCCGCATGAGAGGCCATGCCCTTCCTCGATGTCGAATGGTGGAAGGGACTGTTACATACGCGTCACGAACACGTCAACACTCGTCAAGGTCCGAATTTCGATGGTCGGCGGCGGGAACGGTTCGGTCACCGAGGCACGAGCCGGGCGGCTTCGCGCTATGACGACGCGCAGAGACACCGTACATTGCCCGATTGGTGGAAATCTCTGCAATAATCGGGCAAGGAAGTTACGGTGACGAGCGGATCGCGTGCATCGGCGGCGGGCCGCACGGCCGGCTCTACACTGGGACGGCGCAATGGGGGATCGATCGATAGGGAGCCATGGTCAAGGTCGGAATCAGCGATGTCGCCGCCCGCGCCGGAGTCAGCGAAGCGACCGTCAGCCGGGTCCTCAACCGCCGGGGCGCCGTTGCGGCGAGCACGCGCCGCGTGGTGGAGGAGGCGATCCGCGAGCTCGGCTACGACCGGGGGACAGCCAGTCAGCTCGTTGTCGTGCTGACGCCGGAACTCGCGCAGCCGTTCTTCGGGCGGCTCTGCGAACTCATCGAGTCGGCGCTGGCGCCCCAGGGACTCAAAGCGATCGTGTGTTCCACCACGATCGGCGGGTTCCAGGAGATCGACTTCATCCGATCCACCGCCGACCTCGGCATCGCCGGGGTCATCTTCGCCTCGGCCAGCAACACCCTGGTCGGCGCGGATCCCGCGGTGTACCGCCTGCTGCAGAAACGACAGATCCCGTTCGTGCTGATGAACGGCGCGATCGAGGGCAGCCAGGCGCCCAGCTTCTCGACGAACGACCGAGTAGCCGCCGAACTCGCCGTCGACCACCTGTGGCGGCTGGGCCACCGGGAGATCGGCATGATCGTCGGTCCGGTCGGGAACCGGCCGAGCGACCGGCGGCTGGAGGGCTTCATCGCGGCGATGCGGCACCGCGGGGTGGAGGATCCCGACAAGCTCGTCGCACACCAGGTGTACAGCATTGAAGGTGGCATGTCGGCCGCGGAGACACTGCTCGACCAAGACGTGACCGCGCTGGTCGCGGCGAGCGACTACATGGCCCTGGGTGCCATTCGAGCGGCCCGGCGGCGAGGCCTGTCGGTGCCGGACGACGTGTCGGTGATCGGGTACGACGACTCCGAGATCATGGCGTTCGTCGAGCCGCCGTTGACGACCGTCCGCCAGCCGGTCGAGCGCATTGCGCAGTCCATCGCCACCGCCATGGTCCACCTGGTGAGCCGGCGGAACGTGCCCCGCGGGGAGCTGCTGTTCGACCCCGAGCTGATCGTCCGCAGCTCGACCGGCCCCCTACGCGACCGGTGACCTAGCACCCGGTGACCCGAGTTCGCGACCCTGACACGGAGGTTCTCTCCGCCACCGCCGAGTCCACCGCCACGCTGCTCATGGAGGCTGCCGGGTGATCAGGCCTGCGGCGGCGAGCCGCGAGAGGTGGGCCGAGACTCCGCTCGGGGCCAGCCCGGACGGCGGGCCAGTGCCGTCGTCGTCGACGGGGACGCCAGCTCGGCCAGCAGGGTCGCCCGAGCCTGGCCGAGGACCGGGGCGAGATCGGGCGCGGGTGGGTCGTCGGTCCACATCGAGCCCACGCCCCGACTGGGATACCGCAGTACCGGAGCCCAGGGCTCGGACGCCTTGACGAAGATGTTCGGCCAGGCGAATAGCGACGGCACGAGCACCAGGCCGCGCCCGCCGAGTTCGTAGTGCAGGTCCAGGTGGGGCCGGTTGCTCGACCGGCTCCTGCCGGACGGCGCCGACCGCTGCCCGACCGCGCCGGAAGACGAACTCGCCGACGACCTGGGCCGGCCGCCTGCCTTCGTCGACCCGCGCTACGTCGGAGGGCATTTCGTCGCCCCGGCCGAGCCAGGCAACCCGTCGAATCCCATGGCCTGGATGGACTACCTCAGCCCCACGTCATGGGCGCTCAAGGGGTTCGACGCCGTGCTCGGCTTCGACCCCGTCGGCTGGATGCAGGAGCGGTTGGCCGGTGACTGGGAGGGCCTGGCCACCATGGCGCCGGTGCTGACCAACGCCGGTGGGCGCTGCACGACCTGGCCCTCAACATGCAGTCCGGGGCGGGAACCCTGGAGCTGTTCTGGCGGGGCCACGCCGGTGACGCCGCCGTGCGGTACTTCACCGATCTCGCCGCGAGCGTGGTCGGGCTGCAGGCACCGCTGGAGACCGTCGCCCGCGCGTACCTGGAGATGGCCGACGCGGTCGGGTCGGCCGGCGAGGCGATCGGCGGACTGGTCAAGGGCATGATCGATGCCGCGATCATTGCCGGTCTCGCGGCCGCCGCCGGTACCGTGACCGAGGAGACGGGCGTCGGCGCCGTCGTCGGCTACGGGGTGACCGGGATTCCCCGCTCCAGGCGTGAGGAACGGCGGTACCGCAATGGGCATCACGTGTCGTTTCCTTCGGTGCCGCCTGGGTGAGGCTAGCTAGCAGCGATAGCAGGGCCTCTGCCGCGCATCGACCGCGTGGCGGCGCCCGGTTGGAAGGGCGGAACCTGCGCGCCGTGCTGTCGGAGGTCGAGCGGCGGCTGCGTCGATGGGCGCTGGACCGGGCCGGAGGCCACGGGACGGGAGCCGAGGTTCGAGGAACTCACCCCGAGCGGGCGCGACGGCGGTGGATCGTGGAGGGGCGGCCGGTGGACTGCTCGGCCCCACGACGGGGCCGGGCAGTCCACTCCTGTCGATGGGTCGCTCAGTGCCGGTTGCGGAGGGCGAGCGGGAAGGTGCCCTCGTCGACGCCGCTGAGCGTCCGGGTGGATTGGCTCAGGTAGGTGTCGAGGAACGGCGATCGGTCGCCCTGGGTTGACACGTCGAGCCCGGGGTTCTGCAGCGCCAGACCCAATCGCGCTCCGGTGACCCGGATCGTGTTGCCACTTGGGATGTCGCGCCAGTTCCCGCTGCCGATCGTGCCGACCTGAACCCCGAGCTGGTGACCCACCTCGAAGGTCCAGTCGGTGGACTTCAGATCGAACGCGACCTCGCCCGCCCGTTCGATCAGCGCGACGTTTTCGTCGAACATCACCGCGGTTCCGTCCGGGGCGACGTCCCACAGCCGCACCATGACGTTGCCGGGCGCGCTGGCGTGCAACGTGATCCGCGGCGTGGCGGTGATCCGCAGCCGGGACGTGGTCGGCGTGGACCAGCTGAAGTAGCTGTGCGTGTCTGCGGCCGCCGTCATCGGCGCGAGGGCTTTCGCGGCGGGCGGGGCGGGATCCGTGGCGTGTTCCATGTCCCACTTCTGGTCGGTGGGTGCGGCCGCTGCGGCAAGCGTCGAGGCGAGGCCGTCGTCGACGTACTGGCCGTCCGGCAGGTTTGCCACCGTGTACGACGACGGTGTCGGCCAGGTCGGCTGTGCGCGCCACGCGCCGGTGTTGTCTTCGATGGCGAAGGCGGGGTCGTGGACCGTCGTCTTGTTGCCCTTCAGGTAGCGGTCGTAGAAGCGCATGACCTCGTCGAAGAAGCCGGCGCGACCCATCAGGAGCTGACCCTGGTCGTTCGTCTCGTTGCCGCGGACGTGCTCCCACTGGCCCAGCCAGCCCCGCTCGACACCGTGGTGGTTGTCGAGGTACTCCTCGACGTCCTCCGGCTTGGTGTTGTTCTCGATGAAGCCCTGGGTGACGAACAGCGGGGTGCTCGTGCCCCGTGCCTTCGCCGCGAGGTTGCGGGCGCGCCAGTAGGGCGAGTCGAGGTCAGGGTTGTTGTTGTTCGCGAGGTTGTCGGCGAGGCACTCGGGGTGGCTCTCCTCGTAGGTCGCGTTGGCCTGGTAGCGGTCGGTGTCGTCGGACAGCGGCGGGATCGTGGCGATGTCGTTGTAGGCATTCGGTGTGCCGGTCACGTTGGGTCGGGGAACGCCGTTGCTGAACAGGTAGTTGTACATGTTCCACACCGGCTCTTGAGCGACGACGGCCTTCAGCGCGCCGAGGCGCAGGTTGTTTCCGACGAGGCCGGTCACGGCGTCGTACGACTTGCCGTACATGCCCACCTTGCCCGTCGACCACGGCTGGGTTGCCGCCCACTGGATCGCGGCCTTTACATCCGCCTGCTCGCCGGGGCCCACCCAGTCGAGGCAGCCGGTGCTCCCGCCGAAGCCGCGTAGGTCGACCATGACGTAGGTGTAGCCGCGGGCGAAGAGGTTGGCGCCGCTGGTGAAGTCCTCAAACCGATTGGACGGCCCGGTTTGGGTCCACCCCTCCGGCCCCGTTTGGCCCGCGTGGCCGAAGTAGGGACCGACGGCGAGGATCACCGGCGTCCTGGTGCGGGGCGACAAGTGCTTCGGCCGGAGGACGTCGGCGTGAAGTTCGACGCCGCTGTGGTCGGCGGACGGAAAGTATGCCTCCGTCCACACCGCGCCTTCCGGGACGCGAGGGTTCTCCTCGTGGGTGATGCCAGCCTGGGCCGATGCCGGCGAAGAAGTGGCGGCGGTTGCCGTGCCACTTACCGCGAGAGCCGCAATCGTCATCAGCGCGCCGGCTGCGGCGGCTGTTGTCCGCCTGCGTATGTTCATCTGACCTCCCTGAGCGACAAGCATCACTGCGTGGGTTGACGTTACTCCCTCGCCGTACGTGAGGATCATGACCGATCGCCGCGCCTGCCCGTCTGACCTGTCGCTGAGAGGTGCTCCCGGAGGGGTGGCGGGCGTACTTGGCGGGAAACCTCTCCTGTCCACGCAACCCCGGTGACCTGACACCTCCACGGGTCGGCCGGCATACCGGCGACGCGACCTACACCGGCAATCCCAAGGCCGAACCGCCGAGACTCCGCAACCCTACGAAGTGCCACTGACGAGCACCATCGTTGCGCTCCCGGACCCCGCAGGGATCAGGACAGCCCCGGAAACCCCCGCTACGTGGCGACTGCCAACGACGAGTGATGATCGGCGGCTGGCTGCTTTCGCGCAGGCCGGCGACCGGGCGGCCGCCGAGCGGAGCTGGGTCGGCGGCGCTGGTCGTCTTCGCCGACCTGGGCTCCCCGGACGCCGGCGTGGCTGCGGCGCGCCTGCGTCACCTCGGCGTGGCGGCCGCTAACCCAGATGTCGACCCGGTGTCACTGGCCCGGGTTCCACCAGCCGTATCCGGTGTTGCCGGCCGCGGCGATGAAGCCGGCGTCGCCCGCCTGCATGGCGCGGCATCCACCGCTTCGCGGCCGGCGTCCCGGAACGCGGCGCCTCACCGACTGGTCCGTCCGTCCATGTCGGGCACCCGGATGCCCTCGACAACGATGTCGACCATCCGGACCAGGTCCTGCTCCGGCGATGGCGCCCGGTCGTCGGCGGCCCACCGGTAGATCACGCCGAGGTAGCCGTCCATCAACAGCCGGCCGACCAAGGTCGCATCGACCTCCGGCCGGATCTCGCCGCGCTGCTGTCCGGCCACGATGGCCGCGCCGAACAGATCGCTGGTCGCGTAGTAGTCCGGCTGCAACAGCACACCGGATTGCAGTGTCGCGCGGCTCAGCGCCCTGGTCAGCTTCGGATTGGCATCGAACCACGCGGCGAACTCGCGCATGGCCGCGCGCAGCGTGTCCATGATGCTCCTCTGCTCGTCGAGGATCCGCGTCATCGTGGCTCTGATCTGCGCGCGTCGGTCCGCCAGGATCGCGACGAGGAAGTCCTTCTTGTGGGGGAAGTAGTTGAACGCCGTTGTCCGCGCGACATCGGCGGCGTCCGCGATCTCGTTGTGCGTTGCGGCGAGGTAGCCCCGTTCGACGAACGCGGTGCGCGCCGCGTCGACCAACTTCTCGCGGATCACCGCCTTGTGGCGTTCCCGCCGGCCCATCTTCTGCGTATCCGGCTCCATGTTTGGACCCTACACCAAGTATGTACTATGGTTCACCTATGGCGCGAACGTGGCAGGTCACCGCTGCGGTCGGTGGCCTCGGGCGGGCGGTCGATCAGGCTGCCGCGGCAGCCGGCGACACGGTGGTCGCGGCGGTCCGCAACCCGGAATCCGTTGGCGATCCCGTCGCGGCCGACCGGGGACGAGTAGACCCGATGCGGTGGGACGTCGCCGACACCCCTGCCATCGAACGGCGCTGGGCGCGGACGGCCTCGACGCCATCCGCGCCCACGCGGACCGTCTCGCGCCGCGCTGGACACCTGGGAACGCATCGCCCGGGACACCCGTACTCGACGATGATGGAGACACGATGACCATGGCAACGATCGACAAAGCCACCATCGCACGCGAGTTCTTCCGTCTACTCTCGGAAAAGAACGTTGCGGCGTGGGGCGAATTGTGGCACCCCGAGGCCGTCCTCACCGTGCCCTACCCGGCCGAGGGGTTCCCCACCGAGATCCGCGGCAAGGACGAGATCGTCGGCGGCTTCCACGGCCTGATGTCCAACTTCGAGAGCTTCCAGGCCAATCTCACCGGCGTCTACCCGGCAAGCGATTCGGACGCGGTCTGCGTCGAATACCGCAACGTCGCCAAGCTGCTCAACGGCGCCGAGTACACCAACGACAACATCGCCGTCTTCCGCTTCCGCGACGGCCTGATTAGCGAGTACCACGACTACTTCGACCCGCGTCGCTTCCAGATCGTCGTCGACGCCCTTCCGAAGAACTAGGACCGGTGTCGAAGTCGAAGTGGGGTACGGGCCGAGTAGGTCTCGCCGCGTCGTCGATCGATAGGCGGTGAGGTCTCCGGTCGATGATTTTGCGACCAAGACAGACCACCAGTACGGAGATCTCGTGGCCACTGTGGCGGTGACGAGGCGGCATGACCTGACCGACGCCCAGTGGGCAGCGCGTGAACCGCTGCTGCCCGTGGGCCGCCGGCCGGGCCGTGATATCGCACGGATGGTCCGACGATCCTGGTTCGGACCGACTCGGCCGGATTCCGACCTGGTCGCTGACCTGCGTCTTCGACATAAGCTGGCGCTATCCGGCAGGTGCCGGTAGGTCGGCTCGTTCTCCGGGCGGTCAAGGGGTCGTCAGTTGATCTGGCCGTCCCGACACAGGTCGGCGATGTGCTCAATACTCACGCCGCTGTCGGAGAGCACCGGCACGAGGCTGTGTCGTAGTCCCGGGGCGTCCAGCGGCCGCGCCGAGACCGGCCCTGGTGGCTACCCGGCGGAACGCTCGCCGGAGGTCGGCGGCGGCCAGGGCGGCTCCGACGGCGTGGTCAAGTGTCCTGGTTCAGTGACGTCGCGGCTTCGGCGGCTTCGGCGGCGAGGCGTTCGCGCTCTTGCGGATCAAGCGTCCGTTGCCACTCGCTGAACTGACGGAAGTGGTCGACGAACATCGAGCCGTAGGCATCGGTGGCCGCGATCTCCCGCAAGCTGCTTCGTCCAGCAAGAACTTCGCGAGCCATCTCCTGGAGGTCGTCGCCGGCGGCACCCTCATGGAGCCGCCGGAGGCTCGCGTGTAGAAGCCTTGCGAGCCCGGCGTCACCATCGGTCAGGTCGAGAATCTGGCGTTCGGCGTCGTCCGGGCTGCCGGTCATGCGGGCACCGGACTTGAGTAGGGCCGGTCGGGAAGCGGGATCTTGGAAAGATCGCCGCCCTGGTCGGCCAGTGCCTTGAGGAAACTGAAGAAGCCGAGGATGAGCGTGCCACCGGCCTGAATTTTGGTGGCGGCGTCGTTGACCTTCTTGAGCAGGTCGATGGCTTGCCAGGCGGCGACCCCGTAACCGACGACGGCGCCAGCGCCGGTTTCAAGAAGGGCGGTACCGGCGGCGGCGCTGATGCCGATGATGATGGCCTTGTCGATGATCATTTTGATGAGGCCGCCGACCATGTCGGCTAGGAGCCAGATTGCGCGGGCGGCCTCGTGATACTTCTCCTCGATCTGGGTGAGCACGTTGTTTTGTTGCGAGATGGCGGCGGCCAGTTTCCGAAAGTAGACGAAGGCGGCGTCTGCGGCACGGCCGTCCCACTGCTGGTCGATCTGGTTGGAGATTTCGATGAGGTTGCCGCCGAGAGCTTGCAGACTCTGGCCGAGGTTGCCGTATGCGTCGCCGGCCTTGTAGAAGCTCTCCCAGTCGCCTACGAAGACCGCGGTGATGGTACCGATCACGTCGTAGCCCGCCACCTCTTTGATGATCTCGTTGACCCAGTGCGAGATGGAGATGGCGTCGAGAATGCCGATGGGGTTGGCGAAGCCCTTCGAGATGGAGGGGTCGGGTTCGCCCGGCTCGACCAGGAAGTCTGTAGGTTCGATCACGGGTAGTCCGTGGGGGAGGGCCGGTCGTCCGCGAGTTCTTCGTCACCGCGGGCGACGTAGGGATAGGTGGCATCGAGGCGACGGGCGTTGCCGGCGTCGGTGTTCCGGTAGTGGGTCGCGGTGCGTTGGAGCGCCTCTTCGGACTGCTCCAGCAGATCTTTCAGGTGAGTGAGTCGCCGGGTCATCTCGTCCACAAGTTCCCGGTGCGCGGGGTATGCCTTGTTGAGTAGGCCCTGGTCGTACCAGTTCATCTCGGTGTGCTTGCTGATATAGGCCATGGCTGCTTGTACGTCGGTGCCGGCAAGCTTCAGTTGAGCGGCGGCACGTTCGAGGGCGCCAGGTTCCACGGAGAAGCTCATGACAGCCTGTCTCCGATGACGCCGGTCACCACCAGGAGCAGGGCGGCGAGCATGAAGGCGAGGCCCATGATCCTGCCGCGTCGCTTGGCCTGGCCTGGGCTCTGCGCGCGGTAGACGCCGATGCCGGCTCCGGCTGCGACGCCGAGCGGCACCGCGACGGATGCGAACCCCAGGAGTTCCGACCAGTTGGGGGCTACGTCGGTGCCGACGGTCACCAGCCTGAAGGCGAGGAAGGCGACCGCCACGACACAGAAGAAGAACAGCACCAGCGACAGCAGCGCGACGCCGCGCCGGAAGTCGGCCCACTGGTCTGGCTTCTGCATCGACGTAGGCGGATCAGTCCGGCCAGGTCCGCTCACCGACGTATGTTGCCACAGCAAGACCACGGCGCGCGACCCTGCGACTACATGGGTGACACGTCGACGGGCGCGTGGGGCGGTGCGGCGCGCACGGTCTGCGTGACGAACTGCGCGACGACCGAGGCGGACATCCACGCACGTGAGCGGATCTCGGCGCACTGTGCGACTGCGACCATCGCGCACCGCTGGCGCGCCGAGGTCGCGGGCTTCATGGTCGTTAGCTGGGGTCAAGGGGTCGTCTTTTCGAGTCCGACCGTCCTGACAAGACAAATTGCCGGCCGGAAACAACGCCGGTCAGGGCTCGGATTTTTTTCTACGAGGTTTTGAGCCTTTCCCGAAACCCCCATTACCTCCGAGCTGCGCCGACGCGCTCTTGGTGTCCGCCTCCTCCTTGATGGGTGTGCCCACGGTCTTGCGGAGAGTGCGGAGGGTGACCGGCCGACCTCCAGAGACCCGCCGACTCCGACGGCGCTGGAACCCGGCGACGAGTCCGATCGGTCACCGCGGTTGACAGACACCGCGAGCACCGTGAGTCGCTCGGGCTTCCTCGTCTGCCGAAGGCGGTGCGTCTGCGTTGCGGGGCGCCTGCGAGTCGGTGGTGCGCGAGGCGAGTTCGTGGTTCGTCGGTACGGTCGGAAGGTGGCGATCGACAGGCCGGGGCAGCAGCGGTGGACCTGGACTCGGCGCGTCCCACCGCGTTGGCTGCTTGACGGTTACACCGGCAACCCGCAGTTCCCCGGCGACGGCGATGTCCTGGCGTTGTGCGCCGACATCGACGGCTTGTTCGTCGACCTGCCACCTCGGCCGCGGGAACGTTTCACCCTCCTGGGCTGCGTACCGGACGGGGTTCTCGCCGCGAGCCTCGACAGTGATCCCGCCGCGACGCCCCTCGATGGCGGGCGCGGCTGGTTGGGCAACCTGTGGGTGTCGGCGATGCCCGACGATCGGGCGACACGGGACGGCTGGTTCGGCGTCTATCTGCTCGACGTGACCGTCCTGGGCCAACGGCCGTCGACGACCTCGCCAGGGCGTGTCGACGTCGACCTGGACGGCCTCGTCCACGTGTACGACCCTACGGACGCCGTCGACCGTCCCGGAGGCATCACCGGGTTCGTGCTGCGTGGGCCGGACGACACACCGTACGGTGCGTGCGCCGACATCACGGGCGTCTTCCGGGACCAGGGCGAGCCACCGGTACCGTACGTCGTCCTGGTCGGTTGCCAACCCGAGCCGCTACTGCAGGCCGCGATCGCCGCCGTACCGCAGTCGACAAAGGCCGGTCTACGCCGCCGCCGGGTGACCGCCGACGTGAAAGCCATCGCCGCCGACGGCTCGGCGCTACCCCTGATCGGCGGGGGCGTGTACGGCACGATCGTGTCGAGCGTGCCGTCTCCGCTCGATGACGGCCTCCTTGACGTCACCATCGCCAGCGAAACACACCGGCCGTACCCGACGGGAAAACGTCGCATTTTGGAGCTGTGGCTTGCCGGCCGACCCGCCGAGCGCAACCTGTGGGCCGGCTACGACCGGACGCTACGGCACGAATGGTCCGGTATGGCACTGGCCTGTCGCCGCTTTGATCTCCCAGACCAGCCAGCCGGGACCGTTTTCGACCTCGATGGTCGCTTCGTCACCGACATCGAGGGCTTCTACTGCGCCATCGGCGAGGCCATCAACGGCCCGGGCGGCTACTTCGGATGGAACCTCGACGCCCTCAGCGACTGCCTGCGTTCGAGGTGGGGTGCCCGCACACCGTTCCGGCTGGTCTGGCACGACTCGGCGGTAGCCCGCGAACACCTCGTTCCCGGCTACGACCGGCATCGGTACGAGCCAGCGGTCACCCTGGACCACCTCCGGCAGATGCTCACCGCACACGGCGTCGAGGTCCACCTGCGCTGAGCACCTCGTCCCGGCCCCTCCTCCAGGTCCGTACGTGCGCCGAAGCCGCATCCTGCCATGCCGCGATCCGGTCGCTGCCCAAAGTGACAGCCCTGGCGGCAGCTCGGCGTGCGGACATGTGGAGGAGCGTGCATGAGCTAGGGCAGCCGAGGCGGTGCCGGGATGGGGCTGGTCGGCTGATCTCGCTTCCCCTTCGCCGTTCCGGTCGGCGACAGACCAGTGGTAGCTGCCCGCGCCCACCGGTCGGTATTCCGCGGACTCGACCCGCATACCCCAGCCCTCGAAGAGCGTCGCTACCAGATGGTCCTCGTCCAGCCCCCTTGGCCTACCCCGCATGGACGGGATTCTGCCCCGTCTTCCCGGTGAGCCGCTCGCAACTATCCACCTGCCCGTCCGGGCCCTCCTGATCTGCCGCCGAAGGGGCCCGACGGTACGTGACGAAGCAGCCCCGGCGCGTGGCGCCCGCTGTGAAGCGTTTGACGTGGCAATATCGCCTCGTGCGGCGATGTTCGAGCGGACGACCGGCCTTCCTACTGGCGGGCGCGAACGTGGTGCTTGTGGGCCTGTTCTCGGCGAAGGACAAGCGGTTCGGCCGGAAGCTCGATCTGCTGGCGACTTCGGTAGAGGTGCATGGCGGACGGGTGGTGGGCCAGCACATCCAACGGCGGGGTGTTTCGCACGGCGGTGCGGCAAAGATGATTGAACCGTTCTCGCGGCGGACCCTGCTCAGCCCTGGCAAGGCGCGTGAGGTCGCGGAGGCGTGCCGGGCTGCGAAGGCCGATGTCGCGGTCTTCGTGAACCCGCTGACGGACCACCAGCGGGCCGTTCTCGGTGACCTGCTCGAGTGCATGGTGATCAGCGGCGAGGACCTACCCGCACCAGGCCGGTGAGTGTCCGGACATGCGCAGACAGCCGGCGCGACGGACTGCGATGTCATACGACGAGGGCATCATCGCCGGTGTGTCTGTGAACAGGATCGTCGGCGAAGGCGAGTTTGTCGCGCGGCTGGAGCGTGCGGCTCGGCACGTCGCCCGGGAAGCGGTGGAAGAGGGCTGGTTGACCGCGTCAGCCGATCGACTGGTGATGTCCCCGCTACAGCGGGCGGTCGCCGAGCTCGCCGATCTGGTCGGCGAGCCCGCGGCCGATGACGGGGCGCCGGTGACGGCCGAAATGCTGTTCACCGCCTTGCTGGAACTGAGCGGCAGCCGCCGCGGCAGCTTCATGCGGCACCTCGCACCGTGCCTGACGCCGGAGCAGATCGCGCGGGCGTGGGCACTGGTGCGGAACACGACGGACGAGAACTGTCGCTCGAACATGCTGTTCAGCCTGGCGCCTCATCTGCCGCCGGAGCTGTTGGCGCAGGCACCCGCGGTGGTGCCGGGCTCGGTGGCCGCCCGCCGCGGCTCGGAGCTGGCCGCCCTGGTGCCGTTGCTGCCCGCGGAGCAGCGCGCCGAGGTCGCCGCCGCCGCGCTCACCGCGCTCACCGGATCGGCCACCCTCCTCGGCTATGAAATGCTCACGCTGGCGCGCTGGCTGGACCCCGAACAGATCGACCTGGGCGTGCGGATCCTGTCATCCGATCCGGACGACGACCGCGCGGTGACGCTGGCGAAGCTGGCGGAGTACCTGACCCCCGCCCAGCGCGACGGGGCGATCCGCGTCTGCACCCGCATCCGGGACGAGAGCTACCGATTCGTCGCGCTCGTCGCGCTCGCACCGTACCTCGACGGCACGCAGCGCGACGACCTGGTAGCCGCCGCACTGACGATTACCGCGCCCGAATTCCGCGCTCGGACGCTCGCCGGGATCGCCGCGCATCTACCGCCACGGCTACGGGTGGAGGTTGTCGCCGCGGCGGTCACGGCCGTGATCGAGGCCGACGACGACCGCGACCGGCTCCACGCGATGACGGACCTGGCAGGGCTGCTCGACGAAGCCCAACTCGACGCCGTGCTCGCCGCGATCGCGCGGACAGCCGGCGCGGAGCCGCCGTGGACGCTGACCGAAATCGCCCCGTACCTCACGCACGAGCAACTCGGCCGCGCGCTGATGATATTGCGGCCCTACCTCGACTCCGCCGAGTCCAGCCCATGGGTAGCCGTCAGCGTGCTGGCCGCGCTCCTACCGTTTCTGCGCGAGGATCAGCGGAGGCCCCTCGTCGACGACGTGTTCAGACTCGCCGTCGCGTACGGGTCCGGCCCCGGCGTCTGGGCGCCCTACCTGACCCGAGAACAGATCGCCCAGGCTCTGCCCATCGTGCTCGCGCAGAACGACCACAACATCGAGGGGCTGATGCCCTACCTGGACGCCGGCCAACTCGACCAGGTGTGCGCCGACATGTTGTCCCGAGCCGACGAAGCGGAACGCGGACACGACCTGGCCGGGCTGGCGCGGTACCTCGGACCAGAGCGGCTCGAACAGGCGCTGGAACACGTCACCGAACCGGCAAACCGCGCCGGTCTGCTACTCGCCATCGCCACCACCAGCGGCGCCGAGACACGGCCAGCTACCCTGGCCAGGGCCCTCCACGCGGCCAGCGCCATCCTCGATCCCACGGTCCGCGCGCGAACCCTGGCAGAGGTGGCCGAGCACCTGCCCCCCGTCCAACGCGACGTCGCCCTCTCCCGGGCCTTCGCCGCCACCTCCCACATCTCCGACGAGGGCGACCGCATCCTCGCGCTGGGCGCCATAGCGGACCTGCTGGGCGACGCCAAGGCGGACGAGGACGCACCGGCGTAGCCGCAGCGTCCCAGGTCCGTGACCCGGGGCCACCGCGATGGCGTCGGAGTGTGCGAGGCCAGCGGCGCCCGTGGAGCGCCCGGAACAGTGTCGCGAAGGCCCGCCCGGCCCCGCCGTAGCCACGTTCGCGTACCGGCTGCGCTGCCTGCTCTGCCGGCGCCGGGGCCGCGCCGGCGTGGTCAGCGGTTGAACTTCTCGATCGCCTCGGGGGTTACCGGGGTGAAGAAGTTGACCAGGTTGCCGTCGGGGTCGCGCAACAGCAGGGCCCGGTTACCCCACGGCATCGTCGTGGGTACGTTCACGAAGTCCTCCACGACACCCCGTAGGCTCTCGTAGAGCGCGTCCACGTCGTCGACGAGAAACTCGATGATCGCGGTGTGGTTGTCGGCCGGGCGGGCCGAACCGGGTGCGAACAGCGAGACCGTGCGGGTGCTGCCGATCGCTAGGGTGCCGTGGGCGGTGCGCAGTTCGGCGAAGTCCTCGTTGCCCCAGACCGCCCGCACGCCCGTGACCTTCTCGTAGAAGCCGACGAGGCGGGTGATGTCGCCGCTGATGAGGCGAGTCGAGACGAAATCCATGGTTCTCCCTGGTCAGTAGGTCCGTTTGCCTTCGAGGCCGACTCTATCCAGGATTCTGGACAGATTCGGTCCAGTATTCTGGATAGAGTTCGGATCATGGCGCGACCGACGGCTCAGGTACTCACGTTGCTGGAGCTCCTGCAGTCTGGCGGCATCCTGACGATGGCCGAGCTTGCCGACCGCCTCGGTGTCGATCCGCGCACCGTGCGGCGCTACGTGAACCATCTGATCGACCTCGACGTTCCGGTCGAGTCGGTGCGTGGCCGCTACGGCGGATATCGGCTCGCCGCCGGCTATCGTCTGCCGCCGCTCATGCTCAGTGACGACGAAGCCCTCGCGGTGCTGCTCGGTCTGGTTGCGGGCCGGCGTGCCGGGTTGGCAACAACCGCGGGCATGGGTACGGCGAGCGAGACGGCCGCCGCGAAGATCCGTCGCGTTCTGCCAAAGCGGATCGCGGACCGGCTGCACGCCGTACTCGAATCCCTCGCCTTCACCGCCGAGCCCGACGAGGTCCCCACGCCGCAGGCGGGTGTCCTGCTCACCGTCGCCGACGCGGTGCACCACCACCGGCCGATCTCCGTCCAGTACATCTCGGGTGGCGGTCGGCGCAGCGTCCGCACGCTGCACCCGTTCGGGCTGGTCAACCACTCCGGTCGGTGGTACGTCACCGGCGCCGACCCGCAGATCGGCGAGGATCGGACCCTCCGGCTCGACCGCATCACGGACGCCAGGACGTTGCCCGGCTCGTTCGAGCCGCCCGCCGAGCTCGACCCCGGGGAACGCGTGCTCACCTCGATGGCACAGGCCCAGTACCGGCATCAGGTGACGCTACGGATCCAGGGGACCCGCACGCAGATCCGCGAACGGCTACCGGCCAGCGTCGCCGAGGTACGGGAGCGCGAGGAACCCGGCTGGCAGTCCGTGGAGATCCGGGCGGAGCGTCTCGACTGGCTGCCCGGAGTGCTTGCCGCGCTCGACCTGCCGTTCGTCATCGAACGCCCGGACGAACTGCGCGACCGCGTGATCGCGCTCGCCGACCGGCTCGCGGCCTCGGCACGGCACCTGCCGTAGCGGTCCAGGAAGATCGAGTCGCCCGAGAGCCGGTTTACAGGGTTGCTCTTCTCACCACCATCGCGCAGGCCATCCTCGTCCTGCACCGCGTCGAGACCGGCCGCCGCTCAGGATGAGAAGGGCTCACTGCAGTTGTTCGAGTACCAGCGGCCACCAGGCGTCGGGGGCGAAGGCGTCGGGGTCGATGGCGCGTAGGGTGTCGGCCAGTACGGCGGCGCGTTCGGCCCGGCCGGGTTTGCCCTCGTCGGCCTCGACGAACAGGGCGAAGTGGTAGAGGAACTCGACGAAGCAGCGAAAGTTGGAGTTGACCGCCTGTACGTCCTGGACTTCGAGGTCGAACTGGAGGATCTCTCCGGTGTTGGGGTCGAGGACGTAGAGCAGGTTGGGGTTGTCCGCGACCGCGCCGACGACGATCAGGCGGATGTCGAGGGTGCCGTCCTCGGTGCTGAGCTGGATGGTGTCGAAGAGTTCGATCTGGCCTTCGAGGTAGGCGGTGTAGACGACCTCCACCTCGAGGGGGATTTCGTCCCCGTCGGGCAGCGCCGGCGCGGGGAAGCCCGCGTCGAGCCACGCCTGCCGGGGGTAGGGGACCAGTTCGTCCTCGTCCCAGAGGGCGCGGAACCGGGGGTCAACGGCCATGGTGGTGTCCTCGCCCGTCGGTGGTGGTGGGGAGTGTGCCGGTCGGGTTCATGACGCGAGGCCGGCGGTCACGAGCAGCCGCCGCCAGGTGTCGCTGTATTCACCGGCGTCCTCGCCCTTGCGGATCCGGTGGTCGAGCGCCTCGGCGCCGAGGACGGTTTCCACGAGTTCCGGGTAGTCCGCGCCGAGTACCCACTCGTTGAAGAAGGTGGCGACGTTGTCGGCGAGTTCCTGGACCACGACGTCCTCGCCGGAGTGGTAGTAGTCCGCGAGGTCGTCGCCGTCGATGTAGTAGACGTACCCTTCCTCGACGTCGAGGGAGATCTGGCGGCCGGCGGGTCCCTTCTCGGCGAGCAGGTCCGCGGGGATGCCGCGTACGGCATAGCCGATGGCCAGAGCCTCCCCCAGGGGTGCCTCGGGAGGCGCCGGCGGACGACCTTCCCAGGCTGCTCTGCTGCCGATCTGCTCGGGCGGTAGGAACCAGAAGTAGCTGCCCCGCAGGCGACCGACGATGCTGAACACGTCGGTCACGCCGGCGGGCAGCCCCGGAATGGCCTCCAGGGGTGGGGCTTCTTCGATGAGGACGCCGAACCCGTGCTCCGCCTCGACTCGCCTGAGCAGGTCTAGCTTGTTCCGGATCTCGGCGAGCGTGGCCGCGAGGTCGTTGCTGTCGGTCACGGGATGACTCTGATCGTCACGGGGTGGCCTTCCGGAACGTTGCGTAGTGCCGTGCTGATGTCGGAACCCATCATGCGGTTGGCGTACGTGTCTTTCAGTCGCAGGTTATGGTACTCGTCCGGCCCGTCGAGCTGCAGCTCGTGTATGTGGTCGGGGTCCAATCCCTTGCCGGGCCCGACGTTGCCCTTGCCCGCGTACAGGCGCCACAACGTGTCCTTCACGTTGTGGCCCTGACTCTTTTTCCGTTCGAGTTTTCGGATCATCCGCTCGCGATAGATCTGACTCTTCGTACGCATCTCGCCGCTGTTCCGGTCGAGTATCTTCGGGCGCTCCGACTTGGCCTTCTTGAGCTTCCCCTGCTGGCTGAGTCGCTGCAGGTCGCGCGCCTTGCGGTCGAAGTCCTTCCGGTCGAAGTCGGGCGGCCGGCGCAGCACCAGTTTCGCCGGCTCCTTCGGTATCGTCCCGTTGGTCTTGGCCGTGCGGAAGACGTCCGCGTTCTCCAGTACCGCCGACACGATCCGCCCGCCGCCGGCCTTGGTGGCCCGCTTCGACGCGGTACGTGGCCTGCCCTTACCCATTGAGCACCGCGTCGATCGCCATGCCGATGAGCTGGTCGATGATGATCCCGGTGATGATTTTGAAGATGGGGATCTCCGCCAGCGAGGCGCCGAAGGTAGCCACGGCCGTGGCCACCGCCTGGGCGATCTGGATCGCTAGCAGGATCAGCTGCACGATCACCTGGATCTTCAGCGCCAGGACCACGCCGGCGGCGACCATCAACCCGATGCTGACGATGTGCGACGGCGTCACGGTGTCGGCGATGTTGCGGCCGGCGGACTCGTCGTCGGTCCACTCGTCGGCGAACGCCGTGATGCTGGCACCCTTGTTGTTGGCCAGGACCGTGGCCGCCGCGGCGTTGAGTTGTTCGACCGAGCTGCCGATCTGGTCGGCCATCCCGGTCCACTCGCCGGCCAGTTGGAACAGCTTGGTCTCGTCGGACTCCGGCCAGTCGTAGCCGAGCATGGACAGCAGAGACGTCAGTTCCGCGGGGAGCGTCAGACCCACGAGGAGTTCCTTCCTACCTGTCGGCGGTTTGTCAGCCGCCGAGCGAGCCGAGAATCTTCGCGAAGCTCGCCGTCACCGCTTCCTCGGTACGCTGGAAGCTTTCCGCCATTTCCTGCAGGCCCTCGGCATAGCTCTCCAACTCGGTGATGTTGGTGCTGAAGCATTCCTTCGCCGCGTCGAGACAGGCCTGGTGGGCGATGCCCAGCAGCATGCCGATCTCGTCGCCGCCGAAGGCGTCGGCGTAGTTGGCGGCCATGGCCTGGAACGCCTCGAAGGTCGCCCGCACGGACTCCTTCGCCCGTTCCAGCTCGTCAGCGCCCTGGCGCAGCGAGTCGACGTCCACATCGAGCGGATCCACGGTCACCTCCCGTGGAGTTTGCGCATGACGTCACTGACGCCCGCCGTGATCTGCCGCATCTGCCGCAGGCCCTCGTCCTGCAGGCGCTCGATCGTCGCATTGAGCGCCGCGAGGTCCGCGACGGGCTCGTCGGTACGCGCGTCGGCGCCGCGCTCGTCGAGCGCCGCGTTCACCGCGCTCTGCAGCTCCTCGGCCAGATACTGGACGCCCTCACGAAGCACCATCGGGTTGATCTCGATCGCGTTGACCCGTCCGTCCGTCCCGAGCGTGACCACGATCCGCCCGTCGGCGGCCTCGGCCACGATCTCCCTCGGCTCGGGCGCGCGAGACGCTTCGGCAACCTGTCGCAGCGAGGCCCGCGCCTCGCTCAGCTGCCGCTCCAAGCCGACCTCGTCGAACACGCCGCCTCCCAACCGCCTCGGGCCCGCGCCGCAGCCGCGGAGTCAACCCATGGCACACCTGCCACGCCACTGACGTGCCTGATTGGCTACAGGCGGTGACCATGTCTGGTTGTGGTTGATTGTACTGAAGCCCTCCACCCGGCCCGTTCCGATCAGCCACAGTCGACAGCCAGCCGATGCCGGCTCCCCGGGCCCGTGGGCCCAACGGTGTTCCCGGCCCGGCCCGCTGGGCGTCGTGCCTGGTGAGGAGGTCGCCGTGACGACCGCGACACCGAGCAACGTGCCGCCGTCGTCGTCTGGGCCCGGCGCAGGCCGGCAATGGTCGGCAGGACCCGGCCCTAAAACGCGCACGGCCAACGAAGGCGCCACTCCAGTTCTGAGTCCACCTGCCTCTACCGACCCGACGGGTCCGGTTCCGGTCCGGAGCCCGTAAAAACCTGATGCCTCTGGCCATCGATCTTCTTGTTATCGGTGGGTGGTTCTGGCAGGGTCTCTACCCGTGGTCGAGGGGCGGCGACCGGTGTCGCCGTTCGCGCTGTTGACGGACGGGGGAGCCCTCAATGCACGACGACCCGATAGCACGGCTGACAGAAGTCTGGGATGAGGTTGATGTCCTCGCTCAGAAGATGGAGGCGGCGGCCCAACCGGGTCGGAGCTGGGCTGGTGCTGACCGCGCCGGCGCGGTGAACGTGACCGTCAACGGCGAGGGACACGTCGCCGAGGTACGGATCCAGCCGGACTGGCGACGGCGGATCTCCGGCGAGGACCTGGCGAACGCCGTCCGGGAAGCTGCCGAGGCGGCGGCGCTCAGCCGGTTCGAGAGCTGGGGAGAGGCCTTCGCCGAACAGGAGTCCAGGCCCGGGCCGCGGCCCAGGCCGATGCCGGCACTCGGGGACAGCCTCGCCTACCAGCTCGACGAACTGGCGACGGCGAAGATGAGCAGCGACGACGGCCGGGCTGCCGTGCGTGAGTTGCTCGCCCTGTTGGAGTCGGTCGAGCAGCGCGTCGACCAGGCTTCCGCGCAACTCCAGGTGCAGGCCGCCGCCGTGTACACCGGGTATAACACGTCACGGGACGTGTCCGTGACGGTCAACGCCGGCGGGCTCGTCTCCGACGTCAGCTACAACCGCCACTGGCTGTTGAACACCACGCCTTCGAGCATCGGCCGGGAAACGGTGTCCGCGTTCGAGGCCGCTTACCGGGAGGCGAGCCTGGACTCTCCCGAAGCTGGCCTCCGGAGCGAAGTGCAAGGACTCAGCCAGGACCCGTTCGGGTTGGCCAGACGCCTGCACCTGCGCGATTGATCCATTGAGGTCGAGTCGCCTTCGGGTGGTGCCCGGAGGCTTCTTCGCCGCGGATTGAAACGGCCCAGTGGTGTTGCCACCGAGTCAGGACAAAGAGGATCACTAATGACATTGAAAGCTGCCATCGAGGCTCTCTACTATGACGCGGACATCTGGGAGGACATCTCCGGCGTCACCAACGAAGCGTCCAGTGCGGCGGCGGGGTTGACCCTCACCGAGGGGCAGCTGTCCTGGGCGTGTATCCCGACCGGGCTGCTCGACACGTACGAGGCGATCCGGGCCAAGGCGCAGATGCTGCTCACCGAGGGCACCACCAACATGTCCGACATGGCCGCCACCCTGCGGAAGGTGGCCAAGGCGTACGAAATCAGCGACGAGAGCGCCTCCAGGCGCTTTGACGGCGAATGGGAGCCGGTGCGATGACTGCGGTCGGCGCCGCCGAAGAAGCGGCGATAATCGACAAGCTCAACGGACTGGTCGAGCGGATCATGGGTAAGATCGCCGACCTCCAGGACAATATCAACAGCAAGAGCCGCTGGTTGCCGGGTCCGCTCCGCGACAAGGTGATCGCCGGGTGGAACCAGTTCGTCGGCGCGCTGGAGAGGTTCTGGGAGATCCAGCGAGAGTTCTGGGGCAACATGGGCTCCCCGTCCACGCTGTGGAACACGGCGGACCTGTGGAGTGACACCGTCGGCGGTCCGGTCAGCGGACAGGTGCCCTCCGCTAAGGCCGGCAAGTTGCAGGGCGACAACACCAGCAACTGGCAGGGGAACGCCGCCGAGCAGTACCGACAAGGTCTGCCGTTGCACGAGGTCGCGCTGGACAAGATACGGAGTTCGCTCAGCGAGGGCATCAGCAGCGCGCTGTCCGACCTGGCCAAGGGGATCATCGCGTTCTGGGCGGGCCTCGGTGTCGCGCTGGCGGCGTTCGTGGCTGGCATGATCGGTGCGGTGAGTTCCAGTGCCACGATCGTCGGGTTGCCAGCCGCCCCGTTCATCGCCGTGGGCGCCGCCCTGGCGGCCGGTGCGGCGTTCCTGAGCGGCTCCCTGATCCTGAAGTCCGTGGCATCGAGCAACAACAGCACCCTGCGCCAGAAGCTCAACGACAACAGCGGCTTCGACGCTGGACACTGGCCGAAGACGACGACCACCGTGTGACGTCGCTGGCCTGCCAGTTCGGCCAGCGGATCCGAAGAGGGCGAGGGGGAATGCGGTGAGTGTCGCTCCGAGACCAGCCAGTGCCTCGGAAGGTGGGGAGGCGGCCCGGCGGCGCGCGGCCCTGGGGCGTGCCTGGATTGCCGGGGTGCTCATGCTCTTGGAACTCGGCACAGGCGCACTGATGGTGGCGGCCTACCGGTGGTCGGGTGAGGCGTCGGCCGGGCTGGGGTCCGCGCCGTTCGTCGTCACCGCGGTCTCCGCCGCCGTCGGTATCGGCGTGCTGCTGGTGATCCTCGCGGCGAATCTGTCCACGGCGCGAGCCGTACGCGCCGGTCGGCCATCGGCGGGGGCGCGCGGTTTGGCGCTGCTCGGCCAGTGGCTGGCCGTCGGCAGGCTGCTCCTTCTCGTCGGCTCGGTGGTCCTCGTCTGGATCGCGCAGGGTGGGGAGGCGGGCGACCTGGCAGACTACGGCCTGCTCTGCTTCGCGGCGATCGCCGCCCTGTTCACGGTGTTCCTCGCGATGGCGACCGGTAGAGGGGCCCGCGCGTAGCGGCTCGGCGGGGGTTGTCCCGACGCGGATGATCGCCCCGACCGTACGACCGGGGCCGATCAGGTGGTCGGGAGACACCCGGCGGGGCGCCGGAGGAGGGAGAGTCGTGGAGGTTCTGCCGTTGCTCCTCGGCGTCGGCTGCCTGGGCGCGACCGCGCTGTTCGTCGTCGTTTGGGTACTGAATTCGGCTCGTGAGCGGCGGCGGCGGGACCGCCTGACGCGGTGGGCGAGCCAGCACGGCTGGACGATCACACCGAACCCGTCGGTGAACTGGGGGTCTCGGCTGCCGGGCGGCAATCCGCGCGGGGTGTCGCTGGCGATCTCGGCGACGGTGCACGGCCGACAGGTGAGCGTGGCCGAATACTCCTACAGCGAGACGCAGACGACCACGACCTCCGACGGTCAGGGTGGCACCAGCGTCGGGCAGACGACCCAGACCCATGCCTTCACCGTGGTCGTCGTACGGCTGGCGCGCAGCTATCCGGCGCTCGCGGTCGAGCCGCGGTCCTCGATGTCCCGGCTCGGTCGCCGTCTCGTCGGCGGCGGCAACGCGACCGGACACGACGAGTTCGACCGGAAGTACCGGGTCGACAGCGCCGACCCCGGCGCGGTCCGTCGCTTCGTCGGCCCGGCGCTGATCGACGAACACCTCGCCGGAGCCGTGCCGCCCTGGAGCGTCTACGGTCCGGAACTGCTCACCTACCGCCCCGGCGCGATCGAGGCGCCGCAACACATTCCCGCGATGGTCGGCCCGCTACTGCGGGTGGCGCACCACCTCGACAGCCGGCCGTGAGAGTGGCGCCGGGGTCCTCGAACAGCCTGCCCGCTGCTCCACCGCTCTCCGCGCTACTCCCCGGAGGCGTCCGGCTGCGCGTGCACGGCACGAACAGGCTGCCGCACGACATCCTGCGGTCGTCCCGGGGCTTGCGGCCGGGGTACCGGTGCCGGCCTGGCGGGCGGGGCGGCGGCACGTGCCATCTCGGCCCGCACCTCGTCCGAGACGATCCACGGCTGCCGCTCACCCCTGCTCACCTCCCGCCCGGGAACGACCAGCGTCTGCTGGCAGGAGTTCTCGTGGCGGTGTCTCAGCCGGCGCGGCTGGTCATCCCGAGCGTCGCAGCAGCAGCGCCCCCGAGGCCATCGCCGCCGCCGCGGCGACGGCGGCGACGGCGGCGACGAGGGCGGTAGCCGGGAACCCGAAGGTGCTGGAGAGGGCACCGAAGGCGAACGGTGCGATGGTCGCGCCCGCGTAGACGCCGACCTGCACGGTGTGCCCGGCGTCCTCGGTCCGGCCGGGTACCAGGCGCAGCGTGGTGGCGAGCAGGAGCCCCGTCCAGCCCCAGCCCGCGGAGAAGGCCAGGATCGCACCGAGCACGAAGGTCGTCGACGTCCCGATCGCGATCAGTGCCAGCCCGAGGCCGCCGGTGAGCATCATCGTGACGATGACAGCCGGGTTGCGGCGGGGAGCCCGGTCGGTGAGCGCCCCGGCGGTGATCCGTACGGCGATGGCGAACAGGGCGCTGAGCGACAGCAGGTTCCCCGTTAGGGCGGTGCCCAGCCCGGCGTGGGTGCCCAGTTCGACGAAGTACGTGGCTACCGCGTTGTTACCGGTCGCGGAGAGCGCCGCCGCCAGCGCCCAGAGCGCGAGTACCCGCCCGAGAGTCCGTTGTCCGTCGCCGGCCGGACCGGACTGACCCGTCCGACCGGCCTCGCCGCCGGCCCCGCCGGACCCACGGGCCGCACTGGCGCGACCGGCGCCGCCGGCCTCGCTGGTCTCCCTCTGCCTCGTCGGCCGCGGGCGGTCGGGTGCCCGGGTCAGCGGGGCGAACGCGGCCGGTACGAGCGCGACGATACCGGCGGCGAGCAGGGCGGCCCGCCAGCCGTACGCCGGCAGGACCAGGGCGACCAGCAGGCCGGGGACGACCGTGCCGGCTCCCAGCGCCGCGCCGATCGCGCCCGCGGCGAGCGAACGCCGGTGTTCCGGGACACGTGCCGCGATCAGCCGGCCCGCCACCGGCTGGACGAGTGCGTTGCTCAACCCGCCCACCAGCAGTGCCGCCGTCAGCATCCCCGGCCCGGTCGCCCGCGAGGCCACCAGCATGACCGCCGACGCGACCAGCGCCGCGACGGCGAGGACCGTGGAAATCGGCAACCGCACGACCACCCGTTTGGCGACGGGCGAGCCGAAGGCGGTCGCGGCGTAGAAGACGCTCATCGCCAGTCCGACGGCGTTACGGGAGATCTGCAGGTCTGCCTCGATCGACGGGGCGAGCGCCCCGATGGTGAAACCGGGCATCACCGTCACGGTCGCGGTCAGCGCGGCTGCGACGACTCCCGGCCAGTGCCGTACGGTCGAGTGGACGGGCAGGCTGCGGTTGATCGTCATTGTCATGATCAGTCCCGGAGTGGGTCAGCTGCCCAGCGGGCGCCAGGCGGGGCCGGCGCCATCGCGACGTACCTGACCGAACACCGCGTCGGCGAAGTGGATGCCGAAGCCGATCGTGTCGGGCTCGGCCAGTTCGGCGACGAGTTGACGGCGGTGGTCGGCGGACCGGACCCGGTCATGGTCGTAGACGCAGGACCATTCGGGGTGGTCCACCTGGATCGGCGAGTGCAGGGCGTCGCCGAAGGCGATCATCCGCTGGCCGCCCCCGGTGATGACGTACTGCGCGTGCCCGGCCGTGTGACCGCCGGTGATCCGGACCCGTACGCCAGGGAAGACCTCCTGCCCGTCCGTCACCGTACGCACGCGCGGTGCCAGCGCGGTGGCCTCCTCGTCGGTGATGCCCTGGGCAAGCAGGTCGCGGTGGGCCCATTCCGGCTCGGCCACCAGGTACTCGGCATGGGCGAACACGGGCTGGTCACCGCCGAGGGCGGGATGCCACGCCCAGCCGAGGTGATCGATGTGCAGGTGGGTGAAGGCCACCGCCTCGATCTCCTTCGGGCTGCGGCCGAGCTTGGCCAGACTGTCCAGCAGCGCGCCACCGGAAACGGCGCCGTTCGGACTCCCCGGCTCGGCCGGCAGCGACACCGGCCCCCACCCGGCATCGATCAACAGGGCGCGGTCGCCGTTCTCCACCAGCAGCCCACCGATACTCGCCACCAGATGACCGGAGGCATCCAGGTACTCCGGATGAGCGGCCCAGGTCTCGTCGGTGGTGTCCGGCAGCCAGCCGCGCGGCTTTCCCTGGATGGCTCCGTCCGGCACGAAGGACACCGTCGTGTCGCCCAGCCGCACCGAGCGGATTCCCGCCGGTCGCCGCAGCCGCCCGTCCTGGTCGACCGCATCTGCCGCGTAGTTCGCCATGGTCGCGTTCCCTTCCTCGGGTCAGGTCGTCGCCGCATCCCGTGTCGGCGACCACGCCACCATAAGCATCAAGCTAGAAACATTCAAGTTCTAAATATGGTGACTTGATGGACCTGCTAGGATGGCGCGCATGACGACACCCCCGGAATCGCAGGCCGTCGCCGAGCGGGAGCTGTGCGGTCTGGTGAACGGGCTGGCCCAGCAGATCGCCAATCACGTACGCGAACGCGCCGTCACCCTGGGTCTCACCTCGGCCCAGGCGACGGCGCTGCGGGAGATGACCGGGCCGATGACCATGCGCGAGCTCGCCGAGCGCATGAGCTGCGAGCCGTCCAACGCCACCTTCGTCGTCGACAAGCTCGAAAAGCAGGGCCTGATCGAGCGCCGCGCGCACCCCACCGACCGCCGTGCCAAGCAGCTCGTCCTCACCGCGGCGGGCAGCACGCTCCGGGAACGGCTGCTCGAACTCCTCGCCCGGGAGTCACCGCTGGCCGGCCTCAGCACCCAGCAGCAGCGTGCCCTCCAGGACCTGCTCGAGCAGGCCATCATCCACCGATGAGTCGAGGGTGCGTCCCGCCGACGGTGTTTCCGGCGATCTTGGCTAGTGGGTTTCAGCTGCTGGGAAGCGGTCGCTGGCGGCTGCTCATACGGGGCGGTTCCCGGCAACCCGGCCGGCCGGGCCTCGCCGGGGCGCAGCGGTGCGGCCGGAGTGGGGCTCGCTCCGGCCGCACCGCGAGGTCCGCCATCCGGTGGACGATTCGCCGCCGCGGCGGCGCCGTCGCCAGAGGAGATAGTCGCCGGCCAGGACCACGAGCCCGGCGCCGAGGCCCAGGTACGCCCCGGGTGCCGGCGGGCGTACCGTCGGCCCGGCCGGCGCCGGGCGGGGTGACCGCGGCCACGGGCGCCGCCGGGGCGTCCGGCACCGCGAGGGTGAAAGGGTAGGAGCCCTGAACCGGGTGGCCGTCGACCGAGACCACCCGGTACGCGACGGTGTAGGTGCCGTTGCCGGGGAGCCGGCCGAGGGCGACGGTGCCGCGCGTGCCCGTGACCGCGGGTGCGCCGGCCGCAACGGGTCGCCGGGCCGGGTCGGTGACCACGATGGTGCACCTGACCGGTACGACGGGTAGGGCGCTCTCGGTGTGAGCGGCGCGTGCGGTCGCGGTGGCCGGAAGGTCGCCACCCTGGTCTGCCGCGCCCCACCGGCATCGCCTGCCCGACCACGATGTCGTGCTCATGTCCGACGGCTGCCCAGCCGATCGCCCGACATCCAGCCGGGCACGCGGCGTGGCCGAGGTCTTCGCTGGGGCGGTACGGTCAGCGGCGCCTGGCTCATCGTGCCGCGGCAGCGGCCTCTTCGAGGAGCCGCTCGGGCCGGGGCGGGGCGGGGAGGTCGCGCAGGCCCCGGAACGGGCCGAACGGCATGGTGAGCGCGCCGGCGACGTAGACGCCGAGCATGATCGCCAGAGCGGTGCGGACGCCGAGTTGCTGGCCGAGCCAGCCGGAGACGAGCCCGGATGCGGGCATCGCGGCGAAGGCGAGCATCTGGATCGTGGTGCTGACCCGGGCCTGGAGGTGGTCAGGGACGTAGGTGAGGCGCCAGGTGGTGCGGATGACGTTGTCCGCGACGATCGCGAACTCGCACAGCAGCAACCCGGCCGCCATCCAGGCGACCCCGGCGCCGGGGCCGGCCAGTAGCACCAGCAGGCAGCCGCAACTGGTGAGCTGTAACGCGATCGGGCCGCGCGCGGTGCCGAGCCGGCGGGCGACGTGCGGGCCGAGCAGCCCGCCGATGACGCCACCGACGCCGCCGGTGGCGAGCACGAGTCCCGTCACGGCCTGTGGTGCGGCGAGCTCGTCGACCAGGAAGAGGACCTGGAGGGAGAGCAGGCCGGTGAGACCGAAGTTCTGGACCGCGGCCAGGCCGGCGAAGTACCGCAGGTAACGATCGTGGGCGACGACGTTGACGCCGGCCCGGATGCGCCGGGGCAGGGACTCTTCCGGTACGGCCACGGCGTGATCGGGTGTGCGGGCCGCGAGGCGGGTTCGGGCGAGGCAGGCCGCCGATACGAGGTAGCTGACCGCGTCGAGGAGCATGCCGACCGCGGCGGACACGGCCTGGGCGATCAGGCCGGCCAGCCCCGGTCCGACGACGGTGCTGGCCGACTCCGTGGCGTACAGCATGGAGTTCGCGGTTCCGAGCTGCTCCGGGTCGACCACGCGGGTGACGAGTCGGGGCAGCGCGGCCCGGAAGACCACGGCGCACGAACCGATCACGAACGCGACCGTGACCAGCGCCGGAAGCGACAGCATGTCGGTCAGCCACAGGACCGGTACCGCCGCGGCGGCGGTGGCCGCGATCAGATCGCTCACGATCATCGTGGTGCGGGGCGGCCAGCGGTCGACGAGCGCGCCGGCTGGCAGACCGAGGATCAGCCAGGGCGACCAGCTCGCGGCCGCGAGGAAACCCATCCAGCCCGGACCGGCATCCAGCTGCGTGGCCGCGAGCAGCGACAGCAGCGTCGCCGTGGTCGCGGTCCCGAACAGGCTGACGGTTTCCCCGAACCAGAAGACTCGGAAGGCGCGAGGGAGACGGGGGGACGTCGGTCTCCCCCGGTTCGGCAACTGACGCACCGCGACCAGCCCGCTCAGGCCGCGGCGCGGTCGGCGAGCGGGCGGCGACGCCGTGCGGTGTCGGTCAGTGAACGCGGGGGGAAGGGGGCGTTGGGGTGGTACAGGTCGGTTCCGGGCGGCACGATCTCGTCGATCCGGTCGAGGGTCGCGTCGTCCAGGGTGAGGGCGGCGCCCTTGAGGAGGTCCTCCAGCTGCGGCATGGTCCGCGGTCCGATGATCGCGGAGGTGACGGCCGGGTGGGCCACCGTGAACGCCACGGCCAGCTGCGGGAGGGTGCAGCCGATGCTCGCCGCCAGTTCGACGAGCTGCTCGACGGCGTCGAGCTTGGCGGCGTTCTCCGCGATCGCGGGGTCGAATCGTTCCGGCCGGATGGTGGGACGGCCGGTCGACAGGTCGACGGGCTGGTTCTTGCGGTACTTGCCGGTCAGGAACCCGAAGGCCAGCGGGCTCCAGACCAGCACCCCCATGCCGTAGCGCGCGCAGACGGGCAGGAGCGAGGTTTCGATCCCGCGGGCCAGGATCGAGTACGGCGGCTGCTCGGTACGGAACCGTCCGAGGCCACGACGTTCGGAGACGTGGTGCGCCTCGACGATCTCCTCGGGCGGGAACGTCGAGCAGCCGAAGGCGCGGATCTTGCCCTGTCGCACGAGGTCGCTGAGCACCGAGAGGGTCTCCTCGATGTCGGTCGAGGGGTCGGGGCGGTGGACCTGGTAGAGGTCGATCCAGTCGGTGTCCAGGCGCCGGAGGCTGTCCTCGACCGCCGTGAGGATCCAGCGCCGTGAATTGCCACCGCGGTTGCGCCCCTCACCCATCTGGAAATGCACCTTGGTAGCCAGTACGACGTCGTCGCGGCGTCCGCGCAGCGCCTTTCCCACAATCTCCTCGGACTCGCCAACTCCGTACATGTCGGCGGTGTCGACGAAATTGATGCCCTGGTCGAGGGCGGCGTGGATGATGCGTACGCAATCGTCGTGGTCGGGGTTGCCGACAGCCTGGAACATCATGGTCCCGAGGCAGTAGGCGCTGACTTCGATGCCGGTTCCGCCGAGGATGCGATAGCGCATGGTGGGGTCTTCCTTACTGATTCGACCGGTTGCGGGGAGCGACGGAGGCGTCGATCACGGGGACCCTAGGAGCTAGAGTCGGCTCTAGGTCAAGCGCTACCGTGAGCCGTATGGCTGAGGTCACCGCGAGTCTGAGCATCGGGCAGGTCGCCGAACGCACCGGTCTGAGCGTGCACGCGCTGCGCTTCTACGAGCACGAGGGTCTCTTCGTCAACCCCGTGCGGCGCGGACCGGGCGGGCGCCGCGTCTACGGCGAGGATGACGTGGACTGGCTCACCGTCTGCATCATCCTGCGCGCCTCCGGCATGCCCCTGCCCGCGCTGCGCCGGTACGCCGACCTCGTCAGGCAGGGGGTCGGCAACGAGGAAGAACGGCTCACGCTGCTGCGGGAGCACCAGGCGTACGTCACCACCCAGATCGGCAAACTCACCGAATGCCTGGACCTGATCAGGTTCAAGGTCGGGGTGTACGAGGACATCCTCGACCCGGACGGTGTCGGCGAGCACCAATGTCACGCTCCGGTCGCTCCGGCAGGCGAAGAGCGGTCGTCGATGGCATCTGCCGGCTGATACAGATCGGCGACCGCGACTATGTGTGGCGGGTAGCCGAGGGGTAGCGCGACGATTCCTCGTTTCGCGGTGGGGAGACCCGTACCACGGCGGGTCGCGGCGGCCCGGCCGCTGGACTTGACTTGGAGTCGACTTCAACTTTCAAGCTCCCCTCCATGATCCTTACGACCGCGGCGGAGGCGCCCACCGAGAGACCCTCCCGGGCCGCTCACGCCGGATACCTCGCCGGAATGTTCGTGGACGCGTTGGGGTCCGGCCTGTACCTGCCCTTCACCCTGGTCTTCATCCGGGCGGTCACCGATCTTCCGGTGCAGACCGTCGGACTCGGACTCACGGTCGCCGCGCTCGCCGGGCTGGCCGCCAACCCGCTCGCCGGGGTCGCCGCGGACCGGTTCGGCGCCCGCCAGGTTCTCATCGCCTCGTACCTGTTGCGGGTCATCGGGTTCGCCTGTTACCCGCTGGTGCACGGTTTCGCGATGTTCGTCGTGGTCGCGGCCGTGGTCTCGGCGGGCGACCGCAGCTTCTACCCCGCCAACAGCGCGTACGTCGCGGACCACGCCCGGGGCGCCGCCCGGGACCGGCTGTACGCCCTGGTCGGCACCGGACGTAACGTCGGTCTCGGCATCGGCGGGCTGCTCGCCGCCGGGGCCGTGCAGTTCGCCGGCGACTCGGGGTACCGCCTGATCGCGGTGCTGAACGCCGCGAGCTTCCTGGTCGCGGCGGTGCTGCTCGCCGCGACCGGCCGGTCGGGTCACGCCAACCGCGCCCTGGTGCGGCAGCGACCGCGGGACCTGTTCGCGGGGTACGGGCGGGTGTTCCGGGACCCGGCGTTCCGGCGGCTGACCCTCGCCGAGTTGGCCTTCACCGGCGCGCACAGCGTGATCCCGATCGCCATCCCGCTCTACGCCACGGTGGTGCTGCACGCTCCCGCCGGGCTGCTCGGCCTGCTCTTCACGCTCAACACCATTCTCGTGGCCGCCGGCCAACTTCCGGTGCTGCGCTGGCAACGGAGGGCCCGGCGTACGCACGCCATGGCCCTGGCCGGCCTGGTCTTCGTCGTGTCGTTCGGTGCCTTCGCCCTCGCGGCGGCGCTGCCGGCCGGCCCCGCCCGGGCGGTCGGGCTCGCGCTCGCGGTCGTGCTCTGCACCCTCGGTGAACTGCTGCACGCCCGGCCCTCGGCCTCGCTGGCCGCCGCGTTGGCGCCCGAGGCGTACCGGGGCCGGTACCTGGCCGTGTACCAGCTCACCTGGGCGGTGTCGGCGGTCGCCACGCCGGGCGCGTTCGCCGGGCTCGTCGCGTTCGACGCGCGGCTGCTGTGGCTGATCGTGGCGGTGGTGACCGCGGTGGCGAGCGTGGCCCTGCTCCGGCTCGCCCGGAGGATGCCGCCCGCCGTGCAGCACGCCTGACGGTCCCGGGCCGGGTCGATCGGGATCGGCGCACCCCGACGGCGCGATGGGGGAGAGGGAACCGGGCGGGGGTGGAGCTAGGTACAGGATGGTTCGGTTGCCAGGTGCAATGGCAGCGGCCTCGTTCAGCGGCATCGTGGTGGCGTTCCCACCGAGATCACGAGAGCGAGGCGAAATGTACGAATCTGGTGAGGCGACCGCGACGCGCCGGCACGTCGGGGCACGGCAGCCGACCCGGGCCGGAGAGCCGGTCGGGACCGATCGACCGGCCCCGCCGTCCCGTACCGCGCCACCGGCGCCGGCCGCCCCGCGGCGCCGGGTGTGGCCGATGGCCAGCGTGTTCTTCCTGGTCGCGTTCCTGGCGGCCGGCCTGTTCGGCGCGGCGCAACCGGCGACCGGAATCCCGACCGAGATCATCCAGCTGACCCAGTTCGGGCCGGCGCTGGGCGTGGCCGTGCTCGCCCTGTGCTGGCCGAGGCGGACCCGGGACCTGCTCGCCGGCGCATTCCGCGTCCGGGTCGGCGCGGGTCGTGGCCCGGGCGGCGCGGGTCGTGGCCTGCTGATGGTCGCCACCGCGCCGTTGATCATCGGGCTCTGCGTGGCGGTGTACGCCGCCGTGACCGGTGACGCGCGGTTCACCCGGCCGAGCGCGCTGGACAATCCGTTCCTGGTGATCGTCGTGGCCCAACTGGTCGGCGCGTGCGCCGAGGAGATCGGCTGGCGTTGCCTGTTGCAGCCGCTGCTGCGGACCCGGTTCGGCCCGCTCGCGTCCTCGGTCGTGGTCGGCGTGCTGTGGGGCGTCTGGCACCTCCCGGTCTTCGCCGAAGGCCCCGGGTACGCGGGCGGGTTCGTGCTGGCGGCGGTCTCCATGTCGGTGGTGATGGGGCTGGCCCTGGAACGGGTGCGCGCCAACCGGCTGCTGCTGGCCGGCGGCTTCCACACCCTGATCAACCTCGGCATGCTCCTGTTCATGGACGAGGAGTCGGGCGCGGTCGTGCCGATGGTGATGCTCGGCGCGTCGTGCCTGGCGGCGGCTTTGGTGTGGGCCCTGGCGACGGCTAGCATCCACCGGATGTCGGGTCATGCGCGATGAGAAACCCCGGAACCCGGACCTGGCTCGCGCTCGGGCGGTGCCATCTGCTGAGCTGGCTCGCCGTTGCCGAGACGGCCGTCTGGTCCGTCGCGGCGCTGGCGGTGCTGGGGCTGCCCGTCGGCCTCGGGTTCGTCCTGCTCGCGCCCGCCGCGACCGGGCTGCGCGCGCTGTCGAACCGGTCCCGTCGCTGGCTTGGCACCTGGTCGGGACGGCCCGTCGGCGGACCTGACGCCCTGCCGGCCCGTACCCTCGGCCGGTCCCGGCGGGTCTTCGCGATCCTCTCCGACGAGGGATTCTGGCGCGACCTTGTGTGGGCGACGGTGGATCCGGTCGTCGGGGGTCTGCTGGTCGCCGTTCCGGTCTGCCTCGTCTGGTTCGGGGCGTTCGGCGCGCTGGTGCAACCGTTCGTGTGGCAGCACCTCGGCCCGGACAACTGGTACGCGTTCGTGCCGGTGGGCAGCACCCCGACCGCGCTGGTCGCCGCGGCGCTCGGGCTCGTCTTCGTCCTCGTCGGCGTGCTCCTCGCGCCGCCGATCCTGCGGCTGCACGAGCGGTGGAGCCGGCTGGTGCTGTCCCCGCCGCGGCACGCGGAACTCGCCCGCCGGGTCGCCCGGCTCACCGACACCCGCGCCGACGCCGTCGACGCCCAGGCCGCCGAGCTGCGGCGCATCGAGCGTGACCTGCACGACGGCGCCCAGGCCCGGCTCGTCGCGATGGGCATGACCCTGGACAACGCGACCCGGCTGCTGGACCGCGATCCCGAGGCCGCCCGGCAGCTGCTGCTCGACGCGCGGGACACCTCCACACGCGCCCTGGACGACCTGCGCGACCTGGTCCGCGGCATCCATCCGCCGGTGCTGGCCGACCGCGGCCTCGGCGACGCCGTACGGTCGCTGGCGCTCGACAGTTTCCTCGACGTCGACGTCGAGGTCCACCTGGGCGGTCGGCCTCCGACGCCGGTCGAGTCGGCCGCGTACTTCGCGATCAACGAGCTGCTGACCAACGCGGCGAAGCACGCCGGTGCCCGTACCGTCCGGGTGATTCTGGACCACGACGGCCGTACCCTCCGGGCGACCGTCAGCGACGACGGCCACGGCGGCGCGGATCCCGCGCGCGGCACCGGCCTGCGCGGCATCCGACGCCGCTTGGGTACGTTCGACGGCACGCTCGCCGTGCACAGCCCGCCGGGCGGGCCGACCACCGTGACGATGGAGATTCCGTGCGCGTTGTCCTCGCCGAAGACCTCTTCCTCCTCCGGGACGGACTGAACCGCACCCTGCGCGAGCACGGCTTCGACGTCGTCGCGGTGGACAACGGCCCGGCGCTGCTGCGCGCGCTCCTCGACGAGCGGCCGGACGTCGCGGTGGTCGACATCCGGCTACCGCCCACCTTCACCGACGAGGGCCTGCAGGCCGCGCTGCAGGCCCGCCGCCAGCGGCCCGGCCTGCCCATACTGGTGCTGTCCCAGTACGTCGAGCAGCTCTACGCCAACGAGTTGCTGGCCGGTGGGGACGGCGCCGTCGGCTACCTGCTCAAGGACCGGGTCACCAACACCGAACAGTTCGTCGATGCGGTGCGCCGGGTCGCCGCCGGCGGCACCGTCATGGACCCCCATGTCATCGTCAAGCTGCTGTCCCGCAGCGAGGCGCGCGGCACGATCAGTAGCCTCACCCCGCGCGAACGGGACGTGCTCGAACTTATGGCCGAGGGCCGGTCCAACGCCGCCATCGCGTCGACGCTGCACGTCAGCGAGAGCGCGGTCGCCAAGCACACGGCCAGCATCTTCGCGAAACTCCGGATTGCCCCGTCCGACGACGCCAACCGCCGGGTGCTGGCCGTACTGGCGTACCTGAAGCGCTGACCGATCGGGACCCGGACGGATCAGCGGCGCGGCACCGGCCGGTGGCTATGGTCGCCGGATGGTCAATTCCCACCTCCGGCGCCGGATCGCCTCACCGGTCGAAGCCGGCGACCACCACCTTGCCGATGTTCGCGGAGCTCTCCACCAGCTCGTGCGCGCGGCGCAGGTTCGCCGCGTCGATCGGACCGAGCCGGGTCGTCAGGGTCGTCCGGATCCGGCCCTCGTCGACCATCCGCGCGGTCTGCTCCAGCAGCTCGTGCTGGGTCGGGTCCGCCGGTAGGAACAGCGGCCGGGTGAACATGAACTCCCAGTGCCAGCTGATGCTCTTGGCCTTGAGCGGCAGCAGTTCCAGCCCCTCCGGCTCGTCGAGGGCGACGATGTGCCCCCGGGGACGGACGATCTCGGCGTACCGCTCGATGTTGCCGGCGGTGTACGGGCTGATCAGGTAGTCGACCCCGGCCGGGGCGACGGCCCGTACCGAGGCGACCAGGTCCCGGTGGTCGACCACGTGGTGGGCGCCGAGCTCCTCCGCCCACCGGCGGGACTCCGGCCGGGAGGCGGTGGCGACGACGGTGAGGTCGGTGCGGGTCCGGGCGAGCTGGATCGCCATCGAGCCGACGCCGCCGGCCGCCCCGAGCACCAGCAGCGTGCCGCTGCTCTCCCTGGTCAGGGCGAACGAGTCGAAGAGGGCCTCCCACGCGGTGATGGTGGTCAGCGGCAGGGCCGCCGCCTCGGCGAAGGTGAGGCTCTCCGGCTTGTGTCCGACCACGTGCTCGTCGACGGCGTGGAAGCGGGCGTTGGTGCCCGGCCGGCCGATCGAGCCGGCGTAGTAGACCTCGTCCCCGATCGCGAACCGGGTCACCTCGGCGCCGACCGCGACGACCACGCCCGCCGCGTCGTAGCCGAGCACCTTCAACCCGTCACCCGGGTCGACGTTCACCCGGACCTTGGTGTCGACCGGATTCACCGACACCGCCTCGACCCGGACCAGCAGGTCGTGCGGTCCCGGTACGGGTACCGGAATCTCGGCGTCGACAAGGCTCTCCGGATCGCTGATCGGCAGCTTCCGGCGGTATCCCACTGCGGGCATCAGATCGTTCATGCAACGCACGTTATGTGCTGGTTGGCGGTATCCGCCACGTTACCGAAGGTATCCATCGGCGGTTTGCGCTGCCTGCGCGCGCGACGTGTCGGCGCGAACGGCACCGACGAGGACGAGTGGGCCGCCGCGACGACGAGCAGGGTTGTGGGAGCTGGCGACCGCCTGGGTAACCGAAAGGGAGCTGCGTCCCGACCGGCTGTGCCGGTCGGGAGTTTCGCGTTCCGGCCCGGCGGCCGTCCCCGCGGGTCGGGGCACGGCCCAGGACCGGTGCCACAGTGCGGTCGGATGTTAGGCGATAGATTGACGGTCGTCACAGAGATGCCTAGTGTTTGAATTGACGACAGTCAATGGAGGTGCCATGACACGAACCAGAGCGGCGCTGGCCGGGCTCGCCAGCGCCCTGCTCGTCGCGGTGGGCGTTGTCGCCCTGTCGCCGCCGGCGTCCGGCGCGTCACTGGTCGAGGTGACCAACTTCGGCAACAACCCGGGCGGCATGCGGATGCACATCTACGTGCCGGACAACCGTCCCGCCAATCCGGCGATCGTGGTCGCCATGCACGGCTGCGGCGGGTCGGGCCCCGGCTTCTACTCGGGCAGCGAGTTCGCCTCGCTGTCGAACCAGTACGGTTTCATCGTCATCTACCCGAGCGCCATGCAGGAGGCCGGGTTCGGCAAGTGCTTCGACACCTGGTCGGACGCGGCCAAACGCCGCGGCGGTGGCAGCGACCCGGTCTCCATCGAGTCGATGGTGAACTACGCCCGGCAGCAGTACGGCGGCGACATCAACCGGGTCTACGCCACCGGCAGCTCGTCCGGCGGCATGATGACCCAGCACCTGCTCGCGGTCTATCCCGACCTGTTCAAGGCGGGCGCGTCCTTCATGGGCGTACCGTTCAACTGCTTCGCCAGCGCGGCCGACTACCCGCCCGGCGGCTCGTGCACCAACGGCAGCATGAACCGTACCCCGCAGCAGTGGGGCGACCTGGTCCGTGCGGCGTACCCCGGCTATTCCGGCCCGCGCCCGCCGATCCAGCTCTGGCACGGCACCAGCGACACCCTCGTGCCGTACTCGTTGTTGCAGGAGTCGATCGAGCAGTGGACCAACGTGCACGGGCTGAGCCAGACGCCGACGTCCACGGACACCCCGCAGCCCAACTGGAACCGCCGCCGCTACGGCAGCCAGGTCGAGGCGTACAGCATCCAGGGAGCCGGCCACAGCCTGCCGTCGAGCGGCATGGCGCGAGTCGCGATCCAGTTCTTCGGCCTGGACCGCCCGACGCCGACCACCCCGCCGTCGGGTAACCCGACCACGCCTCCGGTCGTCCCCACCACGCCTCCGGTCGTCCCGACCACGCCGGCGGGTGGCGCCGGCTGCACCGCCACGGTGTCGCTCAACCAGTGGACCGGCGGGTTCGTGGCCACCGTCCGGGTCACCGCCGGCTCGGCGGGCACCAACGGCTGGAGCGTGGGCGTGACCCTGCCCGGCGGGACCAGCGTCACCAGCGCCTGGAACGCCAACCGCAGCGGCAGCACCGGGGCGGTGCGGTTCACCAACGTCAGCTACAACGGCCGGCTCGGCCCCGGTCAGGCCACCGAGTTCGGCTTCCAGGGCACCGGCACCGGCTCCGGCATGACCCCCACCTGCACCGCCAGCTGACCCCACCCAGCGGGTCGTCGCCGCGTCGGGGGCGAGGCGTCCGGGGGCGGAACTGGTGGGAACCGCCCCCGGACCTTTCCCGGCACCGACCCTACGGGCGACGGCCGGGCACCGCCCGACCCGCCCCGGAAGCGACTCACGCCTCGGCCAGGCCGGCGCCGAGCACCGTGGCGCCGGCGCTGTCGTGACACTCGAACCGGTACCCGCGTTCGTTCGCCCAGACGCGCGTGGTCAGTGTGTCGCCGGGGGCGATCGGCCGGGTGAAGCGACAACTCAGCCGCGAGACGTCGGCCGCGTCGGGCAGCACGGCGCGGCCGGCGATGGCGAGGCTGGCCAGGCCATGCACGATGACACCGGGCAGGCCGGCCGCCCGGGCGGCCCCGTCGTCCAGGTGGATCGGGTTGTGGTCGCCGGACGCGTCGGCGTACCGGCGGGGCAGGTCGGCGGGGAGCGGATGGGTCGCGGTGCGTACCGGCTCGCCGGCCGGCGGCTCCGCCGGCAGCGCCGGGGCGGGCGTGCCCACGCTCAGGCCGGTCGGCACGCCCCGGTAGAACTCGGTGACGTACTGCTCGTTGAGCAGCTCGCCGCGCGCGTCCCGGGTCTGCACCCGGATGGTGGCGACCGTGCCGCTGCGCTTGCCGTGCAGGCCGACGACGGCCGCGCGTACCGCCACCCGGTCGCCCACCCGCAGCGGACGGTGGAAGAACAGGTCCTGCTGGCCGTGCACCACCCGGGCCCGTAGGTCGGCCGGCGCCGCGGTCCCGGCGACCGCGAACACCAGCTCCATCGTCGGGACGACCGCGTAGACGGGAGAGGGACTGCCGACCGCGTCGGCGTACGCGGCGAGGCCCTCGGCCGTGACGTCGAACCGGCGTTCGTCGCTCCACCGGCCCACCACGGACTCGTCGAAGGAGGCCATCAGTCGGTCACCTCCACCACGACCGCGCCCGCGGTGTCCCCGGCCGCACAACCGGTGAAGAGCCCTCGCCCGCCGCCGCGGGCGCGTAGCGCCTCGACCAGCTCGGCGACCGCGCGCATGCCGGTCGGACCCTGCGGGTGGCCGTAGACGAGGCTGCAGCCGTACGGGTTCATCCGGTCGAGCGGAAACCCGGTCTGCCGGGAGAAGTAGATGTCGTTGACCGCGAACGGGTTGTGCGTGGTGACCACGTCGATGCCGGTGATGCCGAGGCCGGCGTCGGCGAGCGCGGCGCGGGCCGCGGGTACCGGCGCCTCGGGCATCCGGGCCCGCCCGACGCGGGCGAACGCCACCGCGAGGACGCGGGCCACGCCTGAGCCACCGCTCAGCCTCCGGGCCCGTTTGACGGTGCTGAGCACGAGCCCGGCGGTACCGTCGCCGGGGTGGGTCTGTGATCCGTAGGTGACCACGCCGTCGGCCCTGACCGGGGAGAGCTTGGCCAGCCCCTCGGCGGTCGTGTCGTGCACGCCGGTGTCGTCGGCCACCACGAGCTCGCCGTGCCGCCCGGGCAGGTGCACCGTGACAAGGTAGTCCCGGCGACCCGACCGGGCCGAGCGGTACTGTTCGTAGCGGAGCAGCGTCACCTCGTCGATCTCCGTCCGGGTGTAGCCCTCGCCGGCCGCGACGTTCTCCGCCGTGTCCAACATGGACGCGCCGGTGTTCGGGTCGCGCTTCATCGGATCGAGCACCCAGTGCTCGGTGCGCGGTGCCGCGCCGGGTGTGCCCTGCGCCGACCACACCATGAGGGGCCCGTTGCTCGTACGGTCGGTGGTCAGCGCCAGCACCGTGCGGTGGGCGCCCAGCTCGACCTGTACGGCCGCGGCCTGCACGACCGCCGCGGACGTGGCGCACGCCTGCGCGATCGTCGGGCCGGTCACCGCGTCCATCCCGAGCCGGGGGGTGATCGTGGTGACGCCGTAGAACGAGGTGGGTTGCGGAACGGTGGTGCCGAAGGCCACGTGGCTGACCTCGGCGACGTCGAAACCGCGCGTGGCGAGCGCCCGGTTGGTCACGTCGACGGCCAGATCCACGCTCGACATCTCGGCGAGCGCGCCCTGCCACCGGCAGAACGGGGACGACCAGGCCAGGCCGAGCGGGATCGCCACGTCGGACAGCTTCACGGGGTCTCCTTCCCGAACGGGACGAGCTGGTCGGCGTGCTCCCGCTTGTGGTCGATGACGTACCGGTCGAGGAAGACGGCGAGCGGCTCCGGGCCGTACCTGCGGTTGTTGGTCGGCAGCGCCAGATGGTGGTCGTCCAGCTCGCGCAGCACGGCGGCCAGCTCGGCGGCGGCCGAGGTCACGCCGGCGCGCAGCTGTTCGTACGACCGGCCGCTGGCGGCGGCCACGGCGGCGAGCCGCTCCGGGTGCTCGTGCGTGCGTCCGACCGGTGCCGCCGGGTCGGCCAGGAACCGGCGCAGCTCGCCGGCGAAGAACCGGGGAAACTCGCCCAGGTGGGCGAGGACCATGGCGGCGCTCCACGCCTCCTGCCCGGCCGGCTTGCGCTCCAGCTCGTGCAGCCGGGCCGGGTCGACCCGGTCCACGACCGTGGCGATCAGTACGTCCAGCTCCTCGTTCCGGGCCCGGACCCACGCGGCGTTCACGGCTTCTCCCGCATCTCAGCAGCTCATTCCCTCGGCCTGGCCGCCGGCGACGGTGATCACCTGGCCGTGGACGAAGTTGGACCACGGCGTGCAGAGCAGGAAGATGCCCCCGGCCGCCTCGGCGGGCGTGGCGGCGCGCCCGAGCGGGATCCGGGCGGCGGCCTGTGCCCGTACCTGGGCCGGGATCCCGAGCTGGATCTTGCGACCGCCACGGTCGAGGGTGCCCGCCGCGCTGGTCTCCGCCGTCAACCGGGTCTCCACGAAGCCGAACGCCGCCGCGTTGACGTTGATCTTGAGTGGCCCCCACTCCTTGGCCAGGGTCTTGGTGAGGCCGACGAGCGCGGACTTGGCGGCCGAGTAGTTCGCCTGACCGACGTTGCCCATGGTGCCGGAGATGGAGACCACGTTGACCACCTTGCGGAAGACCTCGCGCCCCTCGGCGGCGTCGCGCTTGGCGGCCTCGCGCAGCACCGGCGCGGCGGCGCGCAGCAGCCGGAACGGCGCCACCAGGTGGATGTCGAGCATGGCGGTGAGCTGCTCGTCGCTCATCTTGTGGAAGATGCCGTCCCAGGTGTAGCCGGCGTTGTTCACGACGATGTCGAGCTGGCCGTACTCCTCGACCGCCCGCGCCACGATCCGCGGCGGCGCGTCCGCGTCGGTCAGGTCGGCGGCGACGGTCGTACCGCGCCCGTCGAGCAGGTCGCGCGTCTGGTCGAGCGCGCCGGCGTCGAGGTCGCTCGCCACGACCCGGGCGCCGTGCTCGGCCAGCAGTACCGCGGTCGCCTGCCCGATCCCTCGCGCGGCGCCGGTGACGACCGCCACCCGACCGTCCAACACTCCGGTCACGACTCTCCTCCACTCGGTGTGCCGACTGCCAACCTGTCCCGCCAGAGCGCGCGGGCGCGCTTCTTGTCGAACTTTCCGGTTGCCGTGGTGGGCAGCTCGGCCACGAACTCGACCACGTCCGGGACCCACCAGCTCGGCACCCGGGGGAGCAGGTGCGCCCGGAGGGCGTTGGCGTCGACCGGGGCGCAGGCGACGACGAGGGCCGCCGGCCGCTCGCCCCACACCGGGTGCGGCACCGCGATGACCATGGCCTGCGCCACCGCCTCGTGGTCCATCAGGTGGTTCTCCAGCTCGATCGAGCTGATCCACTCGCCGCCGGACTTGACGAGGTCCTTGTCCCGGTCGATCAGGTGCAGGTAGCCGTCCGGGTCTACCGTGCCGACGTCGCCGGTACGCAGCCAGCCGTCCCGGAACCGGGTGTCGTTGGCGTCGTCGTCCGGGCGGTAGTACGAGGCCGTGACCCAGGGCCCGCGCACCTCGATCTCGCCGGCGGCGACGCCGTCGTGCGGCAGCACCTCACCGGTCGGCGCGACGACGCGCAGCTCCACCCCGGCCGTGGTGACGCCCTGCGTCGCGTGCAGCGCCAGTCGCTCGGCCTCGGGCCGACCCTCGAGGTGGCCACGGACGATCGTGAGGTTGCCCGACGGCGACATCTCGGTCATGCCCCAGCCCTGCTGCATGCTGACGCCGCGCCGGTGGTACCGCTGGATCAGCTCCAGCGGGATCGCCGCCCCTCCGCAGAGGACCCGCTGGAGCGTGGCGAAGTCCTCGGCGGTGGGTGCCAGTTGGTCGACGGCCAGCCAGAACGTCGGCACCCCGGCCGCCACGGTCACCCCCTCCTGGCGGATCAGCCGGACCACCGCCTGCGGGCTGGTGTCCTGCCCGGCCAGCACGAGGCCGGCGCCGGCGAGCGCGGCCGAGTACGGCATGCCCCACGCCGTGGCGTGGAAGAGCGGGGTCAGCGGCAGCAGCACGTCGCGTTCCCGGATCGCGAAGGAGTCGGCGAAGAGGCCGCTCATCGCGTGCAGGGCCAGCGAGCGGTGCGAGTACGCCACGCCCTTGGGCCGGCCGGTGGTGCCGCCGGTGTAGCACAGACACGCCGCCGCCCACTCGTCGACCTCGGCCGGCTCGTCGTCCGCCACGCCGGCGATCAACTCCTCGTAGTCGACGGCGTCGGCGAAGTCGGGATGCGGCTCCGTGCCGTCGGGCAGTACGACGTACCGCCGTACGCCGGTCAGCTTGGGGCGGATCTCGGCCAGCCGCGCGGTGAGCGAGGCCGCCACGAAGACGACCCGGTCCTCGGCGTGCGCGGCGATCGCCGCGACCTGGTCGGGGAAGAGTCGGACGTTCAGCGGCTGCAGGACCGCGCCGGCTATCGGCACCCCGTAGCACAGTTCGAGGTGGCACAGGCTGTTCCAGGCGAAGGTGCCCACCCGGTCGCCCGGTGCCACGCCCAGCGCGGGCAGGGCGGCGGCCACCTGACGGGCCCGGCGGGCCAGCTCGGGCCAGGTCCGCGTGGACCGTCCGGCGGCGGTCACCCCGACGAGCCGGGCGTGCGGTCCGGTCGCGGCGGCGCGGCGCAGCATCATCCCGACGGAGAGCGGCATCGACCCCATCGTGCCCTGCATGAGTCACCCTTCCTGCGGTCCCGCTGCGGTGAAGAGTTCACGGATGTGCTCCGGCCACGGCGCGGTGCGTCCGGTGCCGGGGTCGAACCAGGCGATCGTCAGGGTGCCTCGGGCCAGGTCGACGCGGTCGCGGGCGATCGTGAAGGCGTACCGTAGCGAGCCGCGCCCGACGTGCTCGACCGCCAGGGCGGTCCGCGCCACCTCCGCGTAGTGCAGGGGGCCGAGGAAGTCGACGGTCAGGTTGAGCCGCGGCATCCGGCTGAACGCCTCCGACCCGATCCCCAGCCGTTCGTGCAGCGACGTCTCGGCGTGCTCGACGAAACGTAGCGCCGCGGAGTAGTGCCACCGGCCCATCGGGTCGGTCTCGGACCACTCCAGTCGCCGGCTGGTCACGATCGACGCGGGCTCACCCATGGCACCCGCTCAGTACTTGTAGATCGTGTTGCCGGGCGGGATGTCGCGCGGGCCGTACGGCGCGGTGTCCAGCCAGTGGCCGAGCCGGTCGTCGTCCGCCGCGCCCCGGGCCGCCTCCTCCAGCCGGGTCCGCTGCGCCGCGTCGGGTCGCAGGTGTGCCAGTGCGGTGCCGGCGGCGTCGCGGTTGAACAGCGCGGCCCGGCGCCGTGAGATCGAGAAGTCCTCGACGGCGGCACGCGCCCGGGCCGGTACGCCGGTGGAGAGCGCGACGTGTACCGCCGTCGCGGCCGCGTCCGCGTCGGGCACGCCGGAGTTCATCCCCCGCGCGCCGAACGGGGCGAAGAGGTGTGCGGCCTCGCCGGTGAACAGCGCCCGCCGGTGCCGGTCGGCGAAGTCGTCGGCGACCACCTGGAGGAACTGGTACGTGGACGCCCAGGCGACCCGGTCGGCGTACCCGGGCGGCAGGACGGCGCGTAACCACCGTCGGAGGTCGGCGCCCTCGCTCAGCCGCACCGGATCGTCGCCGTCGTGCAGCTGCAGGTCGACGCGCCAGCCGCCGGCGAACGGCACGAGCAGCACGTTGCGTCCGCCGACCGCGGGGTGGGCGTAGTGGAAGACCCGCTCGGCGGGGAGCGGCTCGGTCGGGTTCTCCTCGACGTCGACTACGACGTACCAGCCGTCGGAGCGGCTGCCCGACATGGTGACGCCGAGCGCCTTGCGTACCGCGGAATGGGAGCCGTCCGCCGCGATGACGTACTCGGCCGTCCAGCGGTCGCCCGCCCCGGTGGTCAGCTCGACGCCGTCCACGCCGGAGCTGACGTGCGTGACCTCGGCGTTCCAGGCGAACTCGACGCCGGCCGCCTTGCACGCCTGCAGCAGGTACCGCTCGGTCTCCACCTGGGGCAGGCTGGTGAAGTGGGGCAGCGCGGTGGGCTCGGGCGGCGGGTAGGTACGGGCGAAGACCTGACGCCCGGCGTAGAAGGTGCGCTTGGTCTGCCACACCAGCCCGTGCGCGGCCAGGTCGCCGGCGAGGCCGGGGCTGGACCGCTCGAACACCTCCAGGGTGGCGCGGTGCACGAAGATCGCCCGGCTGCCCGGGCGGAGCCGGTCCTGCTCCCCGGCCTCCAGGACGGTCGCCGGGCGGTCCAGGGCACGCAGCGACAGCGCCGCCGACATGCCGACCGGGCCGGCGCCGACCACGATGACCGGACGGTGGTGGGGCGGCCGGGTCACGCGCTCACCGCCTCCGTCCGCCCGGCTCCCGCCGACAGGTCCCGCCCGGCTCCTGTGGAGGAGCCCGCGGAAGCGGCCGCCGGTCCGGGGCGCGACGCGTAGGGGCGGGCGCGCGCGGCGGTCACGGTGACCTCCAGCCGGCCGACCCGCTCGATCTCCACGGCGATCCGCTCGCCGTGCCGGAGCGGCCCGACGCCCGCCGGTGTCCCGGTCGCGATCACGTCGCCGGGCCACAGCGTCATGACCGAGCTGGCGTACGCGATGAGCTGGGGGACGCCGAAGATGAGCTCCGCCGTGCCGGCGGACTGGCGCAGCGCACCGTCGACCCAGCACCGCAGGCCGAGCGTGCCCGGGTCGCCCACCTCGTCCGGCGTGGTGATCCAGGGACCGAGCGGCGTGAAGGTGTCGAACGACTTCCGCGTGGAGCGGTCCTCGGTCGAGCGTACGGAGATGTCGAGCAGGCAGGTGTAGCCGGCCACGTACTCCAGCGCCCGCGCGGCCGGCACGTCGCGGGCCTCGTGGCCGATGACGACCGCCAGCTCCGCCTCCTGGTCGGTGCGCAGGTCGGTGTAGGGCAGCGCCACCGCGCCGCCGTGGCCGACGACCGAGGACGGTGCCTTGAGGAAGAGGCCGAGGTCGGCGACGGTGTGCGGGGCGGCCATCTCGGCCTGGTGGTCGCGGTAGTTGACCGGCGCTGCGATGATCTTGCCGGGGCGGGGGAGAGGCGGCTCGAACCGTACCCCGGCCAGCGGGACGCGCGGGCGGCCGGACAGCGCGCCGGCCGCGAGCCGGCGTGGGTCGGTGCCCCGTTCCAGCAGCGCGTGCAGCGGCCCGGCCGGTCCGGACGTCGGCGCGGGGACCAGTTCGGTGATGTCGACGAGCTGGTCGCCGTCGACCACGCCGAGGCGGCTGCCCTGCTCGGAGCGGAACACCGCCAACCTCACCGGACCTCCTCGCGGTACAGGCCCAGCGCGGTCAGGGCCGGCGCGTCGGTGTACGAGAAGAGGATCGCGTCGTCGCCGCGCGCGGCGTTCACGTGCTCGTACGTGGCCCAGCCCGGCACGGCGAACACGTCCTTCGGCCCCCACTCCAGTCGCCGACCGTCGACCGTGGTCACGCCCTCGCCGCGTACCACGTGGTAGATGGTGCTCGGGGTCTGCCGGCGGGGTACGCCCCGGAATCCGGGCCGCAGCCGCGCCACCCGGCAGCCGATGGTCGGCATGACCGGGCCGCCGGTCCACGGGTTGGTGTACTCCAGCAGCACGCCGTCGGAGTCGCTGCCGACCGCGTCGTCGGCGATCGCGTCGAACGCCCGCGCGGTCTCCGACCAGGGATAGTTGCCGATCGGCGAGTTCGGGCTCGGCCGCGGACTCCACGCGGGGGTCAGCCGGCCGTGGATGAACTGGCGGGAGGAGATGTCGTCCGGCACGTCGGCCTTCTGCGTGCGCTCGCCGTACAGCTCGAAGAAGCCGGCCTCCAGGGCGTTGACGAGCGGGAAGTCCAGGCCGTCGAGCCACAGCATCGGCCCCTCGCCCTCGTGGGCGTGGTCGTGCCAGTGCCAGCCGGGGGTCAGCAGCAGGTCGCCGGGGTGCATGTGCACCCGCTCGCCGTTCACGGTCGTGTACGCGCCGCTGCCCTCGATGACGAACCGGAAGGCGCCGGAGGTGTGCCGGTGGGCCTGCGCGGTCTCGCCGGGCAGGATCACCTGGATGCCCGCGTACAGCGTGGTGGTCGTGGCCGGCGGGTCGGCAAGCCCCGGGTTGACCAGCATCAGCACCCGCCGCTCCGCCTCCCGCAGCGACAGCACGTCGGCGAAGTGCAGCAGGTAGGGCCGGAGCGCGGCGTAGGACCACAGGAACGGCTCGGCCCGGCTCTTCGGCTGGGCGGCGAACAGGTCGCCGAAGTACCGCCACAGCGGAGCGGTGCCGAGCTTGGCGATCGCGTCGTACGCGTCGTCACCCATGGGGCCCTCCTTCGCCGTGCTCTTAGGCTTGCTTGTCCTCCTGCTGTCGTCAAGACATGTGTCTCACATTGCGTCGGGTGGCGGCGACGTCGCCGGGCCGACGGGGACGCGGCACCGGCGGGCCGGACGGCGGCAACGACCGGCCTGACCTCGGGTGCGGGGGATCGATCGACACCGCGCCATGTCCGGTGCATGCCGGTCGACGAGTCCGGCGTGACGATCGGTGTCAGATGTCGTGGCTGCGGCTCGTGTGGCTGCGCACGAGCGCGGCCAGGTCCGCGTCGTACTCGGCGACGACCTGGACCACCCGCTGCTCGGCCAGGCCGGCGAGGCCGTCGTAGAGCTCCACGAAGAGCTCGCGGGCGTGCGCCCGGGGCCAGCGCGCCGGCAGCAGCTCGACGGGCAGCTCCGGGTCGAGGCTCGGCATGATGCGCCAGTCGTCCATCAGCGTGCTGCGCGCGACCAGGGCCTCGGCCGTGCCGATCTGCCCGCTGCGCCAGCGTCGCCGCACCGGCTCGTACGCGGCCAGGATCCGCTCGTACCGGGTCCGCAGCGCGTCCAGGTCCCATGCCTTGATGGGGTGCCCGCCGGTCGGTCCGCCCTCGGCCAGTTCGGCGGTGAAGACCGTCGCCCGGTCGATGCCGAGTTCGGAGAGGATCGCGGTCACCTGCGCGACCCGCTCGTGCGGGGAGACCCACAGCCCGTCGTACAGCGGGGCGAAGCCGTACCAGCCGAGGCGGGTGCGCAGGGCGTGCCGCCGGGACCGGTCGTCCTCGGGCACCGAGAACGCGGCCGCCGTCCAGCGCCCGGTCCACGCCGCCCGTTCGGTCCCGAACGACAGGATGTGCCCGCGCCCCTCGGTGAGCACCTCGGCGGCGCGCGCGCTCAGGGCGTACGAGGTGCGCCGCCCGGCCTTGGAGAGTTCGAGCAGCCCCCGTCGGGCCAGCCGGCTCAGCGCCGCCCGCGCGCTGACCTCGGTGATGCCGAACTCGCCGAGCAGGGCCACGAGGGCCGCGGACGGCAGCGGGGCGCGTTGCCCGTACCAGTAGTCGCCGAGCAGGGTCAGCAGCAGGTGCTGCGGGCTGCCCCCGGCCTGCATGCGCGGCAGGTCGGCGGCGGGCGACGAGGGCTGGGCGGACATGCCGATCACTATACAGATTCTGGGTCGACCGCCATTCGTTCAGCCTCGTCAGGGCCGCCGACCCGCGCGCGGCGGCGGTGCGCACGCCGCCCCCGGCGGGCCGATCCGGCTGATCAAACATTAGGCATCAATATTGACCAGCGTGCAATACGTGTCTAGCGTCCAGGTAACAAACCGCCCTCGCTGTGGGAGGCGCCCGTGCGACGTACCGCCGTATCCGCCGCCGTGCTCGCCGTGCTCCTCACCGCGGCGGCCTGCGGCGACGACTCCGGCAGCGACGGCGAGGAACCCATCAGGGTGGGCCAGATCGTCTCCCTGACCGGCAACTACGCGCCGCTCGGCACCGAGAACGAGAAGTCCGTGAAGCTCGCGGTCGAGCAGGTCAACGCGGCCGGCGGGGTGCTCGGCCGCAGGGTCGAGCTGTTCGTCCGCGACGACAAGAGCCAGCCCGACCAGTCGGTGCTGGCGTTCAACGACCTCAAGGGCAGGGACCTCGCCGCGGTGATCGGGTCGCCGTTCTCCAACTCGGCGCTGGCCACGATCCCGCTCGTGGACCGGGAGAGGATCCCGTACCTCTCGCTGACCCCGGCCGACGAGCAGGTCGACCCGGTCCACCCGTACGTCTTCGTGGTGCCGGCCACCTCCGCCACGTACGCCGACCGGATCCTGGCGTACCTCAGGTCCCAGAACATCGGCCGGGTCGCCGTCGCCTACGACGGCAAGAGCTCCTACGCCCGCGCCGGCTTCACCAGCAGCAGGGCCAAGGCCGCCGAACACGGGATCACGCTCACCGCGACCCCCGAGTTCCAGACCACGACGACCGAGTTCTCCGCGGTCTTCAACCAGGTGCGCTCCTCCGGCGCGCAGGCGCTGGTGGTCTGGGCCACCGGGGCGCCCGGCGTGGCGCTGGCCAAGCAGTACCCGACCGCCGGCCTCCGGCTGCCGGTCGTCTTCACCGGGGCACAGGCCAGCAAGCTGTGGCTGGACCCGGTCGGCGCGGCCGCCGAGGGCGCGATCGTGGCCAGCTCCATCGGGGTGGTGGGCGGCAGCCTGCCGGACGGGGCGCAGAAGCGGGCCGTCCAGGAACTCGCCGAACCGTTCCAGCGGACGTACGGGTACCCCCCGCCACAGTTCGCGCAGGATGGCTACACCGGGGTGAAGCTGCTGGTCGCCGCGATCGAGAAGGCGGGCAGCGCCGAGCCGGAGAAGATCCGGACCGCCCTGGAGGGGCTCACCGCCACCACCCCCAACGGCACGTACGCCTACAGCGCCACCGACCACGCCGGGCTGAAGGCCGACTACATCTCCATCAACACCGTCAGGGGCGGCGCGTTGGTGCCCACTGAGTGGGCGAGCCAGCAGCTGGCCACGGTGGTGGGCAAGTGACCGAGCCGCTCCTGCGGGTGGCGCGCGTGTCCCGTGCGTTCGGGGGCGTGTACGCCGTGCGCGACGTCGACCTCGACGTCGCGGACGGCGAGCTGCGCGGCATCATCGGGCCGAACGGCGCCGGCAAGTCGACGCTGTTCAACCTCATCGGGGGCCAGCTCGCCGTCGGGGCCGGCACGGTCACCTTCGCCGGCGGTCGCGTCGACCGGCTGCCGCCGCACCGGCGGGCCCGGCTCGGCATCGCGGTCGTCTTCCAGGGCGCGCGCGTCTTCCGTGGCATGACCGCCCTGGAGAACGTGATGGTCGGGGCGCACGCCACCAGCCGTGGCGGTTTCGCCGCCGCGGTGCTGCGGCTGCCCCGCCACCGCCGGGAGGAGCGGGAGATCCGGCACCGGGCGCGGGAGGCGCTCGACCGGGTCGGGCTCGCCGCCTGGGCGGACCGGCCGGCGGAGGCCCTGCCCCTCGGCCAGCAGCGGGCGCTCCAGGTGGCCCGCGCGCTCTGCGGCCGGCCGCGCCTGCTGCTGCTCGACGAACCCGCGGCGGGGCTGCGCGCCGCCGAGCGGGAGTCGCTCGCCCAGCTCATCGAGGAGCTGAAGGCCGGCGGGCTGACGATGATCAAAATCGAGCACGATGTCGCGTTCGTGACCCGGCTCGCCGACCGCGTCACCGTCCTCGACCTCGGCCGCGTGATCGCCGAGGGCACACCGGCCGAGATCCGGGCCCACCCGGCCGCCGTCGCCGCGTACCTCGGTGCGGAGGTGACGACGTGCTAGAGGTGTCGGAACTCACCGTGCGGTACGGGCTCGCGACCGCGCTCGACCGGGTCAGCCTCACCGTCGGCGCCGGCGAGATGGTCGCGCTCATCGGGCCGAACGGCGCGGGCAAGTCCACGCTGGTCAACACGCTCTCCGGCATCCTGTCCCCGGCCGGCGGGACCGTCACCGTCCGGGGCCGCCTCGCGCACGTCCCCGAGGGGCGGCAGCTGTTTCCCGACCTGACCGTCGACGACAACCTGCGGCTGGGCGGGTGGCGCGTCCGCAACCGGGACACCGGCCCGATCTACGACGTCCTGCCCGCGCTCGCCCCGTTGCGTCGCCGCCGCGCCGGCCAGCTCTCCGGTGGCCAGCAGCAGATGGTGGCCGTGGGCCGGGCGCTGATGGCCCGCCCGGACGTGCTCGCGGTGGACGAGCTCTCCCTCGGCCTGGCGCCGCTCGTCGTCGCCGACCTCGTCCGCCACCTGCGCACGCTCAACGCCGAGCGCGGCCTCGCCGTACTACTCATCGAGCAGAACGCGCGCCTCGCCCTGGACCTGTGCGGCCGCGGGTACGTGCTGGAGGCCGGCCGAGTCGTCGCCGCCGGCACCGCCGCCGACCTGGCCGCCGACCCGCGGGTCGCCGCCGCCTACCTGGGAGCCGCGGCGTGACCGAGTTGCTCCAGTACCTCGTCACCGGGCTGGGCGGCGGCTGCGCGTTCGCGCTCGTCGGCAGCGGGCTCGTGGTCGTCTACCGGGTCACCCGGGTGGTCAACTTCGCCCAGGGCTCGTTCGCCGTGATCGCCGCGATGACCGCCTCGACGCTGCTGGCCAGCGGGCTGCCGCACGGGCTCGCCGAGGCGCTCGCCGTGGCGGTCGGCGCCGTCACCGGCGCGGCGGTCGGGCTGGTCGCGATCGGCAAGCCGGGCACCCCGCCCGACGCGTCCCTCATCGTCACGCTCGGGCTCGGCGTCTTCGCGTACGCCGTCGAGATCCTCGTCTGGGGCGACCAACCACGCTCGTTCCGGGGCGTGCCCGGCGCGGTCGACCTCTTCGGCGCCCGCTTCCAGGCGCACTACCTGCTCATCATCGGCGCCACGCTGGCCGTCTTCGCCGGACTCGGGCTGCTGTTTGCGCGTACCGACATCGGGCGCGCGCTGTCGGCATGCGCGTCCAACCCGTACGCCGCCCGGGTGGTCGGCATCGACGTCACCCGGATGGGCCTGCTCTCCTTCGGCGTCGCCGGCGCGCTGGGCGGGCTGGCCGGGATACTCGTCACCCCGATCCAACTGGTCACCTTCGACTACGACGTCACCCTCGTCGTCGGCGGCTTCGCCGCCGCCATCCTCGGCGGCCTGATGCGGCCCGCGCTCACCCTGGTCGGCGGGCTGCTGCTCGGCGTAGCGCAGGCGCTCGTCGCCGGGTACGGCAACGGCGCGTACCAGCTGGAGGTCGCCCTGGTGCTCCTGCTCACCGTGATGATCTGGCGGGCGGCGCGGCAGCCGATCGCGCAGCAGGAGGCGGCGTGAACGCGGCGCGGGGCCGGACGGCCCGATGGCTTCCGGCGGCGGCGACCGCCGCGGTGACGCTCGCCCTGCCACCGCTGCTCTCCAGCAGCCACCTGTCCATCTACATCCTGCTCGGCCTCGCCGCGATCGTCACGGTCGGGCTGTCCATGTCGATGGGCTACGCCGGGCAGGTGTCGCTGGGCCAGGCGGCCTTCTACGCCATCGGCGGCTACACGGCCGGCCTGCTCGCCGTGCACGGCGTACCGCCGCTCGCGGGCCTGCTCGCCGCGCCGCTGGCGGCCGCCGCGTTCGCCCTCGTGGTGGGCGTTCCGCTGCTGCGCCTGCGCGGCCACCACCTCGCCTTCGCCACGCTCGCCATGCAGCTCATCCTGCTGTCCCTGGTCAGCCAGGCCGACTGGACCGGCGGCGCGATCGGCCTGCAGGGCGTACCCCGGTTCTCCGTCGGCGGCGTCGAGTTCGCCGACGACATCGCCTACGCCTACCTGGTCTGGGCCGCGGCGGCCGGCACCCTGCTGGTGGCCCGCAACATCGTGACGTCCCGCCCCGGACGCGGCCTGCGGGCGCTGGCCACCAGCGAGACGGCGGCCGCCGCCAGCGGGGTACCGGTCGGGCGGTACCGGCTCACCGTCTTCGCCACCGCCGCCGCGTTCGCCGGGCTCGCGGGCGGGATCTACGCCTTCTACCTGGGCTACCTCTCGCCCGGCTCGTTCCCGGTCCTGCTCTCCGTCGAGTACGTGGTGATGGCCGTGGTCGGCGGGCTCGGCACGCTGTGGGGCGCGCTCGTCGGGGCGACCGCCATCGTCCTGCTGGTCCAGGTGTTGAACACGATCGGCACCCAGCCGGGCATGCCCGCCCACGCGCCGAGCGTGCTGTCGTACGCCGTGTACGCGCTCCTGCTGGTGCTCGTGGTGCTCTTCCTGCCGCGCGGGATCGTACCGGCCGTCCGTGCCCGGCTGGACCGCGTGCACACCGCCGACCGGGCCGGGCGCGCAACCACGGGTCAGCATCCATCGACGAGTTGAGCCGGCGAGCCGGATCGCATCCACCGCCGGCGCAGGAGAGGAGTGGCGCGTGACGACAACACCGGACCACGGGCGCCTACGCCGTACGGGCGTACGCCGGCTCTCGGCGGCCTGCACCGCCGGGGTCGTCGCGGTCGCGGCGGCGTTACTCGCGCCGCAACCCGCGGCGGCGGGAACCCCCTGGCTGGAGGTTTCCGAGGACCGCTACGCGTCGTTCAGTGTCCCGGCCGACTACGTCCAGGAGCACGCGGGCGAGGTGTCGCAGCTCGTCGTCGAGGGCAACTTCGGCCCGTCCGCCGCCTGGGCGGAGTTCGGCCTGACCCGTCGCGGCGAGGTGTGGTCGGGGGTCCTCGGCCCGCTGCGGCCGGGCCTGTACTACTACCAGGTCACGGGCGACGACACCAAGGGCCTCAAGGATCCGACGAACAGCTCCGGCGTGGCGTCGAAGCCCCTCTGGAGCACCTTCCTCGTGCCGGGCGAGTCGGCGCGCCTGCTGGCGGACGCACCTCAGGGGACGGGCGGCAGCGTCGCGACGCTGACCTACCGGACCGGGACGGGGCAGCGGTCGGCCCGGGTGTGGACGCCACCGGGGTATCCGGCCGACAACACCAGGCGGTATCCGGTGCTGTTGCTGCGGTCGGGCAGCGGCGGAGCCAGCACCGACTGGCTCGACCTCGGCCGGGCCAAGCAGATCCTCGACAACCTGTCGGCCCGGCGTGCCATGGAGCCGATGGTGGTCGTGCTCGGCGACGGACCGGACGGCGACCGGGAGCTGGCGGATCTCCGTAGGGCGGTCGCCGACCGCTACCGCGTCCTCCGCGACCCGGCGCACCAGGCGATCGCCGGTGTCGCCGAGGGGGGAACCCAGGCGTTGCGGGCCGCGCTCACCGGCCGGAACGAGTTCGCCTACGTCGGCTCGTTCTCGGGCCTGCCGACGGGCGACGTCAGCCGCGAGGCGGCCACGACGGCCGACCGCAACCTCAGGCTGCTGCGGCTGTACAGCGGGAACGTGACCGATCCCGGCTACAACGCCACCTACCGGCTGACGAGGTCGTTGGGCCGGGCCGGCATCAGGTTCGAGTTCGACGGGGTCAACCCGGACGGCGGCGCGAACTGGACCACCTGGCAGGAGAATCTCGTCGACTTCGTGCCGCGGCTGTTCCGCCGGGTGTCGGACCACGGCCCGAGCGCCGGTCACCGGCCGCTGACGGGGGAGTTCAGGCCGCCGCCGGCGGGCACCACTCCGACGCCGTTCGTGACCGAGGACGGGTTCGTCACCTTCGAGACGACGACGGAGTTCACGGCCGCCCGGCACGTCACGGTGTGGGCGAACGTGGCACCCGGCGGGAGCTGGCTGCGCGTGCCGATGATCCGGGACGGTGACCGGTGGCGGGCGACCGTGGGCCCGCTGGACCCCTGGTTCTACTACTACCGGTTCATCGTCGACCGGGTCGCGGCCAAGGACACGTCGAACCCGACGAGGGTGACCTCCGAGCCGACGTGGAGCACCTTCCTCGTCCCGGGGCAGCGGGCTCGCCTGCTCTCGGACGTGCCGGCCGGCCGGGGCGGAACGATCACGAGCCTGTCCTACCGGAGCAGCGTGGCCGACCAGGACCGGACCGCGCTGGTGTGGACCCCGCCCGGGTACGACCCGGACCGCCGGCATCCGTACCCCGTCCTCTACCTGCAGCACGGCGCCGGTCAGAGCTACCCGGACTGGGTGGAGATGGGGCGCGCCCGGCAGATCCTCGATCATCAGTTCCTCGACGGAGACCTGGTCCCGATGGTGGTCGTCATGGGCAACGGCAACGTCTCCGACTTCAACCGGGAACTGCTGGAGAACATCGTTCCGGCGGCCCGTGCCCGCTACAACATCTCCGCGGACCCGTCGGAGCAGGCCCTCGCCGGCCTGTCGATGGGTGGTGGCCAGGCGTTCGGGGTGCTCAAGGCGTACCCGGGAGAGTTCGCCTACGTCGCGGCGTTCTCGGCCGGGTTCGGCAGCGGTACCGGCGTCGACGTGGCGGCGGTCAACGCCGGCACCAGGATGTTGCGCCTGTACGTCGGGGACCGGACCGACTTCGTGTACCCGTCCGTCATGGCGTCCCTGACCACCCTCGACAACCTCGGTATCCGCTACGAGTTCGCCGGGATCACCCCCGGGCCGCACGGTTGGGACGTGTGGCAGAAGAACCTCGTCGACCTGGCGCCACGCCTGTTCAGGCGCTAGGTCGACCTCCGCAGGAGGCGGCGTCACGGACCGGGCCGCGCGTGCCCCCGGTGACGGCGCCGGACCCCCGAGCCGCGATCCCGAAGGGAACCATGCCAGTGACGAGAAGACGAACGGTCGCTGCGGCAGTCATGCTCGCGGCGGTGGGCGGCCTGGTCGCCTGCTCCTCCGGCGACAGCGGCGGAAGCGACGCGAGCAACTGTACGAACACCATCACCAAGCCGGAGCTGCCGGTCGTGACGATGTGGGGCTGGTACCCCAACATGCGGCTCGTCGTCGACAACTTCAACAAGCAGAGCAGCGAGGTGCAGGTCTGCTGGACCAACGTCGGGCAGGGCAGCGACGAGTACGACAAGTTCCAGACGGCCATCTCGGCGGGTACCGGCGCACCCGACGTGATCATGCTTGAGATGGATCGGATCCCGAACTTCCAGATCCAGAACGCGATCGTGGACATCAAGAAGTACGGCTTCGACGCCGTCAAGGGCAACTACGGCCCGGGCGCGTGGAAGGACGTCTCGGTCGGTGACGCGGTCTACGGCGTCCCGGTCGACGGCGGTCCGCTGGCGATGATCTACCGGAAGGACATCTTCGACAGGTACGGCATCACGCCGCCGAAGACGTGGACCGAGTACGAGCAGGCGGCGCAGAAGGTGAAGGACGCCGGCGGTCCGCAGTTCGGCGACCTCGGCGCGAACGTCTCGGCGCTCACCATGGCGCTGCAGATCCAGCGGGGCGCCGTTCCGTTCACCTACGACCCGGCCCGGCCGAAGTCGATCGGCGTGCGCCTGAACGACCAGGCCTCGAAGGACGTGCTCGACTACTGGGGCGGCCTCGCCCGCAAGGGCCTGGTCGGAACGCAGGACCAGTTCACTCCGGAGTACATCTCCGGCGTGATCAACGGGAAGTACGCGACGTACGTCTCGGCGGCCTGGGCGCCGGGCTACCTCACGGGCGCCGGCGTCGGCAAGGGGCAGGACACCGGCAAGTTCGCGGTGGCCCCGCTGCCGCAGTGGGATCCGACCAACCCGGTGCAGGTGAACTGGGGCGGATCGGCCTTCTCGGTGACGAGCCAGGCGAAGAAGCCGGAACTCGCGGCGAAGGCCGCCTACGGCCTCTACGCCGACAAGGAGTCGCTCACCGACGGCTGGACCAACCAGATCATCTTCCCGCTGAACCTCACGGCGCTCAACGACCCCGAGTTCGTGAACCTGAAGGTGGCGTTCTTCGGCGGCCAGCAGGCGAACAAGGAGGTCTACGTCCCCGCGGCGAACGCCTACCGGGGCGTCGCCTACAGCCCGTTCGGCCAGTACTACTTCGAGGCCATGACGAAGCAGGTCAGTGCGATTATTTCGGGTTCGGTCGATGGTTCGCGGGCCGCCGACCGGCTTCAGGAGGACGTGACGAAGTACGCCAAGGAGCAAGGATTCACCGTTCAGTGATCGGGGGGCGGGTCGCCCTCGACCGGTCGGCCCGCCCTCCGACCCCCAGGTTCCGGAGCCCAAGATGACCCTCCTGATCGGGGAGCGCGCACCCCGCGCTCAGCAGCAGACGCACAGGATCCGCGGCAAGGTGCACCTCCGTGAGCACCTGATGGGATGGGCCTTCGTCGGGCCGTTCGCGATCGTCTTCCTCGCGTTCCTCATCGCGCCGCTGGCGTACGCGTTGTACCTCAGCCTCTTCCAGAAGAGGCTGATCGGTGGCACCAGCTTCGTCTTCCTGGACAACTACGCGAAGGCGTTCACCGACCCGAGCTTCCTGTCCGGGTCGTGGTTCGTCATCCGCTTCTCGCTCGTCGCCATTCCGCTGCAGATCGTCGTCGCGCTCGCGATGGCCCTCGTCCTGGACGCGGTGACGTCTCTCTTCACCCGCTTCTCCCGACTGATGATCTTTCTCCCGTACGCGATTCCCACGGTCATCGGAGCGGTGATGTGGGGGTTTCTGTACAGCAGGAGTTTCGGGCCGCTCTCCGACGTCTTCGGGTTGTTCGGCGCGACCGCACCCGACTTCCTCGGCGGCAATCTGGTCTTCTACGGCCTGCTCAACATCGTCACGTGGCAGTGGGCCGGCTACTACATGATCATCCTGTACGCGGCGCTGCAGGGCATCGACTCGACGCTCTACGAGGCCGCCCGGATGGACGGCGCCGGGAAATGGCAGATCGCGGTCCGGATCAAAATCCCGCTGATCACCCCGGCGCTGGTCCTGATCCTGGTCTTCTCGCTCATCGGGACCCTGCAGTTCTTCAACGAACCGCAGATCCTGCGCTACCTCGCGGCCGGGACGATCGACTCGGACTTCACCCCCAACATGTACGCGTACCAGCAGGCGTTCGCGCTCGCCAACTTCAACTACGGATCGGCGATCTCCTTCGCCCTCGGCGGGGTCGTCTTCGTCTGCGTGTACGCCTTCCTGTTCTTCACCCGCAAGCGGAGGAGCTTCCTCTGATGGCCGACCGCACCGGCGCCCGGGCGCGCCGCCGCCCGCAACGCCACCTTCCGCTGCAGCTTCTGCTCGGATTCCTGGTCGTGTACTTCCTCGTACCGTTCTGGTGGGTCGTCGTCAACAGCGCCAAGGACGCCCCAGGGCTGTTCGGCGGCGGCAACACCCTGTGGTTCTCGGGTCGGATCGACTACCTCGGCAACCTCGAACAACTGTTCACCTACGACGGCGGCATCTACGGCAGGTGGATCCTCAACTCGACCCTGTACGCGTTCGCCGGTGGGATCGGCGCCACGGTCCTGGCCGTGCTGGCCGGTTACGGGTTCGCCAAGTACCGGTTCGCCGCCAGGCGCTTCAGCTTCGCGGTGGTGCTGGGCGCGCTGATGGTGCCCGCCACCGCGTTGGTCATTCCGACCTTCATCATGTTCTCCCGGCTCGGCCTGACCAACACGGTCTGGGCGGTGATCCTCCCCTCGCTGCTCAACCCGTTCGGGGTCTATCTGATGCACGTGTACGCACGCGACGCGGTCCCCGACGAGATCCTGGACGCGGCGCGGGTCGACGGCGCGGGAGAGGTGCGCACCTTCCTCCGGATCGCGTTGCCGCTGATGCGACCCGCGGTGGTCACCGTGCTGCTCCTGTCCGCCGTGGCGTCGTGGAACAACTACTTCCTGCCCCTCGCCATGCTCTCCGACAACCGCCTCTTCCCCGTCACCGTCGGACTCGGCCTCTGGCAGGGGGTCGCCTCCGCGAACAACGCGGGCAGCACCTCCCTCTGGAGCCTGATCATCATGGGCGCGCTCGTGTCGGTGATCCCACTGGTCATCGCGTTCTTCAGCCTCCAGCGGTACTGGCGCGGCGGACTTTCCGTCGGCGGCCTCAGGTAGCCCGCGTCAGGCCCGGGCCCACCGCTGGTTGGCGGCGGTGTGGCAGGTCCAGACGATCACCGGGGTGCCGTTGGCCGTGCCGTTGTCGTCGACGTCCAGGCAGAGACCGGGAAGTCGCACGTTGCTGACGGTGCCGTTGCCGTTGAAGGTCCACTGCTGGTTGGTACCGCCGTTGCAGTCCCACAGCTGCGCCCGGGTGCCGGCGGCGGCGTTCGTCGGGATGTCCAGGCACTTGCCGAGCACCTGCAGGGCCTGCCCGGACTGGGTGAACTGCTGGTTGGCGCCGGTGTGGCAGTCCCAGACCAGCATCGCCGTGCCGTTGGCCGTGCCGTTGTTCTCCACGTCCAGGCATCGGCCGCTGGATTCGCTGCGGAGCCGGAAGGTGGCCGGCGGGTTGGTGGTGCCACCGCCGCTGACCCGGTACACGACCGTGCCGTGCGCCGGCACGCTGGCGGAGATCGCGCCGGTGGTGGTCGAGGTGGCGTTGGTCCAGGCGTCCCGGAGGGTGAACGAGCTGCCGGACTTGCCGATCGCCGCCGCGGTCGTGGCCACCGTGGTGGTGGAACCGCCCTGGTTGAACAGGGCCACGGCGACGTCGCCGTTGGCCAGCCGCTTGGCCAGCACCCGCCGCGTGCCGTCGTTGGAGACCTGGACCGCCTGCAGGGCCAACGCGTCCTGGTTGATGGCGACGAGGTTCTGGTTGCGCAGGATGGCCAGGGTCGCCGCGTCGGCGTTGCGTGGGTCGTTGCCGGCGATCAGCGGGGCCGCCATGATCGCCCAGAGGGCGAAGTGGCTGCGCATCTCGGTGTCGTTCATCCCGCCCCGGCCGACCTCCATCATGTCGGGGTCGTTGAACGCGCCGGGACCGGCGTAGTGGGCCAGCGGCACGGTGACGTTGACGATGTTCTGGATGCCCATCGGGTACCCGTTGGTCTGACCGGTGTCCCACGCGTTGGTGATGTCCTCGGTGGTCCGCCACATGTTGGCCACGTCGCCCCAGTTGCGCTGCGGTCCGGTCTTCTCGTGGATGCTGTTCGGGTTGATGCTGTAGACGATCGGCCGGCCGGTGGCCGCCAGCGCGTCGCGCATCTTCGCGAACGTCGCCACCTGGTCGTTGATGGTGCCGGTGGGCGAGCACCAGTCGTACTTGAGATAGTCCACGCCCCACGCGGCGAACTGCCGCGCGTCCTGGGCCTCGTGTCCCTGGGCGCCGGTCGCCCCGGGATACGATCCGAAGTACTGTGCGCAGGTCCGGTCCAGCGGCGCCTGGTAGATGCCGAAGAGCAGCCCCCGGGCGTGCAGGTAGTCGCCCAACGCCTTCATGCCGCTCGGGAACCGGCTCGGGTTGGCCTGCAGGTTGCCCTGGGCGTCCCGGGTCGAGTTCATCCAGCAGTCGTCGACCACGACGTACTTGTAACCGAGGTCCCGCATGCCGTTGGCGACCATCGCGTCGGCCACCTGCCGGATCAGTGTCTCGTTGATGTTGCAGCCGAACGTGTTCCAGCTGTTCCAACCCATCGGCGGCGTACGGGCCACCCCGTTGTTCAACGCCTGCGCCGGCCGCGGCGAGTGACCCGGCTCCGTGACGGCCACCACCGCCGTCACCAACGCCACGGTCAGGGCGGCCAACCATCGGGTACGTGCGCGCATCTGCTCCTCCAAGGCTGCTGGTCGATTGATGTCGATGGAATCTCCCTCGGGGCCTCGAACTGCCCCTAGAGGAACCGCCAGAGATGGTCGTTGGTGCCGTTGTCGTCCCAGATGACGACCTGGGCGCCCTGGGCGGTGGAGGCGCCGTCGACCCCGAGGACCCGGCCGCCGTTCGCGCACTGGATGCGGAAGCAGCCGTTGCCGCCGTACCGCAGCCGCCACCGGTGGTCGTTGGCGCCGTCGTCGGTCCACTGAACCACCCGCGCGCCGTTGCCGGTGCCGGCGTTCTCCACCCCGAGCACCCTGCCGCTGTGGGAGTTGCGTAGCCGCAGGTAGCCGCCGGTGTCGACGACAGCGGTCCAGAGATGGTCGGCGGTGCCGGTGTCACCCCACTGGATCACCGGTCCGCCGTCGGCCGTGGACATGTCCCGGACCCCGAGCACGAGGCCGCTGGCGAGGTTCTGAATCCGCCGCGCCCCGTTGGGGACGAACCGCCACTGGTTGTCCAGCGTCCCGTTGTCCGGGTCCTGCACCGCCTGGGCGCCCTGCGCCGTCGAGCCGCCGAGGATCGCCAACAGCTTGCCGCTGTTCACGTTGCGGATCTTGTGCGAGCCGTCGCCGACGTCGACGACGCTCCACCGGTGGTCGGCGGTGCCGTTGTCGGCCCACTGCAGCACCGGCGCGTTGTCGGCGGTCGACATGTCCCGCACCCCGAGCACCTTGCCGCTGTTCACGTTCCGGAACCGCAGGGCGGTGCCGTCGACGATCGTCTCCCAGTCGTGGTCCGGCGTGCCGGTGTCGCCCCACTGCAGCGCCAGGCCACCGTCGGCGGTCGACATGTTCTGGATGCCCAGCACCAGCCCGCTGGCCGCGTTGACCAGGCGGTAGCTGGCGGTCGAGCCGCCCGCCTGGCCGTTGGCGCTCCAGTAGACGGTGTAGTTGTGCCCGTGCGCGTCGTGGAACGGGCCGAGGTTGACGGTGGCGCCGTTGGCCGTCGCGGTGAAGGCCAGCGAGCTGCTGCTGGTACGGGTGACGGAGCCGGTGCTCAACGCGGGGAGCGCGGTGAGCGCCGTGTTGCCGTAGTTGCCCGACAACACGACCGGGCCGTAGGTGAGGGCCACCACGTTCGGGTTGTCGTTGGCCGGTTGCACCGTGACCCGCATCGGCAGGCGTACGGTGACGGTGTCGCCCGAGGCCCAGGAGCGGGTGAGGCTGGCGTAGCTGCCCGGCGTGGTCGCGATACTCTGCGCGACGCCGTTGACGCTGACCGTTGCCCCGTTCGTCCAACCGGGGATGCGGATGCGCATCGTCCACGTCCCGCTGGCGGTTCCGGTGACGGTGAGCGTCGTGGTGTCGCTGACCGGGTAGCCGGTGGTCTGGGTGACGGTGATCCCGCGCTGCGACCAGGTGAGCACCGACGGCATGAAGAGGTTCACGGTCAGCGTGGTGCCGTTGTAGAAGTAGATCGAGTCCGTCAACGACGTGTTGGCCTCCAGGCCCGTGCCCTGGCAGCACCAGAACGAGTTGTAGTCGGTGCTCCAGGTGCCGCCGCCCCACGCCGGACCCACCCCGCGGCGACCGCCCGGGTTCAGGGGGGTGAAGTAGGTGATGTGCCCGTGGCTGTCGGCCGGGTTCTGCGCCCCGACGATGTGGTTGAGCAGGGCCCGCTCGTAGAAGTCGACGTACGCGACCCGGTTCGGGTCCAGCGCCCACAGCTCGCGGGTCAGCTTCAGCATGTTGTACGTGTTGCAGGCCTCGCAGGTGTCGGTGCGCAGGTATCCGGCGATGGCGTTCGGGGCCCGGAAGTGCTCGGCCTGGCTGTTGCCGCCGATCACGTAGGTGTGCGCGTCGACGGTGATGTTCCAGGCGTTGGTGGCGATGTCCCGGTAGCGGGTCGTGCCGGTGGCCTTGTACTCCCGGGCCGCGCCGATCCACTTGGGCACCTGGGTGTTGGCGTGCAGCCCGTTGAGCTGGTCCTGGTTGCTCGCCAGGGGATTGAACACGGCGGCGTGGTCGAACCGCTGGGCCGCGGTCAGCCAGCGGGCGTCGCCGGTCTGTTGGTACAGGTCGGTCAGGACGGCGTTCATGCCGCCGAACTCGGTACCCAACATGGCCTGCATCTGGCTGGAGGTCAGCCTGCCGGTGCGCCAGTCGACCCAGCCGGCGAGGGCCAGGAGCACGTCGCGGGCCTGGGTGTTGCCGAGCAGGCGCCAGACGTCGAGCAGGCCGGCGAGGGTCTTGTGAACGCAGTAGTACGGCACGTTGCCGTTGCTCAGCGTGCGCGCTTCGAGGGCGCTGAAGTCGGACTCGGGAAAGCCGGACAGGTACCCGGTGTTGAAGCCGGCCGCGGCGTTGTTGGCCTGGCACCTGGCGAGTTCGGCCACCATCTGGTTCGCCTTGTCGCGGCAGGTGGTGTCGCCGAGTACGGCGTACGCCTGGGCCCAGGCGGAGAGGAAGTGCCCCTGCACGTGCGTGCGGAACGGGAACGTCGGGGCGTCCCAGCCGCCGTTCGACGCGGCACCGTTCGTGGCGAGGCGGTGGTTGGCCCGGAAGTTGTAGAGCAGGCGGTTCACGTCGACGAACCGCAGGTAGTTCAGCGTGCGGTTCTGGTTGTCGAGCCAGCGGCTGGCCGTCAGCCGTACCTGGCCGAGGTCGAACGGATACGCGGAGACTCCGATGTCCGGTCGGGCCGGGGCGAGCCCGGCCGCCGCCGGGGAATCCCCGACTCCGGGACCGATGGCCGAGGCGACGGTGGCGGCGCCGGCGGCCTGCAACAGGTGGCGGCGGCTCATGGCGGGGATCGGCATGGGGGCCTCCGTTGGGTGCGCGGCTGGGCACGTCTCCCTGATGCGCGGTGAGCGGTGCCGCTGCCGGGACGGATGGGTGGACCGATGTCTGACGTCATACGCCCGTGTCTATGTGAGCGCTAACATAGCCTGCCGTTAACACATGTGCAAGCATCGTTTCCTGGCTGACACGGCGCCGAAACGTCGCGGGCCGGGCGGCGGTGGCCGCCGGCATTCGACCATCGACGCGCCGGCGCCGCGAACGCGCAGGCGGCGGGGCGGGGGAGGCCCGGGAGGACGAGCGCGCGGGCGGGGCCGACGCCGGCCGGAACGGGAGCAAACTCGCCAACCGGGCCTCGCCGGGGGCGGGCGGAGAGTTCCGCCGCGGTTCGGCACGACTTGACGAACCGCGTGTTGTCGCTCACAGTCGATGAGCGAGGGGCGATGGGAGCTTTGGCCGACCGGGCAGGCCCACCTCGTCGAACCCCTGCTCAATCCGTCCATTCGCGCCCGCTGCTGCAGCTGCGGCGTCGGTGGGCGCCCTGTTAGCGCTCTCATTCATCGGCGCCCGGGGCGCCGGCTCTGGTGCATCGCGGCGTCGTTCGTTGCGGGCCGCCCGCTCGACTCGGCCGTTGAGGAGGATCATGACCGTCTTTGGGGAGATTCCGTGGGCCGCGCCGCCCTCGCGGCGGCGTGGGTGGTGGTCGCGGCTCGGCGCCGCGACCGCGGCGGTGGTGTTGGGCGGCTCGTTGGCGGCGGTGCATCCCGCGCCGGCCGCGGCGGCGACGGTGGACACGAACGCCTGGTACGTGCTGCTGAACCGCAACAGCGGCAAGGCGTTGGACGTGTACAACCTGGCCACGAGCGACGGTGCGCGGATCACGCAGTGGAGCCGTAACGACGGTGCCCAGCAGCAGTGGCAGTTCGTCGACTCGGGTAACGGGCTCTACCGGTTGCGCTCGCGGCACTCCGGCAAGGTGCTGGACGTGTCCAACCGCTCGACCGCGGACGGCGCCGCGATCGTCCAGTGGACGGACAACAACTCGACGAACCAGCAGTTCCGGCTCGCGGACTCGGCCGGCGGCTACGTGCGGTTGCTCGCCGGTCACAGCGGCAAGGCCGTGGAGGTGCAGAACGCCTCGACCGTGGACGGCGCCAACGTGGTGCAGTACACCGACTGGGGCGGGAACAACCAGCAGTGGCAACTCGTCCGCGTCGGCGGCGATGGCAACCCCGGTACGTCGTACTCGAATCCGGTGGTGTGGCAGGACTTCGCGGACGTCGACATCATCCGGGTCGACAACGCCTACTACCTGTCCGCCTCCACCATGCACTACTCGCCGGGTGCGCCGATCCTGCGCTCGTACGACCTGGTGAACTGGGAATTCGCCGGTCACTCCGTACCGAACCTGGACTTCGACAACAACGCCTACAACATGAGCGGCGGGCGGGCCTACGTCAAGGGCATCTGGGCGTCCGCGTTCAACTACCGCCGCAGCAACGGCACGTACTACTGGATCGGCTGCACCGAGTTCAACCGGACGTACGTGTACACGGCGACGTCGGTGGAGGGGCCCTGGCAGAAGCGCTCGCGGATCAACAACTGCTACTACGACGCCGGGCTGCTGATCGACGACAACGACACCATGTACGTCGCCTACGGCAACACGACGATCAGCGTCGCCCAGCTCACCGCCGACGGACTCGGCCAGGTCCGTACGCAGCAGGTGTTCCAGACCCCGTCGAGCGTCGGCACCCTGGAGGGCGCCCGGTTCTACAAGCGCAACGGCAGCTACTACATCTGGCTCACCCGCCCCGCCAACGGCCAGTACGTGCTCAAGTCGAGCAGCCCCTTCGGCCCGTACGAGATGCGGCAGGTGCTGCTGAACATGCCCGGTCCGATCTCCGGCGGCGGGGTACCGCACCAGGGCGGGCTGGTGCAGACCCAGAACGGCGACTGGTACTACATGGCCTTCGTCGACGCCTACCCCGGCGGTCGGGTCCCCGCCCTCGCGCCGATCACCTGGACCTCGGACGGGTGGCCGGTGGTACAGACCGTCAACGGGGCCTGGGGCGCGTCGTACCCCGCGCCGAACCTGCCCCCGCCGCCGCGCGCGGTGAAGCCCCTCACCGGCGTCGACACGTTCGCCGGCACCACCCTCGGGCCGCAGTGGGAGTGGAACCACAATCCGGACAACAGCCGGTGGTCGGTGAACAACGGGCTGCGCCTCGACGCCGCCACCGTCACCAACGACCTCTACAACGCCCGCAACACCCTCACCCACCGGATCCAGGGACCGAGTTCGACGGCGACCATCGAACTCGACTACTCGACGATGCGCGACGGCGACCGCAGCGGGCTCGCCATGCTGCGGGACCAGTCCGCCTGGATCGGCGTGAAGCGCGACAACGGCGCCACCCGGGTGGTGATGACCAACGGCCTGACCATGGACGGCAGCTGGAACACCACCGGCACCGGCGCCGAACAGGCCAGCGCCACCGTCTCCGGCGGCCGGATCTGGCTGCGCGTCAACGCCGACATCAGACCCGGCTCCGGACGCCAGGCCCGCTTCTCGTACAGCACCAACGGCAGCACCTTCACCTCGCTCGGGCCGGCGTTCACGTTGAACAACGCCTGGCAGTTCTTCATGGGCTACCGGTTCGGCATCTTCAACTACGCCACCCAGGCGCTCGGCGGCTCGGTGGCCGTACGGCGATTCGAGCTGACCACCCCATGACCGCATCCGGCGACGGCACCACCGGGCCGGCCGTCCTGGGGCGACCGCCCCGGGGTGGCCGCCCCGGGGTGGCCGTCCTGGGGTGGCCGCCCCGGGGTGGCCGCTCTCGGCGCCGCCGCCGACGTGCCGCTGACCGTAGTCATTTCCGCTGGTTGGAGAAATCACGATGTCTGAAGTGACGCGAAGGAGACTTCTCACCGCCGGAGCGGCCGGGGCCGGCGCCCTGCTGCTGCCAGCGGCGTGGACGGCCACCGCCCGGGCCCATCCGGCGGTACCGCCACAGGTGCTGGCCGCCAACGACCTGGCGCTCTGGTACGACGAGCCCGCCGGCACCGACTGGCTGCGGGCGCTGCCGGTCGGCAACGGCCGCCTCGGCGCCATGGTGTTCGGCAACGTCGACGCGGAGCGACTGCAGCTCAACGAGGACACCGTCTGGGCCGGTGGCCCGTACGACTCCGCCAACACCCGCGGCGCGGCCTCGCTGGCGGAGATCCGGCGGCTGGTCTTCGCGGACCAGTGGAGCCAGGCGCAGACACTGGTCGACCAGGCGATGCTCGGCAGACCCGCCGGGCAGCTGGCGTACCAGCCGGTCGGCAACCTCCGGCTCGCCTTCGCCTCCGGCACGGCGTCGCAGTACCACCGGACGCTCGACCTCACCACCGCCACCGCCTCCGTGACCTACGTGCTGAACGGGGTGCGGTACCAGCGTGAGGTGTTCGCGAGCGCGCCGGACCAGGTGATCGTGGTCCGGCTGACCGCCGACCGGGCCAACTCGATCACCTTCAGCGCCTCGTTCGACAGCCCGCAACGGACGACGGTGGCCAGCCCGGACGGTGCGACGATCGCGCTCGACGGGATCTCCGGCAGCATGGAGGGGATCAACGGCTCGGTCCGCTTCCTCGCCCTGGCCCACGCCACCGCCACCGGCGGGACGGTCAGCAGCTCCGGCGGAACGCTGCGGGTCTCCGGCGCCACCAGCGTGACGCTGCTGGTCTCGATCGCCTCCAGCTACGTCAACTACCGCACCGTCAACGGGGACTACCAGGGCACCGCGCGGGCCCGCCTCACCGCCGCCCGCACCGTCGGTTACGACCAGCTGCGCAGCCGCCACGTGGCCGACTACCAGGCGCTGTTCAACCGGGTCACGATCGACCTGGGTCGCACCGCCGCCGCCGACCAGCCGACCGACGTGCGGATCGCCCAACACGCCAGCGTCGACGACCCGCAGTTCTCCGCGCTGCTGTTCCAGTTCGGCCGATACCTGCTGATCTCCTCCTCGCGGCCGGGCACCCAGCCGGCCAACCTCCAGGGCATCTGGAACGACTCGATGGCCCCACCCTGGGACTCGAAATACACCATCAACGCCAATCTGCCCATGAACTACTGGCCCGCCGACACGACCAACCTCGCCGAGTGTTTCCTCCCGGTCTTCGACATGATCAGGGACCTGGCGGTCACCGGGGCGCGCACCGCGCAGGCCCAGTACGGCGCCGGCGGCTGGGTGACCCACCACAACACCGACGGCTGGCGGGGATCCTCGGTCGTCGACGGCGCGCTGTGGGGGATGTGGCAGACCGGTGGGGCCTGGCTGGCGACCCTGATCTGGGACCACTACCTGTTCACCGGCGACGTCGCGTTCCTGCGCGCCAACTACCCGGCCATGAAGGGCGCCGCGCAGTTCTTCCTCGACACCCTGGTCACCCATCCGACGCTCGGCTACCTCGTCACCAACCCGTCGAACTCCCCGGAACTCGCCCACCACGCGAACGTCAGCGTCTGTGCCGGCCCCACCATGGACAACCAGATCCTCCGCGACCTGTTCGAGGGCGTCGCCCGGGCCAGCGAGGTGCTCGGCGTGGACACCACCTTCCGGGCCCAGGTCCGCACCGCCCGGGACCGCCTACCGCCGATGCGCGTGGGCTCGCGCGGCAACATCCAGGAGTGGCTCGCCGACTGGATCGAGCCCGAGCGGACCCACCGCCACATCTCCCACCTGTACGGCCTGCACCCCAGCAACCAGATCACCCGGCGCGGCACGCCCCAGCTGTACGAGGCCGCTCGCCGGACGCTCGAACTGCGCGGCGACGACGGGACCGGCTGGTCCCTCGCCTGGAAAATCAACTACTGGGCGCGGATGGAGGACGGTACGCGCGCGCACAAGCTCGTCCGCGACCTGGTGCGGACCGACCGCCTCGCGCCGAACATGTTCGACCTGCATCCGCCGTTCCAGATCGACGGCAACTTCGGCGCCACCTCCGGCATCGCCGAGATGCTGCTGCAGAGCCACAACGGCGAACTGCACCTGCTGCCCGCGCTGCCGACGGCCTGGCCCGCGGGCCGGGTGGCGGGCCTGCGCGGCCGGGGCGGCTACACCGTCACCATGACGTGGACCGGCGGCCAGGCCGACGAGTTCCTGGTCAGGGCCGACCGCGACGGCAACGTCAGACTGCGCGCCCGGCTCTTCACCGGGAGCTACACGCTCGTCGACGTCGCCGACGGTACCGTGCCCGCCACCACGCGGCCCGAGGGCGACGTCGTCCAGGTCGCCGTCCGGGCCGGCCACACCTACCGGGCGGCACGGCGGACGTGACACCCGTGCGCGACGCGCGTGACATTCACGCGCGGCGGGCGTGACACCCCCGAACCACGCAGCGTGCCGACGCCACCACCGGACGCGGCACACCCCCTGGGCGCACGCGCCCGCTCTGCTCGCGTGCGACCCCCGAGAAGAAGGAGCGGATCATGAAGGCCACCGGTGCGGCTCGTCCCGCCTCTCCACGGCGACGTCGCTGGCGGTCGGCGCTGGCCGGCGCGGCGGCGGCGGTCGTCGCGGCCGGCACGCTCGTCGCGACGAACGTCGCGCCCGCGGCCGCGGCGACGGTGGACACCAGCGCCTGGTACGTGCTGGTGAACCGGAACAGCGGCAAGGCGCTGGACCTGTACGGCTCGGCCACGGGCGACGGCGCGCGGATCACCCAGTGGGCCCGCAACAACGGTGCGAACCAGCAGTGGCAGTTCGTGGACTCGGGCGGCGGCTTCTACCGGCTGAAGTCCCGACACTCCGGCAAGGTCCTCGACGTGTACAACTGGTCGACCGCCGACGGCGGCGCGATCGTGCAGTGGTCCGACCTCAACGCGACGAACCAGCAGTTCCGGCTGGCCGACTCCGACGGCGGGCACGTCCGGTTGATCAGCCGGCACAGCGGCAAGGCCGTCGAGGTGCAGGGCGCGTCCACGGCGGACGGAGGAAACATCGTGCAGTACGCCGACTGGGGCGGCGCCAACCAGCAGTGGCAACTCGTCCGCGTCGACGGCGGCGACCCGCCGTCGGGCGGCACCGGGTGCGGCCGGGCCCCGACGCTGTCGAGCGGCACGTACACGATCCAGAGCAACGGCAAGAGCCGCTCGTTCATCCTGCGGATGCCGAGCAACTACAACAACACCAACCCGTACCGGCTGATCTTCGCCTTCCACTGGCGCGGCGGGACCATGCAGGACGTCTCCTCGGGCGGCACCAGCGGGGCCGCCTGGTCCTACTACGGCCAGCAGGAGCAGTCGAACAACAGCGCGATCCTGGTCGCGCCGCAGGGGCTGGGCAACGGCTGGGGCAACGCCGGCGGCGAGGACGTGACCTTCGTCGACGACATGATCCAGCGGATCGAGAGCGACCTCTGCGTCAACCCGAGGCAGCGCTTCGCCCTCGGCTTCAGTTGGGGCGGCGGCATGAGCTACGCGCTCGCCTGCGCCCGGGCGAACGTGTTCCGGGCCGTCGCGGTCATCTCCGGTGCGCAGATCAGCGGCTGCAGCGGCGGTACCCAGCCGATCGCGTACTTCGGGCTGCACGGCATCACGGACAACGTCCTCAACATCTCGCAGGGGCGGGCGCTGCGGGACACCTTCGTCCGGAACAACGGTTGCGCCGCCCAGAACCCGCCGGAGCCGGCGGCGGGCAGCCGCACGCACGTCACCACCGCCTACTCGGGATGCCGTTCCGGCTACCCGGTGCAGTGGGCCGCGTTCGACAACGGTCACATGCCCGGCCCGGTGGACGGGACCTACGCCGAGAGCGGCGTCACCACCTGGACCAAGGGTGAGATCTGGAGGTTCTTCGCGCAGTTCTCCTGAGACCGGTCCGAGGACCCGGCGGGCGGGCTCGTGGTGGGCGGGGTACCGGCACCCGCAGCGGACCGCGAGCCCGTCCGCCCGGTCGACATGTCACCGTTCGAGCCGGCTGGGACTGCCCGTTCCGTTGCGGCGGACGAGCCACGCCTCGGTGATGTGCGTGAACATCGCCTCGGCGGCGCCGTCCGGGTCGTGTGCGGCGATGCGCTCGTAGATGCGCCGGTGCCCGCGGTTGGACGCCACGCACAGGGATCGCTCGGTCCGGCCCATGTACCGGGCGGTGTTGACGACCTGGCTCTCCAGCGCGCGTACGACCCCGCGGGCGATGCGGTTGCCGGACGCCTGCATGACCGTGTCGTGGAAGGCGCGGTCGTGCTCGTGGTAGGTGACGGTGTCGTCGACCAGCTCGTCCATCCGCTCGACCAGGGCGCCCAGCCGGTCGACGGTTTCCGGGTCCGCCAGGCGGGCGGCGACGTTGGCCATGTCGGACTCCAACACCCGCCGGGTGACGACGAGATCGTCGAGGATGGCGAGGCTGTCGTCCTCGGCGATGGTGGCCGCGAGGACGAGTTCGTCGAGCATGTCCCAGGACGACGGCGGGGTCACCATGGTGCCGGCGCCCTGGCGGACCTGCACCAGCCCCTTCTCCTGAAGGATCTTGACCGCTTCCCGGACGACGGTCCGGCTGACGGAGAAGGTCTCGCAGAGCACCGGCTCGGGCGGAAGTGACGTACCGGAGGGGTGCGTTCCGCGAACGATGCGCTCCACCAACTCGGCGGTGACGGCCCGGGCGAGGTTGGTCGGTCGGCGGGTCCAGGCCGGGGGCGCTGAAGCATTCAAGGCGGTCTCCTGCGATGGCGTCATGTCCCCTCCGGACGGCTCACCGCGCTGGTAGCCCGGTGCCCGTTGGTCAGTGTACGGCGGACCGTTGACGGCACACATCATACGAGTTACGTTTCGGCGCAATGGTGACGCCCGACGGTCGGTTCGCCGGCCACCCCACGTTCAAAGGGTGACAACGATGAAACAGCGAGCAATGTGGCCGGCCGTCCTCGTTGTGGGACTGGCGTTGGCCGGCTGTGGAAGCGCCACAGGGCCCGGCTCGTCCCCGGGCGGGTCGGAGGGCAAACTCGTGGTGTGGGACTGGAAGTCCGGCGAGGCTTCCGCCGCACCGTACATCGAAAAGGCGAAGGCGGACTTCGCCAAGAAGCACCCGGGCGTGACGGTCGAGTTCGTCGCGCAGCCCTTCGACCAGTACTACACGCTGCTCGGCGCGGCTATCCAGTCGGGCAAGGGTCCGGACGTCGTGTTGTTCAACGGGGGCGGTCAGATCCGTGACCGGGTGGACGCACTGGTTCCGTTGGACGGGTACGTGGCCGAGGACAGGCAGCGCCTCGCCGGCTGGGGCGCGTTCACCAAGGACGGCAAGGTCTACGCCAGCCCGGTGACGCTGCAGGGCCACCCGATCTACTACAACAAGGCGATCTACGAAAAGGCCGGGCTCGACCCGGCGAGCCCGGCCACGACGTGGAGCAAGTTCGTCGCCGACTGCGCCGCCATCGCCAAGGCCGGCGCCAAGTGCCTCGCCCTCGGCAACAAGGAGGGCTTCGGTATCCAGTTCTGGCTCTCGGGCCTGGCGTCGGGCGTCCTCACCGCGCAGGAGTACGACAACTGGATCGCCGGAAAGCGCGACTGGACCTCACCCGACGTCAAGCGGGTCTTCCAGCTCTGGAAGGAGGCCGGCGACGCGGGCCTGAACAACGACGGGGCCAACTCGACCGCGATGTTCAACGACTCCTTCGCGCTCTTCCAGTCCGGCAAGGCCGCCCACGTCATCGGGCTGATGTCGGACGTGGGGCACTGGAAGGACTTCAACGAGTTCCTGACGGCCGACAAGCTCGGCGTCATGAAGGCCCCGGTCGTCACCACCGGGACCACCCCGAGCCTGCCCTACGACGGCGGTATCGGCTACGGGGTCGCCAAGTGGACGAAGGACCCGAAGGTCGCCGCCGACCTGGTGCGATCGCTGACCTCGACCGACGCGCTGCGGGCCTTCTACGCCGACGCCGGCGCGGTCGCCGCCGACACCACGATCGACGTGTCGCGGGGCGGCCCGGCCGTCGCCACGATCGTCTCCGAGATCAAGGGCGGCAAGCCGGCCCTGCACGTGGCGCTCTCCTCGAAGACCCTGGACCTGATGGGTCGGCTCTCCCAGCAACTGCTCAGCGGCTCGATCACCGTTGACGAGGTGGTGAAGCAGCTGGCCGCTTCCGACCAGGCGGGCTGAACCGGTGCCGGTCGGAAACGTACCGCCGTCGGTTCGTCCGGTCGAGGCCGGACGTACCGACGGGGCGGCGCCCGGGTCCGCCACCCACCGCGACGGCACCCGTCCCCGGCGCGCCGGTGGCCCGCGGGCCGAACGCCTCGCTCCCTACGTCCTGGTGGCTCCGGCCGTCCTGGTCATCGTGGTGCTACGGCTCTACCCGCTGCTCCTCGGGGTCAACTTCTCCTTCACCGGCGACGGTGAGCGGAACGGAACCGCGGTCGGCGTCGACAACTACCTGGAGCTGTTCCAGGACCCGCTGTGGCGGACCGCGCTGGCCAACGTGGGACGGCTGGTGCTGCTGCTGCCGGTGGCGGTGGCGATTCCCGGGCTGCTCGCGACCTTCATCTACCTCCGGGTGCCCGGCCACCGGCTCTACCGCGGCGTCTACTTCTTCCCCGCCGTGCTCTCCCCGGTGATCGTCGGCGCGATCTTCAACCTCCTGCTCGCCTTCGACGGCCCGCTCAACGCCGTCCTCTCCTCGGTCGGCATCGGTCCGGTGGACTGGCTCGGGGACCCGGACGTGGCGATGTACGTCGTGGTCGGGGTGTACGTCTGGGCGACGTTCGGCATGGCCCTGGTGGTGTTCCTCGCCGGCTTCGCGACCCTGGACGCCGCGCTGCTGGACGCGGCCCGGGTCGACGGGGCGTCACTGCCCCAGGTCGTCTGGCACGTGATCGTCCCGGGCCTGTCGCGCACCATCCAGTTCGTCTTCGTGACCACGATGATCGGGATGCTGACCTCCATGTTCGGCCTGCTCTACGTGATGACCAGCGGCGGTCCGGAGGGGTCGACGTACCTGCCGGAGTACTACATCTGGATCCAGCAGGGACGGATGAACCGCCCCGCCCTCGCGTCGGCCGCGTCGACGGTCCTCTTCATGATCATGCTCGTCGTGGGGCTGCTGCAGATCAAGCTGCTCCAGCGGGCGGGAAGGGAGGACTGATGTCTCGCAACCGTCCGGGCCGGTGGGTGGTCGCCATCCCGATGGCGCTGCTCGCGCTGGCGACGATCTATCCTCTGCTGTTCACCGCCAACGTCGCGATGAAGACCCGGCGCGACTACATCCTCGACCGGTTCTCCCTGACCGACGCCCTGCGCTGGGAGAACATCAGCACGGCGTGGAACAGCGTCGGCATGGCCCGGTACTTCGTCAACTCCCTGCTGGTGGTGACGTCGTCGGTGGCCCTGTTGTTGCTGTTCGGGTCGATGGCCGGCTTCGCCCTGAGCCAGCTGCGGTTCCGCGGTTCGGCGGCGCTGTTCCTGGGCTGCCTCGCGGGACTCTTCGTGCCGTTCCAGGTGATCATGGTGCCGCTCGCCCGGACCATGGCCGACGGCGGCCTCATCGACACGTACCCCGGGCTGGTCCTCGTCTACGTGGCCCAGTTCCTGCCGTTCACCGTCTTCCTGATGACGAGCTACTACCGGACCATCCCACCGGAGATCGTCGACGCGGCCAGGATCGACGGCAACAGCGTGTACGGCGTGTACCGCCGGATCATGCTGCCCCTGGGTACCCCGGCGCTGCTGTCGGTCGGCATCCTCAACGCCCTGTTCTGCTGGAACGACGTCCTCATGGCGCTGGTGATGATGCCCTCGGCGGACCACCGGACCCTCATGGTCGGCGTGACCTCGCTGCGGGGGCAGTACTCGGACGACATCCCCACCTTCGCCTCCGGAGTCCTGATCGCCGCTCTTCCCGTCCTGGTGGTCTACCTGTTCCTCCAGCGCCAGATCGCCGACGGCGTCGCCGCCGGTTCCACGAAGGGCTGACATGCGCATCACCGGATATCGGACACTCACCACGGTCCAGGAGTGGGGACGACCCGTCGGCGACGCCAACGGCGTCTTCGCCGACGGGGTGGTCCCGGTGTCGGTCGTCGTCGTCGAGACCGACGAGGGCATCTCGGGGGTCGGCCTCGGACCGCACGTGGAGATCGAGCGGATCTTCGCGGCCATCGACGGCGAAGATCCCCGGGCCGTGACCAGCCTCTACGACCGCATGCTGCGGCACACCTTCAAGGCGGGGCACGCGGGGCCGGTCTTCGGCACCATCGGCGCGCTCGACACCGCCCTGTGGGACATCAAGGCGCAGGTGGCCGGCGAGCCACTGTGGCGGCTGCTGGGCGGGCGGGACCGGCTGGTTCCCGCCTACGCGTCCGGCCTGGACATCGGGCTGACCGACGACGAACTCGTCGCGACGTACGAGGTCTACGCCCGGTACGGGCTGCGGGCCGCCAAGCTCAAGGGCGGCCTCGACATCGAGCGCGACCGGCAGCGCCTCTGTCTGGTCCGGGACGTGCTGACCGAGGCGGGGCACGGCCAGCGGCCGGGTCTGATGCTCGACGTCAACGAGGCCTGGACCCGCAAGCAGGCCGTCCGACACGTCTGCGAACTGGAACGGGCCCTCGACCTCATCTGGATCGAGGAGCCCGTCCGGCGGTGGGACGCCGAGGGCCTCGCCGCCGTCGGCCGGGGAATCCGCGCCTCGGTCGCCACCGGGGAGAACCTCACCGGGCTGGAGCAGTACCGTCCGCTGATCGCCGCCGGAGCGGTCGACATCGTGCAGATGGCCGCCGTCTGGGGGGTGACCCACTTCCTGCGGGCGTCCGCCCTGGCCCACGCCCACGACCTCCCGGTCAGCCCGATCGGCAACAGCCCGATCGGGCTGCTGCACGCCGCGACCGCGGTGCCGAACCACCTGACCAGCGAGTTGCAGGACCTGACTCCGCCGGTCGGCGTCTCCGTCGACCTGTACGTCGAGGACGGCGCCTTCGTGCTCGGTGACTCACCCGGCCTGGGCGTCCGGGTCGACGAGGACCGGATCCGGGCCGTCCGGCACCCGCGGGCGCAGGCGTCCGAGGGTCCGAACGTCCGGCCGGAGCGGGCCGGGCGGCGACTGCTGGCCGGGGTCGACGGCATCGCCACCGCGCGGCCGTTCCCCGGCGCGCCGCTGCACTCCCACAACGACGTGTCGCCCACCGCACGCCACTGACCCGGCCACCGCGTCTTGCGCGAACCTGGGCGTGAGCTGACGACCAGAGCCTCAGCGCGAGCTGAACACCAGAACAGACGAATCGTGAGTGCACCGCCGGGGCGGTTCACCCACGAGTGACGTACCGGCCGCCGAGACGGAGGATCGATGAAGGCAGTGGTCTACCGGGGGGCTCGCCACCTCGGGATCGAGGAACGTGAGCCGGAACCGCCGGGTCGCGGCCAGGTGCGGATCGCGGTGGCCTACACCGGGATCTGCGGCACGGACCTGCACATCTACCACGGGGACATGGACGCCCGGGTCGGCGCCTCGGCGATCATCGGACATGAGATGTCCGGCCGGATCGCGGCCGTCGGGGAGGAGACCACCGGCTGGTCGGTCGGCCAGGCCGTGACCGTGATGCCGACCCGGTCGTGCGGGCGCTGCGCCGCCTGCCGGCGCGGAAACTCCCACATCTGCCACGCGATGAACTTTCTCGGCATCGACTCGCCGGGCGCCATGCAGTCCTTCTGGACCGTGCCGGCGGACCTGGTCCTGCCGCTCCCCGAGAACCTGCCGCTCGACCACGCGGCGCTCGTCGAACCGGTCGCGGTCGCGGTGCACGACATCCGGCGGGCGGACGTGACCGCCGGCGACGCGGTCGTCGTGGTCGGCGGCGGGCCGGTCGGTGTCCTGATCGCCACCGTCGCGAGGGGCCGCGGCGCCCGGGTGCTTCTCGTCGAGCCGGACCCGTTCCGCCGGGCCGCCGCGAACGGGATGGAAATCGAGGCCGTCGACCCGGGCGCGACCGACGTGGTGGCGTTGGTGCACGACCGTACCGACGGCGCGGGCGCCGACATCGCCTTCGAGGTCTCCGGCTCCGCCGCCGGCGTCGGCACGGCGGTCGACGTCCTGACCACCCGTGGCCGGCTGGTGCTGGTGGCGATCCACCCCCGGCCCAGGGAAGTCAATTTGCACCGGTTCTTCTGGCGCGAGCTGGAGCTGCTCGGCGCCCGCCTGTACCAGCGGGACGACATGGCGGAGGCGATCCGGTTGGTCGCCTCCGGCGCGGTCCCGGCCGGACAGCTCATCTCGCGGGTCGAGCCCGTCGAGGCGGTGAACGCCGCGTTCGTGGCCCTCGAGGAGGGCGGCGGCGTGCTCAAGGTGCTGCTCGACTGGCGGGGAGACGACCGGTGACCGCGTTGTTCGACCTGTCCGGACGGACCGCCGTCGTGACCGGTGCCCGGCGCGGCATCGGCCTGGCCATGGCGGAGGCCCTGGCCCTGGCCGGGGCCGACATCGTTGGTGTCTCCGCGCAACTGGAACCGCGCGGGAGCGAGGTGGAACGCCGGGTGCGGGCGGCGGGCCGCCGGTTCAGCGCGCTGCGGGCCGATCTCGCCGACCGGGCGGCCGTGCACCGGTTGGCCCGGGACCTCACCGCGCTCGGGCCGATCGACATCCTGGTGAACAACGGCGGCACGATCGCCCGTACCCCGGCCGCCGATCACCCGGACGAGCTGTGGGACCACGTTATCGAGGTGAACTTGAGCAGCCAGTTCGTGCTGAGCCGGGAGATCGGCCGGACGATGGTCGAGCGCGGCCGAGGAAAGATCATCTTTACCGCGTCGCTGCTGAGCTTCCAGGGCGGCATCACCGTTCCCGGCTACGCCGCGTCGAAGTCGGGCGTGGCCGGGCTGACCAAGGCGCTGGCGAACGAGTGGGCGGCCCGGGGGGTGAACGTCAACGCCATCGCGCCCGGTTACATCGCCACGGACAACACCCGGGCACTGCGCGAGGACCCCGATCGGGATCGGGCCATTCTCGCCCGGATCCCGGCGGGCCGCTGGGGCCGCACCGACGATCTCGGTGGCGCCACGGTGTTTCTCGCGTCGGCGGCGTCGGACTACGTCAACGGGATCGTGTTGCCCGTCGACGGCGGCTGGCTGGGCCGATGACGGTCCGCGTCGGATCCGCTTCGTCCGGCGCACGTGGCGGGACCGTTCTGCCCTAGGGCGTTCGGTCGTCAGTCGTCGGTCGCGCTACCGGGTTGAGCGACAATGCCGGTACGCAGCATGGTGACCAGGCGACGGGCGTGTGCGATGTCGGTGCTCAGCGCGGCGCCGCTGGCCAGCGTCAGCACGTCGGTTGCGGTGACGTCGGAGCGGAGCGCGGGCCGTGCGTGTCGGATCAGGCGCTCAGCCGTCGAGGTGATCGCTGCATGCCACTGGTGGAACAGCGCGGTCCGGCGCTCGTTGGTCCCCTCCGTGGCGGCCAGAGCGAGTGCACGCTTCGTGGCGATGTGCACCACGAACTCGTCGAGCCAGGCGAACAGCGCGCCGATCGGATCGGCGGAGTCCAGTAGCCGCGTGCCGCGTTCGCACAGCGTGGTGACCTCGTCGGCGTAGACGGCCACGAGGAGATCCGCGCGGGTCGGGAAATGCCGGTACAGGGTGGCGTTGCCGACGCCGGCGCGTCGGGCTATCACGTCGAATGCGGCATCGTTGCCCGCCTCGGCCAGCACTTCCCGGGCGGCGGCGAGGAGCCGGGCGGCGTTTCTGGAGGCGTCGGCTCTAGGGCCACGCTTGCTAACCGGGGACATCCCCGTATACGGTACCGGCTATTAAACGGGGAGTACCCCATTTAGCTCGGAGGACCGCTGTGGCCTTGACCATGGACGACCGGACCACCATCACAGATCTGATCAACCAGCACGGGCATCTCACCGACCGTGGCGACTTCGACGGCCTGACGGCCCTGTTCGCCGAGGATGTCACCTACGACGTATCCGCCCTGGGCGGCGGTGTGCTGGTCGGCCTCGCCGCGGCCCGCGTAGCCGCGCTGGAGTTGGCCGACGCCAACCCGGTGGCCCACCACGTGACCAATATCGTTCTCCGCGAGGCGGTGGACGGCAGCGTCCATGCCCAGTCCAAGGCGCTCGGCATCATGGCGGACGGATCGGCCGGCAGCTTCACCTACGACGACACCGTCGAACGGACGGCTGCCGGCTGGCGCATCACCCACCGCGTCGTCCGCCCGCGGCGCACCCCGCTGCGGGACTGACGGCCGATCGGGACCGGCTCCGCCTCGTCGGCCGCCGGTCCCGACCGGACCGTCACCGGCTACCGTCGGGTAGCCGCGGTTCGTCACACCGGGGCGAACCGCCACTGCTGGTTGGTGCCGCCGTGGCAGTTCCACTGCACCAGCCGGGCCCCGTCGCTGGTGGCGCCGCCGTTGACGTCCACGCAGTGCCCGCTCAGCACGCTCTTCACCGTGTACACCCCGGAGGTCCCGGTCGCCGTGGCGGTGAACTTCTGCTGGTTGCCGTTGTTGCAGGTGGCCTGCTGGAGGAAGGCTCCCGGGGCGGTCGAGGCGCCGGTCACCTCGACGCACTTGCCGCTGTGCACCGCCTTCAGGTAGACCGCGCCACCACCGGCGTCGACGGCCTGCCACTTCTGGTTGTCGCCGCCGGTGGCCGCCCACTGCTGGATCTGGGCGCCGTCGGCGGTGGAGGCGCCGTTGACGTCCATCAGCTTGCCGCTGTGCTGTGCGGTGAGCGTCCAGGTCCGGCCCGCTACGCCGGCCGTGTCGGGTACGCCGACCCCGGGGCCGCCGAAGGTGTGCGAGTCGAGGTCGAACCAGTTGTTCGCGGTGCCCTTGAACACCAGGTAGAGCGTGTGCGACCCGGCCAGGGCGGCGACGTTCACCGGCGGTGTGGACTGGTAGTTGTCCCAACCGCCGGTGCCGGGGACCGGGGTGGTGGCCAGCAGCGTACCGGTCGGCGAGTCGGCCCGCAGCTCGATCGAGCCGCCGCCGGACGGTGACGACAGCCGGTAGCTGACGTTCGTGACGCCCGACAGGCTCATCGGGGTGAACGCGATCCAGTCGTTGTTGGAGATGTCTCCGACGCGCTTGCCGCTCTCGGCGCCGGCCTGGTCGACGACCCGGGTACCGGACTGGCTGCTGTAGAACTCGGCCTGCTTGTGCTTGGGCTGGAGGATCGCCTGCGCGCGGCCGGTGAGCGGGGCCGCTCCGCCGGCTCCGCCGTTGTCCGTGTAGTGCGCGTTGAGCACGTAGAACAGGTTCGCGCCGTCGGGGTGTCCGCCGAGCAGGTCGGTGGAGATGGTGCCCGAGCAGCCGGGGTAGTCGGTGGTCTCGTGCGCGTGGTCGTCGTGGCCGAGGGCCGGGTTGAGGATCACCTTGGTGCAGTCGACCGCGGCGCCGCCCGGGTCGGAGACGGTGATCTGGTACGGCACCCTGTCACCGAAGGTCAGCATCCCGCCGTTGGGCGGGGTGGTGATGGTGACCACCGGGGCGGTGTTGCCGACGGTGATCTGGACGTTGGCGAAGCCGGTCTTGCCGGTGCTGTCGGTGACCTTCAGCTGTGCCGTGTAGTTGCCGTTGGCGGTGTAGACGTGTGCCGGACTGGCCGCCGTCGAGGTGGTGCCGTCGCCGAAGGTCCACTGGTAGGCGAGCGTGTCGCCGGGGTCGGGGTCGGCCGTACCGGCGCTGCTGAACTGGACGTTCAGCGGGGCGTTGCCGCTGGTGGGCGTACCGTTGGCCCGGGCGATCGGCGATCGTCCGCCCTGGATGTAGTCGATCCGGTAGAGCCCGGAGTCGCTGTTCCCGCCACCGAAGTTGGTGCCCCACTCCAGCAGGTAGAGCGAGCCGTCCCGGCCGAACTCCAGGTCCATCGGCTTGTTGAAGTTGCCGCCGGGCAGGAACGGGTTGGTGCGGGTGACCGCCGTGGCCGAGTCGAAGTGGACCTCCTTGACGTAGTTGCGCGACCACTCGTAGAAGAAGTGCACGCCGTCGTAGTAGGGCGGGAACTTTGTCGCGGACGGGTTCGCCGGGTCGTACCGGTAGACGGGTCCGCCCATCGGCGCGGAGCCGCCCGAGCCGAGCTCCGGGAAGGTCGGCGAGGTGCCGTAGCCGTACCAGATCTGCGGCGCGACGACCGGTCGCAGGGTGGTCAGGCCGGTGTTGTTGGGCGAGTTGTTGACCGGCGCGGCGCAGTTGAACTTCGCGCCGACGACGCCGGTGTCCGGGTTGTACGGGGCGTAGGGCTGGTTGTCGCCGTGGCAGAACGGCCAGCCGTAGTTGCCGGGGGACTTGATGACGTTGAGTTCGACGAGCCCCTCCGGGCCGCGGTTGGTGGTCGGGGGGTTCCGGTCGGGCCCGTAGTCGGCCAGGTAGACCCAGCCGTTGGCCGGGTCGATGGAGAAGCGGAACGGGTTGCGGAAGCCCATCGCGTAGATCTCCGGCCGGGTCTGGGCCGTACCCTGCGGGTAGAGGTTGCCCGCCGGGACGGTGTAGCCGCCGCCGGCCGAGGGCCGGATCCGCAGCAGCTTTCCGCGCAGGTCGTTGGTGTTGCCGGCGGTCCGGGCCGCGTCGAGGTTGGCCTTGCCGGGCCGCCAGTCCAGCGGGGCGTAGCCCTGCCAGTTGGGGTCGAGGTTCGGCGGCGTGTCGTCGCCGGTGCCGATGTAGAGGTTTCCGTCGGGGCCGAACTCGATGTACCCGCCCGTGTGCCCGGGTTCGGGGAACGTACGGTCGCGGTACGCGGGGATGTCGATGATCCGGACCTCGCTGGAGAGGTTGAGCGTGTCGCCGGTGAGCGTGTAGCGGGAGACCCGGTTGACGTCGGTCGTGCTGCTGGCCGGCGAGTGGTACAGGTACACGTAACCGTTGCTGGCGAAGTTCGGGTCGAGTGCGAGCCCGGTGAGGCCGTCCTCGCCGCCGGTGTAGACGCTAAGCGTGCCGGCGGTGACGGTGGTGCTGGTGGACGGCTTGAAGATCTTCACCTGCCCGCCCCGCTGGACGTAGAGCACGCGTCCGTCGGGGGCCACCGCCAGCGCCATCGGGTCGACGGTGTTGTCGTCGAGGGTGCGCTTCTCGAAGTTGCCCCAGACGGTGCCGCCGCAGTCGCCGGGCTCGTTGCCGGCGGCCCATTTGACGCCGCCCAGGACGTGGTTACGGAAGTTGGTCTCGCTGTAGGACTCGATGGCGTGCCCCATCGCGGTGGTCCAGACCCGGCCGCCGCTGACGCTGCGGCACCAGGAGATCGGGTGGTCCGGACCCATCGCCCGGGAGCCCGGGTTGTACGTGCGCTCGTCGGCGGTCACCAGGACGTGGACGTCGCCGCGCGGGTTCCGGTCGAAGTTGTACCACTCCTCGCTGCGGTTCCAGCGGTCCGGCAGGCCGGCCGTCGAGGGATGCCGCTTGTCGGCGACGATCGCGGTGCCGGGCAGCACGCCGGGGGAGTGCTCCGGCATGTGGGCACCGGCGTTCACGGTCTGGTCCCACCACGGGTACTCGCCCTCGATGCCCATGTCCGTGGCGTTGTGGACGGCGACGATGCCCTTGCCGCTGGCGAGGAATCCCTCCACCGCCTGGCGCTGGGCCGCCGTGGTCCAGACCATGCCCGAGGTCTGGAACATGATGAGCACGTCGAAGGTCGCGAGGTTTGCCGGGGTGAAGACGCTCGAATCCTCGCTGTGTACCAGCTCGAAGTTGTTCGCCGCCGCCTGCTGCTGGAACATCGAGATCCCGGCGGGGATGGAGTCGTGCCGGTAGCCGGCGGTCTTGGTGAAGAGCAGGGCGCGGAAGGCGGGAGCCGCCGACGCCGGGGGCGCGAGCGCGAGCGCCAGTAACAGGCCGGCGAGCACTCCGAGGATCAACGTTTTGCGACGCATGCCGTCTCCTAGCTCGGGCGGGCAACAGGATTGCGGCCACGGGCCCGGCGGCGCGCCGGGTCGCGCCCGGCCCGCATGGGGCACTGTGCTGGTCGGTCGTCCTGCCGTCCGCCGCAACGGCAGTCAGCCCCGCAGAGTGCTACAGAGCGTGACGGATGGGATGGCCTCGTCCCGTGCTTCGCAAGGTGTCGGGATGGGCTTCGCATCGAAGTCCATCTATGTTCTGTTTCGTACCGTTCCGCAGCGTCGGTGACCGCGTTCAGCCTCCGGTCCGGCGCCGCTGCCGGTCGAGCGGTGGCCGGATCGGCCCTCCCACGTCGAGGATTGCGGACTCGGATCGAAACATCTATCTTCATACGTGTTATGTTTCGCTCGTGTCAAGCGAATGTTTGCAACGCAAGAACGTAAGCCTCCGCACCGCGCCCACGAAGTCCGGCGTCGTACGAACAAAACGACCTGACGCGGTGGATGAACCCCTGTCGGTAATTACTATCTGTGAGGGTTTTTGTGATGGCAGATCCACCTCCGGCGCCGCTGCTCGTCCTGCGCGGCATCGGCAAGTCCTTCCTCGGGGTACGCGTCCTCGACGGTGTCGACCTCGACGTCGCGCCGGGTGAGGTGCACGCCGTCGTCGGTGAGAACGGCGCCGGGAAGTCCACCCTCATGAAGATCGTCTCGGGCGGATACGTCCTGGACGAGGGAAGCGTCGAGTTCGCCGGTGAGCCGCGCGCGTTCCGCGGCCCGCGCGACGCGCAGCGGGCCGGCATCGGCATCATCCACCAGGAGTTCAACCTGCTGCCGGAGCGGACCGTCGCGGAGAACGTGTACCTGGGCCATGAGCCGGTGCGTCGCGGTCTGGTCGACCGTCGGGAGATGCTCGGCCGAACCCGTCAACTGCTCGCCTCGATCGGGGAGACCGCGCTGCCGGCCGACGCCCGGGTGGGACGCCTCGGCGTCGCACAGCAACAGGTCGTCGAGATCGCCAAGGCGCTCGCCCTGGACGCGCGGCTGCTCATCATGGACGAGCCGACCGCGGCGCTGGCCGACCACGAGGTCGAGCTGCTGTACGGGCTGGTACGCCGGCTCCAGGAGCGGGGCATCGGCCTGCTGTACGTCTCGCACCGACTCGCCGAGGTCTTCGACCTGTCCGGCCGGATCACGGTCCTGAAGGACGGCCGCCGGGTGACGACCCTACGCACCGCGGACACCACCCCCGACGACCTGGTGCGACACATGGTGGGCCGGGAACTGTCCAGCTACTACCCGGACCGCGCCGGCCCCGGGGACCGCGGGCCGGTCCGGCTCGTCGTGCGCGACGGGGGAAACCGGAAGCTGCGCGGCGTGAACCTGGAACTGCGGGCGGGTGAGGTACTCGGCGTCGGCGGGCTCCAGGGCGCCGGACGGTCGGCGTTGGCCCGCGCGCTCTTCGGGGCCGCCCCGTTCACGACCGGCGAGGTCACGCTCGACGGCGTACCGGTCCGGCTGCGCTCGCCGCGCGCCGCGGTGCGGGCCGGCGTCGCCTACGTCACCGAGGACCGCAAGGGCGAGGGCATCGTCGCCCGGCAGTCCGTGCTCGACAACGCGCTGCTCGCCAGCCGGGCCGTCTTCGCCGCCCGGTCCGGCCGCGCCGCCCGGGCCACGCGGGTCCGTGAGCTGCTCGCCGCGGTGCAGGTCCGGGCCGACGACGGCCAGGAGATCCGCTTTCTTTCCGGCGGCAACCAGCAGAAGGTGGTGCTGGCCCGGTGGCTCGCGCTCGGCCCGCGGATCCTGCTCTTCGACGAGCCGACCCGCGGCATCGACGTGGGGGCGAAGTCCGCCATCCACGATCTCGTCCGCCGCCTCGCCCGCGACGGGGCGGCCGTGCTGATGATCTCGTCCGACCTGGCGGAGCTGCGGGGGATGAGCGACCGGATCGTCGTCATGCGCGACGGCCGCGTCGCGGGCGAGCTGCCCGCCGGCGCGACCGAGGAGGACGTCGTCGCCCTGGCGGTCGGGACCGTACGGGAGTCGGCCGCGTGAGCGGCCTTCCGCTCCTGCCGGCCCGCCGGCCCGTACCGGGCGTGTTCGTGGCCCTGGCCCTGGTCCTCGCGCTCGGCTGGCTGGTGGTGACGATCGACGGCGGCCAACTGTTCAACCAGTCGACGACGGTGAGCCTGCTGCACGTCGCCGCCGGGCTCGGGCTCGTCGCCGTGGGCCAGACCCTGGTCATCCTCGGCGGCTCGCTCGACCTCTCCGTGGCGTACGTGATCAGCCTCAGTACCCTCGTCGCGGCCGAGACGATGGCCGGCCGCGACGGCGCGCTGCTGCCGGCGGTCGGCCTGACGCTCGCCGTGAGCGCCGGCGTCGGGCTGCTCAACGGGCTGCTCGTCACGAAGCTACGGATCAACGCGTTCATCGCGACCCTCGGCGTCGGGCTGCTGCTGAAGGGCTACCTCGACAACGGATACGACGGCCCCGCCGGCACCACCGCCCGCTCGCTCGTGCGGACCCTCGGGTACCAGCGTGTCGGTCCGGTACCGCTCTCGTTCCTCCTGCTGGTCGCCGTCACCGGGGCGGCCTGGTTCGCGCTCGCGCGGACCCGGTTCGGCCACCACCTGGTCGCGGTCGGCGGTGACCCGGAGGTCGCCCGGCTCTCCGGTGTCCGCACCGACCGGGTCCTCGTCACGGCCCACGTGCTCTGCGCGCTCTGCGCCGGGCTCGCCGGGATCTACCTCGCCAGCCGGCTCGGCTCGGGTACGCCCCGGATCGGCACCGAGGGGCTGTACGACCTGGAGTCGATCGCCGCCGTGGTGATCGGCGGCACCGCCCTCGCCGGCGGACGCGGCGGTGTCGTCGGCACCGTCGGCGGGGTGCTGCTGCTCGCCAGCATCGACGCCATCTTCAACCAGCTCGAGGTGGACGCCTTCTTCAAACAGGTGATCCGCGGCGCCGTCATCATCGCCGCGGTCGCCGTCTACGCCCGCCGGACCCTGCGGAAGGCGGGCTCCTGACCATGCAGACCGTACCGCGTTCTCCACTGCCGTCGCGGCAGCCGCGGATCCGCCCCGGTGGCGTCCTGCCGATCCTCGCGATCCTCGGTGTCCTGCTGGTGCTCGTCACCGTCCGGCAACCCGACTTCCTCGCCCCGCCGTCCCTGATGTCGTTCCTCGGCCGCTCGGCGCCGATCATCCTGCTCGCCGCCGGCCAGTACTTCGTGATCGTCTCCGGCGAGTTCGACCTCTCCGTAGGTTCGCTGGTCACCGCCCAGGTCGTCGTCGCGGCCCGGCTCATCGACAGCGATCCGTCCCGAACCTGGCCCGTGGTGCTGGTGCTGCTCGCCGGCGGCGCGTTCGTCGGGCTGGTCAACGGTCTGGTCACGACGCTGCTGCGAGTGCCGTCGTTCATCACCACCCTCGGCATGTTCCTGATCCTCGTCGGCGCGGTGTACCTCTGGTCCGACGGCGCTCCGAAGGGCGGTCTCGCCGAGGAGTTCCGTCAGTTCGGCCGCCGCGCGTTCGAGGACGTGCCGGTGCTCGGGCGCCTCCCGTACGCCCTGGTCGTCCTGCTGGTCTTCGCCGCGCTGGCCGTGCTGCTGACGCGCTCCGACTTCGGCCGCACCCTGGTCGCCCTCGGCGACAACCCGCGTACGGCCGAGCTGAGCGGGGTGCGGGTCTGGCGTACCCGGACCGCCGCCTTCGTCCTCAGCGGGCTCGCCGCGGCGGTCGCGGCGATCCTGCTCAGCGGCTACAGCGGCGTCTCGTTCCAGGCCGGCGCCGGCCTGGAGTTCGGGGCGATCACCGCGGTCGTCCTCGGGGGCGTCGCGCTGGGTGGCGGCCGCGGGTCCGTGGTCGGCGCGATGCTCGGCGCGCTGACCCTCGAACTGCTCTTCGCCCTCATGAACTTCTACGGCGTCTCCGGCGCCCTCAGATCGACCGTCCAGGGAGCGATCATCCTGCTCGCCGCGGCGGTCCCGGCCCTGCGTTCCTCGACCAGACAAGGGGATTTCTCGTGATACGTCGCATGGCGGCCCTGGCCGCGGTCACCCTGCTGTCGCTCGTCGGCTGCGCCACCGACGAACCGGCCGCGACCCCGTCGGGCAGCTCCACCGGGGCCGCCGGGGCGGGCACCGGGGAGCAGTCGAAGTTCTTCGTGCAGGCCGACTACGACAACGAACTCTCGCTGCTCGCCACCACCCCGACCGGGCCCGCCGACAAGCCGTGGGAGCAGGCGCTCAACCCGACGATGGTGGAGACCGCGAAGTTCAAGAAGGCTGGCCCGTACAAGATCTGTTTTTCCAACGCCGCGCTGAACAACGCGTGGCGGCAGGTCGGGTTCAAGACCATGCAGGCCGAGGTCGAGGCGCAGGGAAGCCGGATCAGGGAGTTCGTGCACGTCGACGCCGAGGGCAAGGACCAGAAGCAGATCGCGGACATCAACGACCTGCTCGGCAAGGGCTGCGACGCCCTCATCGTCTCGCCGAACACCACCGCCACCCTCACCCCGGCCGTCGAGGCGGCCTGCCGTACCGGTCTGCCGGTCGTCGTCTTCGACCGCGGCGTCGACACGAGCTGCCCGGTGACGTTCGTCAACCCGATCGGCGGGTACGGGTTCGGCCACGTCGGGGCCGAGTTCGTCAGCCAGCGGGTGAAGCCCGGCGGCAAGGTGCTCGCCCTGCGGATCCTGCCCGGCGTCGACGTCCTGGAGACCCGCTGGTCCGCCGCGAAGGTCGCCTTCGACAAGGCGAAGGTCGACGTCGTCGGGGTCGAGTTCACCGACGGTGACCCGGCCAAGACCAAGAAGATCGTCGACGACTACCTCCAGCGGTACGGCACCATCGACGGGGTCTGGATGGACGCCGGCGCGGTCGCGGTGGCGGCGGTCGAGGCGTTCCAGGACGCGGGCAAGCCGGTGCCCCCGATGAACGGCGAGGACCAGCTCGACTTCCTGAAGATCTGGAAGGAGAAGAACCTCACCGCGATCGCGCCGACCTACCCGACCTACCAGTGGCGTACGCCGATCATCGCGGCGCTGCGGATCCTCGACGGCCAGCAGGTCGCCAACCCGTGGAAGTTGCCGCAGCCGACCATCACCCGGGAGAACCTGGACCGCTACCTCGACCCGGACATGCCGCCGTTGCACTACGCCATGTGCGGCTGCACCGACCTGCCCGGTTACCCGCGGCGCTGGAAGTAGGTCCCGTTGCACGCCATCGGTGTCAATCCCTGGGTGTGGGCCTCGCCGGTCGACGACGCGGCCCTGGCCGAGCTGATTCCACGGATCGCCGCGTTCGGCTTCGACGCGGTCGAGCTGCCGATCGAGCAACCCGGCGACTGGGACCCCGTCCGCACCCGCGACCTGCTGGCGGCGCACGGCCTGGCCGCGGCGGGCGTCTGCGCGGTCACCCCGCCCGGGCGTGACCTCGTGGACGCCGCCCCGGCCGTCGTCGAGACGACCGTGGCGTACCTGAAGGGCTGCGTGGAGAGCGCGGCCGTCGTGGGGGCGCCGTGCGTCGGGGGCCCGGTCTACGCCGCGGTGGGCCGGACCTGGCGGATGACCCCGGCGGCCCGCGCGGCCTGTTACGCGGCGTTCCGCCGCGCGCTGGCGCCCGTCGCCGACCATGCGGGAGAGCGGGACGTCGCCATCGGCGTGGAGGCGCTCAACCGCTACGAGACGAGCGTCGTCAACACCGTCGAGCAGACGGTGGAGCTGCTCGACGGTCTGCCGCCGAACGTCGGCATCATGATCGACACCTACCACATGAACATCGAGGAGGCCGACCCGTACGAGGCACTCGTGCTGGCCGGCCCGTACATCAAGCACGTCCAGGTCAGCGGCACCAACCGGGGCGCTCCAGGTGCGGACCATCTCGACTGGCCCCGCTTCTTCGCCCGGTTGGGCGCCACCGGCTACCGGGGCGCCGTCTGCATCGAGTCGTTCACCTCGGAGAACGAGACCATCGCCACCGCCGCGTCGATCTGGCGCCCGCTCGCCCCGTCACAGGATCGGCTCGCCCTGGACGGCCTGGCCTACCTGCGGCGGATCCTCCGCTGACCCGGTCGCCGAGTCACCGATGCCGCCCCCGCGACGCCGTACCCGGCACGGCCGCCCGGTCACGCCCCGGACCATCGGCCACACCACACCATTCCATCCCAGGTAAGGAGACCTCCCGTGTCGGTACCCTCAGTTCCTGCCGCCCGAAGGCGGGTGCTGGTTCCAGCCGCGACGGCGGCGTTGACCGTCCTGGCCACCGCGACGGTGCTGGCCAGCTCGGCCGTTCCCGCGTCCGCGGCCACCACCACCCTGTACGCCTCCCCCTCGGGTAGCGGCACCGCGTGCACCTCGTCCGCCCCGTGCTCGCTGACCGGCGCGCAGAGCGCGGTCCGGTCCCGTACCGGTTCGATGTCCGGGGACATCGTCGTCCAGCTGGCCGACGGGGTGTACCGGCTCACCTCCCCGCTCCGGCTGACGGCCGCCGACTCCGGCACGAACGGCTACCGGGTGCTGTGGCAGGCGGCGCCGTCGGCCCGTCCGGTGGTCAGCGGCGCCCGGGCGGTCACCGGCTGGTCGCTCGTCGACGCCGGGAGGAACATCTGGCGGGCCAATGTCGGCGCCGGGGTCGACAGCCGGCAGCTCTACGTCGACGGCGCCATCGCCACCCGGGCTCGCACCCAGGTCAACCGGGCGGACTTCAGCGCGGACAGCACCGGCATGAGGTTCACCAACAGCGCGCTGAGCTACCTGAACAACCTGGCCAACGAGAACCGGATCCAGCTGGAGGCCGTCAACTCGTTCACCGACCGGTACGTCTCGGTGCAGAGCATCAGCGGGAACCTGATCACGATGCAGCAGCCCGGCTGGAGCAACAACAACTTCGGGTACGACACCTTCACCAGCCCGCACCGGGCGGGTCCGCTCTACCTCACCAACGCCTACGAGTTCCTGGACGCACCCGGGGAGTGGTATCTCGACCCGGCCAGCGGCGCCCTGTCCTACATCCCGCTCGCCGGCCAGAACATGAGCAACGTCAGCGTCGAACTGCCGACGCTCCAGTCCCTGCTGAACGTCGGGGGCACCTACGACGCGCCCGCACACCACATGACCTTCAGCGGAATCACCTTCACCGGTACGAGCTGGCTCGGCCCCAGCGGCAACCAGGGCTACGCGGACCAGCAGACCGGTGCCTACATCGCGGGCAACTGGAGCTGGCCCGCCTTCACCTCCTGCCACAACGGCTGCCCGCAGTTCGAGGCCACCCGGCCGAACTGGCTCCAGTCGCCCGCCGCCGTGCAGGTTTCCGCCGCCAACAACATCACCTTCACCGACTCCCGGTTCCTCAACCTCGGGCAGACGGCGGTCGGCATCGGCAACGACGCCAGCGCCCACGCCAGCGGGGTCGGCCTCGGCGCCAGCAACATCACCATCACCAGGTCCGAGATCGCCCGCAGCTCGGCCGGCGGCATCGTCGTCGGCGGCGTACGGGCGGACGCGCACCACCCCGGCGACCAGCGGATGGTCAACCGGGACATCACCATCAGCAACAACCGCCTGCACGATCTCGGTGTGGAGCACCGGGGCATCGTGTCGGTGCTGACCACCTACGTCACCAACGCCACCGTCTCGTACAACGAGGTCTACAACATGCCGTACACCGGCATGTCCATCGGCTACGGCTGGGGCTCCAACGACGCCGGCGGCAGCAACCACTACGCGGACCGTGGCCTGTACAACTACCAACCCCGCTACGCCACGGCCACCACCGCGTCCAACAACCGGCTCGTCGGCAACTACGTGCACGACGTCATGCAGCAGATGAACGACGGCGGGTGCATCTACACGCTGTCGGCGAACCCGGGCGGGCTGATCAGTGACAACTACTGCCTGCGCACCAACGGCTACTTCGGGATCTACTTCGACGAGGGCTCCCGCTACTACACCGCCCGCAACAACGTCTTCTCCGCCACCGGCACCTGGGCCACCGCCAACTACTGGTTCGCCGAGAACATGGGCAACTTCACCGTCACGAACAACTGGTCGACCAACGGCAGCACCAACGTCACGAACGGCGACCGCGGCAACGTGGTCTCCGGCAACGTCACGGTGACCAACGGCAACTGGCCCGCGGGCGCCCAGGCCGTGATGGCGGCCGCCGGGCCGCAGAGCGGCGGCGGCCAGCAGAACGTGCAGATCGTCGGGGGCCAGTCCGGCCGCTGCCTCGAGATCGGCGGATCGAGTACGGCCAACGGTACCCAGGCGCAGCTCTGGGACTGTCACGGCGGGACGAACCAGCGGTGGACGTACACCGCCGGCAGGCAGTTGACGGTGTACGGCAACAAGTGCCTGGACGCCTCCGGGGCCGGTACCAGCGACGGCACACTAGCGATCATCTGGGACTGCAACGGTCAGGCCAACCAGCAGTGGAATGTCAACGCCGACGGCACCATCACCGGCGTGCAGTCCGGACTGTGCCTCGACGCGAGCGGCAACGGCACCGCGAACGGCACGAAGGTCCACCTCTGGACCTGCCACGGCGGCAGCAACCAGCAATGGAACCTGCGCAACTGACACCACGCATCCCCGGCTACCTCTTGAAGGCTGCGAAACACTGTGGCAATCTCCCATATATCGATGTGAGCGTTCTTCTGTCTCCCGGCTCTGACGCACGTCCGAGCAGTAAGGCAGGTATGTGAGCGCTAACAGCCGTCGGCGCAACGCGGATTTCAGGCACGCGTCAGCAGCGTCATTCACGCCGAGGATGTCCGCTGCCCGCGTGACCTGGGAGGGCCGGCGCGGAGTTGCCCTCTCCGCGCCGGCTCGGCCGGCGACCACCACCCACGACGAGGGACACCGTTCGCCACGAGCGGGAGCCCGAGGAGGTATCCAAATCCATGAAATCCGCTACGTTCGGCCGAGCCGCGGGCAGACGCGGCGTGGCCTTGATGGCCGCGCTGCTGTGTCTGGTGGCACTGGTGCCCGGGGTGGCCCGGGCGGACAACCCCATCGTGCAGACCATCTACACGGCCGATCCGGCGCCGCTGGTCCACAACGGCCGGGTCTACCTCTACACCGGCCACGACGAGGACGGCTCGACGTACTTCACGATGCGCGAGTGGCGGGTCTGGTCCTCGGCCGACATGGTGAACTGGACCGACCACGGTTCCCCGATGAGCCTGGCCACCTTCAGCTGGGCCAGCGCCGACGCCTGGGCCGGCCAGACCGTCTACCGCAACGGCAGGTTCTACTGGTACGTGCCGATCAAGAACCGGGCGACCGGCCGGATGGCCATCGGGGTGGGTGTGTCGGAGAGCCCCACCGGGCCGTTCCGGGACGCGCTCGGTCGCCCGCTCGTGGAGAACGGAGAGATCGACCCGACCGTCTTCGTCGACGACAACGGGCAGGCGTACCTCTACTGGGGTAACCCCAACCTGTGGTACGTGCGGCTGAACAGCGACATGATCTCGTTCTCGGGCGGTCCGACGCAGATCCCGTTGACCACGGCCGGGTTCGGCGCGCGCAGCGGGAACACGAGTCGCCCGACCCTGTACGAGGAGGGACCGTGGGTCTACAAACGGAACGGGCTGTACTACAACGTCTTCGCTGCCGAGTGCTGCTCCGAGTTCATCGGCTACTCGACGGCCCCCGGGCCGACCGGACCGTGGACCTATCGCGGGACGGTCATGCCCCGGCAGGGAGCTAGCTTCACCAACCACCCCGGGGTCATCGACTTCAACGGCGGCTCGTACTTCTTCTACCACAACGGCGCCCTGCCGGGCGGCGGCGGCTTCACGCGCTCCGTGGCGGTGGAGAGGTTCACCTACAACGCCGACGGCACGATCCCGACGATCAACATGACCTCGACCGGAGCCCCCCAGGTCGGGACCCTGAACCCGTACGTCCGGCAGGAGGCCGAGACGATCGCCTGGGAAACCGGGGTGGAGACCGAGCCTGCCAGCGGGGGAGGAATGAACGTCGGCTGGATCGAGAACTCGGACTGGATCAAGGTCAAGGGCGTGGCCTTCGGCGGCGGTGCCGCCTCGTTCAGCGCCAGGGTGGCCTCGGCAACCAGCGGCGGTCGCATCGAGGTACGCCTGGACGGCACCAACGGCACCCTCGTCGGCACCTGTACCGTCGCCGGCACCGGAGGCTGGCAGACCTGGACGACCGTCACCTGCCCGACCGCCGGCGCGACCGGTACGCACGACCTGTATCTGCGGTTCGCCGGCGGCAGCGGCTACCTGTTCAACCTCGACTGGTGGCAGTTCCAGCAGCGGTAACGGCGCCGACCGCGACGGACGGCAGCCCTTCGTGGCTCGCCTCGTGGCAGCACCCCCGATGTTAGCGCACACATAGCTGCGATCCGAGGTTCGCGCGGTGCCTCGTCGACGGGTGGGGGTCGATGCCGATGGGGGAGCCGGCGGAGGGTGGCGCGCCGGGAGGCGAGGCGCGCCGAGGCTGACGAAACCCGAACATTACGACTTGACGAACAACGTGTTATCGCTCACAGTGGAGGCTCAAGGATGACGATGCCAGTGGCTTACCGGGCAAGCCCGCTTCGTCGGACCTTGGGACTCGGCGCGCGCCAGGGCATGCGCGCATATTGTTAGCGCTCACACGTCATCGCATGCGTCAGGCCGCGCGTCGCGGTCCGCCCATCTTCCCGGCACGGCTTTCGCTCATTGAAGGAGGATCATGTCTGCCTTTGGTAGATCTCCGTCGCTCGCGCCGCCGTCGCGGCGGCGTCGGTGGTTGCCGCGGGTCGTCGCCGCCGGCGTGGCCGCGGTGGTGGTCGGCGGTGCCGCGGCCGCGGTGGTGTCGACACCCGCCGCCGCCGCGACGGTCGACACGAGCGCGTGGTACGTACTGGTCAACCGCAACAGTGGCAAGGCGTTGGACGTCTACAACCTGGCCACCAACGACGGCGCGCGGATCGTGCAGTGGGCGCGCAACAACGGCAACCAGCAGCAGTGGCAGTTCGTCGACTCGGGCGGTGGCTACTACCGGTTGCGCTCCCGGCTCTCCGGCAAGGTGCTGGACGTCTACAACTGGTCGACCGCCAACGGCGCCAGCATCGTGCAGTGGACCGACAGCAACGGGGCCAACCAGCAGTTCCGGCTGGCCGACTCCGACAGCGGCTACGTCCGGTTGATCAACCGGAACAGCAACAAGGCGGTGGAGGTGCAGGGTGCCTCGACCGCCGACGGCGGAAACGTCGTGCAGTACGACGACTGGAACGGCAGCAACCAGCAGTGGCAGCTCGTACGCGTCGACGGCGGGGGCGACCCCACCACGCCGCCGCCGAGCGGCACGTGCAACCTCCCGTCGACGTACCGCTGGACCTCGACGGGCCCGCTGGCGCAGCCGAGGTCGGGGTGGGTCTCGCTCAAGGACTTCACCCATGTTCCCTACAACGGCAGGCACCTCGTCTACGCGACCACGCACGACACGGGGACGACGTGGGGCTCGATGAACTTCGGCCTCTTCACGAACTGGTCCGACATGGGGTCGGCCAGCCAGAACGCGATGTCCTTCGCCACCGTCGCGCCCACCCTCTTCTACTTCGCCCCGAGGAACATCTGGGTGCTCGCGTACCAGTGGGGTGGGACCGCCTTCTCCTACCGGACGTCGAGCGACCCCACCAACCCGAACGGGTGGTCGTCGCAGCAGGTGCTCTTCTCCGGAAGCATCTCCGGCTCCGGTACCGGACCCATCGACCAGACCCTCATCGGTGACAGCACGAACATGTACCTGTTCTTCGCCGGTGACAACGGGAAGATCTACCGGGCCAGCATGCCCATCGGGAACTTCCCGGGCAGCTTCGGTACGTCGTCGACGGTGATCATGAGCGACACCACGAACAACCTGTTCGAGGCCGTCCAGGTCTACAAGCTCCAGGGCCAGAACCGGTACCTCATGATTGTCGAGGCAATCGGCTCGCAGGGCCGCTACTTCCGGTCGTTCACGGCCACCAGCCTGAACGGTTCGTGGACACCGCAGGCGGCGACCGAGAGCAATCCCTTCGCCGGCAAGGCCAACAGCGGCGCCACCTGGACCAACGACATCAGCCACGGTGACCTGGTCCGGAGCAACCCCGACCAGACCATGACCGTCGACCCGTGCAACCTGCAGTTGCTGTACCAGGGACGGTCCCCCAACTCCGGCGGCGACTACGGCCAGTGGCCGTACCGGCCGGGTGTGCTGACCCTGCAGCGCTGACCGCGTGACGCGGGTCCGGCGGGCTCGGCGCGAGGTCGAGCCCGCCGGACCCGCACCGGAGGGCTGCGGGCACGGGCGGGGGAGCGGCGTCCCCGGGGCGGCCGGCCTCGTCCGGCGCCGGCGCCGGACGTTGCCCCGCCGCGAGCGCCCGCACGCCGGAAGTGACACGAGAGGAGACTCCACGATGACAACCTCGGCCGGGTGCACCAGACCCGTACCCCGTTCCCGGCGGGCGATCTCCCTGCTGGCCCTGTCGCTGGCCGGGTTGGTGACCGCCGCCGGCGCGCTCGTCCTCGCCCCCGCCGCCGACGCGGCGACCACGCTGGGGGCCTCCGCGGCCGAGCGGGGCCGCTACTTCGGCGCCGCGGTGGCGGCGGGCAAGTTGAACGACAACACCTACGTGACGATCCTGAACCGGGAGTTCAACAGCGTCACCCCGGAAAACGAGATGAAATGGGACGCGACCGAGCCGTCCCAGGGGCGGTTCACCTACACCAACTCGGACCGCATCGTCAGCCACGCCCGCTCGCGCGGCATGCTGGTACGCGGGCACACGCTGCTGTGGCACAACCAACAGCCCGGCTGGGCGCAGGGCATGTCCGGTAGCGCCCTGCGGAACGCGGCGATGAACCACGTCACCCAGGTCGCCACCCACTTCCGGGGACAAATCCACAGCTGGGACGTGGTGAACGAGGCGTTCGCCGACGGCGGCGGTGGTGGCCGCCGCGACTCCAACCTGCAGCGGACCGGCAACGACTGGATCGAGGTCGCGTTCCGCACGGCGCGGGCCGCCGACCCCAACGCCAGGCTCTGCTACAACGACTACAACACCGACGGGATCAACGCGAAGTCGACCGGCATCTACAACATGGTCCGGGACTTCAAGTCCCGGGGCGTGCCGATCGACTGCGTCGGGTTCCAGTCGCACCTGACCAACTCGGTACCCAGCGACTACCAGGCCAACCTGCAGCGCTTCGCGGACCTCGGCGTGGACGTGCAGATCACCGAGCTGGACATCGCCGGGTCCAACCAGGCCGCCGTGTACGCCACGGTCACCCGGGCCTGCCTGGCCGTGTCCCGCTGCACCGGCATCACGGTGTGGGGGATCCGCGACAGCGACTCCTGGCGTACCGGGCAGAACCCGCTGCTCTTCGACGCCAACGGCAACAAGAAGGCGGCGTACACCGCCACGTTGGAGGCGCTCAACAGCGGCGGCAGCGTCCCGCCGGGCGGCGCGGTCGACACCAGCGCCTGGTACGTGCTGGTGAACCGCAACAGCGGCAAGGCGCTGGACGTCTACAACCGGGCCACCGAGGACGGGGCGCGGATCACCCAGTGGGCGCGTAACGACGGAAACTGGCAGCAGTGGCAGTTCGTCGACTCCGGCAGCGGCTACTACCGGGTCCGATCCCGGCACTCCGGCAAGGTGCTCGACGTCTACAACTGGTCCACGGCCGACGGGGCGGCCATCGTGCAGTGGGCCGACGGCAACGGCGCCAACCAGCAGTTCCGCCTAGCCGACTCGAGCGGGTACGTGCGGCTGATCAACCGGAACAGCGGCAAGGCGCTGGAGGTGCAGGGCGCCGCCACGAACGACGGCGGGAACATCGTGCAGTACAGCGACTGGAACGGCGCCAACCAGCAGTGGCAGCTGGTCCGGGTCGGCTAACCCGTCCGGCGGCGTGCCCGGGCCGGGCGCGACAACCTCGCCCGGCCCGGGCACTCGCATGGTCGTGCCGGTCGCGGACGATACCCGTGCTCACCCGCTGACCGTCCGGATCCAGGCCCGCTCGCCCTGGGCCGGACGGCCCGGGGCCGGATCAGCGCGACCCGACCAGCCGGGTGGGTACCGAACCCGGCCACGCGACGTCGTCGATCGCGAGCCACGGCGCGGCGGCCACCGCCGGGGGCGTGAGCCCCGTGAACGCCCTGACCTCGCGGTGCAGGTGCGACTGGTCGACGTAGCCGGCCTCGGCGGCGACGTCGGCCGCGGCGTGGCCGGCCGCGAGAAGGTGGGCGGCGTGGTCGAACCGCACCAGCCGGGCGGCCCGTTTGGGCGTGATGCCGAGCTGGGACCGGAAGCGCGACCACAGCCGCTTGCGGCTCCAGCCGACCGCGTCGGCCAGGCCGTCGACCCGTACCCGCCCCCGGCTGGTGAGCGTCCGCCGCCAGGCGTAGGTGACCTCCCGGTCGGCCGTCGGGCGGTCGCCCAGCCGTCGGGCGAGGACCTCGGCCGCGATCGCGAACCGCTCGTCCCACGACACGGCGGCGCGCAGCCTCTCCTCGGCGTGTCCGGCGGCCCGGCCCCAGAGGTCTTCGAGGGGCACGACCACCCCGCTGAGCTCGCTCGTCGCGCCGAGCGCCGCGGCCGCCACGGCCGGCTCCAGCCGGATCTGCAGACATTCGACCCGCGACCAGCCGGCCGCCCGAAGCTCGCCCGGGAGAAGCCCGACCGCGACGCTGCCGCGCTGGTGCCGCCCGTGGACGTCGTACACGGGGCCTTCGCCCTCGCTCAGGTCGAGCAGCAGGGTGACGGACGGGTGCGCCACCATGGCGATCTTCCCGTACGCGGGAACACGCTGGCGGAAGCCGGCCATGCTGATCCCCGGCAGCCGGACCGACGGGCGCGGGACCGCGACATCCATGTCCGACCACGACCAGTCGGGCAGTGTCGCGCTCGGCAGCACACGCCCAGTCTACGCGGATCGGCCGTCGGCGCCGGCCGTCGTGAAGCCCAGCAGCAGCTCACCGGTGGTCTCCGGCGCCTCGAACATGGGCAGGTGTCCGACGCCGGGCAGCAGTTCGACCCGGCCGCCGGGTACCGCGTCGTACTCGCGGGCCGACGCCGGATCCCAGCGCGGATCGGCGGTACCGAAGAGCACCAGCACGGGAAGGCCGAGGGCGGCGAGGCGCGCGGGCACGCTCCGCTCGGCGAGGTACGCGCCGTTGGCCCGCAACACCGAGCGCATCGCCCGGTACGTGGTGCCCCGCAGCTCGGCGACCAGGTCGTCGGGGATCTCCACGGGCCGGGCGCACGTCGCGCCCACCGCCCTGCGGATCGTCGCGTCCGAACGTCTCGCCCAGAGCAGCGGGCCTAGGGGCGGGGCCAGCAGGACCCGCAGAAGGGCCGGTTGCGGAAGGAGTGCGTCGACACTCGGACCGGTGCTGACCAGCGCGAGCGACGTCACCAGGTCGCGGCGCGCCTCGGCCAGCGCGGTGGCGACGTAGCCGCCGCTGGAATGCGCGACCACGACGACGTGCCGCAGGCCGAGCCCGTCGAGGAGCGCGGCCACCCTGGCCGCCTGCGCCGGCACACCGTACGACGGCGGGGGTGGCGAGTGCCCGCAGCCGGGGAGGTCGACGCGGACGACGTGGTGGTGGGCGGCGAGCGCCGGGACCACCGGGTTCCAGGAGCCGCTCGACGCTCCCGAACCGTGGATGAGCAGCAGCGGCGGCGCCTGCGGCGGGCCGTCGTGGACCACGCGCATCGGGTGGGGGTACGCAATGTCGTGCTCGGTCATGCCAACGAGGGTGCACCGGCCGCCGGCCGCCGGTCTTGGACAAATGTCGTCGTGGCGGGCGGTCCCGGCCACGGAGTCGGCGCCCCGCGGCTCTTCAAGGCAGGGCGCGGGTCGCGCGCTGCCCGGGGGCGGGTGGGAGCACTATCGTTCTGGCGTGCACATCCGTTTCGACGTCCCAGCCGACCCCGCCTATCCAGGCCGCGTGGCGGCTGCGCTCAGCAGCGTTCGGCTGCGCAGGTACGGTTATATCGGCGCGGTGCTGGCAGCGGTCGGGGCCATCGTTTTTGCCGTTTCGCGGGGATCGGCGTGGGCCGACCGGGTCTCGTCGTTGTGCCTGGCCATGGTCGCGGCGGGCCTGCTCTCGATGCTGTACCCGCCGTGGGTGCGCTGGCGCGCCCGGCGCCGCTCCAGCAGCTACGCCGTCGCGGGCGCCTACGACATCACCGACGACAACATCATGATGCGCAGCGGCTCGGAGTCCGGCGGCATCGCCTGGGACGGGGTCACCCAGGTGCGGGACACCCCCGAGTTCTGGATCGTGTACGTCGGCCGGATGCCGGCGACCGTGATCCCACGCCGCTTGATGTCCGCCGAGGACGCGGAGACGTTGCGCGGCTATCTGGTCGAACGTGGGCTGCTCCGCCCTCGGTGATCCCGTTCTCGCTGATCCCCTCTGCCGGCGGGAGCGCGTCACCGTCCCCGGGCCGTGTCCTAGTTGCCGGGCGCGCCGGCGTCCGCCCCGATCCCGGTCGTGACCGGCAGCGTGGCGAAGCCGCGCAGGACCAGGCGGTCGCGGCGCTCGGCCGGGCCGGCCAGGCTCAGCCGGGGCAGCATGGTGAGCAGCAGCGGGAACGCGACCTGCGCCTCCAGCCGGGCCAGCGGCGCGCCGAGGCAGTAGTGGGCGCCGCCGCCGAACGAGACCGGCTGAATGTTCGGACGGTCCGGGTCGAACCGGTGCGGGTCGGGGTAGCGTGCCGGGTCCCGGTTGGCGGAACCGAGCAGCATGGTCAGCTGCGCGCCGGCGGGGAGCCGCGGCCCGTCGCCGAGATTCAACGGGTCGGTGGTGAACCGGGTGGTGAGCTGCACGGGGGAGTCGTACCGGAGGATCTCCTCGACGAACGCCGGCGCGAGGTCCGGGTCCGCGCGCAACCGGTCCGCCTGCTCGGGATGCTCCAGCAGGATGTGGAGGCCGGTGCCGAGCAGGTTGGTGGTGGTCTCGAAGCCGGCGATCAGCAGCAGGACAAGATTGGCGAGCAACTCCTCGCCGGTCAGCCCGGCGCCGCCGGTGTCGTCGTGCGCGGCGATGAGCGCACTGGTCAGGTCCTCCTGCGGTGCGCGTCGGCGCTCCTCGATCAGGTCGACGAAGTATGCCTCGAGTTCACGGCCGGCCACGTCGGCGAGCCGCATCTCCTCCTCCGTGCTGATCGGTTCCAGCACCACGGTCAGGTCGGCGGTCCGCTGCCGGAACCAGGGCCGGTCCGCCTCGGGAACGCCGAGCAGCGCGCAGATCACGCCGATCGGCAGCGGGTACGCGAACGCGCTCATGAAGTCCGCGCTGGCCGGCATCGCCTTGATCAGCTCCTCGGCCTGGTCGGCGATGACGTCGCGCATCGCGGCGACCCGGCGGGCGGTGAAGGTGGCCGCGGCCGCCCGGCGTACCCGGGTGTGGTCCGGTGGATTGGTCTGCAGCATGGACAGCACGACGGAGGCGACCCCGCGGTTGTGCCGCCAGTCCGGCCAGAATCCGTCGTAGTCGGCGGCGTCCGCGACGCGCAGGCTCGGGTCGCGCAGCAGGCGGCTGGTGAGCGCGTGGGTGGTGACGAACCAGCGGCCGTCCAGCGCCTGGAAGACCGGCGAGTGCGCCCGGATCACGTCGTAGGCTGGATACGGATCGAGGCGTCCCTCTGGCAGGAACAGCGACGCCAGCGCGCTCTGATAGTCCATCCTTGCCGCCTTCCGTGCGGACGGGTGTGCTGCCTCGCAGCATCATGCCGAACCCGCTCAAGGGCCGGGTTCGCCGGTCGCGCCGGTCCGGAGCGGTCGGTCCGGAGCGGCCGTTTCGGCGCCGTGGGCCGGTTCGGGGTCGTGGGCCGGTTCGGGGCCGCCGGCCGGCTCGGGTCCGTGGGCAGGCGGGGGCGACCGCGGCCCGGGTCAGGTCAGCCCGGCCCGACGCAGCAGGTCGAGCAGCCCGTACCCGTCGTCGACGACGACGTCCGGCACGAGTTCCCGGACGGTTCTCGCCCGGGCCGTGCGGGACGAGCGCATCAGGATCGCCGCCCCGGCGCCGGCGCGACGGGCGCAGGCGATGTCCCGGTCGACCGTGTCGCCGACGAACCAGCATTTGCCGATCGGTACGCCGGCCGCCTCCGCCGCGCGCCAGGCCAGCTCGGGGTTCGGCTTGCGGATCCCCACCTCGTCGCTGTAGAACTCGGCGGCGAAGAGCGGGCGGAGGCCGGCGGAGGCGAGGAAGTCCCGGTGCGCGGCACCGCTGATCGCGTTGCTCACCACCACCATCGGGATCCCGCCGGCCGCCGCCGCGCGCAGCGCCTCCGCGATGCCCTCCCGGACGGCCCACCCGTCGCCCCACGCCCACGCGTACGTCAACGAGGTCGCTTCCCGCCGTACGGCCGCCCGCGCCGCCGCCGGCCAGCCGGTGGTGATGAACTCGTCCCAGATCCGGTCGTGGGTCACCTCCAGCGGACCCTCGTCCTGGCTGGTCTCGTCGCGCCAGCGGGCGAACCGGCGCGCTCCCGCGGTGATGTCCCGGACGATCGCCTCGACCGGGACCGCGCGGCCGGTGAGCGTGTGCAGCCGTTCGACCAGGGCGGGCGGGGCGGGTGTCTGGGGCCGCGGCGAGTCGACGAGGACACCACCGAAGTCCAGCAGCAATGCGGCGGGCGGAATCAGCATGCGTCCATCGTCGCCGTACCGGCCGGCTGCGGTAAGGGATGCCCTCGGGTCAGCCGGGGCCGGGCCGCCCCCACCGGGTGCCATCTCGAACCCGCCACCCGTCCGCGACCGCCTCCCGGATCAGCTCCGCGACCAGCCGCGGCGTGACCGGGTCCAGGGCGAACACCTCGGCCACCCGGTCGGCGGGCGTGGTGATGATCGGCCCGTAGTTCAGCCACGGGTCGTCGAAGTCCACCTGGAACTCCACCGGAGCGCCGCCGGGGGCGAGTGGCCAGACCGTGACCACGACCCGACCGGGGTCGGCCCGGCGGACCGCCCAGCCGTACTCGACGTCGTCGACGCGAATCCTCCGCCTGCGGATCCTCGCCATGCGGCGAGGATAGCCAGCCGGGCGACGGCATGCGGCGAGGGTGGTTCCCGGGCCTCGTCGTGCCGGGAGATGGTTGGCTCGGGGGCGACGGGTCCGGACCCCGGGGGCGGGACCGGTCGGCCCGGGTCAGACGGCGGAGATCACCTCGCCGTGCCGCTCCCACCAGGCGACGAGCCGGTCGACGTCGAGCCCGCGCGTCCAGAGGTCGGCCGGGTCGTCCGGCATCAGCACCGGACGCATCCACCGGTCGAGCCGGTACGACATCGGCGACTTGCCCGGCCGGTCGGTCGCCGGATCGTGGAACAGGTCCAGCACCTCCTGCGGGTACCGTTCGACCTCCGCCTCCCGCCCGACGAAGAACGGATAGCCGAAGCAGGCCGACGCCACCTCGGCCACCGCCAGTCCGGTACGCGCGGCCAGTTCCCGTACCGCGTCCACGTCGTACGGGGCCGGACCGCGTTCGGCCAGCAGCCGGTCGTACGCGGCGATCCGGTCCGCCCCGCCCCAACCCTGCGGCACCGGCGGGCCCTTCAGGGACCAGCCGGGCAGCTCGAACGGCTCGAAGGTCCCGTCCGGCGAGTACTCGATCGCGTTCGCGCCGTAGCTCTCGTGCGGGTGGTAGTCGACCACGACCAGCGCGCCGTTCGGCGTACGCCACAGGTCGCCGCGCGGTTGCTGGCGGCCCGCCCGGGAGCTGAACGTCAGCCGCCGCAGCCGGCCGCTGCCGTCGCCCCAGGGCGTGTCGCCCCAGGCCCGCAGCCGGTCGAGCAGCCGCGTCCGGACGTACTCCGCCGTCCAGGGCCAGGCCGCCTCGACCGCCCGGCTACCCAGCTCCCCGAACGAGAGGTACACCTTCCCGGCGTGGGGCGGCAGCTCCACCGTGCCGAGGGGGTGGAGCGTCCGGTTCGCCGAGGCGGTCGCGGCGGTGTCGGCCAGCAGGCCGGCCAGCGTCCGGATCGACGGTACGTCGACGACGGCCCGGCCGTGGCGCAGCCCCGACCCGCTGCGCAGCAGTCCGGGCAGACCGGCGGGACGGTCCAGCCGGAGCCGGTCCCGCAGCCGTACCACCAGCAGCAACGCCGCCGCGGCGCGCTCGGTCAGGGACAGCACCGCCGCGCGCAGCCGGGGTTCGGTCAGCTCCGGCACCGAGCGGGCCAGTTCCGCGCCGCTCGCCCCCGATCCGCGCAGCGCGGCGTCGACCAGCCGGGCGACCGTGTCGCGGTCGAGCTGCCGCAGCGCCGCCGAGCCGGCCGGGTCGGTCGGCCGCAGGTACGGCCACCAGCCCGGCGGGGGCAGGACGGGCCGGGTCCCGGCCTCGACCCGCTGGAACGGGCTGAACGGGAGCCGGGCCGTGGTGCGGCCGTCCGGGGCGCTGAGCCGGATCTCGCCGCGGCTCAGCCGGACCAGGCTGGGCGCCTCGGCGCCCGGGAAGGTCAGCGTGGCGTGGGGCGCGCCGTGCGGCCAGCGCGAGACGGTACCGGCGTCGAGGCTCAACCCGTGCTCGCCGTCGAGCCGGAAGGTCTGGCGCACCCCGTCGGCGTAGCGGGACAGGTAGCAGCGGTTCCCGTCGTACCAGGGCAGGGCGTCGGTCGGGTACGTGAGGGCCTCGCGGTGTACGACGTCGCTGGTCTCGTCGTGCACCTGGATCGCCAGGCCCCACACGCCGATGGTGAGGTGTCCCTCGTGCTGGACCACGCTCACCTCCGCGGTGCCCTGCTTGCGGGTGACGGTGGGAAAACGCAGTTCCTCCGGCAGGCCCCCGCGCAGCGCCCCGAGCAGGCTGTCCACCGGATCGGTGGGTACGAAGTCGGCCAACCGGCCCGGTTCCAGGTCGGCGAAGCCCGCCTCCACCAGCGGCACCAGGCGGGGGAGCGCGAACTCCAGCCCGGGCAGGTCGTCGGAGCCCGCCTCGACCAACCACCCGGCGAGTTGCTCGTCGAGCAGCCGGCGCGCGCCCGGATGCTCCCAGACGTGGCGCAGCACCGCCGGGTAGTCCACGTTGTCGTAGGTGCCGAGCGCCCGTACGAAGGCGTCGAACTCGCGCCGAAGCGTCGCCCCGGCCGCCGGATCCCGCTCCGCCGACTCGAACAGCGCGTCGAGGTCGGTCCCGCCCCGCCGGAAGACCAGCCCCTCGTCCCGGGCGCGCCGGTCCGCGTCGGCGGCGGGCGGCACTGGCGGGGGCGGCGTACCGATCGCCGGATCGGCCTCCGGCGCGGGCCGTGGTGGCGCGCCGGGTGGGAACAGGCGCGTCCCGGCCTGGTCGGCCAGTTCGACGAGCGCGTGGGCGGTCGTCGGACCGAGCGCGAAGAACCAGTCGCGGGTCAGGCTCGTGCCGGCGCCGACCGCGACGAGCAGCTCCAACCAGACGGTACGCAGCTGCTCGGTCAGCTTCGCGTCGTCGTAGACGTCGTCGGCCGGCCGGCTCGCGACGAGCAGGTCGGTCAACTCCGGCCGGCGCTCGCACAGCCGCCGGAGGGCGGGCGCGGCGGCCTCCCAGGTCGGCAGTGCGGCGGCGGAGAACAGGCCGGCGCGCAGGATCCGTTCGGCCAGGGACTCCTCCTCGTCGGCCGGTGCGATCCCGGCCGCGACGGCCAGCGGCATCAGCTCGACGAAGACCTTCGGGTACGGAATCCGGCCCGCGTCGAGGAACGCCTCGACCATCTCCCGCGCCTGCCGGTGCGCCGCCCGCCGGTCCGGGTGGCGGGCCAACCGCTTGAGGCGGTGGTGCACGGCGGCCGGGGTCACCACCCCGGACGGCGCGAACTCCACGAAGCTCCGGTGGGCGCGGCCGAAATCCTGGTCGAGCCCCAGCAGCAGTTCGTGGGTCTCCTCGATCTGCCGGGCCAGGTCGAAGAGGTACGTCGCCTCGGCGGGGCGGCCGTCGGCGAGGAACCGGGCGGCGGCGTGGTCCAGGAAGGACGGTACGGCGGCGACCGGCATGGCGCCGGTCAGCCGGGTCGCCTGACGCCGGGCGGCCTGTGGGTCGGTGGCCGCGAGCGCGGTGGCCGTGGACAGCTCCGGCCAGCCGTCGTTCGGTCCGGTGCTTGGGATTGATCTCTCGCTCACCGGACGGAGGCTAGTACCGCGCGACAATCCGGACGGGACGGCCCGGCGTTCTCCGCGGTCGGCGGGTGTGACAGGTCACCGGTTCGCGTGCGCGCTGGGCGTCTGTTCGATGAGGATGGCGGTGGCGCGGTCCAGGAACTCGCAGAACTGCTTGTGTTCGTCGGGAGTGAACCGGTCGGTGAGGGCACGTTCGAGCACGATGACTTCCTGGTAGGCGCCGTCGAGGACGGTACGTCCGGCGTCGGTGAGGGTGGCGATGAGAACCTTCGCGTGCACGGGTGACGGCTGTCGGTCGATGAGTCGCTTGTTCTGCAGGCCGGTCAGCACGCTTGCCATGCTCTGTTGGGTGACCCCGCAGGCGCGGGCGAGTTGGGCGCCGGACCTGCCGTCTTCGCGGGAGAGTGCCAGCAGCACGGTGTATTGGGTCATAGTCAGCCCGTAGCCGCGCAGCACGGCTTCGTGGTGGTTGATCAGTGCCTGTTCGGCGCGGCGGATGCGGGTGCACAGGTATTCCTCGACCGGCACGTCAGCCATGTCACAATCACCTCAGTTGACTCAGGTATTTGATACTGCTTAGGTTCCTGAGTATCAGGATACTGAGTCGCGACAGAAGGTTGAAGTCATGAAGGCTATTGTGCTGGACACCGACGACCAGTTCCGGGTCGGCGAGGTAGCCGAACCCGTACCCGGTCCCGGTGAGGTCGCGATCCGGGTCGCCTACGCCGGGGTGCAGTACGGTGACGTGCTCGTCCGTGCGGGACACTTCCCGATCCCCCGCCCGTTCGTGCCGGGGTTCGAGGCAGCGGGCCAGATCGTTGCCGTGGGCGCGGGCGTGGACCAAGCCCGCATCGGCGAGCAGGTCGCCGGGCTGATCGGCGGTGGCGGCTTCGGCGAGATCGTGATCGCGCCGGCGATCCTGGCAATCGGCGCGGCCCAGGTCGATCCGCGTACCGCCGCGGGATTCGGGTGGGTGACCCCGACCGCCTACGACCTGATCAACACGATCGCGCGGGTGCGGCCCGGGGACACCGTGCTGATCCACGCCGCGGCCGGCGGGGTCGGTTCCATGGCCGGTCAGTTCGCCGCCGTGGCGGGCGCGGAGCGGATCGTCGGCGTGGTCGGCAACGCCGACCAGGTCGACTACGCTCGCCGGTTCGGCTACCACGAGGTGCTGGTACGGGAGGATTTCCCCGACGCCGTCGGGGACGAGACGTTCGACGCGATCCTCGATCCGATCGGAGGCCGGACCCGCCTGGCGAGTCTGGCGCGGCTGGCGGCGCACGGCCGGATCGTCGTCTACGGCAACATCGCCACGTTCGAGCCGGTCACCGTGTCGACCAACGATTTGCTGATGCAGGGTCAGTCGTTGATGACCTACAACAGCAATCTCGCCAGCCAGACGCACCCGAAGCGGTTGGCCGACAGTGCCGCCCGCGCGATGGCGCTGGTCGCCGACGGGTCGGTGCGCATCGACATCACCGCCGAGTACGACCTTTCCGACGTCGAGACCGCGATCGCGAGTTTGGCCGGCGGCGCGACCCGCGGCAGGAGCATCGTCCGCGTCGGGTGACCTCTGGCCGCTGATCCGACGGGGCCTTCCCGTCGGGTCAGCGGCTGGCGCGCTGCCGACGGGTCCGCCAGCCGCGCCGGCCGCGCACCACGACCGGTCGGCCAACGCTGGTGGGGCCAGCCCTACCGCCCGGTCCGGGGAGCCGACTCCGGACGAACCGGGGTCATTCACCCCGTCCGGTACGTTTTGTGCGATTGACCCCGGGGTACGGACTACCCATCTGCTCGTAGCCGCTCGACGGAGGGACCCCGTCAGATGGAATCCAGCAAGCCCGCCAAGGCGGTCAGGAATGTCGTGGAGGCCGCCGCAGAGAAGGTGGCCGACGCCCTGACCCCGGACGTGCCCGGCGCCCCGGGCAGCGCTCCGCCCACCGTCGAGGAGCCGACGACCCCGCGCGAGCCGCTGCCGCCGAAGAAGGAGCAGGGCGCCCCGGAGACGCGTACGCCGACCGGCGCCAAGACGGGCGCGCCGACGACGGCGAACGGTCAGCAGGGGGCCTTCCTGACCACCGCCCAGGGGGCGCGGCTGCGCGACACCGACCATTCGTTGAAGGCGGGACCGCGCGGCCCGGTCCTGCTGCAGGATCACCACCTGCGCGAGAAGATCACCCACTTCGACCACGAGCGCATTCCCGAGCGCGTCGTGCACGCGCGCGGCGCCGGGGCGCACGGCGTCTTCGTGGGCTACGGGACCGCCGAGGAGATCACGAAGGCCGGTTTCCTGAGGAAGGGGAGGGAGACGCCGGTCTTCGTACGCTTCTCCACCGTCCTCGGCTCGCGCGGCTCGGCCGACACCGTTCGCGACACCCGTGGCTTCGCGACGAAGTTCTACACCGACGAGGGCACGTTCGACCTGGTCGGCAACAACATCCCGGTCTTCTTCATCCAGGACGCCATCAAGTTTCCCGACATCATCCATGCCGGCAAGCCGCACCCCGACCGCGAGATCCCGCAGGCCCAGAGCGCGCACGACACCTTCTGGGACTTCGTCTCCCTGCACACCGAGGCCCAGCACCACACGATGTGGAACATGTCCGACCGGGGCATCCCACGCTCGTACCGGATGATGGAGGGCTTCGGCGTGCACACCTTCCGGCTCGTGAACGAGTCGGGGGAGACGGTGCTGGCCAAGTTCCACTGGAAGCCCAAGCTGGGCGTGCACTCCCTGACCTGGGAGGAGGCGCAGCTGCTGGGCGGCGTGGACCCGGACTTCCACCGCCGTGACCTGTACGACGCGATCGAGGCCGGCGCCTTCCCGGAGTGGGAACTCGGCATCCAGGTCTTCCCGGACACGCCCGAGGAGACCTTCGCCGGGATCGACCTGCTCGACCCCACGAAGATCGTGCCGGAGGAGCTGGCGCCGGTGCAGCCGGTCGGGCGGCTGACGCTCGACCGTACGCCGACGAACTTCTTCGCCGAGACCGAGCAGGTCGCCTTCCACGTCGGCCACCTGCCGCCGGGGATCGACGTCACCAACGACCCGCTGCTGCAGGGCCGGCTCTTCTCGTACCTCGACACGCAGATCACGCGGCTGGCCGGGCCGAACTTCCCGCAGATCCCGATCAACCGACCGCACGCCCCGGTCAACGACATGCTGCGCGACGGCTTCCACCAGCAGGCCGTGCACGCGGGCGTCGCACCGTACCGGCCGAACTCGCTCGACGGCGGCAACCCGTTCCCGGCCGGCGACGGGGAGCACGCGTTCGTGGACGTGCCGGTGCGGGTCGCGGAGGCGCCCAAGGTACGCGCGAACCCCGCCTCCTTCGACGACCACTACAGCCAGGCGCGGCTCTTCTGGCAGAGCATGTCCCCGGTCGAGAAGGAGCACATCGTCCGCGCCTACACGTTCGAGCTGGGCAAGTGCTATCACCAGGCGATCAAGGAGCGCCAGCTCCGGTGCCTGGCCAACATCGACCCGACGCTCTGCGCGCAGGTCGCCGTCGGTCTCGGCCTGCCCGCGCCGGAGCCGACTGAGCCGCTCGCCGAGACCACACCGAGTCCCGCGCTGTCGCAGGTCGGTCGGGAGTGGCCGACCGACGGCCGCGTGGTCGGGATCGTCGTCGACGCCGACTCCGATCTCGACGGCATCGGGCAACTGCGCGCGGCGGTGTTCGCCGCCGGGATGGTTCCGCTGCTGGTCGCCCCGCACGGTGGCACGATCGCGGACGTGCCCGTCCAGCGGACCTTCGCCACCGCCCGCTCGGTCGAGTTCGACGCGCTCCTGCTGGCCACGGCGCCGCCGCCGGCGCCGGACGCGGTACCCGCGCGCGACGCCAAGGCGGGCGCCGCCGAGTCGGTCCCCGTCGACTCCCGGGTACTGCTGCTGCTCGACGAGTGCTGGCGGCACGCCAAGGCGATCGGCGGGTGGGGAGCCGGGGGCGAGCTGTTGCGGCGCTCGGGAATGAGCGGTTCGCCCGGCGTCGTCACCGGCGACTCCGGCGTCGACGTCTTCACCGGCGTACGGCGGCTCCTGGCCGCGCACCGGGTCTGGGAGCGGTTCCCGGCCTCCGTCGGCTGACCCGCCCACGCCCGCGTCGGGCCGCCCTCGGCCTTCCCGGTCTCGGTTGACTGACCCGCCCGCGCCCGCGTCGGGCCGCCCTCGGCCTTCCCGCCGGGGTCGGCCCGACGCGCGTCGCCGGGGCCCGGTGGCCCGCCGGTGACCCCGCGTATGCAGCAAAGCTTCTTGACGATTCATAGACGTGTAGCTAAGTTTCAGCCACCCGGACTGAGAGGCCGTCGTCTATGAAGACCCGTCTCGTCATCGCTTCCGTCCTGGTCGCCGCCGTGAGTGTCCCCCTCGTGCCGCCGCCCGCGCGGGCGTCCGTACCGCCCGCGCCGGCCGGCGAGCGGGGCTGGGTCACCTCGACGCTGCGACACATGAGCCTCGAACAGAAGGTCGGGCAGCTCTTCGCCACCTACGTCTACGGCGGCGACGCCACCGAGCCGAGCGCCGCCGACCGAGCCGCCAACCTGGCTGCGTTCGGCGTCGAGACGCCGGCCGAGGTCGTCGAGGAGTACGGGCTCGGCGGGGTCTGCTACTTCTCCTGGTCGCACAACCTGGACACCCCCCGGCAGATCGCCACGCTCTCCAACGGGCTGCAGCGCGCGGCGCTGGGTGACGGGCGCGCCGGCCGGGCGCCCCTGCTCATCTCCACCGACCAGGAGCAGGGCGTGGTGCTGCGGATGCCGCCCCCGGCCGCGCAGTTCCCGGGATCGATGGCGCTGGGCGCGGCCCGCTCGCCCCGCGACGCGCGCACCGCGGCCGAGGTCACCGGGCGCGAGCTGCGCGCGGTCGGCGTCCGCCAGGCGTACGCCCCGATCGCCGACGTCAACGTCGACCCGGCCAACCCGGTCATCGGGGTGCGCTCCTTCGGCGCCGACCCCGCCCTCGTGGGCGCGCTGACGGCCGCGCAGGTCGCGGGCTTCCAGGGCGGTGCCGGCACGACCGCCGTGGCGAAGCACTTCCCGGGCCACGGCGACACCGGCACGGACAGCCACACCAACCTGCCCGTCATCGACCACAGCCGGGACGAGTGGGAGCGAATCGACGCGCCGCCGTTCCGCCAGGCGATCCGCGCGGGCGTCGAGTCGATCATGACCGCGCACATCGTGGTGCCCGCGCTCGACCCCTCCGGCGATCCGGCGACCCTGTCGCCCCGGATCCTCACCGGCGTGCTCCGGGGCGAGCTGGGCTTCCGCGGCGTCATCGTCACCGACGCGCTCAACATGGCCGCCGTACGGCAGCGGTACGGCGACGAGCGGGTGCCCGTGCTGGCGCTCAAGGCCGGCGCCGACCAGCTGCTCATGCCGCCGGACCTGCGCCTGGCCCGGGACGCGGTGCTCCGCGCCGTGGCCGCCGGCGAGCTGACCGAACGGCGCGTCGACGAGTCGGTCCGGCGCGTGCTCACCCTCAAGTACCGGCGGGGCCTGACCCGTTCGCCGCTGGTCGACGTGGCGGCGGCGGTCCGTACCGTCGGCGCGCCGGAGCACCTGGCCGCCGTGGCCCGAGTCACCGACCCCACCCTCACCGCGGTCCGCAACGACGCCGGGCTGCTGCCGCTGCCCCGCGCGGAACGGTCGGTGCTGGTGACCGGCTGGGATACCGCCGCGTTCGCCCCGGTCGCGACGGTCGCGGCCGGCTTCGCCGCCCGGGGCGCCCGCGTCACCGCCCGGCCGGCCACCCTGCCGTCCGACCAGGTGATCGCCGAGACGGCCGCCGCGGCGGCCGGACACGACCTCACCGTCGTGCTCGTGAACAGGGCGTGGGACGTCGGCGTCACCGATCCGCGCGGCAGCCAGCGGCGCCTCGTCGCGGCGCTGCTCGCCACGGGCAAGCCCGTCGTCGTGGTGGCGGTGCGAGATCCGTACGACGTGGCGTACCTGCCGGGGGTGGAGAGCTATCTGGTCACGTACTCGTACACGCGCGCGGCGATGGACGCCCTGGTGCGCGCGCTGCACGGCGAGCTGTCGCCGCGCGGGCGGCTGCCGGTCACCATCCCGGCGACCGACGGCGGCGTGCTGTACCCGTACGGGCACGGCCTGAGCTGGTAGGAGGGACGATGCTTCAGCGGAAGTCTCCGATCGCCGCGATCCGGGTCCGGCCGCGCCGCCCCGCCACGGTCGGCCTGGCCGTGGCCGTCCTGGTCGTCGCGCTGCCGCACCATGGCGCCGCCGCCGCGTGGACGGACGCGCCGTCGGCCATGGCCGCGGCGGGACCGGGCGCTCCCGGGGTGACCCCCGCCGACCTCCGGTTCCGGCGCGACACGCTTCGCTACGGGAGTGCGCGCGAGGTCGGCCTGCTGGCCGAACCCGTGGCGCGGATGCCCGCCGACCTGGCCGGGTACCTCGAACCGACCCCGGACCACCCGGCGCACCCCACCTACGCGGGCGCCGTGGTGCTGGCGGCCAAGGACGGCGTGATCGTGCAGCACGCCGCCGTGGGCACCGCCGTACGCTACGGCGCGGTCGGGCCCGCCCCGGAGCTGCCCGGGGTGGAGCTCCCCGCCGACCAGCGGATCCCGGCGCGCCCCGACACCATCTTCGACCTCGCGTCGGTGTCGAAGCTCTTCACCACGATCGTGGTGCTGCAACAGGTCGAGCGGGGACGGGTCGACCTGGACGCCCCGGTCGCCCGGTACGTGCCCGAGTTCGCCGCCGGTGGCAAGGCGGCGGTGACCGTACGGATGCTGCTCACCCACACCTCCGGCCTGCCCGCGTTCACGCCGCTGTGGAGCGCGTACCCGACGCCGGCGCAGCGGCTCGCGGCGGCGCTCGCCACGCCGCTCGCCCCCGGGGCCAGCCCCGGCGGCGGGTACGTCTACTCCGACCTCGGACTGATCGCGTTGGGCGTGCTGGTGGAGCGGGTCACCGGCCGGCCCCTGGCCGACCTGGTCCGCGACGGGGTCACCGCCCCGCTCGGCATGCGCGACACCGGCTACAACCCGGGACCGGGGCTGCGCCCGCGGATCGCCGCGACGGAGTACCAGCCGTACGCCGGGCGCGGCATGGTCTGGGGCGAGGTGCACGACGAGAACGCGTGGTCGCTCGGGGGCGTGGCCGGGCACGCCGGGGTCTTCTCCACCGCGGCCGACCTGGCCGTGCTCTGCCAGTCCCTGCTCAACGGCGGCGAGTACCGCGGCCGGCGGGTGCTACGGCCGGAGACCGTACGGACGATGCTGGTCAACTACAACGCGCCGCTGGAGGCGGCCTATCCGGAGAGCGACCGCGGGCTCGGCTTCGAGCTGAACAAGCACTGGTACATGATGGGCCTCTCCTCCCCGGTCACGTTCGGGCACACCGGCTTCACCGGCACGTCCCTGGTGATCGATCCGATCTCCCACTCGTTCGTGATCCTGCTGAGCAACCGGGTGCACCCGGACCGGAACTGGGGGAGCAACAACGTCGCCCGCCGCGCCGTGGCGCGCGACCTCGCCGAGGCGATGCCGGTGCGGCCCCGCTCGGCCGAGGCGTGGCGGGCCGATCCGCGCGACGCGGCGACCGTCACCCTGACCGCCGCGCTGCGCCGGCCGGCCCGGGGCGGTACGGCGGAGTTCCTGCTCTGGTACGACACGGAGCCGCGCTTCGACGGCGCGCGGGTGGAGACCTCCACCGACGGCGGCACGACCTGGACGCCGGTGCGGATGACGCTGCGCCACGGCGGGCAGCGGTGGAGCAGCGACGGCACGGTCACCGGCTACGGCGGTCGGGTGTGGTGGCGGGCCTCGCTCAGGTTGCCGGACGGGGCGACCCACCTGCGGTGGAGCAGCAGCACCGACGCCTCCAGCCAGGGCCGCGGCGGCTACGTCGACCGGATCATGGCGACGGACCGCAACGGGGTGCTCTTCCACGGGGAGGGCGCCGACGCGGGCCGGCTGCGCGCCGAGGGCTGGTCGCCCGCCCGTACCTGACCCCCGGCCTGGTCCGGCCGGCCACGGCGCCAGCGGCCGGCCACGACCGACGCCCTCGGGCCTGCCCCACCGGCGCGCCCCGCCGCGCGGACGGGCGGGCCCGACGGCGTCAGGCGAGGTCGTACCGGTCCAGGTTCATGACCTTCACCCACGCCGCCACGAAGTCCTGGACGAACTTCTCCCGGCCGTCGGCACTGGCGTAGACCTCGGCGATGGCGCGGAGCTGGGAGTTGGCACCGAAGACGAGGTCGACGGCGGTGGCCGACCACCGGACCTCGCCGGTGGCGCGGTCCCGGCCCTCGTACACGTTCTCGGCCGCCGCGGACGCCTTCCACTCCGTCCGCATGTCGAGCAGGTTCACGAAGAAGTCGTTCGTCAGGGTCCCGGGCCGGTCGGTGAGGACGCCATGCGGTGCCTGCCCGACGTTGGCGTTCAACGCCCGCATGCCGCCGACCAGGACGGTCATCTCGGGAGCGCTCAGCGTCAGCAGGTTGGCCCGGTCCAGCAGCAGCGTCTCCGGCGACAGCTTCTGCCCGGCCCGCAGGTAGTTGCGGAACCCGTCGGCCCTCGGTTCGAGCACGGCGAACGACTCCACGTCGGTCTGCTCCTGGGAGGCGTCCGTACGCCCCGGCGCGAACGGGACCGTGACGTCCTGCCCGCCGTCGCGGGCCGCCTGCTCCACCGCCGCGCAACCGGCGAGGACGATCAGGTCGGCCAGCGAGATCCGCTTCCCGCCGGACTGCGCCTCGTTGAAGTCCCGCCGGAGCTGTTCCAGGGTGCGCAGCACCTCGGCGAGCCGGTCCGGCTCGTTGACCTCCCAGCTGCGCTGCGGATCGAGCCGGATCCGGGCCCCGTTGGCCCCGCCGCGCATGTCCGTGCCGCGGAAGCTCGCCGCCGCCGCCCACGCCGTGGCGACCAGCCGGGAGAGGGGTAGCCCCGCGCCGAGCACCATGCGCTTGAGGGTGGCGATCTCCTCGTCCGCGACCAGCTCGTGGTCGACCGGCGGTACGGGGTCCTGCCAGAGCTGCGGCTCGGGCACCCACGGGCCGAGGTAGCGCGAGACCGGCCCCATGTCACGGTGCAGCAGCTTGTACCAGGCCCGGGCGAACGCGTCCGCGAACTGGTCCGGGTTCGCCATGAAGCGCCGCGAGATCTGCTCGTACGTCGGGTCGGCGCGTAGCGCCAGGTCCGTCGTCGCCATCATCGGGGCGTACCGGACCGCGGGGTCGTGGGCGGCGGGCACGAGGTCCGCCCCGGCGCCGTCCCGGGGGCGCCACTGCTTCGCGCCGGCCGGGCTCTCGGTCACCTCCCACTCGTACCCGAAGAGGGTTTCGAAGAAGCTGTTGTCCCACGTGATCGGGGTGGGCGTCCAGGCGCCCTCCAGCCCGCTGGTGATCGTGTCCGGGCCCCTGCCGCTGCCGAAGCTGTTCCGCCAGCCGAGCCCCTGCTCCTCGACCGGGGCGCCCTCGGGCTCGGGGCCGACGTACTCGGCGGCCGGGGCGGCGCCGTGGGTCTTGCCGAAGGTGTGGCCCCCGGCGATGAGCGCGACGGTCTCCTCGTCGTCCATCGCCATCCGGCGGAAGGTCTCGCGGATGTCCCGGGCGGCGGCCCGCGGATCGGGCGTCCCGTTGGGCCCCTCCGGGTTCACGTAGATCAACCCCATCTGTACGGCGCCGAGCGGGCCGGCCAGCTCACGTTCGCCGCTGTACCGCTCGTCGCCGAGCCAGGTGTCCTCCGGCCCCCAGAAGATCTCCTCCGGCTCCCAGATGTCCGCTCGGCCGAAGCCGAAGCCGAACGTCTTGAAGCCCATCGACTCCAGTGCGCAGTTGCCGGCGAAGACCAGGAGGTCGGCCCAGGAGATCTTCCGACCGTACTTCTGCTTGACCGGCCAGAGCAGCCGGCGCGCCTTGTCGAGGCTCGCGTTGTCGGGCCAGCTGTTCAGCGGGGCGAAGCGCTGGGCGCCGTCGCCACCGCCGCCGCGACCGTCCTCGATGCGGTACGTGCCCGCGGCGTGCCAGCTCATCCGGATGAACAGCGGCCCGTAGTGGCCGTAGTCGGCCGGCCACCAGTCCTGCGACGTCGTCATCAGTGCGAAGAGGTCCCGCTTCAGCGCCTCCACGTCGAGGGCCGCGAACTCCCTCCGGTAGTCGAAGGACTCGCCCATCGGGTTGGCCCGGGGCGAGTGCTGGTGGAGCACCTGGAGGTTCAGCTGGTTGGGCCACCAGTCCTGGTTCGTCCTCGGCCGGCTCGGCTTCGGGGTGGGGGAGGGGATCGCCGGGTTCTCGCTCTCGCTGCCGTACTCGGGCACGTCGGTCTCTTCTCCTGTCGTCTCTGTTCGGTCAACGTCGGCGCGGGACCGGCGGACGGCGTGGTGACGGCTGGCTCCGCCGCGTCCCGCAGTATGCCCCATTTTGGTGGCTTACGAGCCGAAAATCGTCGGGACACGAGCGGCGTGATCGGGGCGAGGGCCGATCACGCGGAGAGAAAAGAGCGAACCACTTTCGCCAGGGCTGCCCGGTGTGGTCGCCGCGCGGGTCCGAGGGGGCATTCACCACCGTCCAACGCCACCGTCCAATCTCCAGCCGCGCGACGTCCGGCGGACACCCACGGTTCACCGGCTGTCCAGGTTGGACGTCCTATCATTCGCCGTCCGATGATCACGATCATGGCTGGCGTGGGCCGGCCGAGCGGCGGTGGACGCGCCGCACCTGGTGAGCGAAGCGGGGGCGAGGCTCATGTCGCGGCGGCGACGGGTACGTTCGGTTGGGCTGTTCGGGCTGCTGGCGGCGGGTCCGGTCAAACTGGTGGCGCTGGGGCTCAGCCTGGCGGTGCTGGCCACCACGGCCGGCGAGGGGGTGTCCGGGCTGCCCCGGCCGCGGCGCGAGGACCGCACGGCGGCGCCGGCCGGTCCGGCGCAGCGTTGGGGTTCGCCCCCGCGCGACGCGTCCCACCTGGAGGGCGCGCCGGCGAACCGTACGCTTCCCGGCACCCTGCGCGGTCGCTACCCCCGGGTGACCTGGGACCAGCGGCCGACGAACCGGGCCTCGGTGGCCCAGCCGCCCGCCCCCGAGGTCCACGGCTTCGACCGGGTGACGAGCCGGGAACTGCCGCAGGCCCGTACCGCGAACGAGCGCGTGTACGACAACGGCGACGGTACGCAGACGACCGAGTTCTCCGGAACCCCGCTCAACTTCCGGGCCGGCGACGGCAGCTGGCAGCCGATCGACACGAAGCTGGTCCCCGCGGGTGGAGCGGGTTCGGGCTGGCGCAACGCCGCGGCCTCGGTACGGCTGGACCTCGCGCCCCGCGCCGACGCGGCCGAACTGGTGCGGGTCGCCGTCGACGAGGGGCACGGCGTCGGGTTCGGGCTGGCCGGCGCGGTCGGCGTGGGCGGCGCGGTGGAGGGTAGCGCGGTCACCTACGCGGGCGTGCGTCCCGGCGTCGACCTGCGGTTGGAGTCCCGCCCGACGGGAGTGAAGGAGACGCTGGTGCTGGCGTCCCCGGACACCGAGACGTCCTACGTCTTCCCGCTCCGGCTGGCCGGGCTCTCCGCGAAGCTCGTCGGCGGACAGGTGCTCCTCACCGACGCGGCCGGGGTGGCGCGCGCGGTGATCCCGCCCGGCGACATGGTGGACTCGCGTACCGGCGCGGCCGGTCCGGCCCGCTCGACCGGCGTGTCCTACCAGTTGGTCGAGGCGGGCGGCGGTCCGGCGTTGCGGGTCACCCTGGACACCGCCTGGCTGCGCGATCCGGCGCGGGTGTTTCCGGTGCTGGTGGACCCGACGGTGCAGTTGCCGGTGTACGGCGCGGCGGCGGACAGCGCGATGTACGTCCAGGGCGGCGGTTCGGCCTCCGGGGGTGACCACCTCTACGTCGGTACCGTCGATGGAGCCAACTCCGCCGCGTACCTGAAGTTCACCGACCTGGTGACCCGGTTGCAGTACCACACGATCTTCGGGGCGCAGCTGTGGGTGGTGAACTACGACTCGGATTCGTGCAAGTCGCGCCCGGTGACGGTGCACCCGGTCACGGGTTCCTGGTCCGGTGGCAGCGGCTACTCGTACCCGGGGCCGGCGGTCGGGGCGGCGCTGACGAGCCGGTCGTTCGCGCACGGCTACATCGGCTTCGGCCAGGCGTCGTCGGCCTGCCCGACCGACGGGGAACTGTTCAACCTCGGCGGCGCCGGCCGCGACCTGGTGCAGCGGTGGGTGGACGGCACGCAGGCCAACTACGGCCTCTCGCTACGCGCCTCGGCGTCCGACTCGCTCTCCGGCAAGCGGTTCACGGGCACCGCCACGGCGAACCCGCCGCGGTTGTACGTGACGCACAGCCCGTACAACGCGACCTACGCGATCCCGAACCCGGTGCCGAACCCCACCGTCCTGCAGAACCAGGACGGCAAGATCAAGGTCACGGTGACCAACAAGAGCGCCGCGGCGTGGGCGCCCGGCGACTACTACCTGGCGTACCGCGCGTACAACGCCCGCACCGGGGCGGCGGTGGGGCAGCAGCGCTCCGCGAACCTCACTACTACGGTGGCGCGCAACGCGCGGGTCACCCTGGACGCGACGATCAAGGCGATGCCACCGGGGCAGTACTTCCTGGACTTCACGATGGTGAAGACGGGCGGGCCGGTCTTCACCGACCACCAGGTGCCGCCGATCCGGCTCGTGCTGGAGGTCTTCGACATCCCGCCGGTGGTGCAGGAGCTGTTCCCGCCGAACGGCTACCAGACGCCGACGCTGACGCCGCAGCTGTGGGCGCGGGCGCTGGACATCGACGCGCCACCCGGGCTGGCGCTGCAGTTCAAGTTCGAGGTGTGTGAAAACGACCCGGCCGACAAGCCGATCAACTGCGTCAACTCGGGTTACCAGGGCAAGACCGCGTGGACGGTGCCGGCCGGGACACTGCGCTGGACAAAGGCGTACCAGTGGCGGGCATACGTGAAGGACGCCACCACGGAGGTGGTCTCGCCGTACTCGACAATACTGGCCGCGGTGCCTCAGCCGGAGATCACCTCGCACCTGGCCGGCGCCCCGTACGTCGGCGACGACCAGGAGTTCGACCCGCAGGCCGGCAACTTCACCACCACCGCCGTGGACGCCACCGTGGCGACCGTCGGTCCCGAACTCGGGCTGCTGCGCACCTACAACAGCCTCGACCCGCGCCGCGACGGCCTCTTCGGCGCGGGCTGGACGACCCGGTACGACATGCGGCTGGTGCCGGACGACGACGGGTCGGGCAACGTCGTGGTGACGTACCCGGATGGGCAGGCGGTGCGGTTCGGCCGCAACCCCGACGGCACCTACGCGGCGCCGTGGGGGCGGACCGCGTCGCTGACCGGCGACGCGTCGTCGTGGAAGCTGCTGGACACCTCCGGCACCACCTACCAGTTCTCCCTCGGCGGCCGGCTCAACCGGATCACCGACGTGGCCGGCCGCGCGCTCGTGCTCAGCTACGACCTGACGACCGGGAAGCTGTCGAAGGCCCAGGTCGCCAACAGCCAGACCAACACGGCCGGTCGCGCGTTGACGTTCACCTGGACCGGCAACCACGTCACCGGCGTGCGGACCGATCCCGTCAACGGCGCGCCGCTGGCCTGGAACTACACCTACACCGGCGACCTGCTCGGCAAGGTGTGCGCGCCGGACGGGGGCTGCACGACGTACGAGTACGGCGCCGGCTCGCACTACCGCAGCGTGGTGCTGGACTCGCGGGCGGAGTCGTACTGGCGGTTGGGCGAGCCGGAGGGAACCGCCGCGGGCAGCGAGGTCGCGGTGAACCTGGGCAAGGACGCCGGCACCTACAGCGGCGTGACGCTCGGTACGGCTGGCGCGCTGGCGGGCACGGCCGACACCGCGGCCACCTTCAACGGCACCTCCAGCCGGATCGACCTGCCGAAGGGCACCGTGAAGAAGACCCGGGACGGCGCCGTGGAGCTGTGGTTCAAGGCGTCGGTGACCGGCTCCGGCGGTCCGCTGCTCGGCTACCAGGACAAGGCGTTCGGCACCGCCGCCGGCACCGGCGTACCGGTGTTGTACGTGGGCACCGACGGTCGGCTGCGCGGCCAGTTCGCCACCGGCACCGTCAACCCGATCACCTCGGCGACCGCCGTGAACGACGGCCGCTGGCACCACGCCGTGCTCTCCGCGATGGGCACCACCCAGACCCTCTACCTCGACGGGGCGCCGGCCGGACAGCTGACCGGCCAGACGATCGAGCACTCACTGCTGACGTTCAACCAGATCGGCGCCGCGTACGCCACCACCCCGGCGGCCTGGCCCGGCTGGGGCACCGCCTCGCAGCGGTTCTTTACCGGCACGGTCGACGAGGTGGCGATCTACTCCGGTCCCCTCGGCCCGGCTTCGGTAAGCGCCCACTACCGGGCCGGCACCGGCCAGGCCGACCAACTCGGCAGGGTGACGCTGCCCAGCGGCAAGGTGGCCGCGTCGGCCGTCTACGACGTGGCCACCGACCGGTTGAAGGAGTACACCGACGACAACGGCGGGACCTGGCGAATCGGCCGGCCGGCGGTGTACGGCGACGACACGGACCTGCGGCGCAGCGTCGAGGTGCTCGACCCGGCGCGTCGTCCCAGCCTGTACGAGTACGACGCCATCGGCGGCTGGGTGCTGCGGATCGGCCTGCCGCTGGGCATCGAGGCCCGGCCGGAGGACGCGCCGGGCGAGCCGAGCCCGCCCCCGCCACCGCCCGTGCCGACCTGCACCAAGCCCGATCCGAACGACCCGGCGTTCTGCACGGTCATCCCGGACGATTCCGACGGCCCGGTCTTCGTCCGGTACGACGCGGAGGGGACCAGCATCCGCACGTTCTCGTACGACGTGCGCGGCAACCTGGTCACCGTCGTGGACGAGAACGGCGACGCGGTGTGGTTGACCTACGACGACCGGGGCAACGTGACCTCGGAGAAGACCTGCCGCACCGCGACCGAGTGCCACACCAGCTACACGACCTATCCGGCCACGGTCAGCAACCCGTACGACCCGCGCAACAACCTGCCGCTGGAGGTGCGGGACGGCCGCTCGGCCAGCGCCACGGACAACACCTACCGGACGAGCTACACCTACCACTCGACCGGCCAGGTCGCGACCCGGACCGAGCCGGACGGAACGGTGCTGAGGAACACCTACACCACCGGCACCGAGGCGGCGGTCGGCGGGGGTTCGCCGCCGGCGGGCCTGCTGGCCAGCTCGACCAACGGGCGGGGCAAGGTGACCCAGTACGCCTACTACGCCAACGGTGACCTGGCCCGCACCACCCAACCGTCCGGGCTCGTCGTCGAGTACACCTACGACACGCTGGGCCGGCAGACGTCGGCGAAGGAGATCTCGGACAGCTACCCCGACGGCGTCGTGAGCACCCAGACCTACGACGGGATGTCCCGGCCGCGGGTGAGGACCGAGGCGGCGACCACCAACGCGGTGACGGGAGTACGCCACCAGCGGCGCACCACCAACACCTACGACAGCGACGGCAACACCACCAGCGTCGAGGTCGCCGACGCCCTCGGCAACGACCAGCCGCGCGTCTCGACCACGGAGTACGACGAGCACAACCGGCCCGTGCTGGTGACCGACGCGGAAGGCAACGAGACCGCCTACGACTACGACGTGTTCGGCAACCGCACGTCGGAGACGGACCCGAACGGCAACCGGTACGACTACGCGTTCACCGCGCGCAACCAGGTGGCGGAGGTGCGGCTGCGGAACTGGCACAGCGATCCGGCCGGCGCCCCCGCCCCGGGTACCGGCGACTACCTGGTGCTGCGCTCGTACGCCTACGACTTCGCCGGACGGTTGGCCAGCGAGACCGACGCGATGGGACGCCGGACGGAGTACGAGTACTACAAGGACGGCCTGCCGTACCGGACGGTGCGCAAGAACGTCCACAACCCGGACGGCAGCGGTCGTGACTTCGTGGTCGAGCAGGACAACTACGACGGCGCCGGACACCTGACCAGGCAGGTCACCGACAACGGCCAGACGGTGGTCCAGTACACGATCGACCGCAACGGACGCGTGGCCTCGACCGTCGCCGACCCGGCCGGACTGGCCCGGACCGAGACCAACACCTACGACGGCAACGGCAACGTCACCCGGGTCACCCGTTCGGGGAAGGCGTCGAACGTGCCGTGGACGGTCCCCGTCGTCACCGAGGTCGTCGACCGGGTCTACGACGACGGCGACAACCTGGTCCGGGAGACCGTCAGCGACGGCGACACGACCCGGATCAGCACGTATGGCTACGACAAGCGTGGACTCCAGATATCCCAGACCGATCCGCGGGGCAACGCCGCCGGGGCGGACCCGGCCGCGTACACCACCAGCTACACGTACGACGAGCTGGCCCGGACGGTGACCACCAGGGGCGCGCCGGTGGCGGCCGAGAGCGGCGGCCAGCCGGCGGCTACCACGCGGCCCACCACCACCGTCGGGTACGACACCTTCGACGGGGCGACCGACACCCGCGACGAACTCGGCAACGTCGGCAGCGCCGGTTACGACCGCCTGGGCCGCGCGGTGACCACGACCGCCCCCCGGTACCAGCCGCCGGGGCAACTGGACGCGCTCGTCCCCACGACCCGGACCAGGTACGACGGCAACGGCAACGTGATCGAGGTGACCGACCCGCGCGGCAACGTGGTCCGGTCGACCTACGACCAGCTCGACCGGCTGGTGACGCTCGACGAGCCGGCGTCGACCAACGACGAGCGGGCCGTGACGAGCTACACCTACACCCGCACCGGCCAGCAGTTCTCGGCCACCGACCCGGGCGGGGCGCGCGTCGAGGCCACCTACGACGACCTCGACCGGCAGGTGACCGGCACCGTCCACGAGCGGAAGCCGGTCGCGAAGGCGCTGGTCACCACCATCTCGTACGACGACGCCGGCAACGTCACCGCCGTGCTCTCCCCGAAGGGGACGCGGACGACCAACGCGTACGACAGCCTCGGCCAGCTGATCAAGATCACCGACCCGGCCGGAGTGACGATCCAGTTCGGCTACGACCACGCGGGCCGCCAGGTCCGCGCCACCGACGGGCTCGGGCGTACCCACCAGACGGGGTACGACCTGTTCGGGCAGGTGCGGACCGAGGCGGACCTGAGGCCGGACGGGACGGTGCTGCGCACCGCGAGCTACGGCTACGACCTGGCGGGCAACCGAGTCCGCGCCAGCGACGCCCTCCAGGCCAGCACGACCTACGAGTACGACGCGGCGAACCGGTTGACGGGGCAGATCGAGCCGGTCAGCGCCACGAAGTCGATCACCACCACGTTCGGCTACGACGCGGCCGGTAACCGCACCCGGTACACCGACGGCCGGGGCAACGTCACGATCACGACGTACAACAGCCTCGGCCTGCCGGAATCGCAGATCGAGCCGGCGACGGCAGCCCACCCGGCGGCGGCCGACCGGACCTTCACCACCGGGTACGACGCCAACGGCAACCCGGTGCGCTTCAGCGCCCCGGGCGGGGTGCTGCGGCAGCAGGTCTTCGACGCCGCGAACCGGGTGAGCGGCGAGACCGGGTCCGGCGCGGAGGCCGCGACGGCCGCACGCACCCTCCACTACGACCCCGCCGGGCGAATCAGCTCCGTCAACGGGGTTTCCGGCACCAACACCTACGACTACGACGACCGGGGCAACCTGCTCGGCACCGCGGGACCGGGTGGGACCGCCAGCTTCGGCTACGACGACGACGGCAACCCTGTGAGCCGCTCCGACGCCGCCGGCGTCGCCGGGTACGGCTACGCCGACGGACGGCTGGTCTCGGTCATCGACGGCGTCACCGGTACGGCGCAGCGGTTCGGCTACGACGCGGCGGGCGCGGTCAGGACGGTGGACTTCGGTGCCGGCCGGGTGCGCACGCTCGACTACGACGACCTCGGCCGGACCAAGTCCGACACGCTGACCAACGCGGCCGGACAGGTCGTCGCCGCGACCGGCTACGACTACTACCTCGACGACCATCTGCGCGCCGAGACGACCAGCGGTACCGCCGGGGCCGGCACGCGCACCTACACCTACGACCAGGCGGGCCGGCTCACCGGTCAGACCGTCGCCGGCGTCACCACCGGCTACGACTGGGACGACGCCGGCAACCGGACCAGGGCCGGGGCGAAGACCGCGAGCTACGACGAGCGCAACCGGCTGCTCGCCGACGGCGACTACACCTACACGTACACCGCCCGCGGCAGCCTCCGGACCCGGACCAGCTCCGGGCTCACCGAACAGTTCGCCTACGACGCCTTCGACCGCCTGGTCAGCGCGGGCGCGCAGACGTACGCGTACGACGGGCTCGACCGCCTCGCCACCCGAAACGGCACCGCGTTCAGCTACGCCGGACAGGACGACGAGGTGGTCTCCGACGGTACGGAGACGTACGCCCGGGGTCCCGACGGTGAGGTGCTCGCCACCGGCCGGGGCGGCACCAAGCGGTTCAGCCTCTCCGACATCCACGGCGACGTGGTCGGCGGCTTCGACCCGGCCGACGCCGGCCTGAGCAGGCTGCCCGACTTCACCGCCTACGACCCGTTCGGGCAGGTCACCGCCGCCAGCGGCGACACCGGCGGGCTCGGCTTCCAGGGCGACTGGACCGACGAGGCCACCGGCCAGGTCGACATGGGCGCCCGCTGGTACAACCCCGCGACCGGCACCTTCGACTCCCGCGACGACGTCGGGTACGACGGCGGCTCCTCGGTCGACGCCAACCGGTACACCTACGGCTCGGCCGCGCCGCTCGACCACACCGATCCCGATGGTCACCGCTCCAGGTCGCGGTGCGTGCCGATCGGCCCGTGCCCGGTGGAGTCCTTCTCGATCCCCCTGTGCATCTCCATGTCCGGGTGGGGCTGTTCCGCCCCGTGCCAGTCCATCTTCTGCCAGCTGATGGACGTGAGCCAGAGCATCGCGAGCGCCATCGCCGCCCAGGCGCGCGCCCAGTCCTGCAAGGTCAGGAAGTGCAAGCCGAGCGGGGCGTCGGGGACCTACCCCTCGTACGCGCCAGGACCAGCGGCGCGGGGCGGCGGCGGCCGGAGCTGCGGGGCATGCTACGACCCGGAGGCCGCCCGGCGGGCGGCGTACGCGCGGGCCAAGGCCGTCAGTGACGCGGCCCGCGTCGCCAACGTCACCTCGGCCCGCAACGTGGCGCGGCCGGTGAGCCGGGCGGCGCGGACCCCGAACCTACCGAGCAGCCGGATCGTTTCCTCGACGCCGCGCCTGCCCGCCCGGTCGGTCGGCGGCACCAAGAACGTGGTCGCCGACGCCCGGGCCGGTACCGACGCGATCTACCAGCGGGCCGTGTCGGCGGTGGGACCGGTGGTCAGCGGCGTCTCCGCGGCGGCGGCCGGCGGCGGCTCCAGTATCCGCGGCGGCTCGGGCGCGGGGGACGGCGGTTCGCACGACGTCTCGCTGAGCGACCTCAAGCACATCGACTGGGGCAAGGCCTGGAGCGACATCAAGAGCGGCAACATCGACTTCCATGACGCCGTCGCCGGTTTCACCGAAGGGGTCAAGGACGCCGTGAACGTTCTCGGCCTCAAGGACGCCAACGACTGTTTCTCGGACGAGAACCTGCAGCGTTCCTACGCCGACCGGGACTGGGCGGCCTGCGGTTGGACGGCGCTGAACTTCGTCAGCCTCGGCAAGGGCCGGCTGCTCGGAACCGGCGCCAAGCAGGCGATCGAGCACGCCGACGACGTGGCCCGGGTCGCGCCGCGGGCCGCCGGGGCGGCCTGCGCGGTCGTCGGGAACAGCTTCACCGGCGACACCGAGGTACGGATGGCCGACGGCGGCACGAAGCGGATCAGCGAGGTGCGCATCGGTGACCGGGTGGTGGCCACCGACCCGACCACCGGGCGTACCGCCGCCGAGACCGTCACCGACGTCATCACCGGTTCCGGCATGAAGGCACTCACCGAGATCACCGTCGACACGGACGGGACCGCCGGCGACGGGACCGGCACGGTCACCGCCACCGACGGTCACCCGTTCTGGGTGGGCGACGAGCGGCGCTGGGTCGAGGCGAAGGACCTGCGGCCCGGCATGCGGATCGAGTCCGACGAGCACCGTACGGTCGAGGTGCTGGACGTCGGGTCGTCGAGCCGGTACGAGACGGTCTACAACCTGACCGTCGACACCCTGCACACCTTCTATGTGGTGGCCGGCGACAGCGACCTGCTCGTCCACAACATCGACTGGGGTCGGTGCGGCCGGGCGATGTCGCGGCTGGCCACCCCGTTCAAGTGGACGTACGAGCGGGTGTTCAGCCCGATCGGCCACGGCTTCCAGGCCCTCGGCCGGGGATTCAGCTCGATCGGACGGTCGGTGATGGCGACCAACACGATGCAGTACGTGCTGAAGAACCCGGGCCGCGCCGCGTTCCGCTGCGGGGTGATGTACCCGGCGAGCGCGGTCACCACGGCGGTCGTCGGCTGGTCGATGCTGGGCGCGCCGAGCAAGAAAGACCTGGCGAAGCTCGGTGTCACCGTCGCGGCCGGAGCTGCCGTCTACTGCGGCACCAACCTCATCCACGACGCCTGGAAGGTCAACAGGTGACGCGCCCGGCGCCGGGCCGGATGCCGGGCGTCGGGCCCTCCACGGCTCTTTCGGAAAGCGAATCCTCTGACACGCAAGGAGAACAGGTGCGGATAACAGGGAGACTCGGCCGGGCCGGATTCCGGTCGGCCGCCATGGTGGCGCTGCTCGCGCTGCTCGTACCGGCCGGGGCGGTGACGCACACCGCTCCGGCGCGGGCCGACGCGGCCGGCGGGGGCGGTGACTTCGTGCCGATCGCCGGCTCGGCGGTGCTGCTCGACACCCGGAGCGGCACCGGCGGTACGAAGGGCGTGCGGGGCGCGGCGAGCACGACGGTCTTCCCGGTGCTCGGCGCCGGCGGGATCCCGACCTCTGGCGTGGGGTCGGTGCTGGTGCGGGTGGCGGCGCTGAAGCCGACCGCGAAGACGTTCCTGGAGCTCTTCCCGGACGGGACGACCCGACCCAACCTGACGATGCTCTCGGCCGGTGTCGGCGAGCAGATCTCGAACATCGCGGTGGTCAAGGTCGGCGCCAACGGGAAGGTCGCGGTCTACAACAACAGCGGCAACACCGACATCGTGGTCGAGGCGCAGGGCTACTTCAAGTCGGCCCAGGGCAGCACGGGCGGCGGTTTCGTACCGGTCACCCACACCCGTCTGGTCGATACCCGCAGCGGGCTCGGTACGTCGACGGGAAAGATCGCGTCGGGTGCCAGCCGTACCGTGACGATCACCGGCAGCCTCGTGCCGGCGGGTTCGGCGGCGGCGATGGTGAACGTGATCGTGCCGGGCGCCACCGCGGCGGGCTGGCTCTCGGTCGGCCCGGCCGGCGGCAGCTCCCACCCGCTGATCAACTACGAGACCGGCTCGACCCAGTCCGGCGCGGCGCTGGCCCTGGCCGCCAACGGGCAGGTGACCATCACCAACAAGGGCACCGCCGCCGTCGACGTGGTGGTCAACGTCGAGGGCTACTTCTCCGCCAGCCCGTCGCAGGGGGCGGGGCTGCGTCAGGTCGCCGCCCGGCTGATCAACACCCGTACGGTGGGTGCGGGTCTGCCGGTGCCGGCCAACGGCACCCTGGACGTGCAGGTGGCCGGCACAAACGGACTGCCGACCCGGGGTGTCGCCGGCGCGGCGCTGAACATCGTGGTCACCCCGGACGCGGCGGGCTACCTGAAGGCGTGGCCGGCGGGCGAGGCGGAACCGGCGCTGTCGGTGCTGGACTTCAAGGCCGACATCTGGCGGGACAACGCCCTCGTGGTCAAGCCCGGTGTCGACGGGAAGATCCGGATCCGCAACGGCAGCTCGGCCGCCGCGCACGTGATCGTCGATCTGCAGGGCTGGTACGCGGACCCGCTGCCGGCGGTGCCGGTGGCACAGAACACGCCGATAACCGTGCTCCAGGCCGCCCCGTTGACCGGTGCGGCGTACGGCGAGCTCCACTACGGGTACGTGGACAACGGTGGCAACGTCCGTTGGGGCGAGCAGAAGAATCTGGACAGTTTCGCCTCGGTGCAGTGGACGGTCATCTCCGGCGGTGAGCGGTTCTCCGGGCCGCCGGCCCTGACCGGGTTCAGCGACGGGCGGATCCAGGTCTCGGCGCAGTTCCGGGACAGCAACATCTGGTCGGACACGCAGACCACCGCCGGCACGGCGGGCTGGAACGCCTGGACCAACCTGGGCGGCTCGATGGCCTCCGCGCCGGTGGCGCAGAAGCTGGGCGACGGCGCGATCGTGCAGTTCGCGGTCGACGTCGACGGGAAGTTGTGGGCGTACGCGCAGGCCGGCGCGGTGCCGTACTGGCGCGACCTGGGCGACCACGACCTGACCGCCGCGCTGACCGTGGTGCGGGTGCAGGACGGTCTGCGGGTGTTCGGGATGGACGCCCGGGGCGCGGTGCAGTCGGTGGAGTTCTACGACGACCAGTCGGTGTCGGCCTGGGCCGACCTGGGCGGCACCGGCCTGGCCGGTACCCCCGCCGTGGTGTCCCGTCCGGGCTACCAGCTGCAGGTCTTCGCCCGCGGATCCACCGGCGCGATCGTGTCGAAGACGCAGGACATCAGCGGGGTCTGGCCGGCGGGGTGGCAGTCAATCGGCACGACCAACCCGGACCAGCCGGCCCCGCCGGCGGCGGGCGCGCCGAGCGCGACGATCGACGAGACCAGCGGCCGGATCACGGTGGTGGTGCGTGGTACGGACAACCAGCTCTACCAGGTGACGGAGATCGCGACGGGCAGCAACACCTGGGGCAACTGGACCAAGACGGTGCAGGGCGACGACGTGGTCTCCACCGACCCGACGCTCTTCTCGTACCGCAACGTCAACGGTTCGTCCCTGGTGATCGTGTGCCGCGACGTCAACGGCGCACCGCACTTCTACCTGCCGAACGGCATGTGAGTCGACGCCGCTGGCCGGCCGCCCCACCGGGTGGCCGGCCGGCGCGTGGGCTCAGGCTCCCTCCTCGGCCGACTCGGCGGCGGTGAGCTGGGTGTCGAGGTCGAAGATCTCGTCGAGGACCTGGAAACCCTGGTCGGGGCGGCGCCCGTCGAGCCCCACGAAGAACGGCGCCATCGACTCCTGCCAGCGCGCGTTGACCTCGGTACGCTCCATCGCCGCCAGCGACTCCGCGAGGTCCTCGGTACGGAAGTATCCCACCAGGAGCCCGTCCTCGCGCAGGTGCAGGCTGTAGTCGTGCCAGCCGGCGTCGCGCAGGGCGCGCAGCATCTCCGGCCAGACCGCGGTGTGTCGCTCGCGGTACTCGGCCAGCCGGTCGGGTCGTACCCGCAGCACGAAGCAGACGCGTCGCATCCCTCTCCTTCCGTCCGGTGCCCGATGCCGGCGCTAGTGTCGCGGCGTCCGGCCGCCGGGTACCGGCACCCGGGACCAGTCGACGTCCGAGCCGAGGTAGAAGCTCGGGTACGAGGGCTGGTTGTAGGTGGTCTGCTGCCGGGCGACCTCGGCCCGGTACCGGGCGTCGTGCATGAGCGTGTAGAGCTTGTGGTCGGTCACCTCGGTGCTGAGGTAGATCCGTAGCGCACCGCTGTCCGCGGTCCGGAGCAGCAACTCCTCGCGCCAGTCGCCGAGGACGTCGGCGACCAGGCCCGGGTTGCCCTTCGTACCGTTGTTGGTGCGGGTGCCGTCGGCCGTGAGCAGCCGGCCCCGCCGCCAGTCCTCGATCGTCGGGGTGGCCTCCCCGGCGCCGTCGACGATCTGCGTCGTCAGGTCGGCCGCCCACCGGATGCTCATGTTGGTGCCGGGGGTGGCGGAGCCGAGCGGTCGGCCGTCCGCGCTCCAGAGCCCCACCCCGTTCGACGCCCAGACCTCCAGCCCCGGCTGCTCGGGGAGGATGTCGCCGACCATGCCGCGACCGGTGTCCACCCCGGTGTAGCCGCCGAAGAGTACGTCGTTGGTCGCGGCGTCGCGCAGCGCGTGTCCGTACGGGGCCGAGGTGGCGCCCTCGTGCACCATGTACGTCTCCAGGCCGGGACGTCGCGGGTCGATGTCGGCGACGTGCAGCGCGTCGCCGTGGCCGAGCCGGACGTACTGCCCCGGTGCGCCGCTCTGCGGCGGTGCCACCGCGAAGGCGCTGTTGAGCAGCGTGCCGTCGTGGTCGATGGTGGCGGCGCCGTAGACGATCTCCTGTTTCCCGTCGCCGTCCACGTCGGCCACGCTCAGCGAGTGCGCCCCCTGGGTGGTGATCGTTCCGAACTCCGGGTCGGTGCCGTTCCGGCCGTGCGGGCTGTCGTTGAACGGGTTGCTCATCGGCACCCAGCCGCTGTCCACGTACCACTGCTCGGCGAGGCGGCGCCCGTCCCAGCGGTAGGCGACCAGCGTGCTGCGGGTGTAGTAGCCGCGCGCGAAGACTGCCGACGGGCGGGTGCCGTCCAGGTACGCCACGGTGGCCAGGAACCGGTCGACGCGGTTGCCGGGCTCGATGCGCGGCATCGCGTAGTCGCCCCACATCAACCCGTCGTCGTACCGGCCCGGCCTGTACCGGGTGGTCGCCAGTTCCCTGCCGGTGGTGCCGCCGAGGACGCTGAGGTACTCGGGCCCGTCGACGATGAAGCCCGCGAAGGCCCGCAGGTTGTTCCGGCTGCTGCGGGCCGGGGCGTAGACGTCGACGAAGTAGTCGACGAGCGCCTCGGCGTCCGCGCGCGAGAGCGGGTACCGGTAGGCCGGCGGGATGCCGAACGCCTGCTCCAGGGTCGCGGGCCACCGCCCGGCCACCACCTCGGGGTGGGCGTGCCAGTCGCGGAACATTCCGATCAGGTGCTCGCGGTAGCCGTCGGCGCTGAGCCGGTAGTCGTCGCGGTGCGAGTAGCCGGCGCGCAGGTCCGCGGGCGGCATCGTGACGTACCGCTCGCCGGCGACGTCGCCGTGCCGGTCGTAGCTGACGACCCGCGTGCCGGGCGCGGTCTTGAGCATCAGCTCGGCGCGGCCGTCGCCGTCGAAGTCGTAGACGAGGAACTGCGTGTAGTGCGCCCCGGCCCGGATGTTGACGCCGAGGTCGACCCGGTAGAGCAGGGTGCCGTCGATCCGGTAGGCGTCGAGGTACACCGGGCCGGTGTAGCCGACCTGGGAGACGTCCTTGGAGTTCGAGGGGTCCCACTTGACGAAGTACTCGTAGGCGCCGTCACCGTCGACGTCGCCCACGCTGATGTCGTTGGCCGAGTACGTGTACGCCTCGCCGGCCGGGGTGACCCCGTCGGCCGGGCGGCGCAGCGGCAGCGTGTGGTGGGCGCCGGACCACGGCGAGACGGCCGGGCTGAGGTCCACCGCGCGCCCGCCGACGACGGCCGCGACCCGGTACCGCGCGCCGGGGGTGCCCTGCCGGTCGAGGTAGTTGGTGCTGTCGGTGACGGTCGCGATCCGGGTCCCGTCCCGGTAGACGTGGAAGTCGGCGCCGGTCATGCCGTCCGGGCCGGCCCCGGTGATCTCGTGGCCCAGCAGCCGCCAGCTGAGGAAGACGCCGTCGCCCGTGGCGGCGGCGACCAGCCCGCGATCGAGCTTCTCCAACCGGGCGGCGGGCGGCCGGCCGTCCGCGCGCGCCGGTTCGGTCCTGTTGGCGGGTGCCGGCCGGGTCGCGGCGGCGGGCGCCGGGGCGGTGAGCGCGACCAGTGCCGCGGTGGCGGCCGCGACCAGCGCGGGGGTCGCGGCCAGCGGGTGACGGGTGCGGTTCACAGCGATGGCCTCCGAACCTCTGCGGCCCCGGTCGCCGGCCCGGACGCCGGCGCGGGGACGCGACCAAAGACGGGGCCCGTGGACCGGGTGGCCGGTGTGGACCTCGCGAAGCCGGCGGGCGATCGGGGTCGGGTGGAATCCCGGCGGAGCTGGGGAACCGGCGGGCGATGGGTGGGATGAAACGATACAAGAATTTGAAGGCTATGGATGACCAGGCGTTTTTGTCAAGGCATCCCACCGCGCCGCCGAGGTGCCGCTCAGGACTCCGGCGCGCTGATGGCGATCTCGGTGCTCGCGCGGCTCCGCCCGCGCCGACGCCCCGATATCGTGGTGATCGCCCGCGCCCGACCAGCCCCCCTCACCGTGGGATCGCCCGCGCCGACCGGCCCGCGCCGTCGTGGGCCGCCCGCGCCCGACGATTTTCCCGCGTCGATCGACCCGACAGGAGAGACATGCTCACGGCATCCGTCGTACTGGACCCCGCCGCCGTCGTCGCCCCGGTCAGCCGCCGCACCTTCGGCTCGTTCGTCGAGCACCTGGGCCGCGCCGTCTACACCGGCATCTACGAGCCGGGACATCCGCACGCGGACGAGGACGGTTTCCGTACCGACGTGCTGGCGCTGACCCGGGAGCTGGGCGTCACGGTGGTGCGGTATCCCGGCGGCAACTTCGTTTCGGCGTACCGGTGGGAGGACGGCATCGGCCCGGTCGCGCGCCGGCCGCGCCGCCGCGAGCTGGCGTGGCACAGCGTCGAGACCAACGAGGTCGGCATCGACGAGTTCGCCCGCTGGGCCGCCAAGGCCGACGTCGAGATCATGTACGCGGTGAACCTCGGTACGCGCGGCGTGCAGGAGGCGTTGGACGTGCACGAGTACGCCAACCACGCCGGCGGGACGTACCTGTCCGAGCTGCGGCGGACCAACGGCGCCCCGGAGCCGTACGGGATCCGGCTGTGGTGCCTCGGCAACGAGATGGACGGGCCCTGGCAGATCGGCCACCGGCCGGCCCGGGAGTACGGCCTGCTCGCCGCGACCACCGCGCGTGCCCTGCGGGCGGCCGAGCCCGGCCTGGAGCTGGTGGTCTGCGGCAGCTCCAGCTCGTCGATGCCGACCTTCGGCGACTGGGAGGCGACGGTCCTGGAGCAGACCTACGACGTCGTCGACTACATCTCCTGCCACGCCTACTACGAGGAGCTCGACGGCGACCGCGGCTCCTTCCTGGCCAGCGCCGTCGACATGGACCGCTTCATCGGGAACGTCGCGGCCACGGCCGACGGCGTGGGCGCTCGCCTGCGCAGCACGAAGAAGATCAAGATCTCCTTCGACGAGTGGAACGTCTGGTACCTCTCCCGCTTCCAGCAGCGACCGCCGGAGACGGACTGGCGCGTGGCGCCGCCGCTGATCGAGGACGAGTACAACGTGGTCGACGCGGTCGTGGTGGGCAACCTGCTGATCTCGCTGCTGCGGCACAGCGACCGGGTGACCGCGGCCTGCCAGGCGCAGCTCGTCAACGTGATCGCGCCGATCCGTACCGAGCCCGGCGGTCCCGCCTGGCGGCAGACGATCTTCCACCCGTTCGCCCGTACCGCGGCGCTCGCCCGGGGCGACGTGCTGGCCACGCCGCTGGACTCGCCGACCTACGAGACGGCCCGGTACGGCGAGGTGCGGGTGGTCGACGCCGTCGCCACGCACGACGCCGCCACCGGCGACGTGGTGCTCTTCGCGGTGAACCGGGACCAGCACCGGCCGGTGCGGCTCGCCGCCGACCTGTCGCGGTTCGGCGGCGGGCTGGAGGTGGCCGAGGCGTGGACGCTCACCGACGACGACCTGGACGCCACCAACACCCGCGAGGCCCCCGACCGGGTCACCCCGCGCCCCCTCGCGGACGTCGCCGTCGACGAGGCCGGCGTCACGGCCGTCCTGCCCCGGGTCTCCTGGAACGCCCTGCGGCTGCGGCGCCCCAGCGGCTCGACCCGGTAGGGGCGGTGCGGGCGGGCGGTCCCGCCGAGGGCCGCCCGACGCGGGCCCGCGCCGGCGCGTACCGCCGGCCGTGGGCCCGGGTCTCGCCGACGGCGTCGGCGCTGCTCCGCGCTCAGCAGGTCTGCGCGCAGTTGCGCAGGCCGTACCGGAGCTTGAGCTGGGTACCGCCGTTGCCGTCCCAGTCGTCGACGTAGCTGACCGTGAGATAGCCGCCCTGGTCGACGCCGATCGCCGGGGCGTCCTGCCGGTTGGCGGTGAAGACGCTCAGCCGGTACTCGGGGAAGAGGTTGTCCGTCCCGCCGTTCGTGCCGATGCCCCGGGCCCAGACCTCGGTGCCGCTGCTGGCGCTGGTGAGCCCGGTCGCCTGGCCGGTCTCCTGCCACGTCACCACGGCGTTGCCGGCGCCGTCCACGGCCAGGTCTGGGTGCGACTGGCGGCCGACGCGGTCCGACTGGTACGCGGTCTGGCTGGTGACCGTATACGAGCCGGCCGCGTCGGTCGTCCAGCGGTGGATCGGGCCGCTGACCGGGCGGGCGGCGAACCCGGCGCTCGTCCCGGTGAAGCCGCGGATGTAGATCAGCGACTGCGGGTTGCCGTCGGCGCCCATCCGCCCGGCGTAGGCGTCGGTCCAGGCGGCGTACCAGGTCCCCGACGGGCCGATCGCGACCGACGGTTCGAGTTGCTGGCCGTCGGAGAGCGCGCCGCTGTGCACCGCGACGACGGCGCCGAAGGCTCCGGCGAGGGTGCCGGTCCGCGCCCGGATGCTGTAGCCGCCGTTGCCGTCCTCGTCGTCCTCCCAGGCGACCACCGCGGTCTCCGGGCCGCCGAGCGCGAGGTCCGGCCTGCGGTACGTGCCGCCGGCCACCGCCTGTACCGGCACGTCGTAGCCCCCCGTGACCGGGGAGAGCCGCGCGTCGGTGGCGCCGAACGAGGCGTACCGGATGGAACTCGTCCCGGTCGGCGAGGTGTCCTGCCACGCGACGCCGAAGCGGCCGTCGGGAAGTACCGCGACCGACGGTTCGCGCTGGTCACCGCCGTCCTCCGAGTTGACGTTGACGACCGCGGTCATCGTCCCGTCCGGGCGGACGCGGCGGGAGCGGATCTCGTAGCCGCCGTTGCCGTTGCCGTCGTCGGCCCAGACGACCACCGCGTCGCCGTTGCCCGCGAGGCCGACGTCGGGGCTGCGGTAGTTCCAGTTCGTGCTGCCGCCGGTCCGCACCACGACGTCGGACTGGCGCACGCCGTCGACGAAGCGGCCCAGCCGGATCTCGTTGCCGGTGCCGCTCGTCGAGCCGGAGCTGAAGGCGACCACGCTGACGTGCTGGCCCGCGGCGTCGCGGCGCGCGGCGACGGCCGGCTCGTGCTGGTCCCCGGTGGCCACCTGGTTCGCCGTGGTGAAGGTGGCGTCGGGGTAACGCGACGGGGCGATCCGCACGGCGGCGTCGGTGATGGCGGTGAAGTCGGCGGCGTAGCCGTCGTAGACGGTCGCGTCGTCGATCCGCAGGAGCGTCTCGTCGTTCTTCTTGAGCGCGCCGTTGGTGAGATTGTGCGAGCCGGTGTACACGTACCGGTGGGTCCGGCCGTCCTTGCCCGACACGCCCTGCACCAGCACGTACTTCGAGTGGACGTTGCCGTCGGAGCATTCCGCGTTGGCGCCGGAGCCGACCGCGAAGAAGGACTGGCGGCAGCCGCCCGGGTCCATCGCGTAGACCTCGATGCCGCGCCCGGCCAGCTCGTCCATCGCGTCCTCGTGCTCGCCGGTGGCCACCTGGACCGTGCAGCCGGCGGCGAGCTTGTCGCCGAGCGCGTCGACGACCTCGGGCCGGGCCTCCCGGAAGGACCACATCGCCAGCCGGATCACGTCGTCCGTGCCCGTCGCCGAGCACCGCAGGTCGTCGATGGCGGCGGCGAAGACGTCGTGACGGGTGCTCTGCGGATTGAAGCTGCTGCTGATCTCGCTGTCCTCGGCGCTGCTGGGGGAGTCGCGCGGCGAGAACCAGAGCCGGAACGGGCCGGCGTCCACGTGCCCGGTCTCGTAGACCTTGCCGCCGCCGGTCACCGCGAGCTTCCGGTGTACGTAGTCGCGGTACGCGCTCGCGAGGGCGGCGTTGCCGGAGACCTCGACGAGGTTCTGGAACATCTGCTGCTGCGGCTTGGTCGGGTTGTTCGACCCGACCAGCGTGACGTCGGTACGACCGTCGGTGAGCCGGCTGAACACCCAGAACTTGTTGTGGTCGATGCCGACGCCCCCGCCCGCGCACGAGGCGAAGCAGCGCTTGACCCACGAGCCGGTCGCGCCGGACGACCACGCGGGCAGGCCGCCGATGAGCGCGTCGACCTGGGCGGACTGGTGGCACGCCGCGGGGTCGCCGTCAGTACAGGCCTCGACGAGCAGGCGGACCTGCACCCCTCGGGCGTGCGCGGCAAGCAGATGGTCGGTGATCGCCTGGTCGGTGAAGGTGTACAGCGAGGCGTAGAGCGTCGATCCGGGCGCGCTCGCCTGGACCAGGGCGTCGATCTCGTCTCGCAGCCCGGTGGTCTGGTACTTCGTGAACTGCGGCCCGGACCTGCCCGGGTCCGGGGTGGCGAGGTCGGCGTCGGGGACCGGGTCGAGGGTCGGGCGGAGGAAGAGGATCCTGATCGATCCGCTGCCGACGACGACGGTGGACGTGGCGGCGGGCGTCGCGGTGCCGAGGACCGTACCGATCGTCAGCGCGAGCGCCAGCAGGGGACGGCGCACGGGTGCTCTCCCTTCGGACGGAGTTTCTTGATCTTCAGTTCCTCGGAACGATACGCGTCGAAGTCTGGCGCCGTGGTCCGGAGTCGGCTATGAAGTCTCTATAGACAACCTTCAATCTGCTGGGAAGGTGCGACGTGAAGGGTAGGCGGGGGCTCCTGCCGGCCATCGTGGCGCTCGTCGTGGCGGCGGCGGCCGGCGTCGCCGCCGTCACCGTCGGGGCGGCGACCGCCGGGGCGGCACCGGTGAGCATCACCAACGGCACCCGGTTCACCGACACCGCCGGCAATCCGCTGCACGCCCACGGCGGCGGCATCCTCAAGGTCGGTGACTACTACTACTGGTTCGGCGAGAACCGCAACGCGAACAACACCTTCCGGGCGGTCTCCGTCTACCGCTCCACCGACCTGCGCAACTGGGAGTTCCGCAACAACGTCCTCACCCAGTCCTCGGCCGCCGAGCTGCAGGTCGCCAACATTGAGCGGCCGAAGGTGATCTACAACGCCAGCACCGGCCGGTACGTGCTGTGGATGCACAAGGAGAACGGGTCGGACTACGGCGAGGCGCGGGCGGCCGTCGCCTCGTCGGCCACCGTGGACGGCAGCTACACCTACCACGGCAGCTTTCGGCCGCTCGGGCAGTACATGTCCCGGGACCTGACCCTCTACAACGACAACGGCACCGGGTACCTGATCTCGGCCGCCGACGAGAACTACGACCTGCACATCTACCGGCTCACCCCGGACTACCTCAACGTGGCCGGCCTCGTCGGCAACTTCTGGAACGACGCCCACCGCGAGGCGCCCGCCATGTTCAAGCGCGGTGCCACCTACTTCCTGCTCACCTCGGGCGCGACCGGCTGGAGCCCGAACCAGGCCAGGTACGCCACCGCGCCGAGCATCTCCGGCCCCTGGACCGGCTGGACCAACGTGGGCGACTCGACCACCTTCGGCTCCCAGCCGACGTACGTGCTCCCGATCCAGGGCGGCTCCACCACCAGCTACCTCTACCTGGGCGACCGGTGGGCGGGCGCCTGGGGCGGGCCGGTCAACGACTCGCAGTACGTCTGGCTGCCGATCACCTTTCCGTCCAGCACCAGCATGAGCCTGACCTGGTACCCGTCGATCACCATCGACGCCGCCGCCGGAACCGTGACCGGCAACGCCCCCAGCTACCACCGGGTCGTCGCCCGGCACAGCGGCCGGGTGATGGACGTGGTGGGCAACTCGACGGGCGACAACGCCGAGGTCAAGCAGTACGCCTGGAACGGCGGCGGGAACCAGCGGTGGGAGTTCCAGGACGCCGGCGCCGGCTACGTCCGCCTGGTCAACCAGAACAGCGGCAAGTGTCTCGACGTCGCGTCCGGCTCGACCGCCGACGGCGCGAACATCATCCAGTACGCCTGCGGCGGCGGCCAGAACCAGCAGTGGCAGTGGGTGGCCACCGGGAGCTACTTCCAGCTGCGGGCCCGCCACAGCGGCAAGTGCCTCGACGTGGTGAACGCCGGCACCGGGGACGGCGCCGACATCCAGCAGTACGCCTGCGGCGGCGGTACCAACCAGCAGTGGTCGCGCGTCCAGTCGTGACGCCGGCCCGGGTGGCACCCGAAACGTGCGCGCCCGACCGGTGCCGGCACCTGGGGAGCGTGCCCGCCCGGCCGGTGCCGGTGCGCCGCCGACACCGGCCGGGCGGCGGTCAGAACTGGAACTGGTCGATGTTGGTCTTGTCGAAGACGGTGGGCGGGCCGAGCACGACCGTCCCGTCCTTGCCGACGGTGAACTCGCCGAGCTTGCCGGCCTTGAACTTCTCGCCCTCGGCGCCGCTGATCTGGCCCGAGGCGAGCGCCGCGCCGGCGTACGCGGCGAGGTAGCCGAGGTCGGCCGGGTTCCACAGGGCGAACGCGTCGACCGTGCCGTCCTTGACGTACTCGCGCATCTGGTTCGGGGTGCCCAGCCCGGTCAGCTTGACCCTGCCCTTGTACTGCGAGCCGCTGAGGTAGCGGGCCGCCGCCGCGACCCCGACCGTGGTCGGCGAGACGATGCCCTTCAGGTCCGGGTACGCCTGGAGCAGCCCCTGGGTCTCCTGGAAGGACTTCTGGTCGTCGTCGTTGCCGTACGCCACCGTGACCAGCTTGATCCGGGCGTACTCGGGCTTCTTCAGCTCCTCCTTCATCAGCCCGATCCAGGTGTTCTGGTTGGTGGCGTTCGCGGTCGCGGAGAGGATGGCGATCTCGCCGGCGCCGCCGATCTGCCCGGCGATGAGCTTGACCTGGTTCTCGGCGATGCCCTGGGCGGTGACCTGGTTGACGAAGACCTGCCGGCACTCGGGCTTCGTGTCCGAGTCGAAGGTGACGATCTTCGCGCCGGCGGCCTTCGCCTGGGTCAGCGCGCCGCAGATGGCGTTCGGGTCGTTCGCCGAGGTGACGATGACGTCCATGCCCTGCTGGGAGAGGGTGTTGATGTAGCTGACCTGGGAGGAGGCGCTGGCCTCGGACGGGCCGACCTCCTTGAACTCGCCCCTGACCTCGGTGACCGCGTCCTTGCCGCCGTTGTCGGCGGTGGTGAAGTACGGGTTGTTCACCTGCTTGGGCAAGAAGGCGATCTTCAGGCCCGACCGGAGCGGGGCGTCCGGGTCGGCGGCGCCGCCGACCGGCGCGCCGCCGCCGCTGTCGCCGGAGTTCTCCCGGGTGGTGCCGCCGCACGCGGCGGCGGCGAGGACGAGGCTGGCCAGGGTCAGGGCGGTGGCTCCGAGGCGGAGTCGGCTGGAAGTTGACATCGGTGTCCTTCCGGGGGTGTGGTGTGCGGTTCCGGTCACCCGTCGGTGAGCCCCGCGTGCCGCCGCCGGCGGCGCAGCCGGGCGCGGACCTCCGTGACCGCGTTGGGCAGGACCACGGAGGCGACGAGCAGGGTGCCCGTGACGATGGTCGACGCGTTGGCGTCGACGTCGGCGAGCTGTAGCGCGTTGCGCAGGACCCCGAGGAGCAGCACGCCGGCGACCACGCCGAGCAGTCCGCCCCGCCCGCCGAAGATGGAGACGCCGCCGAGCAGCACGGCGGTCACCACGGTCAGTTCCAGCCCGGTCGCGTTGTCCCCCCGGGCGCTGGCGTAGCGCAGGGTCCAGAAGACGCCGGCCAGCCCGCAGACGGCCCCGGAGGCGACGAAGAGCCAGAACCTGGTCCGGGCCACCGGCACCCCGGCGAAGCCGGCCGCCTCGGCGTTGTTGCCGATCGCGTAGAGGGCCCGCCCGACCGGCGTGGCGTGCAGGACGACGCCGAAGACCAGCGCCAGCGCAAGGACCGGCACGGCCGCCACGGGGATCGGCGTACCGGGCAGCGTCCGTACCACGGCGGCGGTCCAGCCGGCCGGGAAGTCGGCCACGGCCCGGTCGCCGAGCACCACGAAGGAGAGTCCCCGGTAGAGGGCGAGGGTACCGATGGTCACCGCCAGCGAGGGCAGGCCGAAGCCGGTGACGAACAGGCCGTTGACCGCGCCGAGCCCGGCGCCCAGCAGCACGACCAGCACGCAGATCAGCTCCAGCGACAGGCCGCTGGAGAGCCAGAGCTGCCCCATCAGGGTGCTGCCGAGGCCGACCATGCTGGCCACCGAGAGGTCGATCTCCCCGGTGATGACGATCAACGTCATGGGCAGCGCCAGCAGGGCCAGCGGCACCAGGTCGAGCAGGAGGAACTGCACGTTGCGGCCGGTGGCGAAGTTCGGTACCGACAGGCTGGCCAGCAGCGCCGCCACCGCCAGCCCGGCCAGGACCGCGGCGTCCCAGCCGCCGAGCGCGCCCCGTGACCCGGCGCCGGGGTCCGCGCCCGCAGTTGCGGCGGACGGGGGTGCGGCGGTGTCACGTGCCATGGGAGCTCCTCCCTCGCAGCCGGGCCGCCTTCCGCAGGAACAGCACCCGGTCCAGGCCGATCGCGGCGAGGATGAGCGCGCCGACCACGGCCTGCTGCCAGAACGGGTCGATCCGCAGGACGGCCAGCGAGCTGCCGATCGTGGTGAGCAGGACGGCGCCGAGCGCCGCGCCGTAGACGCTGCCGCTGCCGCCGAAGATCGCCACGCCGCCGACCACCGCGGCGGCGACGACCTGCAGCTCCAGGCCGGTACCGGCGGCCGCGTCCAGCGTGCCGAAGCGGGCGGCGTAGAGCACGCCGGCGAGGCCGGCGAGCGCGCCGCTGGCGACGAAGACGGCGAGGACCCGCCGGCCGACCGGTATGCCGGCCAGCCGGGCGGCGCTCGGCTCGGAGCCGATCGCGTACAGCTCCCGGCCGCTGCGGTACGAGCGCAGGTAGAAGCCGGTGGCGGCGACCACGGCCAGGGCGACCAGGAAGAGCAGGGGGACACCCAGCACGGTCTGGTTGCCCAGGCGCAGGAAGGAGCGGGGCATGTCGGCGGCGTTGATCTGCCGGCCGGCGGCCCAGTAGTAGTCGACGCCGCGGAAGCCGTAGAGCGTACCGAGGGTGATGACCAGCGCCGGGACCCGGGCGAGCGCGATCAGGCCGCCGTTGACCAGGCCGCAGACCGCGCCGAGCGCGACACCGGCGACGAGCGCGACCGGCCAGGGCGTGCCGGGTGCGGCGAGGAAGAGCGAACCGGTGGCGAAGGCGACCAGCCCCAGGACCGACCCGACCGAGAGGTCGACGTTGCGGGTGACGATGACCAGGGTCTGGCCGACCGCCAGGATCACCAGGATCGCGCAGCCCAGGAGCAGGTCCTTGACGCTCTGACTGCCGAGGAAGCGGTCGTTGCGCAGCGTGGTGACGCCGACCAGCGCACCGAGGGCGAGCAGCAGGCCCAGCTCGCGGACGGCGAGCAGGCGTTCGGCGAGGCTCCGGCGGCGGGGCGCGGCGGCGGCCGGCGGAGCGTCGGCGCCGCGCCGCGGGGCGCCCGTGTCGGTGACGCTCATACCGTCGCCCCCCGACCCGTCGCGGCGAACATCACGGCGGTCTCGTCGGCCTCGGCCCGGGACAGTTCGCGGACCAGGCGGCCCTCGTGCATGACCAGGACCCGGTCGGCCATGCCGAGCACCTCCGGCAGCTCACTGCTGATCATCAGTACGGCGAGCCCGCCGCCGGCCAGTTCGGCGAGCAGCCGGTGCACCTCGGCCTTGGTGCCGATGTCGATGCCGCGCGTCGGCTCGTCGACGATCAGGACCCGTGGCCGGGTGGCGAGCCACTTGGCGAGGACGACCTTCTGCTGGTTGCCGCCGGAGAGGGTGGCCACCGGGGCGGCGAGCCGGGCGGCCTTGACCCGCAGCCGGTCGGTCCAGCGGCGGGCCTCGGCCCGCTCCGCGCCGCCGAGGAGCAGGCCCAGCCGACTCAGGGCCCGGCGACGGACCAGGGTGGCGTTGCGCTCCACCGACAACTCCATGACCAGGCCCTGCTGGCGGCGGTCCTCGGGGACGAGCGCCAGGCCGGCGGCGATCGCCCGGCGCGGGTTGCCCGGCGGCAGGGGCCGCCCCGCGACGCGTACCTCGCCGGCGTCGTAGCGGTCCACGCCGAAGACCGCGCGGGCCACCTCGCTGCGCCCGGCCCCGACCAGCCCGGCGAGGGCGACGACCTCGCCGGCCCGTACGGCGAACGAGACGTCGGAGAAGACGCCGGCGCGGGCCAGTCCGCGCACCTCCAGCAGGGTCTCGCCCGCCGTGGCGGTCCGCTTCGGATAGCGCGAGTCGACGTCCCGCCCGACCATCCGGCGTACCACCTCGTCGACGGTGAGGTCGGCCGTCCGATCGGTGGAGACCCAGGCGCCGTCGCGCAGCACGGTCAGCCGGTGGCACAGCGCGAAGACCTCGTCGAAGCGGTGCGAGATGAACAGCACCGCCGCGCCGCGCTCGCAGAGCGACCGGACCACCCCGAAGAGCCGTTCCGCCTCGACGCCGGAGAGCGCGGCGGTCGGTTCGTCCATGACCAGGATCTGGGCGTCGAACGACAGCGCCTTGGCGATCTCGACGAGCTGCTGGTCGGCGATGGAGAGCCCGCGGGCGGGACGGTCGGGGTCGATCCGTACGCCCAGGCGCTCGAAGAGCCGCTCGGCCGCGTCGCGCATCGCCCGGGTGTCGATGCGACGAAGGCCGCGCAGTGGTTGCCGGCCCATGAAGATGTTCTCCGCGACCGACAGGTCCGGAAAGAGCGTCGGCTCCTGGTGGATGACGGCGATCCCGGCGGCCCGGGCGTCGGCGGGGCCGCGCGGCAGCAGCGGCCTCCCGTCGAGGGTCATCCGGCCGGAGTCGGGAAGGTGCGCGCCGGCGAGGATCTTGACGAGGGTGGACTTGCCCGCGCCGTTCTCGCCGACCAGGGCGTGCGCCTCGCCGGGGTGCAGCTCCAGGCGTACGCCGCGCAGCGCCGCGATGGCACCGAACGACTTCCTGATCTGGTCGAGCACGAGTACCGGGGGCGGGTTCGTCGGGCGTACGTCGAGGCTCATCCGACCCCCTATGAATCGTTTCACTGGCCTGAGACGCTAGGGGTTTCCATTCACGGACGTCAAGAGCGACGGTCGCCGTACCGCCGGGCGCCCGGCCGAGCCTGGCGTGGGCGGGCCGCTTCGTCGTCTCCTCGGTCGCGGCTTGACCTCAACAATTGTTCGGGTTGAAGACTGGGGCGGTCAGGGCCGGAGGGGTAGGTGCCGACCAGGTCGGTGCGGAGGAGGGACCGTGCGGAGGAATCGCTGGATCGCGCTCGCGGCCGTCCTGCTGTCGAGCGTCTCGCTGCCGGTCACGCTGACCGGCGCGTCGGTCGCACTGCCGGACATCACCACCGACCTCAAGGCGAACCTCGCCGCCGTGCAGTGGGTGGTGACCGGCTACAACGCCACCTTCGCCAGCTTCATGCTGGCCTGCGGATCGCTCGCGGACCTGTTCGGGCGCCGCCGGGTGTACGCCTGCGGCGTGGCCTCCTTCGCGGTGACCGGGCTGCTCAGCGCGGCGGCAACCAACATCGTGCTGCTCGACGTGCTGCGGGCGCTCGCCGGGGTCGGCGGCGCCGCCGCTGCCGCGAGCGGAGCGGCCCTGCTGGCGGCCTCGTTCGAGGGTCCGGCCCGGGCGCGGGTCTTCGGGCTCTTCGGCACGGCGCTCGGCGCCGGTCTCGCCTTCGGCCCGACGGTCGCCGGCGTACTGGTCGACGCGTTCGGCTGGCGCGCCGCGTTCGGCGTGCCGGCCGGGGTGGCGGTGGTGGTGCTGAGCCTCGTGCCGGCGTTGCCGGAATCGCGTGAGTCCGGCCGCCCTCAGGTGGACTGGGCGGGTACGGTGACGTTCAGCCTCGCCCTGCTGTTGCTGATCTTCGCGTTCGTCCAGGGGCCCGCGTTGGGCTGGACCAGCCCGATCGTGGCCGGCGCGTTCGTCGCCTCGCCCCTGCTACTGCTGGTCTTCACCGTGGTCGAACGGCGTCAGCCCCGCCCCATGTTCGACCTGACGCTGCTCGCCAGCCGGCGCTTCGTCGGATTCTCGGCCGCCGCGGCGATCGTCGTCTGCGTCCTGATCCCGCTGCTGATCTACCTGCCGGCGTACTTCACCAACGTGCTCGGCATGAGCGCCGGCCAAGCCGGGGCGACGCTGCTGTTGCTCACCGGGCCGACCCTCGTCCTGCCGCTGCTGAGCGGGGTGCTCGCCAGGTGGGCGCCGCCGGCGGCGATCGTGGTCACCTCGGTGGTGCTGGTCGGGCTCGGCGCCGCCTGGCTCACCGTGATCGAACCGGGCATCACCCGGTTCGGTCTGGCCGGACCACTGCTCACCATTGGCGCGGGGATGGGCATCTCCACCGGGCTCATCGACGGGCTGGCGATCGGCAGCGTAGACGCCCGCCGGGCGGGAACGGCGGCGGGGATGTTCAACACCGCCCGGCTCGCGAGCGAGACGGTGGTGATCGCGATCTTTGGTGCGGTGCTGGCGAGCCTGACCGGCGGGCGGTTCTTCGATCCTGGTCTCACCGAGGGGCTGCGGATCATGCTCTGGGCGATGGCCGTGCTGGCGCTGCTCACCGTCCTGCTCCTCGCCCTGCTGCTGCAGAAGCGCCGGGAGCCGGAGACCGCCGCCGCGGAGCCGACGACCGTGCCGTGACCGACCGCGGGGCGACGCGACCGCGAGGCCGCCTAGGACCGGCCGCGCGGGGTGGCGACGAGGCGCTGCGGCCCCGGCCCGCGCGTGCCGAGCACGTCGTCGGGGTTGGCCAGCACGCAGCGGTCGATGGAGAGGCAGCCACAGCCCACGCAGTCGGCGAACTCGTCGCGGATCTGGTGCAGCAGCCGGATCCGTTCGTCGAGTTCCTCCTGCCACCGCCGGCCGAGGCGCTCCCAGTCCTCGCGGGTCGGTGGACGGCCGGCGGGCAGTTCGGCCAGCGCCTCGGCCACCTGTGCCAGGGGAATGCCGACCCGCTGGGCGATCCTGATCAACGCCACCCTGCGCAGCGTGTCCCGCCGGTACCGCCGCTGGTTGCCCAGGGTCCGGGTGCTGGAGATGAGCTTCTGCCGCTCGTAGAAGTGCAGTGCCGAGACGCTCACCCCGCTGCGCGCGGCGAGTTGTCCGACCGTCAACTCCGACTCCTCCGGGCCCAACCCGCCCATGCTCACCCGCCCGTGCCGATCCGCCTCCATTGACCTCAACAATTGTTCAGGTCGTAGCGTGGCCTCGCAAACGCGTTCGTGTTCCCAAGGAGGATTCGTCGTGGTGGAGGGCCAATACCGACTGGCCGTCATCGTGGGCAGCGTCCGGGAAGGACGGTTCTGTCCCAGAGTCGCGGACTGGTTCATCGGCCGGGCCCGGCAGCGCGCCGACCTGGTGCTCGACGTCGTCGACCTCGCCGACACGCCGCTGCCTCCGCGCGGACAGGCGACGCCGGTCAGCGGGGGCCGGTACGAGTCCGCCGCCGTGCGGGGGTTCGCGGAACGGATCGGGGCCGCCGACGCGTTTGTTGTGATCACTCCCGAGTACAACCATGGATATCCCGGGCCGCTCAAGATAGCGATCGACTCGGTCAATCCGGAATGGCACGCGAAGCCGGTCGGCTTCGTCTCGTACGGCGGGATCTCCGGCGGCCTGCGGGCGGTGGAGCAGCTGCGTATCGTCTTCGCCGAGCTGCACACCGTCACCATCCGCGAAACCGTCAGTTTCCACCTGGCACACTCGCGGTTCGACGCGGACGGCAATCCGCTCGACCTGGAGGTGGTGAACGGCGCCGCCAAGACCCTGCTCGACCAGCTCGGCTGGTGGGCGTCGACGCTGCGGGCCGGTCGGGCCGCGCGCCCCTACGGCGGTTGACCGGCCCGGCCCGGTCAACCCTTGGATCCGGTCCGCGCCGGGCCGGACCAGTCCTCGGTGGACGTGGTCACCGTACGGTCGGTGTCGGCGGCCTCCTCGATGGCGAGCGCGACCAGGTGGTCCTGCGCCCCCTCGGCCAGCGGATACGGCGGCGGCCCCGCCCCGCGTACCCAGGCCGCCGTCGCCTGCAGCAGCGTGGCCGTCGCGATCTCGTCGTCGTTCCAGCGGTGCTGCGGGTACGGGTTGCGGTAGAGCACCTCGGTGCCGAGGCTGATGGTCTCGGTGTGGAAGCCGTTGAGGTCGAGGTCGTGGCCGATCTGCCGGCGTACCAGCGGCGAGCGCAGGACCGTGCGCGGCGCGGGCAGGTGCGTGATCTCGTCGTCGCGCAGCTCGCCGTGGCTGCCCCGGACCAGGATGCGCCGGAACCGAAGCTGGTTGCGGGTCTGGTTGTCGGTGAAGTCGTAGAGCCCGGACCGGCCGCCGCCGAAGTCGAGGGTGGCGATCGTCGTGCTGGCCGGCCTCGGTACCGGGTCGTCCGTCCAGCCAGCGCGGTTCAGCGGGTCGACCAGCGGTGCGACGGTACGGGTGGCGCGGACGGTGGCCGGGGCGTGGCCGGCGTCCAGCAGCCCCCGGATGAGCGAGACCGCGTGGTACAGCTGGGTCGAGGAGACCTGCACCTGGGTGGGCGTACCGATGATCCCGGAGCGGACCGCGGCCAGGCGCGCCGCGTGCGCGGGGAGCAGCAGGTACTGCTCGGCGACCTGCACCAGGCCGGCGGCGCCGACCGCCGACCAGAGCCGGCGCAGCCCGGCCAGGTCGGGCGCGGGCGGGGTCTCGCTCAGTACCGGCACGCCGTGCGCCACCGCCTCGACGAGGATCTCCGCGTTGGCGCTGGCCGGCAGCGCGGTCACCAGGAAGTCGGGCCGGGCCGAGGCGAGGCAGTCGGCGAGCGAGGCGAACCGCGGCAGCGGCAGCTCCCGCGGCGTACGGACCACGGCTCCGACGCAGGTCACGTCGGGCAGCTCCGCGGCGAGGCGCCAGATCGTGCGGGCCCGGAACCCGAACCCGACGAACGCGAACGACGTCCTGCTCGTCATCCGGCCCACCATAGGGGGCGCCCGGCCGCGCCTTGACGCGGGCCCGACGATCCATAGAGACTGCGGAATACGCTTTCCCGGCCGCGGTCGGCTGGCGTGAGCTCGCCGGAAGGAGTTCCGATGCGCCCCCAACTCGTCCGCTGTACCGCGAGGTCGCTCGTCCTGGCCCTGTCGGTCGCGTTCGCCCTCACCAGCACCGCCTGCGGCGGCAGCGGCCCCGGCGCCGACCAGGAACTGTCCGACAAGCCCGTGACCCTGCGCTTCACCTGGTGGGGATCGGACGCCCGGCACCGGCGTACCCAGCAGGTGATCGACCTGTTCCACCGGGCGCATCCGAACATCACCGTCGAGGGCGAGTTCAAGGAGTGGAACGGCTACTGGGACAGCCTCGCGACCACGGTGGCGGCGAACGACGCGCCCGACGTCATCCAGATGGACGAGCTGTACCTGGCCTCGTACGGGGAGCGGGGCGCCCTGCTCGACCTCGGCACGGCCACCAGGTACCTGCACACGGGCGACTTCGACCGCAACGCCCTGGACACCGGCGTCGTCGGCGGCAAGCAGTACGCGCTCCCCACCGGCCTGGCCACCTACGCGTTCGTGGCCAACACCGACCTGCTCCAGCGGTACGGTGCGACGCTCCCCGACGACGCCACCTGGAGCTGGGACGACCTCAAGGCCGTCGGCGCCCAGGTCTCGAAGGCCAGCGGCGGCAAGGTCAGTGGCGTGCAGTCGTGGGGCTTCGACAGCGGCGGCCTCAACGTCTGGGCCCGGCAGGCGGGCGCCTCGCTCTACGACGAGAAGGGCAACGTCGCCATCCCGCCGGAGGTCCTCGCCGACTTCTGGCGGTACCTGCGCGACCTCGCCACCACCGGCGTGGCCCCCGCGCCGTCGGTGACCATCGAGCGGGCCAGCGCCGGGCTGGCGCAGTCCGGTACCGCCACGAACGCCTCGGCCCTCGGCACCTGGTGGAACACCCAGCTGCCCTCCCTCGCGGCGGCCAGCGGCAACCACCTCAGGCTGCTGAGGCTGCCGGGAGAGGCGCAGGCCAAGTCGCCCGGCGCCTACTACAAGCCGTCGATGTACTGGTCGATCTCCGCCCGGAGCAAGCACCCCGCGGAGGCGGCGCTCTTCGTCGACTTCCTCGCCAACAGCCAGGAGGCGGCCGACATCATGCTGACCGACCGTGGCGTACCGGCGAACAAGAAGATCCGTACCGCGCTCACGCCGAAGCTCACCGACGCCGACCGGGCGGCGGCCGAGTTCCTCGACAGCGTCACCGTCGGCGCCGCGCCCCGGGTGACGCCGAACGGCGCGAGCGGGATCGAGGGAATCCTCAAGCGCTACACCGAGCAGGTGCTCTTCGGGCGGACCGCGCCCGAGAAGGCGGCGACGGCGTTCATCGCCGAGCTGCAGGCCGAGATCGACGCCGCGTGAGCGGGCGCGAGATGAACCCCGTGCTGCGGGTGGAGCACCTCCTCGGCCGCTCGGTCGTGGTCTCGGCCGGTGCGGTACCACTGCTCACCTACACGTACCGGCCGGACACCTCCCAGCTGGACTCGCCGAAGCCGTACCTGCATCCGGTCCGTACCCCTGGCCGGCGACCATGGCGACGACGGGACGGCCGCGCTGGCGGACCGGGGCCGGTCGGCGCTGGCCCGGTCGGGCCCGCCGCGCTCCGCCGGTGGGGCGGTGGCGTGAGCGCGGCGTGACCGTTCCGGACGGGAGCGGAGCCGGCCGACTACCCGGTCGCCGACCCGCCGGAACCGGCGGTGCTCCGGGCACCGGCGAGCCGGTCGCAGCGCAGTACGGCGAGGTCGACCGCGTCGGCCATCGCCTGCATCCCCTTGTCGTTCGGGTGCAGGTGGTCCCCGCCGTCGAAGAACGGCAGCAGCGCCTGCGGGTCGTACGGGCTGCGGGTGACCGCGTCGAAGTCCACCACGGCGTCGAACGCCCCGCCGTGCCGGATCCAGTCGTTGACGCCCTGACGGACCGCCTCGCCGGCGGCGTCGTACTCGTACCAGCCCTTGTACGGCATGACCGTCGCGCCGACCACGCACCTGCCGGCCGCGTGCGCCCGGTCGACGATCTGCCGGTAGCCGGCGACCAGGTCGTCCACCGTGACGCCGGTGTGCGCCTTGATGTCGTTGATGCCCTCCAGCAGGAAGACGGTGCCGACCCCGGGCTGGGAGAGCACGTCGCGCTCCAGCCGGTGCAGCGCGGCCTGGCCGGCGCCGTCGGCGAGCACCTGGTTGCCGGAGATGCCCTCGTTGGCCACGCCCCGCACGGTGTTGCCGGAGGCGGCCTGGAGCCGCCGGGACAGGTAGTCGGGCCAGCGGCGGTTGGCGTCCGAGGTGGAGGCCCAGCCGTCGGTGATGGAGTCGCCCAGGAACGCGACCGCGCTGATCGTGGTGGGCGTCTCCACGCTGACGGAGTCCAGCCAGTACCAGGAGCCGATCGGGTCGGTCCAGTTGGTCGCCGCCTCCTCCGCGGCGTGGTCGCCCGCGGCCGCGTACGAGGTCTGCATCGCCATGCCGTGACCGGTGGTCGGTCCCTCGGCCCCGGTGACGTGGAGGCTGATCACGAGGTTGCTCTGGGCGGCCAGCCTGCCAGGGAGCGCGTCGCTGACGACGGTCTGACCCGTCGGGACGGTGACCGACGGCTGCCCGCCGAAGGTCAGCGGCCGGTTGCTCCCGGGCACCAGCGCCGCGCCCCGCTGTTGCAGACCGGCGTAGGCGCTGGCGAAGGTCACCGGGTGCTCGCCGAAGGCGTTGCTCAGGCGGACGCGCAGGTCGGTACCGCCGACGCTGGTGCGTACCACCAGCCGGTAGCTGCGCTCGGCGGGCCCGGCGCCCTGCCGGTCGGCGCTGGCGGCCCAGCTGACGACGGGATGCCGGTCCCGGCCGGCGGCCGGGACCACGGCCCGGGCCGGCTCCGGGGCTGGCGGTCGGGCCTGGGCCGTGGTCGCGCCGGCCAGGGGTACGCACGCGGCCGTGACCAGCGCGGAGACGGCCGCCACCGGGCGGCTCGGCCGGCCGGAGCGTTCCCGCCGCCCGCTCGGGTCCGCCGCGTCGGCCCGCATCAGAGGTTCCTCAGCGTGACGGACCGGCCGGGGGAGAGGTCGACCCGCCGGGAGGTGCCGCCCGCGACGACGGTGGTACCGCGACCGCCGACGCTGGTGAGCCTGAGCTGGGTGACCCGGCCGTCCTTCCAGCTGACGTCGGCGACGAAGCCGCCCCGGACGCCCACGCCGGAGACCGAGCCGGCGGCGGCCCAGGCGGCGGGGAGCGCGGGCAGCAGCTCGACGTGGCCCGGACGGGAGTAGACCAGCATCTCGATGATCGCCGCGGGGGTGCCGAGGTTCGCGTCGATCTGGAAGATGCCCCGACCCGGGTTGGTCTCGTAGATGTCGAAGAGGTTCATCGCGGTGCCGTTGCCGCCGTTCGTCGACGGCCGCAGGTTGTTGACCACCAACTGGTACGCCCTCTCGGCGTCCTTGAGCCGGGCCCAGCAGAGGCTGCGCCAGGCGTTGGCCCAGCCGAAGCTGTTCATCCCGCGCGCGGTCAGCAGCGCCTTCGCGCCGGCCACGATCTCGTCCGGGGTGGAGCCGTCCGGTCGGATCCGGTCGCCGGGGAAGAGACCGACCAGCGGGGAGAGGTGCCGGTGGGTGGTCTCGCCGAGGTTGTCGGGCGACATCCACTCCTCCAGCCAGCCGGTCGTGGGGCTGACCACGGGCAGGTAGAGGCGCTCCTGGAGCCGCTCGACGGCCTCGGCGTGCCCGGCGTCGCGGCCGAGCACCCGGGCGGCGCCGCGGTAGTTGTCGAAGAGGTTCCAGACCAGCTCCTGCGCGTACGTGATGCCCTTGGCGTCGAGCGGGCCGTGCTCGGGCGACCAGTCGCTGTCGGCGATCAGGACCTCGCGCGGGGCCCCGGCCGGGTCCGTGACGGTCGTGGTGACCAGGCGGGCCTCCCAGAACTCCACGGCGCCCCGGAGCAGCGGGTAGATCTTCTCCAGGTAGGCGCGGTCCTGGCGGTACTCGTAGTGCTCGTAGAGGTTCTGGCAGAGCCAGGCGTTGCCGGCCGGGTGCCACCACCAGCCGCCCCCGCCGTACGGGTTGGTGGAGATGGCCACCGTCCAGCCGGCGATCCGGCCGGTCGAGTTGCGGTACCGGTTGGTCGGGCTGTTGAACAGCCGCCGGGTGGTCTCCGTCCAGGCGGGCAGCTGCGCGAGGCAGTAGTCGGCGTAGGCGTCGAAGCACTCGGAGAGGCCGGCGCGGTCGGCCGGCCAGTAGTTCATCTGGATGTTGATGTCGGTGTGGTAGTCGGCCATCCAGTCCGGGTCGTTGCCGTCCAACCAGGGCCCCTGCAGGCCGATCGGCAGGCTGCCCCGGGATCCGGAGATCATCAGGTAGCGGCCGAACTGGAGGTACGCGGCCTCCAGCTCCGGATCCGGGACGTTGTCCCGGTGCCGCGCCTGGAGCCGTTCCCAGGTGTCCAGTTCGCGCTGCGCGGCGGAGGAGGTGCCAAGGTCGATCTTCAGCCGCTCGTACGCCGGGCGGAAGTCGGCGACGTGGGTGTAGAGCAGGTCACGCGGGGACTCGCGGGCCGCGGCGAGCACCTTGGTCCGGGCGAGCCGCTCGGGGTCCACCGACGGGTCGCGGAAGCCGGCCGCCGCGTCGGGCGCATAGTCGGTGCCGCCGCTGACGACGACCGTCAGGTCGCGGCAACCGGTGAAGGAGATCGACGAGCCGTCGACCGCGACCCTGCCGCTGCCGCTGTACGCGGTGACGGCGGCGCCGTACCTCAGCCCGTTCGCGAAGGCCGCGCCGAACGAGGCGTAGCGGCCCGCGCGGTCGACGGTGGTCGACTCGCCGTGGGTGCCGGCCAGCGAGACGGTACCGGTGTAGCTGCCCCGCCCCGCCTGGGTGAAGTGCAGGACGATGACGTCGTCGGGGCGGCTCGCGAAGATCTGCCGCCGGTAGCTGACGCCGCCGACGTCGTACGCGGTGGTCACCAGGCCCTGGGCCAGGTCCAGGGTGCGGCGGTAGTTGTCGACGGCGCCGAGGTCGTGGCCGGGGATGTCGACGGTGAGCCGGGCCAGCAGGGTCAGCGAGCCGAAGTCGTCCCGGCCGTACGGGAACTGGCCGTCGGCCTGGAGCGCGTCGTTGAAGCCCCCGGTCCAGAGCGTCGCGTCTGTGATCATCAGGAGTTCGCTGGCCGGGTCGTTGCTGGCGAGCGCGCCGAGGCGCCCGTTCCCGACCGGCAACCCCTGTTCGACCATCGAGTTGGGCGAGCCGGGGGTCTGCCACCAGAGCTGGTTCTTCGCGGCGTCGGCGGCCGGGAGCAGGGGCGACTCGGTCGGGCGGCGGGGCGCCGCCGAGGCGGCGAAGGCCGGGCCGCCCAGGGCGGTGACCGCGCCGGAGGCGGCGGCGAGCGCGAGGAAGCGTCTGCGGCTCGGGCGGCTGTCGTGGGGTTCGGTGTTCCGGATGTCCACGTCGGGCACTCCAGGGTGGGCGGGGGAGAGAGGCAGGGGCCGCGGGTCGGCCGGGCGGGCGGTGGTCCGCGCGAGTGGTGCGCGGCCCGGCGTGGGGCCGCCGCGTCGGGTGTGCGGGGCCCGGCGACCGGCCGGGCCCCGCGTGGGCGTCAGAGGGTCCGCGGTACGTCGATCTTGTCGATGTCGGGGGCGTACCAGTCGCCGCTGTCGAAGGTGATGGTGTTGGCGCCCGCCCTCAGGGCCAGCTGGACGCTGACGGTCTCGGCCGTGCCCCAGTCACCGGTGGACGGGAACTTCAGGTTGGTGCCGTTGCCGTTGTTGGAGTAGACCGTCACCGAGCGCGCGTCGCCGCTGACGTAGGCGACGTTCACGGTGTAGATGCCGTCCTTGGCCACGGTGACGTCGTTGAACCGCAGCGTGCCGCCGAGGTAGAGGTTGCCGACCTTGCCACCGCCGGAGCAGGCGTCGCAGCCCGCGACGGAGGCGTTGCCGCCCAGGGTGTTGGCCGGGGACTCGGCCTCGTAGGCCGTGGTGACCAGGGCGGGGCCGCCCGGCGTGACCGTGAACAGCCGCGAGCCGTGCGCGGGCAGCGCCTCGGTGATCTTGTTCTTGTACGTGCCGAGGTTCTTCCGGTTCCACAGGTCGCGCACGGAGGCGTTGCCGGTGAAGCCGAGGGACGCCCACTGGGCGGTGACGGAGGCCGGCGCGTCGCCGAGGTTGAACAGCGCCACGGTGTAGCCGCCGTCCGGGTTCTTCGCGGCCCAGACCTGCTGCTCGCCCGACGGGGTGACCGGCCGGGCGGGCGCGCCGCCGTTCTGGTCGACCGCGATCACCTCGCGGTTGGTCAGCAGCGACAGGCCGTAGTCGTCGAGGCGGGTGAGGTCGTCGCCGGTGTAGAGCGGCGACTTCGCGATCGCCCAGAGGGTCATGTAGGTCTGCCGCTCGGCCTTGGTGAGGCCGTCCATCGCGCCGTTGCCCACGTCCAGGGAGTCGAGGTCGTTCCAGCCGCCGGGGCCGGCCTTGCGGCTCCAGGCCGGCGCGTCGTCGAACCGGTCGTCGACCGAGTTCTCCCAGCTGACCAGGGTGTTGCAGTAGCACTCGACGTCGGTGTCGATCCGCCAGCCGTTGGAGTACCGCTGCCAGTCGGCCGCGTGGTTGATGTCGAGCGACCAGGAGAGTTCGAGGTGGATCGGGCGGCCGGTGGCGGCGATCGCGTCGCGCCAGGCGGCGACGTCGGCGACGTTGTTGTAGTTGTCGCCGGACTTGAACGAGCCTGGGCCGACGCCGTCGAGCTTGAGGAAGTCGTACCCCCAGTCGGCGAAGAGCCGCGCCTGCGAGTCGACGTACCGGTGCGCGCAGGGGTTGTCGAAGTTCAGCTTGTAGGCGCTGTCCCAGCCGTTGGTGGTACGCAGGTCCGGGTAGACGATGTCGGCGGTGGTGCAGCCGGGGGCGTTCCAGATCGGGGAGGCGCCGTTGTTGTACGCCTCCTTCTCCAGGCCGACGGGGAGGTAGATGCCGGCCTTCAGGCCCTTGGCGTGGATGTGGTCGGCGACGGCCTTCATGCCCCGGGGGAACCGGACCGGGTCGGGCGTCTGGCGGGCGTACTGGTCGAACTCCGGCTTCCAGGTGTTGTCGCGCCACCAGCCGGCGTCGATGTTGACGTACTCGTAGCCGTACGGCTTGAGTCGGGCGGCCAAGGCGTCGGCCTGCTTGAGCACGTTCGCCTCGGTGAGGTAGCTGTAGTCGCCGTCCGGGTTGAGGCCCGGGTACTTGGACGACTGCATGCTCCAGCTGCTCCAGCCCAGGTACGGGCGGGCGGCGGGACCGGCGGTCGACGCGCTTTCGACGGCCGTCGCGCCGGCCGGCACCCGGTCCGGTTCCGGGCTCGCCTGGGCGGCCTGCGCCGCCACGGCGCCCGCGCCGAGGGCCACGGTCAGCGCCGCGGCCAGGACCGGGACGCGGCGACGGTACCCGGGCCGGCCGCCGCCGGGCTGTTGGCTGGTTCTCGTCGGTGACTGCATCGTCAACCTTCCTGCTGGCGGTGGGTGGTGACGGTCGTGGTGCGGCCGGCCGAGGGCCGGGTCGACGCCGAGGGGGTCGGGTACGACCGCCATCGCTGCCGGCGCCCCGGCGAGCGGACCCGCGCCGACGCTCGGGGAAACATGGCCGAAATCCTAGGTCAATAATTAACTTCTTCAAGTATTGATTTCGCTCCGCCGGCCGCCTTACAGTCGGCGGCGCCCACGCGTCATGAAGCTTTTTGCCAGTTGGCATCGATATATGGAAGGATCTCTCCAGATTGCCCACCCAACCATGGAGGATCCGTGCTCACCAGGAGACGTTTGCTGGTCAGCGCCGCCGCGGCGGCCGTACCGCTGGCCGTCGCGGGGTCGGCCGCCCGGGCGGCCGAGGCCGCGCTGCCCGAACTCAACATGGAGGCGCTCATCAAGGCCGCGCAGATCGACCCGCGCCGGCCGGACCAGGCGATCACCGACGGCGCCCTGGACAGCGTGCTGCTCGTCGAGCGCGCCCTGCAGGCCAAGGGGTTCCTCTCGGCCAGCTACGTCGACGGGCACTTCGGCACCAGCACCATCTCGGCCTACGCCGCGTACCAGCGCTCGCTGGGCTACTCCGGGCTCGACGCCTCCGGCCTGCCCGGGCCGACGTCGCTGCGGCTGCTGGGTGAGGGGCGGTACACCGTCACGATGCCGATCGCGATCGGCAGCCGGCTCACCTTCCGCGGCGTGCAGGTCAACACCCGCACGCGGGACATGCTGCTGGAGGCCGAGCGGCTGCTCGGCCGGCAGCTGAGCATCACGCAGGGTTCGTACAACACCGGCAACCCGGCCTCCGCCGGTACCCACGACGGCGGCGGCGTGCTGGACCTCTCGGTCACCAACATCTCCACCGCCGACCGCACCACCATCGTTCGGCAACTGCGCACCGTCGGCTTCGCGGCCTGGCTGCGTACGCCGTCCCAGGGGGACTGGCCCTACCACATCCACGCCGTGGCGCTGGGCGACACGGACCAGTCCGCCGCCGCGCAGCACCAGTCCGGCGACTACTACCTGGGCCTCAACGGGCTGGCCAACAAGGCCCCCGACGACGGTCCGGTCGTCACCCCGAAGCGGACCTGGGAGGAGTACCGCCGCGGGGTCTGACCCGGGCGGCGGCGGGAAGCGGCCCGGCCGGACGGGTCAGGTCTCCCGCCGGGGGACCCGTTGACCGGGCGGCGACAGCACCCGCAACTGGAGCATCGCGGCGAAGCGGGCGTCCGGATCGGCCAGGTCGATCCCGCCGACCTCGGCGAGGCGGCGCAACCGGTACCGGAACGTGTTGGGGTGCACGTAGACCGTGGCGGCGGCCACGATGACGTCACCGAACGCGTCGAGCCACGCGCGCAACGTCTCCACCAGGTTGGCGTTGTGTCGCTCGTCGTACGCCCGCAGCCGCGCGACCGGCCCGGTCGGCCGGTCGCCGCGGGCCGCCACGAGGTCCCGCAGCTCCAGCACCAGCGCCTCGACGTGCACGTCGGCGAGCCGGGCGACCCGCCGACCGCGTCCGCTGCCGGTCCGCAGGACCCGCAGCGCGCGGTCGGCGTTGCTCCGCGCCTCCTGCAGCTCGGCCGGGTCGTGGGCGACCGGACCGACGCCGATCACCGCCCGCACCCGGTCGCCGACCCGGTCCAGGAACTCGGTGGCGATGCGCACCGCGCGCTCCTCGCCGTCGTCGTCGCGCGCCACCGGCAGCAGCCCGTACGCGACATCGCCGACGAGCGCCGCCACGCAGCGGGGATGTACGGCGCTGAGGTGCATGGCGAGTCCGTCGGCGAGGCGCTGGCGTTCGGTGACCAGGTTGACGTCGGCGGCCAGCGAGCGTCCGCCCCCGGCGGGGTCGGGCACCGCGAGCGCCAGCACGCTGACCGGCTGGTCGGCCAGCCCCAGCCGGTTGAGCGCCTCGCGCGCGCCGACACCGCCCTCCATCGCGGTACCCAGCAGGTCGGCCCGGAGCCGGCGCCCGACGTCCGCCCCGGCGCGGATGCGCAGCAGGTGCAGCGCCACGAGGCGGGCCGCGTCGCCGAGGGCCTGTTCGCGCTCGGCGCTGAGCGGCTCCCGTACCGCCGCCCAGATCGAGCCGAGTACCTCGTCGCCCGCGCGCACCGCCACCGCGACCCGCGGCACCGAGAAGTCCTCCAGGCCGGTGCCGTCCGGCTCCACGTAGACCGGGCGGTCGCTGCGGTACAGGTCGCGGAAGACGCCCCGGTCGGCCAGCAGCCGGGAGTAGCGCTCCGGCACCTGGCGGCCCAGGATCGTCTCCACCCGGGACGCGTCGGCCTCGTCCTGCCGCCCGGAGAAGGCGAGCACCCGGGAGCTGCGGTCCTCGATGGTGACGGGCGCGTCGAGCAGCGCGGCGATCGCGTTCGCGACCGCGAAGAGGTCGCCGCTGGGCATCCCGCCGATCGTCTGCGGGCCCGGCTCGCCGATGTCGCCCTCGGCCAGCAGGCCGCGCAGCATCGCGGCGAGCTGCGCCCAGGACGCGCCGCGGGTCAGCCCGAGCAGGGCCACGCCCGACTCCCGCGCCGCGGCCGCCAGTTCCGGGCCGACGGCGACCGGGGCCCGCAGCACCAGCCCGGCCGCGCCGTGCCGGCCGAGGGCACGCAGGACCTCGGCGACCTCGGCCGGCTCCCGCAGCCCGACGCCGAGCACCAGCGCGTCCCGGGGCAGCACGGGTTCGTCGAGCGGGTCGTGGATGGCGACGCCGCCGATCTCCCCGCCCCGGCCCGGATCGCCGTGGATCAGCTCCAGCAGGGTCGCGCCGAGGTCGTCCAGGATCCGGCCGAGACTGGCCTGGGGTCGAAGGTTCGCCGAACCGAACACGTCTCGACCATAGGAGCCGCCGGGGACCGTCGGGTTCGTCCCGGGGTACGAAACCGGTTCGCCGATTGGTGCCGGCGGACCGAACCGGGGCCATGGCACGCGTCGCCGGCGCTACAGCGGCAGCCACTCGGTCGCCGTGGTCACCTCCGCCAACCGGTCCGGCAGGGGTGCCACGCCGAGGCCGGGCCCGGCCGGCACCGGCAGGTGGCCGCCGTCCAGGACGAACGGGACGGTGACGTCCGTCCGGTAGTAGCGGTCCGAGGCCGAGGTGTCGCCGGGCAGGGTGAAGCCGGGCAGCGCCGCGAGAGCCACGTTGGCGGCCCGCCCGAGGCCGGTTTCGAGCATCCCGCCGCACCAGACCGGTACCCCGTGGGCGGCGCACACGTCGTGGACGCGGCGCGCCTCCAGGTAACCGCCGACCCGACCCGGCTTCACGTTGACGACGGCGCAGGCGCCCCGCCGGATCGCGTCGGCCGCGGTGGCCGCCGAGGTGATCGACTCGTCGAGGCAGATCGGCGTCCGGACGGTCCGGGCCAGCTCGGCGTGGCCGTGGATGTCCTCCTCGTCCAGCGGCTGCTCGATCAGCAGCAGGTCGAACGGGTCGAGCCGGGCGAGGTGACGGGCGTCGGAGACCCGGTACGCCGTGTTCGCGTCGACCTGCAGCAGCAGCTCGTCGCCGAACCGCTCGCGCACCGCCCGTACCGGCGCGACGTCCCAGCCCGGCTCGATCTTCAGCTTGATCCGCACGTACCCCGCGTCGAGGTAGCCCTCGACGGCGTCCAGCAGCTCGCCGATCGAGCCCATGATGCCGACCGAGACGCCGCACGGCACCCGGTCGCGCACCGCCCCCAGCTCCCGCCCGAACGAGCGCCCCTGGCCGCGCAGCTCGGCGTCGAGGACCGCCATCTCCAGCGCGGCCTTGGCCATGCGGTGCCCCTTGACCGGGGCCAGCGCCGGCGCGACGCCCACCGCGTCCAGCCCGGGGCGACCGGCGAGGGCCGGGACGAGGTACCGGCGCAGCACGTCGGCGGCGGCGTCGACGTACTCCGCGGAGTAGAACGGGTCGGCGAGCGCCACGCACTCGCCCCACCCCTCGGCCTCGGCGGTCACCACCCGCAGCAGCAGGATGTCGCGCTCGGTCTGGGTACCGAACGACGTCCGGAACGGCGCGACGAGCGGCATCCGGATCCGGCGCAGCTCCACTCCGGTCAGCTTCATCGCCGCTGCGCTCCCGCCCCGTCGCGGGCGACAAGGTACCACCCGGCCCGGTCGAAGCCGGTGACCCGCGCCCCCGCGCCCAGCAACCCGCCGAGCACCTCGCGCAGCCCCACCCGCCACGCCCGGGCGCACCCCGGATCGGCACGGCGCAGCGCCTCGACGTCGGTCGGCACGGCCACCAGCACCGTCCCGCCGGTCACGTCGCCCGCGACCGGCGCGTCCCCGTCGCCGCGACCGAGCCCGACCACCGCGCCGGCGGCCCGCTCGGCCTCCGCGTCGACGCGCCGCGGGATGCCCGCGCAGGCCGCCACGGTCCCGTCGCCGGCCAGGTCCCAGTGCACCAGCAGCCGGTCGGTCTCGTCGTCGCCGTTGATGCCGTCGCGCATGCCCCGGTAGAAGTTGGGCAGGTACTCGGCCGGGGTGGCCGCGAGCTTGGCCAGGTTGAAGTACGCGTTGCGGCGTACCAGCGGGTCGAAGGTCCACCCGATCGTCCGTACGCCGCGGGCCAGCGCCCAGGCGCGCTGGTGCAGCTTGAGGGCGTAACCGACGCCCCGACCCAGGGCCGCCGCGCCGACACCCGCGATGTGGCTGTGCATCGCCTCGTCGGCGGGCGGGCTGAAGAACCCGACGCAGGCGCCGACCAGCTCGCCGCCGTCGTACGCGCCCCCGACGTAGTTGCCGGCCTTGGCCAGCGCCCCCAACAGCGCGGTGGTGACCGGCGGGTTCGTCGGGTCGGGGTGCCAGATCCCGTCGTAGAGCCGGTACACCGGTTCGAGGTCGTCGAGTTCGGTCAGCTCGCGCAGGCGTACGCCCGCCGCCAGCGCGGCGGCCTCGGCGGCGGCGAACGCGGCGTCGGTACCGGGATGTGTTCCGGCGCCCGCGCGCCGCAGGTCAGTCATGCGCTCCATGCTCGCCAGCCCGGGGAGGTTCGTCATGGTCGCCGTGAACCATCCCGGGCACCGTCGTTGGTGGAGGCCGACCGCCGCGCGCCGGCGAGCAGGTCGCCGGCGAGCGCGGCGAGCAGCGCGGTGCGCGGCGGCAGGGCGTCGACCAGGACGTGCTCGTCGTCGGCGTGGGCGCCACCGCCGACGGCGCCGAGCCCGTCGAGGGTGGGGGTGCCGACGCCCGCCGTGAAGTTGCCGTCCGAGCCGCCGCCGACCGCCGCGGCCACCAGCGGCGGCAGCTCCAACTCCGCGGCGAGCGCCGCCGCGTGGGCGAACAGCCACGCCGAGGCGCTCGCGGGCAGCGGCGGCCGGTTGGGGCCGCCGGTCACCTCCAGCCGCGCCCCCGCCAGCACCGGGGCGAGCGCCCGCATCGCCTCCCGTACGCGCCGCTCCTCGGCCACCTCGCGGACCCGTACGTCGACGTCGAAACCGCCGGCGGCCGGGACGGTGTTGGTCGTGGTACCGGCCGACAGCACGGTCGGGGTGACGGTGGTACCCCGGCCCGGGTCGGCGAGCGCGGCGACGGCGAGCACCTGGTGGGCCAGCTCGACGGCGGCGTTGACGCCGCGCTCGGGTTCCAGCCCGGCGTGCGCGGCCCGCCCGCGCACCCCGACCCGGTACAGCGAGACGCCCTTGCGCTCGGTCTTGACCGCCCCGCCGTCGCCGGACGCCTCCAGCACCAGGGCCGCGACGCAGCCGGCGGCCTCCCGCTCGACGAGCCCGCGCGAGCTGACCGAGCCCACCTCCTCGTCCCCGGTGACCAGCAGCGTCACGCCCGCACGGTCGCCGAGGGCGGCGACCGCGTGCAGCGCCATCACCAGGCCGGCCTTCATGTCGAAACAGCCGGGTCCGCGCAGCACGCCGCCGTCGACGCGGAACGGGTGGGTCGCCAGCGAGCCGCGCGGCCACACCGTGTCGTGGTGGCCGAGCAGCAGCACCCGCCGCGCCCCGGCGCCGAACCGCCAGCGCAGGTGGGTACGGCCGTCGAGGACGATCCGCTCCGGCGCCGCCCCGAGGCGGCGCGCGCCGACCCGCGCGACCGCGTCCGCGCTGGCGGCCACGGCCGCCAGGTCGGCCGAGGGCGACTCGCAGGTCACCAGCTCCTCGATGTCGGCGAGCAGCGCGGGCAGCGCCGCCCGCATCCGCTCGACCGCCGCCGGCGCCACGGTCACCCGACCTTCGGCGTGGCCCGGACCCCGAAGTGCAGGTACCGCTCGCCGGTCGGCAGGGCGTAGAAGGTCACCGGCGACCAGGTCTGCGCCTGCGGCTCCCGGACCAGGTAGAGGTTCTCCCGCAGGGCCACCATCGGGTACTCCCGGCTCTGCTCCGGGACCAGCTCCGCGAGCGGGCCGGTGACCGTGATCCGCAGCGTCGGGCCGTCCGCGCCGGCGTGGACCTCCAGCCGCGCGCCGGCCCGCTCGTACGTGCCCAGGTGCGGCTCGATCTGCACCGCGACGGGCGGCTCCGGCGGCGCCAGCGGCTCGGGCATGGCGACGCCCGCGAGTTCGGCGAAGATCTCCCGGTACAGCTCCTCGTAGAGGTCGCGGGCGCGACCGCCGTTGGTGAGCAGCGTGACGGCGAGCCCCTGCTCGGGCAGGAGGCGCAGGAAGGCGGCCTGGCCGATGGTGTTGCCGTCGTGGCCGACGAGCCGGTGGCCGTCCCAGTCGAACCGGATCCAGCCGATGCCCCACGAGTCGCCGAGGCTGTACCGGTCGGGCAGGTCGGCGTGCTTGCGGGCCATCGTGGCGGTGCCGCCCGCGCTCAGCAGGCGGGTACCGTCGGCGGCCACCCCGCCGGCCAGGTGCGCGCGGGCGAAGGCGAGCACGTCGGCCGGGGTCGAGGTGATCAGACCCGCCGGACCCAGCGCGCGGGGCAGCGTCCACACCGGCGCCCGGGTCGGCTCGTCGTCGCCGACGTGCCCCACGGCGGCGCGGTGCAGCAGCGCCTCCTCCGGCAGGGTGACGGTGTGCCGCAGGCCGAGCGGGGCGAAGACCCGGTCGCGCATGGCCTGGTCCCAGCTGCCCCCGGTGATCCGCTCGATCACCCGGCCGGCCAGGGCGAAGCCCGAGTTGCAGTACGACCAGGTGACGCCGAGCGGATGGTTCTGCGCCACCTCGCCCAGCAGGGCGACGTACTTCTCCAGACAGTCGTCGCCCCGGCCGGTGTCGGTGAAGACGTCGCCGTCGATGCCGCTGGTGTGGGTGAGCAGGTGCCGCATGGTGACGCGCTTGGCCACGTCGGCGTCGGCGAGGCGCAGCTCCGGCAGGTACTCGGCGACCGGGGTGTCCAGGTCGAGCCGGCCCTCGTCGACCAGTTGCATGGCCACGGTGGCGGTCCAGACCTTCGAGATCGAGCCGATCTGGAACAGCGAGTCGGTGGTGACCGCCACCCCGGTCTCGACGTTGAGCACGCCGTACGCCGCCTCGACGAGCTCGTCCGCGCCGGCGTCGTCGGCGGTACGCACGCGCAGGATGCCGAGCGCGGCGCCCGGTACCCCGTGTCGGGCGGCGAGGACGGCCAGCCGGCGCTGCCAGTGTGCGGCGTCGATCCGGGGGTGGCCGGCGGTGACGTGCTCCACCAGCCAGTCGACGATGCGCCGGTTGAAGTCGATCCGCTGCGACGGCGGACCGTCGAGGATGAACAGGTGCGAGGCGTCCGGGTAGAGCACCAGGCGGGTCGGTACGCCCCGCTCGCGCAGCGCGGTGTGCCACTGCTGGGCCTGCCCGACCGGGCAGCGGACGTCGTCGGCGCCGTGCAGGATCAGGGTGGGGGTGCGGACGTTGCCGACCAGCTCCAGCGGGGAGGAGGCCCGATACCGCTCGGGCGCCGCCCAGGGGGTGCCGCCCAGCTCGTACTCGCTCAGGAGGTGACCGTCGTCGGAGGTGCCGGCCATGCTGGTCAGGTCGCTGACCACGCCGCCGGCGACGGCCGCGGCGAACCGGTCGTCGCGGCCGGTGAGGTAGCAGGTCAGGTAGCCGCCGTAGCTGTAGCCGGCGACCGCGAGCCGGCGCGGGTCGGCCACCCCCTCGGCGACCAGCGCGTCGATCGGCTCCAGCAGGTCGTCGGCGTCGGCGACGCCCCAGCCCCCCGACACGGCCGTGTAGAAGCGCTCGCCGTAGCCGTCGCTGCCGCGCGGGTTGAGCAACAGCACGCTCCAGCCCCGGGCGGCCAGCTCCTGGTGGTAGAGGTGGATCTCGTCGGCCGCGCCGTTCCACGCGTTGTGCGGTCCGCCGTGGATGTCCAGCAGCAGCGGCCCCGGTCCGGTCGCCGCCGGGTCGCGGATCAGCCAGCCGGGCACGACGGTGCCGTCGGAGACGGTGAACTCGCGCTCCTCGCGGGCGAAGAGCTCGACCCCGGCCAGGGCCGCCCCGTGTCCGGTCCGGACGTTCCGCTCGCCGGTCGTCAGGTCGATCGCCACCACCTCGCCGAAGGAGGTCGGGGTGGCCAGGACGACCACGGCGGTGTCGCCGGCCACGGCGAGCCCGCCGACGTTCTCCCCGGCCCCCGCGACGACCGGGGCGGGCGTACCGCCGTCGACCGGGACCGAGTAGAGGTGGGTGCAGCCCCGGTCCCGGACGCAGAAGAGCGTGGTGGTGCCGCCGGCCGCGAGCCGGGGCACGGCGCCCGGGTAGCCCGGGGCACCCGCCATCACGTTGCGGTCCAGCGCGGCGGCGAGGTCGGTGACCGGGCCGCCGTCCAGCGGTACCCGCAACAGCCCGGCGTGCCCGGTGGGCGCGCCGGGGGTGCCCACGACCAGCAGCGCGGAACCGTCCACGGTCCAGGTGACGGTGCCGGCCATCCCGTCGGGCAGGCCCACCGGCCGGGGCGCCGCGACCGTGGTGGTCACGTCGACGACGTGGACCGGCACCCGGGCGGTGAGGTCGGCGTCGGGCGCGGTCGCCGCCGGGTAGGCCAGCGTGGTCCCGTCGGGGGACCAGGCGGGCGGGCCCGCGTGCCAGTCGCCCTCGGTGACCTGCCGGCACTCGCGGCTGGCCAGGTCGAGCACGTGCAGGTGCCGGCGTACGCCCCGCAGCAGCCCCGCCCCGTCGGCCTGGTAGTCCAGCCGCTCGGTGACCATCGGGGCGCGGTCGCGGCGGGCCCGGGCCTCGTCGTCCTCGCCGGGCGCGGCGTCCGGATCGGTGGGCGCGGCGAAGGCGATCTTCGAGCCGTCCGGGCTCCACACCGGTGCGCCGGCGCCCAGCGGCAGGTCGGTCAGCCGTTCGGGCTCGCCGCCGTCCATCGGTAGCAGCCAGAGCTGTGGCGGTCCGTCCTGGGCCCGCAGGAAGGCCACCCGGGTGCCGTCCGGTGACCACGCCGGCGCCGAGTCGGCGTCGCCCCGGGTAAGCCGGTGCGGCTGGCCGGTGCGGGTACCCACGCGCCAGAGCGAGCGCGGGTTGCGGTCGGCGCCGGCGTCGGCGGTACGCAGCACGTAGACGCACTGGCTGCCGTCCGGGGAGAGGGCGGGCTGCTCGGGTACCGCGAAATCGGTCAGGTCGTCGATGCGCTGGCGTCGGGTCACCGGCTCCTCCTCGGTCGGGTGGCGATGGGCCGTGGTGCTGGGTCGCGGGTTCACGCGACGGGTTCGGGGTGGGCGGTCGGCGCCCCGGGGCGGGGGCTCGCCGCGAAGTGGCAGGCGGCGCCGGCGCGGTGGGCCGGGGCGGTCGGCTCGGTGGTGCGGCAGATCGCGCGCTCGGCGTGGACCAGCGGGCCGACCGGGCAGCGGGGGTGGAACCGGCAGCCGGACGGCGGCCGGTGCGGGTCGGCGGGCTCGGCGTCGGCCACGGCCGGCGGAACGGGTTCGGCGTCGGCCGGGTCGAGGGTGCCGCCGCGCGGGCCGGGGTCCGCGTCGGGCCGGCCGAGGCCGCCGGCGCCGGCGCGCGGGGCGGCGGCGAGCAGCTCCCGGGTGTACGGGTGGCGCGGCTCGGCGAGCAGCTCGTCGACCGGTCCGAACTCGACGATCCGGCCCAGGTACATGACCGCGACGAAGTCGCTGACGTAGCGGACGACCGCGAGGTTGTGCGAGATGAACAGCATCGACAGGCGCAGCGAACGGTGCAGGTCGCGGACCAGGTTGAGCACGGTGCCCTGGATGGAGACGTCGAGCGCCGAGGTGATCTCGTCGGCGACGAGCACCCGTGGGCGGGCGGCCAGGGCCCTGGCGATGGCCACCCGCTGCCGCTGCCCGCCCGAGAGTTCCGCGGGGTAGCGGCCCGCGTGGTCGGCCGGCAGGTCGACCAGCTCCAACAGGCGGGCGACCTCCGCCCGCCGGGCGGCGCGCCCGCGTACCGCGCGGGAGACGGCCTCACCGACGGAGGCGCCGACGGACATGCGGGGGTCCAGCGACGAGTACGGATCCTGGAAGACGAGCTGCACGGGGCGGCGCGCCTCGCCCCGGTACGCCCGGCGCAGCGGCTGCCCGTCGAAGAACACCCGTCCGCCGCTGACCGGGGTCAGCCCGACGGCGGCCCGGGCCAGCGTCGACTTGCCCGAGCCCGACTCGCCCACCAGCCCGACGACGCTGCCGGCGGGTACGGTCAGGTCGACCCGGTCGACGGCGGTCAGCGCGTGCCGGCGCCGGCCGAACCGCACGGTGACCTGCTCGAAGCGCAACTCACTCACGACTGGTCACCGATCCGGACCTCCCGTTCGTCGGAGTTTCCCGGCCCCGGAGCCGGCCCCGGCCCCGGCCCGGCTAGCCCGGCGACGGGGTCGGCGGCCGCCAGATCGGCAGGGTCGGCGGCCGGCCGGGTGGCGGGGTCGGCGGCCCGGGCGACCCGCTCGGTGTGCCAGCACGCGACCCGCCGGCCGGTGCCGTCGACGGCCAGCGGCGGATCGGCGCGCGCGCACCTCTCGTCGGCGAAGCCGCAGCGCGGCGCGAACGCGCAGCCGGGCGCGGGATCGGCCGGGTCGGCGGGGCGGCCGGGTATCACGGCGAGCGGGGCGTGCCGGTCGGTGGTCAGGTCCGGCACCGCGGCCAGCAGGGCCCGGGTGTACGGGTGGCGCCCGCCGGCGCGCAGTTCGGCGACGGTCAGCTCCTCGACGACGCGTCCGGCGTACATCACCAGCACCCGGTCGCAGACCTGCCCGACCACGGTGATGTCGTGGCTGATGAGCAGCAGCGCCACCCCGTCGGCGGCGCGGATGTCGGCGAGCAGCCGCAGTACCCGCCGTTGCACGGTGACGTCGAGGGCGGTGGTCGGTTCGTCGGCGATGACGAGGGCCGGGCTGCCCATCAACCCCATGCCGATCATCGCCCGCTGTCGCATGCCGCCGGAGAACTCGTGCGGGAACTGCCCGGCACGCCGCGCCGCGGCGGGTATCCGTACCGCGCGCAACCGGTCGACCGCCCGGGCCAGCGCCTGCCGCCGGTTCATCCCCTGGTGGGTCCGGGCAACCTCGGCGAGCTGCCGTCCCACACGCATGGTCGGGTTGAAGGAGGTCATCGGGTCCTGGAAGACCATGGCCAGCGAGGTGCCCAGCAGCCGCCGCCGGGCCCGGACGGGGCCGGCGGTCAGGTCGGTGCCGAGCAGTTCGAGCCGCTCGGCGCGTACCTCGCCGGGCTCCTCGACGAGCTGGGCCACGGCCAGGGCGGTCAGGCTCTTGCCCGACCCCGACTCACCGACGAGCCCGACCGCCTCGCCGCGCCGGATGGTGAGGTCGACCCCGCGTACCGGCGTGACCGGGCCCGGGAACGCCACCCGCAGGTCGCGCACGTCGAGCACGGTCTCCCCGCCGGCCGGCGGCGAGGCGGCCGGTACCGGCGCGGGGCGCTGCGGCCGGCGCCGGCCGGCGGGCAGCGGGCCGCGCGGGCCGATGGTCTTGGCGAGCGCCTCACCGAAGAGGTTGAAGGCCAGACCGGCGACGACGACGGCGACGCCGGGGGCCAGCGCGGCGGCCGGGTGCACGTAGATGCCGCCGAGCCCGTCGCCGAGCAACCGGCCCCAGTCGTAGCCCGGCGGCTGCACCCCGAGGCCGAGGAAGGAGAGCCCGGCGAAGGCGAGCAGCGCGTTGCCGGCCGCGATGGTGGCGTTGACGACCAGCGGCTCGCCGACGTTCGGCAGGACGTGCCGCAGGAACAGCCGGAACCGTCCCACCCCGGCGATGCGGGCCGCGGCCGCGAAGTCCAGCCCCGCCACGCGGGCGGTCAGCGTCTGGGTGAGGCGGGCGAACCCCGGTGCGATGGCGAAGCCGATCGCCAGCAGGGCCCCGGTTCGGCCGACCCCGAAGATCACCGCGAAGAAGAGCGCCAGCAGCAGGCCGGGAAAGGCGACCGCGATGTTGACGGCCGCGAGGACCAGCCGACCGACGCGGGCCCCGAGCAGCAGCGGCGCGGTGCCGAGCAGCAGGCCGATCAGCACCCCGATCCCGGTGGCCGCCAGCGCCAGCTCGACGGAGAGCCGGGTGGCGACCAGTACCCGGGCGAGGATGTCCCGGCCCAGGCTGTCGGTGCCCATCCAGTGCGCCGGGGAGGGACCGGCGAGGATCTGGCCGGTGTCCGGCGCGTCGGCCCGGGCCGACCAGATCGGCGGCGCGACAACCGCGAGTACGAGCACGGCGGCGAGCAGCACGGTCGCGGCGGCGCCGAGCGGGGTCCTCAGCACGTCCCGCCAGGTTGATCTCGCTCGCACCGGTCAGCCCTCCCGGATGGTGGAACGTGGGTCGAGCAGCGCCAGGGCGACGTCGACCACCAGGTTCACCAGCAGTACGCCGACCCCGTAGACGAGCACCACGCCCTGTACGGCCGGATAGTCCTTGGCCAGGATCGACTGCACGATGGTGCTGCCCAGCCCGGGCCAGGCGAAGACGTTCTCCACCAGGACGGTGCCGGCCACCATCCCGCCCAGCAGCAGGCCGCACAGGGTGATGGTGGCGGTCAACGCGTTGGGCAGGGCGTGGCGCAGGTAGACCACCCGGTCCGGGAGGCGCTTGGCGCGGGCGGTACGCAGGTAGTCGGCGCGCAGCACGGCGAGCGTCTCCACCCGGACGATGCGGGCGAGCACCATGGCCGGCCCGAGCGCCAGGGCGAGGACCGGCAGCACGTACGAGCCGGGGCCGGCGCGACCGGCGACCGGCACCCACGCCAACCGGACCCCGAAGACGTAGACCAGCCCGACGCCGACGAGGAACTCCGGGACGGTCGCGAGGACGCCGGTGGTCGAGGTGAAGACCAGCTCGGCGGGGCGGCGCCGGCCGTTGCGGGTGAGCACCGCCATGCCGAGGCCCAGCGGGATCGAGACGAGCACGGCGACCAGGAAGGCCAGCACGGCCAGTTGCAGGGTCGCCGGCAGCCGGTCCCCGATCAGCTGCGAGACGGGCAGGCCGGAGATGATCGAGGTACCGAGGTCACCGGCGCAGAGGTCGCGCAGGTAATGGAGGTACTGGAGCCAGAGCGGGTCGTTCAGCCCCAGCAGCTCCCGCCGCGCCTGCACCAGGCTCGGCGGGGCCGTGCTGCCCAGCGCGGCCCGCACCGGGTCGCCCGGAATCAGATGGATCATCAGGAAGGCGGCGGTGACGAGTACCCAGAGCGAGACCAGCAGTCGCCCCAGCCGCCGCAGCGCGAAGCGCGGCCACGGACCGTCGAGCAGCCCCGCGCGGCGGTCGGCCTCGGCGGCGGCAGTCGTCACGAAACGGCCTCCGTCCCTGCTCGGGCCCGGCCTCTCCGGCGCACGCCCGGTCGCTGATGCCATCGATCCTGCCGACGCCCCGGCCGACGATGTTCGTCCGTCCCGCCAACCCGACCCGGTGCCGCTCGTACGCCGGAACAGCCGCCGGCGCGGCGGCACCGGGTGGATCAGCCGAGCATCCGGATCGAACCCGGGGTCACCGACCCCTGGCTGAGTTCGAAGGTGGTGCCCTGCCCGAACACCGGGACGTTCGAGTTGACGAACGGCACGATGTCGGCGCGCCGGAACAGCGCCTGCTCGGCGGCGTCCCACTGGGCGCAGCCGCCGCTGCCGGCGACCGCCGAGGCGGCCCGGACCGCCGCGATGTAGTCCGGGTTGTCGATGCTGGCGAAGTTGGTGCCGGTCGGCGCCGTGGGACCGGAAAAGAAGGGCACGGCCTGCGTGGGCAGGGTGAGCCCGAGGGGGAGGAGGGCGGCGCTCCACGGCGCCTGCCCGCCCACGATCAGCTGGCTGGTCTCGGCATCGGTCACCCCGCGCAGCGTCACCTCCACCCCGACGCCCTTCCACAGGTTCTGCACCAGTTCGGCACCGGCCTGCATGCCCTGGCCGAGGGTGGTGGGGAAGTAGAAGGCCATCGCCAGCCTGGTGCCGTTGCGCACGCGTACCCCGTCGGCCCCGGCCGTCCAGCCGGCCGCGTCGAGCGCGGCCTTCGCGGCGGTCACGTCGTGGCTGGGCAGGTTCGATCCGATGGTGTTGCGCCCGCACGGTCCGCCGGGGGCGAGACCGGTCGCCGGCCTGCCCCGGCCGCTGCTCACCACCTGGGCCAGTTGGCCGAGGTCGAGCGCCTGCGTCAGCGCCCGCCGGACCGCCTCGTCCGCGCCGGGGAAGCCGGCCTTCTGGTTGAACCAGAGCTCGCCCAGCGGCGCCTCGACGCTGCGTACGAACGCCTTGGTCGCCGCCACCCGCTGCTGGTCCGGGCCGACCAGTTGCACCGCGTTCACCGCCTTGGAGAGCAGCAGGTTCGCGGCCGTGGACTCGTTCGCGACGATCCTGAGCACCACCGTGTCCGGCAGGCCGGGCTGGCCGGTGCGCCAGTCGCCCGGACCCCAGGCGTAGTCGGCGCGCCGGCGGAGCGTGTAGTGGTCGCCGGAGACGGCCTCGGCGACCGTGAACATGCCGGTGCCGTCCGCCCCCTGCCGGAGCAGGCCGCGGTCGGCCATGCCCCGGCCGCACACGATCTGCAGGCCGCCGACGTTGCGGTCCAGGAAGGAGTCCGGGGTCGGCGACGTGACGGTGACCGTGCCGGCGGCGTCGTCGCCGCTGGCCGTGGCACCGGCCGGCACGAAGAAGCCGATCCGGCTGGACGCGTTCTTCGGGTCACCGACGAAGTTGATGTTCGCGGCCACCTGACCAGCGGTCAGCGGCGTACCGTCGGCGCAGGTGACGCCCTTGCGCAGGGTGAAGGTCGCGGTGGTGGTGGTCGCCTGCCACCGGTCGGCCAGGCCGGCGACCATCCGGCCGGTCTCGTCGATGTTCACCAGCGAGTCGTAGAGGAACCGGTCGACCTGGTGCGCGCTGGACAGCGAGGTGAAGTGCGGGTCGAGGTTGCCGGGATCGGCGCCGAGGACCAGGGTGAACGTGCCGCCGTTGGCCAGTTTCCCGCCCGACGTACCGGCCGGGTCGTCGCCGCACCCGGCGAGGGCGATCAGCGCGAGCGCGCCGGCCGCCGCGAGGGCCTTCCGAGATGCCATCGTGCCTCCAGAGTCCGTCCGGTCGCGCTAGGAGATCCGTCGGGTGGCCCGGCCGCTGTGCACGTACCGTGCCCGTCCGTCGCCGGTGTCGCCCACGAAGACGTGCGAGAGGTGCACCCCGAGTCGGGGCTCTGCCTGCACGAAGGTGTCCCCGTCCAGGTGTACGAGTTCGACCCGCTCGGGCCGCTCGCCGAGGTCGGCCAGGACGCCCTTCGGGGTTTGCTCCAGCCAGAGCCGGCCGTCGGCGTCCCGGGTCACCGTCAGGTCGGCCACCTCGCTGCCGTACGTGCCGAGGTAGCGGCCCGCGTCGACCGGCGTCGGCCGCGCCGGCGGGGTACGCGGCGCGGGCATCTCGACGTCGGCCAGTTCCCGCAGCAGGTGCCGGTAGACCTCGTCGTAGACGGCGACGGGGTTGCCGCCGTTGGTGAGCAGCGCGATGGCGAGATTGCGGTCCGGTACCGCGCGCAGGAACGCCGACTGGCCGACGGTGCCGCCGTCGTGTCCGACCACCGCGCGCCCGGACCACTCGAACAGCTCCCAGCCCAACCCCCAGGCGCTGCCCATGAGCCCCACGTCGGGGACCGTCACCTGGGGCCGGCGCATCGCGGTCGCGGTCCCGGCGCGCAACAGCGCCGTCCCGTCGGGCGCGACCCCGCCGGCCAGGTGCATGCCGACGAAGGTGAGCAGGTCGCGGGGGGACGTCGCCAGCATGGCCCCGGCCGGGGCGTTGGAGCGGGCCAGCGCCCAGACCGGTGCCGGCCGAGGGTCGGCGTCCGGCGCGGTCCGGAGGTGCCCGACCGCGGCGCGGTGCAGGATCGCCTCGTACGCGTCGGCCGCCGCGTGGGCCAGGCCGAGCGGCGCGAACAGGTGCTGGCGCAGGCAGTCGTCGTACGCCTTGCCGCGCAGCACCTCCACGACGCGCCCCAGCACGCAGTACCCGGCGTTGTTGTACGAGAACATCTCGCCGGGTGGGAAGAGCTGGGCCGTGTCGGCGAGGGTGGCCACGTACTTCTCGACGCAGTCGTCGCCGCGTCCGGTGTCGGTGAACAGGTCGCCCTCGAAACCGGCCGTGTGCGACAGCAGCTGCCGGGTGGTGATCGCGGCCGCGGCGGCCTCGTCCGCGAGCCGGAAGTCGGGCAGGTACCGGCGCACCGGCGCGTCGAGATCCAGCAGCCCGTCGTCGACCAGCTGCATGAGCAGGGTGGCCGTCCAGACCTTGGTGATCGAACCGATCTGGAACAGCGAGTCGGTCGTCGCCGCCACGCCGGTCGCGGTGTTGAGCACCCCGGTCGCGTACTCGGCGAGTTCGCCGTCGAGCGACACCGCGACGGCCGCGCCCGGTACCCCGTGCTCGGCCAGCAGCGCGGGCAACCGCTCCCGCAACCATCCGCCGACCTCGGTCATTGTGGACATGCGGGTCACCCTAGGTCCGCCTCCGGGCGCCGTATTCGTCCCGTGCGACGAGCCGGGGGCGTCGACTCCATTCGCGCGGACGAATCGATGCCGGGTGTCGCCGGGCCGGTGGGCTCCACATGATCTCTTGACAGGCCCGTACCGGCGGGGGAGCATCCTCGCGATAGTCCGACAACGTTGTCAGGACCGGCGTGGGGCGGGCCTCCGCAGTGGAGGCAGCACCCGTCTCCGCCGCGCCCGCAGCGTCCACGTTCCGTCGATCCAGAGGGCAAGCATGGTGGACCAACCGACGCGTACGACGCGCACATCGAGACGCCGGGCGATCGCCGGCGTCACCGCCGCGGCCATCGCCGCGCTGACCGCGGCCGCCGCCACGGGTACGCCCGCCCTGGCCGCACCGCGCCCGACCGAGGTCGCCGACCCCGTCTCCCACGTCAACCCGCTGATCGGCTCCGCCAACCTCGGCAACACCTACCCCGGAGCGGTGCGGCCGTTCGGCATGCTCGCCTGGAGCCCGCAGAACTCGCGGGGCCGGCAGATGTCGACCCCGGCCCCCGGCGGGTACGAGTACGGCGCCACGAAGATCCGCGGCTTCAGCCTGACCCACCTCAACGGCGTCGGCTGCAACGGGGCCAACGGCGACATCCCGATCATGCCGTACGTGGGTGCCGTCGACTCCTCGCCGACGGCCGACACCTCCGACGCGAAGTACGCCAGCGACTTCTCCCACGACAACGAGGTCGCCCGTGCCGGGTACTACCAGGTCGCCCTGGCCAGCGGCGCCTCGGCGGAGCTGACCACCACCGACCGGACCGGCTCGGGCCGGTTCGCGTTCCCCGCCGACAAGCCGGCCAGCATGCTGTTCCGCACCTCCAACTCGGAGACCGGCAGCACCGCCGCCACCGTCCGGGTGGACGCGGCGACCCGGACCGTCACCGGTTCGGTCACCGCGGGCAACTTCTGCGGCCCGCAGAGCGCGAACAACCGCAAGGACCTCTACACCCTCTACTTCACCGCGCACTTCGACCAGCCGTTCGCCGAGGTCGGCACCTGGCAGGACGGAACGCTGACGCCGGGCTCCACCGCCGCCTCCGGCGGTACCGGCATCGACGGCGGTGGCTTCCCGATCACGGGCAGGGGCTCCGGCGCCTACGTCACCTTCGCGCCGGGCACGGCCCGGGTCGACGCCAAGGTGGCGATCTCCTACGTCAGCCCGGAGAACGCCGAGGCGAACCTGCGCGCGGAGAACCCGCCGGCCAGGACGTTCGACTCCGTCCGCTCCGAGGCGACCGCGGCGTGGCGGCGGGAACTCGGCAAGATCAAGATCAGTGGCGGTACCGAGGACCAGCTCACCACCTTCTACACCGCGCTGTACCACTCGATGCTCGAACCCACGATCGCCAGCGACGTGGACGGCCGCTACCTCGGCGGCGACCGCCAGCCGCACCGGGTGGTCAAGGGCCAGCGGGTGCAGTACGGCACCTTCTCCGGCTGGGACCAGTACCGCGCCCAGGTCCAGCTGATGACCCTGCTGAACCCGAAGGCCGGCAGCGACTATGCCCAGTCGCTGTTCAACTACGCGAACCAGCGCGACGGCGAGTGGGACCGCTGGCTGCTGGTGAACGGCAAGACGAGCGTCATGTCCGGCGATCCGTCGGCCCCGGCCGTCGCCGCCGTCTACGCCTTCGGCGGTCGCGACTTCGACGCCAGCGGCGCGCTCCGCTCGCTGATCACCGCCGCCACGGTACCGACGGCGAACGACTCGTCCAGCGCCGGCTGCAACGTGGAGTGCGTCGGCCAGCGACCCGCCCTGGACCGGTACCTCCAACTCGGCTACGTACCGGCCGACGGCTGCCACTGCTGGGGCGGCGCGGCCGAGACGCTGGAGGACGCCGCCGCCGACTTCGGCCTGGCCGAACTGGCGGGGCAGCTCGGCGACCGCGCCAACCAGCGGAAGTTCGCCGACCGCGCCGGCGGCTGGAGCAACATCTTCGACCTGACCGCCACCCCGCAGGGCGGCTACCTGCGCAACCGCAAGGCCGACGGAACGTGGGCGGACCGGTCGTTCAGCCCGGACACCGAGAACGGGTTCGTCGAGGGCAGCAGCGCCCGCTACACCTGGATGGTCTACTCCGACGTCACCGGCCTGGCCCGCGCCATGGGCGGCAACAAGGCCGCCGAGCGGCGGCTGGACGCGTTCTTCCGCACCCCGGACGGCAGCTTCGACTTCACGGCCCGGGACCACACCCGCTACGACCCCACCAACGAGCCCGACATCAACGCGCCGTACCTCTACAACTACCTCGGCGTCCCGTACAAGACGCAGGAGACGGTCCGCGCGGAGATGGACCAGCTGTGGACGAACACCCCCGGCGGCATCCCCGGCAACGACGACGCGGGCACCATGTCGTCCTGGTACGTCTTCTCCGCCCTCGGCCTGTACCCGCAGATCCCCAGCCGGGCCGACCTGGTGCTCTCCACCCCGCTCTTCCCGCGCGCGGTGGTCCACACCGGCACGGGCGCGACGATCACGATCAACGCACCGGGCGCCTCGGCCGGCAACAGGTACATCCAGTCGCTGCGGGTCGACGGCAAGCCCTCCAGCAAGACCTGGGTACCCGCCTCCTTCGTCACCGGCGGCGGCACCCTGGACTACGTGCTCGGCGCCAAGCCGAACACCTCGTGGGGCAGCGCGCCGTCCGACGCCCCGCCGTCCTTTCGGGACGGGGAACGGCCGTTCCTGACCGGCGCCAGCCCGCAGTCGCTGAAGCTGGAGCCGGGCGGCGCCGCGACGACGACGGTCAAGGTACAGGCGCTCAAGGACACCACCACCCGGGTCCGCTGGCGGGCCAGCGCCCCCGCCGGGGTGACCGTGACCCCGTCCGGGGGCGAGTTCACGCTGGCCGGCGGCGGTGCCGTCGACGCCGGGCTCACGGTCTCGGCCGCGGCCGGCGCCACCACCGGCTCGTACACCGTCACCTTCACGGCGACCACGACGTCCGGTACGGCCCTGCCCGCGGTGACCCTTCCGGTGACGGTCGCCGTGAAGGACAGCGTGCTGTGGAACCTCAACAGCAACGGCATCTCGGCCGACGACACCGATCCGCAGGCCAACTTCGACGGCGCGGGCTGGAGCTACTCGGCGAAGGCGCTGGCGGCGGCCGGGGTCACGCCCGGCTCCACCGTCTCGGTCGACGGGTTCGCCTTCACCTGGCCGAACGTCCGTCCCGGCGACCCGGACAACATCGTGGTCGGCGGTGGCGGCCAGGTCCTCAGCGTCCCGGCCGCCGAGGGCGACACCCGGCTGAGCGTGCTGGGCAGCGCCGCGTTCGGGGACGCCAGCGGCACGGTGACGCTGACCTACACCGACGGTACGACCCAGCAGGCGCAGATCGGCTTCAGCGACTGGACCCTGGGCGGCGGCAGCCAGCAGCCCGCGTTCGGCAACGTCACCGCGGTGCACACCGAGTACCGCGACGTGCTGGGCGGCGGTGTCGACCCGGTCGGTACCGACGTCTTCGCGACCGCGCCCATCGCCCTGCTGCCGGGCAAGCGGCTGGCGAGCCTGACCCTGCCGACCAGCACCCAGGGCGGCGTGATCCACGTCTTCGCCGTGGCCACCGCCTGACCGACGCCCGGTTGGCGGTACCCGTCGGTATCGCCACGGGTGACGCGGGCCCGTCCCGGTCCACTTGGACCGGGACGGGCCCGCGTCCATTCGAGCCGGCCCGCACGGCGCGAACCGCCCTGACGACGCGGCGACCGGTGCGAGTGGGTCGAGCCGTACTCGGTTCGCCCGCCCGAAGCGGAAGCAGGATGATGTGGGGGTGGAGAGACCCGGTGACGAGGCGCAGCAGGGCGAGGTTGGCTGGTTTACGGTGCGGTGCGTTTTCCAAGTGGGGTCCGACCCGGCGAGCCAGGTGTACGAGGAGCGGCTGACGTTGTGGCGGGCCCGGAGCTTCGACCAGGCGATCGCGTTGGCGGAGGCAGAGGCGCTCGAATACGTGGCCGACCAGCCGGGCATGACTTTCGCGGGGCTTGCTCAGGCGTATCGGCTGTTCGACGAGCCGGAACACGGGGCGGAGGTCTTCTCGCTGATCAGAGAGAGCGGGCTGGATCCGCAGGCATACCTGACGAGGTTCTTCGACACCGGCCGGGAGAGGCAGGCCGACATCTCTCCTGGTGCCTGACCGGACGATCGCCGTATCCGCCGGGACGAACCGAGACGCGGTGGACGGAACGCAAACCTTCCGCGGGCCAGGCCGCTGTCGCCTCAGACCAGGTCGAGCATCATGTCGATGCCGTCGCCGTCGCCGTTGGTGAACCCGCCCACCTCGACGAAGCCGTGGCGGAGGTAGAACCGGCGGGCACGGTGGTTGGCCGCCCGCACGCCGCCGAACAGCACGACGCGGTCGTGGGCGAGCAGACGCACGGCGTCCCAGGCGGGGGGCAGCAATGCCGCGGCGAGGCCGCGGCCCTGCCAGGCGTCGGCGACACACGGCCCGAACCTGACCGTACGCTCGGGGTCCAGGGCGATGCCGTAGCCCGCGTACCGGGACAGCTCGGCCTCGGCCGGCAGCGAGAAGCTGAGGTCGACCACGCCGGCCAGCGGATCGGTCCGGTGCGCCCGGTGGGCGACGAGCCGGAGCTTGTCGTGCCGGCCGATGGCGTCGATCCAGTCGAGCGCCGCGGCGGCGGGCTCGACGTCGCGGTGCCAGAACCGGCGACTGGTGTGGGACAGGCCGGCGAGGAACGCGGTCAGTGCGACCGCGTCGCCGGCGCGCAGCGCCCGCACGACGAACCGGGTGTCGGCGAGCACCACCTCTCGGGTCAGCGGCGACGGGTCGGCGGCGAGCGCCGCGATGCTGGGCACAGCGCCATGGTCCCGCACCCGCCCGGGCCGGCGGAGACGCGGATCAGGAGACCGCCAGCCGGGTCGCCCAGCGGACCTCGCCGTCGCGGACCAGGAACCCCGCGACGAGCAGCTGGTCGGCCGAGGTAAGCGGCAGCTGCGGGGCGCGGAGCCGGTACCGGCCGGCCATCCAGCCGGTGCCGTCGGCGGCGGCGTGGACCGCCGACATCGTGCTGGTGAAGCCCCCGCCCGGGTTCGGCACGTCGGCGGTGCGGGCGAGCCACGGATAGTGTTCGGCGAGCGCGTTGTACCGCCCGTCCCAGCCCGATCCCGTCCGCCCGTCGTGACCGGCGCCGCCGTCGGTGGCGATCGGCCGGGGCGGTGTGACCCGATCGTCGAGCACCAGCAGCACGTAGTACCCCTCCGGCCCCTGCCGGGGCTGGTCCCGCCAGCCCACCCGCACGATGAGGGACTGTCCGAACTCCGGCCCCAGGTCCGGCATGCTCAGGCCGAAGGCGTCCAGCCGCCGTCCCGGTTCACCGAGGGCCACCCGTACGTCGGCGTGGAAACCGTCGCCGCCATGGCGCCACTCGTCCGCGCGCTCCAGCCGCCGGTGCACCGCGATCCCGGCCACCACCAGCGCGAGGACGAGTACGGCGGCGAGGAGCGTCAAGCGCTGTCGAGGTGATCGGGGCACGGCCACCAGCATGGCCGATCCCCGCCAGCCCGGACGGGAACGGCGCTCGCGGGGCGGTTGGGCGGTGGCCGTGGGCGGGACAACGGGCGGGGGCGGGTTAGTGGGCGGAATCCCCGGGTACGCGCACCGGCGTCCAGCGGACAAGGGTCGGGGGAGGGCGATGTCACCCATGGCGGCACGGCAGGTGGGGCGGACGCCGGCGGGGCGGACGGGCCCGGGCGCCGGTTCTCGTCGGCGCGGGGCATGACGCAGCTGCGGATCTCCGACTACGGCATGCTGGCCGACGGTCGTACGGGGGCGTTGGTCGGGCGGAACGGGTCGGTGGACTGGTGGTGCCCGGGGCGCTTCGACGCGCCCTCGGTCTTCGGCCGGCTCCTCGACCAGAGCGCCGGACACTGGCTGATCGGCCCGGTGGCGCCGGCCGGGGTCGAGCGCGCCTACCTGCCCGACACGCTCGTGCTGCGTACCGTCTTCACCACCCCGGACGGGTCGGTCGCGCTGACCGACGCGTTGGCGCTCGAACCCGGCGCGCGGGAGCACGACATCGGCCTCCACTCGCCCGGCATCCTGCTCCGGATGGTCGAGGGGCTCTCCGGCCACGTGCGGATGCGCCTGGAGTACGCGCCCCGCTTCGCCTACGGGCGGGTGCGCGCGTACCAGTCCGAGCTGGAGGGCGTGGTGGTGGCCAAGGCCGGCGGGGCGATGCTGGCGTTGTCGGGCAGCGTGCCGCTGCACGTCGTCGACGACGACATCCGCCTCGAGTTCGACGTCTCGGCCGGGCAGCGGGAGACCTTCGCCCTGGCGCACGCGCAGGCGTACGGGCACAACCCCGCGCCCCCGCCCGACGTCCCCGGGATGATCTCCGACGCGGCGGAGAGCTGGCGGTCCTGGGGCGCCTCCCACCGGTACGACGGCGCCTATCCCGACCTGGTGCGGCGCAGCTCGTACGTCCTCCAGGGGCTCACCTACCAGCCCAGCGGGGCGGTGGTGGCCGCCCCCACCACCTCGCTGCCGGAGGTGCTCGACGGCGGGCGCAACTACGACTACCGCTTCGTCTGGCTGCGCGACTTCTCCCTCACCCTCCGCGCGCTCTGGGTGGCCAGCTGCCCGACCGAGACGGACCGGCTGTTCAACTGGGTCGCCCACTCCGTCGGCCGGGTCGAGGGAGCGCCGATGCCGATCATGCACGGGGTGGAGGGCGAGCGCGACCTCACCGAGCACCGGATCGAGACGATGGGCGGCTACGCGGGCAACGCGCCGGTGCTGGTGGGGAACGAGGCCTGGCGGCAGCGCCAGTCGGATGTCGTCGGCGAGGTGCTCAGCGCCGCGTGGGTACTGCGCGACCAGCTCGATCCGATGCGCGAGGCGGTACGGCGCCTGCTGCGGGACATGGCGGACGAGGCCGCCGACTCGTGGCGGCTGCCGGACGCCGGGATGTGGGAGATACGCGAAGGGGAGCGGCACCACGTCTCCTCGAAGGTGAGCTGCTGGGTGGCGCTGGACCGGGCGATCCGCTTCGGTGACCGGATCGGCGGCGACCAGCGGCAGCTTGCCCGGTGGGCGGAGGCCCGGGACGAGGTCCGCGCCGAGGTGCTGCGGCGCGGCTGGAACGAGCGCCTCCAGACCTTCACGGGCACCTTCGACTCGGACGATCTCGACGCCTCCCTGCTGGTTCTGCCGATCTTCGAGTTCCTGCCGGCCACCGACGAGCGGATGCGCGCGACCATCCATCGGATCGAACGGGAGCTGTCCCGGGACGGGCTGGTCGTGCGCTGGCCGGGCGAGGCGGCCAGCTTCACGATCTGCTCCTTCTGGCTGGCGTCCTGCCTGGCGCTCGCCGGTGAGCAGGACCGGGCCGTGCACTACTTCGAGCGCATCACGGGGCACGCGAACGACCTGGGGCTGCTGGCCGAGCAGATCGACCCGCGTACCGGCGAACAGTTGGGCAACTTCCCGCAGGCGTTCTCGCACATCGGGCTGATCCACTCTGCCTGGCGCATCACGAAGGCCGAGGGCGGCGGGGGAGTCGCCGAGGACATCGACTTCGTCAGCTGAGGTCGCGGTCGCCGCCCGTACCGCCGGGCGGCCGCGCCGGACGCGGTCGCGCTTCGCGGGCGCGGTTCGTGCGCGTCGCCGGGACCCTGGCCGCGCCGCGACGCGTGAGTAGACTACCGCCGGTGAGGATCGGTGTGCTCGGCGCGGCGCGCATCGCCCCGGCCGCGTTGGTGAAGCCCGCCCGGACCGTCGACGGCGTCGAGGTGGCCGCCGTCGCCGCCCGGGACCGGCGCCGGGCCGAGGCGTTCGCCGTCCGGTACGGCGTGCCGACGGTGCACGACTCCTACGCGGACCTGCTGGCCGACCCGTCGCTCGACGCGGTCTACGTGCCGCTGCCGAACGGCCGGCACGCGCGCTGGACGCTGGCCGCGCTGGCGGCGGGCAAGCACGTGCTGTGCGAGAAGCCGTTCACCTCGAACGCCGCCGAGGCGCGCGAGGTGGCGGCGGTTGCCGAGGCCACCGGCCTGGTCGTGATGGAGGCGTTCCACTACCGGTACCACCCGATGGCGCAGCGCATGGCGGACCTGGTGCACGGCGGCGAGCTGGGGCGGATCCGACGGGTGGAGACGGCGATGTGCTTCCCGCTGCCCCGCTTCTCCGACATCCGGTACGACTTCGACCTCGCGGGCGGCGCGCTGATGGACGCCGGCTGCTACGCCGCGCACTGCCTGCGGCTGCTCTCACCGGCCGAGCCGGAGGTCGTCGAGGCCCGGGCCCTGACGCTGCGGCGGGACCCGCGGGTGGACCGGGCGATGACCGCGCGGTTCGGCTACCCCGACGGGGCCACGGGTCAGCTCAGCACGTCGATGTGGTCCTCCGCCCTGCTGCGGATCCGGGCCCGGGTCGTCGGCGAGTGCGGGACGCTGACGGTCGACAACTTCGTCGCACCGCAGTTCTGGTCGCGTTTCCGGGTGACGGTCGACGGCCGGCGTCGGCGGGAACGGTTCGACGGCGAGGCCACGTACGTCCACCAGCTGCGCGCCTTCGCCGCCGCGGTCCGGGGCGAGCCGACCAACCTCACCCCGCCCGCGGACTCGGTCGCCACGATGTCGCTGATCGACGACATCTACACCGCGGCCGGTCTTCCGCTGCGCGGCTGAGCGCGCGCCCTGAGCTGCGCCCGGGCACGTGCCCGACGGTCGGCGTCGGCGCCGGTCAGGACAGGACAGGACCGAATTACCGCCCATGGTGGAATCCAGTATGGTTGCGCCCGTTCTTTGATCCGAGTTCACGGAACCTTTGGTTCCAGTTCGAGGAAACGGGGGAAAATGTTCAAGAACTGGCTCGGTCGGGTCGGGCTGACCGCCGTCGCCGCCGTGGCGATGATCGCGGGAGTCGGCACTCCCGCCTTCGCCGGCGACACCTACCTGATCCTGTCGGACATCGACGGACACCAGGTGGGGCACATGGTGCACGTCGACGACGGCGACACCTTCAGGATCTACGACGACCAGGCGGACGGCTACGGCCCCACCGGGTACCTCCAGGTCTACGCGCCGGCCGGCCCGGTGACCTGGGTGACGTTGGCGTCCAAGCACAACAGCTCCGGCGCCGGGCACTACGTCAGCTTCCAGTACGACGTGCTCGAAGGAATTCCGTACCGTATGCGGCTCTGCCACGAGCTCGTCGGCTGCGCCAACCAGCCCTTCAACGAGTAGTACGCGTCCCGACCCGACGCGCTCCGGCCCCTTCCGCGACCGCGGAAGGGGCCGGAGTGGTTGCGGGGCCCGCCTCGGTTGTCGAGGACCCGGGGCGGCGCCGTCGCGGCCGGACGCCCCGGTCGAGCGCCCCGGCCGAACGGCCGGAGGGTAGGGGTCAGAGCTTCGCGCAGTCACCCGCCCGGGCGCCGCGCACCGTGTTCGGCGCGCCGAAGTCCCGTACCGGCGCGCTGTTGCCCGCGCAGCTCAGCGCCCCGTCGATCCGGTTGCCGACCAGCACGGGCCCGTACGCCCCGGCCAGCCGGCTGTACCGCTCGTTCGCCGAGACCTGGGTGTTGCCGGTCAGGACGAAGGCGCCGCGCAGCGTGTTGCCCGCGATGGTCACGTCCCGGGTGGTCCCGGTGAGCTGGACCGCGCCCTCGACGGTCGAGCCGAAGATCTGCACCGTGGCGGCGCCCACCGAGGTCACCGTGCCGCGGATCGCGCTGTCCCGGACCACGAGCGAGGCACCGGCGCGTACCGTCACCGGGCCGGTCACCTCGGCGTCGGTCAGGCAGGTCACGCCCTCGGCGGCGGTGACCCGGCCCTGGCGGCCGGTCAGGGTGCTGGTGCAGGCGGGAGCGGCGCCGGGGAGCACGGTGGCCCGGTAGCTCTCGGCCGGGCCGATGTTGCCGGCCGGGTCGATGGCGCGGTGCTCGACGAGGTGCGTACCGAAGCCCGGGACGAAGCCGCCGCTCGGGTGGTCGTCCGGCAGGGTCTGTTCGAACGTCGCCCGGGAGAGCCCGCCGGTGCCGAGGTTGCCGTACGTCAGCGCCTTCACGCTCGTGCCGGAGTGGCGGAACTGGAACGGCGAGGAGGGCATCGGCTGTTCGGGGAAGCCGAAGTAGTTGAACCAGCCGTCCCCGTCCAGCCGGAACTGCCCGACGACGTAGCGCTGCTCGGGATAGCCGGTACGGTCGTCCCGGGGTGTCAGCCACATGTCCCAGCCGTCGAAGTAGACGGGGTGCTCCAGCGCGCCCGGGAGCGTCGTCAGCGGCTCGGAGAGCCGCCGGGGCGCGCTCGGCGCCGCGTTGTCGACGGTCCACTCGACCCGGTCGGCGGCGCGGGCCGGGTCCGCCGGGTCGGTCACGGTCGCGACCAGCCGGTGCGTACCGGCCGCGAGCCGCAGGGCGCCGAGGTCGAGACGCCGGCTGTTGTGCGGGTTCGCCACCGGCGACCCGTCGAGCGACCAGGCGACGTCGAGGATCCGGTCGGTCGGGTGGTTGGTCTCCACGAAGACCACCTCGTCCCCGGCGACCGGGGCCGTGGTCGGCGTCGACGCGGTGATCTCGGCGGCGGGCGGCGACGGTACGGCGCTCGTGTCGCCGACCGTCCACTGCCGGGTCTGCACGAACCGTGGGCCGTTGTAGCCGGAGTCCGTGGCCGTGTTGCCGGTCGACGGGTTGCGTACCCAGTCGATCCCGTCCGGTCCGACCGGGTCGCGGACCTCGGCGTGGACGACCGTGCCGGCGGGCAGGTCGAGCGGGCCGAGGTCCAGGCTGCGGCTGTTGTGCGTGTCGAGCACGGCGCCGCCGGCCCCGCCGATCCGCCAGGTGACGTCCAGCTCGTGGTAGCGCGGGTGGCCGGTCTCGACCCAGAGCACGCCGTCGCGGGGGACCGTACCGGCCGGGGTGTTCCGTACGCTCATCTGCCCGCCGTTGCGCAGGCCGGTGATCCGGGCGACCATGTGCTCCCGGCCCACCTGGTCCCAGTCGAAACCGATCCACCGCATGATCGAGTGCTCGCTGGGCCGGCGCTGGCCGCACGGGTACGAGCCGCCGCCCTCGTGCAGCCCGACGGTGCCGCCGGAGAGGCTCTCCTCGCCCACCCACCGCCACCACTTCTGCTGGTCGGCGACGAACCGCTGCTGGTCGCTGTAGGCGGTGTGGTGGAAGCTGCTCGGCTCGCCGCCGGTGTAGCAGGGGCGGACCACGTCCCGGGAGGAGTACGGGTACTCGTCGGCCATGGTGCCGAGCGAGTGGCCCAGTTCGTGCAGCGAGATCAGCGGGCCCTGCGGCGAGCCGCCGGAGGTGGTCGCGTTGGTGCCGCCGATCCCGCCGTAGGTGAAGGTGTTGAAGATGGCGAGGGTCTGGATGTTCTGCGAGGTCCGCGGGATGCCCAGCACCGGTACGACGTAGTTGTCGAGGATGCGGTTGTGCGCCTGCGTTCCGGTCTCGCAGGGGTTCACGCCGGGCGGGTAGTACCCGGCGTAGCTCGCGCAGTCGACCGGCGCGCCGCCGTAGACGGTGCCCCGGGAGAGCGGGTCGGTGCAGCCCTGCTGGTAGATCATCCGCAGCGCGGTGTTCTTGGTGTCGATCGGCCCCTCGCGCTGGCCGGTGTCGCGGATGGTGCCGTCCGGGTGGCGTACCCGCCCGTCGGGGTCGCACCGGACGCCGTAGTCGATCGAGGCGATCTCGACGGCGTAGACGTTGACGTAGTCGCGGTAGGTCCGGAACGGCTCGGTGGCCCACATGACCGCCAGGTTGCGGTCGACGTCGGCGAGGAAGAGGCTCTGCTGGTCGGCCTGGTACCCGTCGCCCATGATGACCAGGTTGAGTCGCTCGGCCGCCGGTCCGGTGACCTGGATCGGGTGGACCTTCGGCGCGGGCAGCGGGGCCGGCGGGTCGGCCGCCCGGGCCGCCGGGGCGGGGCCCGCGACCAGCAGGCCGGCGGCCAGCGTCGCCGCCGCGAGGAGGGCTCTTCTTCGTCGCACGGACTCACCTCACCTTTCCCGGTGTCGGCACCGTCCCGGCGCCCGACGGTTGACCAGACGGTAGCGACCGTCGTGACCGACGGCACCCGACACCTGACGGAACTCCGGTGGTCCGGCTCCGTCCAACGTCGCAGCCGCGCGGCGTCCGCCGGCTCCGGCCGCGCGGTGCGGAGCCGGGCCGCGCCGCCGCGACCGCTCCCGGGGTACCGGGGCCGCGCCCGCGCCCGCGCCCGCGAAACATTTCAAAAAATTTCGGCGTCGGTCGGGGCCGGTAGCTGGTTCGTTGGGCACTCGAATCTCTGGCCGTTACTCCGATGCAACGGGTTCGACCGCTTGTCGAAAACCTTTTCGTCCGCCATCCTGGCTCCAACGCCAACCCGACCCACCCGCTCCCGAGGGTGCGGTCGGCGCAATCACATCGATCTAGATCGATTTGTGACGTCCGCGAAGGAGGATCAGATGAGGCGATGGTGGCGACCCGCGGTGTACCTGGTGACGCTGGGCCTGGTCCTGACCGGGCCGGGCGTCGCGCAGGCGGCACCCGGCGACGGCCCGGCCCGGACGGCCACGGCACCGGCGGCGACGGTACGGGCGGACGACTGGAGCCCGCCGGCCAACCTGGTCACCCCGCTCGACCAGGTGTGGCGGCACCAGGAACAGACCTACGGCAACCTGTACGGCTTCCGCAACTACGGCTGGGACCAGGTCTTCGCCAACCGCGGCTACCTGAACTTCTGCGTCCGCTGGGACTCGTCGGCCTCGGTCACCGCCGCCCAGCGGGACCAGATCCACGCGGCGCTGGCCCGGCAGTACAAGAAGTGGTTCGACGGGATGGTCGGCCACAACGCCTGGCCCTACCAGCAGGTGCCGATCCGGGTGGTCGGCTGGGCGGTGCGCAACCGGGCCCAGTTGCAGTGGTCCGACTCCTCGGTCGACATCTACGTCGGCGACATCCGGGAGAACGCGCCCCAGTGCGCCGCGCCGTGCGGCCGGTTCTTCAACCAGAACGGCCAGTACCCGAACTGCCCCGGCGGCGCGGCCCGGCACTACGACCAGTCGCTCTGGCTGACCGACGGCTTCGGCGGCGGTGCCGGCGGCGACTGGGGCCAGCGGATGGGCCGCGAGTACTTCATGAACAACCTCAACGCCGAGAGCATGACGATCCTGCTGCACGAGATGGGCCACACGTTCGGCCTCGACGACTTCTACGACTGGACGCCGAGCGGACAGTGCTGCTTCCTCATGAAGGCCGGCAGCGCCAGCACGATCACCGAGTTCGACCGCTGGATGTTCCGCGACTGGTGGCGGCACCTGAAGAGCCGCTACGGCTACTGACCTGGTCGCACCATCCCCGGGTCGCCCGGCGCGGGCCCGGCGACCCCCACCCCCGGAGGTGACCATGCACCGTCCCGCCCTGTCCCGCCGAGCCCTGCTGACCACCGGCGCCGCCGTCGCGGCCGGCACCGCCGCCGCCACGGCCCTGCCGACCCCGTCGCGGGCCGGGGGAGCCGCCGGCCCGCCGGCCGCCGGGGGAGCGCCGCCCCTGGCCGCCACGGCCCGCGCCGACGTCGGCGTCTCCGCGTACGCGTTCCCGCTTCCGGCCGTCACCCTGCTGGCCGGCCCGTTCCAGGCCAACGCCGGTCGCACCCAGTCGTACCTGAACTTCCTCGACCCGGACCGGCTGCTGCACACCTTCCGCCTCAACTACGGGCTCCCGTCGTCGGCGGCGGCCTGCGGCGGCTGGGAGTCGCCCAGCACCGAGCTGCGCGGGCACAGCACCGGGCACGTGCTCAGCGCGCTCGCCCAGTCGTACGCCAGCACCGGCTCGGCGGCCTTCAAGACCAAGGGCGACTACCTGGTGGCGCAGTTGGCGGTCTGCCAGGACCGGGCCACCGCGGCCGGCTACCACGCCGGCTACCTCTCCGCGTACCCGGAGAGCTTCATCGACCGGGTCGAGGCCCGGCAACAGGTCTGGGCGCCGTACTACACGCTGCACAAGATCATGGCCGGGCTGCTCGACATGCACCTGCTGGCCGGCAACGCCCAGGCGTTGACCGTGCTGACCCGGATGGCGGCCTGGGTGAAGTTCCGCAACGACCGGCTCACCCAGACCCAGCGGCAGAACATGCTGGACACCGAGTTCGGCGGGATGAACGAGGTGCTGACCAACCTCTACCAGCTCACCGGGAACGCGGACCACCTGACCACGGCCCGCTACTTCGACCACGCGGAGATCTTCGACCCGCTCGCGGCGAACACCGACGCGCTGGACAACTACCACGCGAACACGCAGATCCCGAAGATCCTCGGGGCGATCCGGGAGTACCACGCCACCGGCACCACCCGGTACCGCGACATCGCCGTCAACTTCTGGGACATCGTGGTCGGCCGGCACACGTACGTCATCGGCGGCAACTCCAACGGCGAGTACTTCAAGGCGCCGAACCGGATCGCCAGCGAGCTCTCCGACAGCACCTGCGAGTGCTGCAACACGTACAACATGCTCAAGCTCACCCGGCAGCTCTTCTTCACCAACCCGGCGCGCCTGGACTACCTCGACTACTACGAGCGGGCGCTCTGGAACCACCTGATCGGCGCGCAGAACCCGAACTCGACGCACGGCTTCCACTGCTACTACGTGCCGCTGCGGGCCGGAGGCACCAAGACGTACAGCAACGACTACAGCAACTTCACCTGCTGCCACGGCACCGGGATGGAGACGCACACCAAGCTCGCCGACAGCATCTACTTCCACAACGGCGAGATCCTGTACGTCAACCTCTTCGCCGCCTCCCGGCTCACCTGGCCCGGTCGGGGCCTCACCGTGCAGCAGGACACCACCTTCCCGGAGAGCCCGTCGAGCCGGCTGACCGTCACCGGATCCGGCGCGATCGACCTGCGGATCCGCATCCCCGGCTGGGCCGGCGGCGCCCAGGTGCGGCTCAACGGCGCCGTGCAGTCGGGAATCGTCGCGGGCAGCTTCGCCCGGATCAACCGCACCTGGTCCTCGGGGGACGTGGTCGAGATCAGCCTGCCGATGGCGCTGACCCGCGAGGCGACCCCGGACAACAGCACCGTCCAGGCCGTCCGGCACGGCCCGATCGTGCTCGCCGGGGCGTACGGGACGACGAACCTGACCTCGCTGCCGACGCTGGACCCGGCCAGCCTGCGCGCGACCTCGACCCCGATGCAGTACACCGCGACCGCCAGCACCGGCACCGTGACGCTGCTGCCGTTCTACAAGATGCACGGCCAGCGGTACACCGTGTACTGGACGGTGACCGGCGCGCCGCCCGCGCCGTTCGTGGCGCACCACCGGTTCGACGAGACCAGCGGCACCGCCGCCGCCGACGCCACCGGCAACGGCCGTACCGGCAGCCTGCTCGGCGGTGCGGGCTGGACGACCGGCCGGACCGGCAACGCGGTCAACCTCAACGGCACGGGCGCGTACGTCGCGCTGCCGGCCGGGCCGCTCGCGGGCGCGACCGCGTTCACCGTCGCGACCTGGGTGCGCCGTACCGCCGCCGGGGCGTGGGCCCGGGTCTTCGACCTCGGCACCGGCACCGGGGCGTACCTCTTCCTCACCCCGCAGAGCGACACCGGCACCGCGCGGTTCGCCATCACCAGCGGAGGAGCCGGCGCCGAGCAGCGCATCGACGCGCCCGCCGCGCTGCCGGTGGGCACCTGGACGCACGTCGCGGTCACCCAGAGCGGCAACCTCGGGATGCTCTACGTCGACGGCGTCGAGGTCGCCCGCAACGCCGCGCTGACGGTACGGCCGTCGGCGCTCGGCTCCACCACCCAGAACTGGATCGGCCGGTCCCAGTACGCCGGCGACCCGTACCTGACCGGCGCGGTCGACGGGTTCCGGATCTACGCCCGGGCGCTGAGCGCGGCCGAGGTCGCCGACCTGTACGCGACCGGACAGTGAACCGGCGGCGGACCCGGCCACCGGGCAGCGGCAGACAGGAGAGCAGTCCAATGCGGAACAGACGATGGTTCCGGCCCGCCGTCGGCGTGGCCGCGGCGCTGCTGGTCGGGGTCGGGCTGACCGGGCCGGCGGTGCCGGCCTCGGCCGCGAACCCCATCATCACCAGCATCTACACCGCCGACCCGGCGCCGCTGGTGGTCGGCAACACGATGTACGTCTACGCCGGGCGGGACGAGGCGGCGGTCGGGGAGAACAACTTCCGGATGCGGGAGTGGCACGTCCTCTCCTCCACCGACGCCAACACCTGGACCCACCACGGCGCGCGGGCCTCGATCGCCACCTTCGGCTGGGCCGGCGCGGACGCCTGGGCCAGCGAGGTCGAGCCGCGCAACGGGCGGTACTACTGGTACACCTCGGTCAACGGCAACGGGCCGGGCTGGATGGACATCGGAGTCGCGGTCGGCGACAGCCCGCTCGGCCCGTTCACCGACGCCAAGGGCGGCCCGCTGGTCAGCGACAGCACCCCGAACTCCTCCGGGCTGAACATCGACCCGACCGTCTTCACCGACGACGACGGGCAGGCGTACCTCTACTGGGGCGGCTACTGGGGAGTCCGGGCGGCCCGGCTCAAGCCCAACATGATCGAGCTGGACGGGCCGGTGGTGACCCCGAGCGGCCTGACCAACTTCTGGGAGGCGCCGTGGATGTTCAAGCGCAACGGCCTCTATTACCTGATGTACGCGGCCAACGACACGAACGGCTGCGTCACCTCGTCCAGCTACGCCTGCCAGCGATACGCGACCGCGACCAACCCGATGGGCCCGTGGACGCAGCGGGGCGTGGTGCTGGACCGGGTCTCCTCGACCACCAACCACGCGGGCGTGGTGCAGTTCGACGGGCAGTGGTACATGGTCTACCACACCGCCGACGCGCCCGGCGGGGGTAACTTCCGCCGCTCGGTCGCGGTGGACCGGCTCTACTTCAACGCCGACGGCACCATGCGGAAGGTGGTGCAGACCGGCGGCGGGCCGGGACCCGGCCCGGGGCAGCCACCGGCCGGTACCAACCTGGCGCCGAGCGCCACCGCCTCGACCTCGTACGTCTCGCCCTGGGAGAGCCTGGCCGCGCTGAACAACGGCGGCGTGCCGGCGAACTCGGCCGACCGCGGCAACCTGGTCTACGGCAACTGGCCGGAGCAGGGCACCCAGTGGGTCGAGTACACCTGGCCGTCGGCCCGCACCGTCAACCGGATCGCCACCTACTGGTTCGACGACAACCAGGGCATCGACCTGCCGGCCTCCTGCCAGGTCCAGTACTGGACCGGCAGCGGCTACGCGAACGTGCCCGGCCAGTCCGGCTGCGGGGTCGCCGGCAACGCCTACAACGTCACCACGTTCAACCCGGTCAGCACCTCGCGATTGCGGCTGAACGTCACGGCCCGGTCCGGCTACTCGACCGGCCTGCTGGAGTGGCTCGCCTTCCAGCCCTGACCCCCGCGCCGCCGGTCCGTCGCGCGGCGGGACCCCCACACCCGCCGCGCGGCGGACCGGCCCCCATCCGAGAAACCCCCGACCCTCGAAACCCTGGAGGTGACCCGATGCGCCTCGCACCGGGCAGGAAGCGGAGATCCTGGGCGGCCGCCCTCGCGGTCGTGCTGGTGGCGGGTGCCCTCGCGGCGCCCGCGACACCGGCGGCGGCGTCGCAGACCATCGGCTATCCGACCTTCTCCGGACCGGCGGTGCCGGCGCCGCCGGTCGGCTACCGCACCGGCAACACCATGCAGGCGATCTACGACGCGGAGAGCGGCGGTACCGACTTCTGGCTGGACCGCCTGCTCGGCCGCCCCGGCAACGACCCCGCCGGAACCTGGCTGATGACCCGGGGCCGTGGCATGTTCATGTACACCCACAACCCGTCGGTGATCGGCTTCGGCGGCAACGCCGCGTACTGGGACAACATCAGCAGCCAGAACGCGTACGCCGTGACCGTCAGCCCCGGCACCTTCACCGAGCAGGTCTCCAGCCGCTGGCAGGGGCCCAGCCACTGGCGGGGCGTCTACACCAGCGGCTCGGTCCGGGTCGAGGTGTCGAAGTTCATCACCCAGCAGAACGTGGCGGTGACCAACCTGAACCTGGTCAACGCCGGTTCCGGCTCCGTCACCCTGCAAGTGCGGGCCACCTCCCCGTACGCCGCGTCGGGCAGCGGCAGCGAGCTGACCGGCAGCCGGGCGGTGAAGAACGGCCTGACCACGATCTACCCGAGGTTCTCCGGGGACGGGTTCACGGTCTCCTCGGGCGGGTTGAACCGGTCGGTGACCCTCGGCGCCGGGCAGAGCCTCAGCACGAAGGTGCAGCTCGGATTCGTGACCAACGAGATCCCGGAGTCGCTGACCGAGTACACCACCTACCGGGGCTACGCCCCGGCCACCGCGTTCGCCACCCATGTGCGGGCGTACCACCGCTGGTGGGCGGAGAACATCCCGTACATCGACGTGCCGGACCCGGCGATCAAGAAGAACGTCTACTACCGCTGGTGGCTGATGCGCTTCAACTACCTGGACGTCGACATCCCCGGGCAGGACTTCCAGTTCCCGACCTCCGTGGAGGGGGCGCTCGGCTACAACAACGCGATCGTGCTGACCCAGCCGATGCACATCGACGACCTGAAGTACCTGCGCAACCCGATCTACTCGTACGGGCCGTGGACGTCGATCGGGCAGGTCTCCCGCAACGGCCGGTTCGTGGACAACCCGGGCGACCCGGAGAACTGGTCCAACTCCTACACCCAGTACGTCTCCGAGGCCGCCTGGCGCAGCTACCAGATCCACGGCGGGCAGCCGGCGATCGTGACGAACCTGGCCCGCTACGCCGAGCAGGACGTCAAGGGCCAGCTCGCGACGTACGACACCAACAACAACGGCGTGATCGAGTACGACTGGGGCGCGATGACCGGCAACGACGCCGACGCGGTGTCGTTCCACTGGCGCTCGGGCAACCTCGACCGGGCCGAGGGGGCGTACGTCTGGAGCAACGCGATGGCCGCCGTGCAGGCGTACACGCTGCTCGGCAACACGGCCAAGGCGAACGAGATGCAGACCATCGCCAACCGGATCCGCGACGGCATCGTCAACGTGCTGTGGAACCCGTCCCGGCAGCTACTGGAGCACCGGCACGTCGCGACCAACACGCACGTACCGTGGAAGGAGATCAACAACTACTACCCGTACTCGGTCGGGCTGATGCCCAACACCGACCAGTACCGGCAGGCGCTGCGGCTCTTCGACGACCCGGCCGAATACCCGATCTTCCCGTTCTTCACGGCGAACCAGCGGGACAAGGCCGCGGCGGCCGCCGCCGGGCAGCCGGGCAGCAACAACTTCTCCACCATCAACTCGACCGTGCAGTTCCGGCTCTACTCCTCGGTGCTGCGTAACTACCCCAACCAGTGGATGACCGCGGAGAACTACAAGCAGCTGCTCTACTGGAACGCCTGGGCGCAGTACATCGGCGGCAACACCCAGTGGCCGGACGCGAACGAGTTCTGGGCGGACTGGAACGGCTCGACCCGGACCATCGCCTACCGCTCCTGGATCCACCACAACATCCTCGGTAGCAGCAACTGGACGGTGATCGAGGACGTCGCCGGCCTGCGCCCGCGTACCGACAGCCAGATCGAGCTGTCGCCCATCAACATCAACTGGTCGCACTTCGCGGTGAACAACCTGCGGTACCGCAACATGGACCTCAGCGTGGTCTGGGACGACCCGGCTGACGGGGTGACCCGCTACTCCGGCGTGCCGCAGGGCTACTCGGTCTACCTCAACGGCACCCGGGCGTTCACCGTGGACCGGCTGACCCGGGTGCTCTACAACCCGGCCACCGGCGCGGTCAGCCTGCCGGCCGGCGGTACGGCCAGCTTCGCCACCGCCGTACCGGGACTCCAGGCGCCGCAGCAGGTGGTGCAGAACAGCGCCCGGATGGTGGACATCTTCGCCAAGGCCGGCGCCGACCTCACCTCGACCACGCCCAACCTGGCCCAGGGGGCGACCGCCACGGCGTCGTACACCGCCTCGGGCACCTCGACCGGGGCCGCCATCGACGGGTTCCCGATCAACGAGCCGATCTGGGGCAGCTACGGGTCGCCGAACGCCACGGACTCGTACGAGCTGAACCTCGGCCAGGCGCGGACGGTGGACGAGGTGCGGCTCTGGTTCCGCGACGACCGGGCCACCAACCGGTACCGCCCGCCGTCGGCGTACAACGTCCAGTACTGGAACGGCAGCGCCTGGGTGAACGCGGCGGCCCAGGCGAAGAGCCCGGCGGCACCGCGGTCGAACTACAACCGGGTCGGCTTCACCCCGGTCAGCACCCAGCGACTGCGGGTGCAGTTCACCCACGCCTCCGGGTGCCGGACCGGGCTGACCGAGATCAAGGCCTACAACCGGGCTGGCGGCACCCTGTTGTCGGCGGCGAGCGCGGGCAGCCCGTAACACCGTCGGCGGTGGCCGTCCCGCCCGGGGCGAGGGCGCGGCGGCCACCGCCGGCGGCCCGGTCGGCTCAGTCGGTGCCGTGGTGGCCGTTGCCCGGCCGGTAGTGGCCGCTGAGCCGGGCCAGCTTCAGCGCCAGGTGCAGGCAGAGCCGCTCGTTGCCGTCCTTGAGGTCGGTCGCGGCGAGCTGCTCCACCCGGTGCAGCCGGTAGTAGAGGGTGGTCCGGTGCAGCCGCAGCTGCTCGGCCGTGGCGTGCGCGTTCCCGGCGAGGTCCAGGTACGTCTCCAGGGTTTCCAGCAGCACCTGGTTGCCGTCCTCGCGCAGCAGCCACTCCAGCCCCGGGTGCACCCCGGCGATGTCGAGCTGCCGGCCGTCCATCCGCGACAGCATCCGGTAGATGCCGAGGTTGGCCCAGGCGACGACCCGGCCCAGCGCCGGCAGCTGCTCGCCCACCCGGGCCGAGTGCAGCGCCTCGTCGTACGAGTGCACCGCGTCGGCGAGCCGGGGCCGGGCGTCGCCGACGCCGAGCACCACGCCGGACACCGAGCCCAGGTTCCGGACCGCGTTCTCCAGCCCCTCGCGCAGGTACGCGGCGACGGCCTCGGGCGACGGGCGCCCGGCGACCTGGCCACCGCAGACCAGCAGCACGCCCTGGTCGTGCCGGAGCAGGTGCAGCGCCTCGCGCACGCCGAGCCAGCGCCGGGTGGCGACCAGGACCTGCTCCAGCGCGATCCGGGCCACCTCGTCCAGCACCTGGCCGCGGGCCGGGACGAGCCGGGCGACGACCGCGGTGACGGGCCCGTCGGCGGCGACCACCCCGTCGGTGAGCAGCGAGCGGGCCACCTCCTCGCGGGTCTCGGGGCTGTCCACCAGCAGGGTCCGGGCCGACTCGGCCTCGCGCTGCGAGGCCAGCTCGCCGAGCAGGTTCTCCCGGTAGAGGGCGAGCGACAGGTCCCCGGTGGCCCGGGTCACCACATCGATGTCGGCCTCCGTCATCCGCCCGTCGGCGTCGATGAACCAGACGAAACCGAGCAGCAGGTCCTGGTGGACGATCGGGACGCAGAGCCGGGGGAGCAGGTCCAGCTCGGGGCAGGGCGGCGTGCGTACCGGCTCCCGGGCCTTCATGATGCCCACGTCCCGGAACCACGCGATGACCTCGGGGGTGGTGTGCCGGCGCAGGATGGAGGTGCGCCGGACGTCGTCCATCACCCCGGTGTGCTCGCTGTAGACGACCACCCGCTGCCGGCGGTCCTCGATCAGCGCCGGCCGGCCGACCCGGGCCGCCACCGTGTCGACGATGCGCTGCAGCTCCAGGTTCACGCCGCCTCCTCGCCATCGATGCACACCTACCCTCCGACGCGGCCGCCCGCGCGCGCAAGGGTTGCCGGGGCGGGCCGGGCAAGTCGCGACAGGAGTCCTGATCCCGGGCGCCCGCTTCCGGCACTTGTCCGAAGACCGCCGCCCCCGCCCGCCCCTACCGTGCTTGCGGTACCACCGTGGCAGGTAGGAGGAGGTACGGTGCGCCCGCTCATCCATCGAAGTCGACTCCGCCGGCTGTCCGCCGCCGGCGTGGTGGCGGGCGTCGCGGCGGCCCTGCTCACCGGGCCCGGAACCGGGCCGGCGCAGGCCGGACCGGACGCGGCGGGACGGCCCGCCCGAGCCGCCGCCCCGTTGGACCCGCTCGACCCGCAGCGCTGGCAGGACCAGGAGACCATGACCTGGAACGACTACCGGCCGGTGCCGGGGGCGAACTGGGCCGACCCCGGCCGCGCACCCAGCCAGCGGAAGCTGCGCATCGCGCTGGTCGCCGCCGACTACCCGGACCAGCCGTTCGTCATCACCCAGCCGCGCGGCTCGGACGTGTTCGGCAACCCGCAGGCCGCCCCGGTGGCCCGCGCGGAGGTGCCCCGCTTCTACGCGAACTTCTGGGGCACGCCCAGCCAGCTCAACCACGGCCACACCGTGCACGAGTACTGGATGGAGCAGACCAACGGGCGGATCGGGGTGGAGTTCACCCCGTTCGGCCCGTACCGGCTGGCGCGCCCGCAGTACGAGTACGGCCTCAACGACATCGGGCAGAACGGGGCCGGCTGCCCGTCCGGGCACACCTGCGACGGCAACCTCGACGCGGACGTGGACGCGCTGTGGCGGGCCGACCAGGGAACCGACGTGCGCAACCGGTTCGACCTGGTGCTGCGGGTCTACGCCGGCTACGACGAGACGTCGGTCTGGCAGGAGTTCGGCGAGATGATGTTCCAGGACCGCGAGGACGTGCCCGACGCGTGGGGCCCGCCCGACCCGAACCTGCCGAACTGGGTGCGGTCCCGCTACGTCGAGTGGACCTCCTGGAAGGCCGGCGCCCAGCTCTGGGGCTCGTCCAGCATGCGGCAGGGGGAGAGCTCCGGCACCATCACCCACGAGATCGCGCACACCTTCGGCATCGCCGACAACAACAACAATCCGTACGTCTCGCCGTACCGGCGGGTCGGCTCGGGCCCCTGGGACGTGATGGACCGGGGTTCGTTCAACGGACCGGGCGGCCCGCACCAGCGCTGGGTGGTACCGGCCAGTCAGGGCGCCGCCATGCCGGCCGGGCAGACGCTGCGCAGCAAGCTCAAGCTCGGCCACGTCGACGAGGCGCAGGTGGTGCGCCTCTCCCGGGAGGCGCTGCGGACCAGCGGGGTGGCGGTGATCCGGGTCAGGGCGCGCTCGGCCGTGCCCGGCGCCGCCGACGTGCAGGGCGTACGGATCGGGATGGACCGCGACCTCACCCCGAACTGCGACATCGACGCCGACCCGCGCTGCCCCGGCAGCCCGGTCTACGACTTCTACAGCCTCGAAACCGTGCAGCGGATCGGGGCGGACTCGTTCACCCCGGACAACGGGGTGCTGATCGCCAAGAACAAGACCGCCGAGACCAACACCTGCGGCTACACCTGCTTCACCTGGGTGGTCGACGCCAACCCGCAGGACATCGACCTGGTCGACTACTACCGGCCCGACGGCACCCCGGTGAAGCGTACGGTGGCCGACTACCGGCAGCTCAACGACGCGCTGTTCCACGCCGGCACCCGCTCGGGCAGCGAGTACGAGTACGTCGACCAGGCGAACCGGCTGCACTTCTACGTGATCGACCGGCAGGTCGGCGCGGACGGCGTGCTGTCGTACACGGTGGCGGTCCGGCACCTCGACGGGGCGGGCCCGTCGCCGCGCGGCGTCGCCCTCGCGAGCCGGGGCGCCCCCGGCGGCGGCGACCCCACCGGCACCGGCGCGACCTGCCGCTTCGCCCTCACCAACACCGGCCGGTACGCCGGCGGCGGGCAGGGCCACCCGGAGGACGTCTCGGCGTACCTGACCTCGGACGTCTACCGGCTGTCGGCCCGGGTCAGCGGCGCCGGCTGGAGCGTCGTGCTGCCCAACGAGCTGACCACCGCCCAGTTCGGCCGCTCCGTGGACGTCACGGCGGTCGCGACGGCCGGCGCCTCGGCGGCGAGCAGCGGCGTGGTCACCCTGACCGCCCGGTCGGAGAGCGACCCGAGCAGGACGGCGACCGCCACCTGCCGGATCTCGAAGTAGCGAACGGCCGGACCGCCGCCGCGCCGGGTCGGCGGCGCGGGCGGTCCGGCCCCGGTCGACGGGGGGAGGCGGAGATGGCACGGGTTTTCGACGTGGCGATAGTCGGCGCCGGCATCGTCGGGGCGGCCTGCGCATACGCCTGCGCGCGGCGCGGGCTGTCCGTGGTGGTGTTGGAACGGGCCGGCCTGCTGGCCGGCGCCACCGGCTCCGGCGAGGGGAACCTGCTGGTGTCGGACAAGCTGCCCGGCCCGGAGCTGGAGCTGGCGCTGCTGAGCAACGCGCTCTGGCGGCGCTGGGCCGCCGAACTGGCCGGCCGGTACGGCGACCTCGAACTGGAGCCGAAGGGCGGGCTGGTGGTCACCGCCACGGCCGCCGGCCTCGCCCGACTGCGGGCCACGGCCGACGACCAGGCCGCGGCCGGGGTACGCGTCGAGCCGGTCGACGCGGACGGCCTGCGCGAGCACGAGCCGGCCATCGCGCCCGGGCTGGCCGGCGGCGTCCGCTACCCGCAGGACATGCAGCTCATGCCGGCGCGGGCGGCCGTCGCGCTGCTGGCCGCGGCCCGGGACCGGGGCGCCGACGTCCGGCTGCGCACCGAGGTCACCGCGCTGCGCCGGGACGCCACCGGCGCGGTGACCGGGGTGGAGACCGGCGCCGGCCCGGTGACCGCCCGGCGCGTGGTGAACGCGGCCGGAGCCTGGGCGGGTGAGCTGGCCGGCCCGCTCGGCGCCGCCGTGCCGGTCACCCCGCGCCGCGGGTTCATCCTGGTCACCGAGCCGATACCGCCGCTGGTCCGGCACAAGGTCTACTCCGCCGACTACCTGGAGAACGTGGCCAGCGACGACGCCGGGCTGCAGAACTCCACGGTGGTCGAGGGCACCCCGGCCGGAACCATCCTGATCGGCGCCACCCGGGAGCTGGTCGGCTTCGACCGGCGACCCAACCCCGAGGCGGTACGCCGGCTCGCCCGGGGCGCGGTACGGCTCTTCCCGGCCCTGGCCCGGGTCCGCCTGCTCCGCGTCTACCACGGCTTCCGGCCGTTCTCGCCGGACCACCTGCCGGTGCTCGGGCCCGATCCGCGCGCGCCGGGTCTGGTGCACGCGCACGGGCACGAGGGCGCGGGCATCGGGCTGGCGCCGGTCACCGGCCACCTGGTCGCCCAGGTCGTCACCGGCGAGGCGCCCGACGTGGACCTGCGCCCCTTCGACCCGTCCCGGTTCGCCGTCGCGGAGGGGAGTTCCCGTGCCGCCGCCTGACGCCGGTACCGCCCCGGCCGGGTTCACCATCACCGTCGACGGCGAGCCGGTGCCCGTACGCGCCGGCCAGACCGTGGCGGGGGCGCTGCTGGCGGCCGGCCGGCGGACGACCCGGTTCACCCGCTTCGGCGAGCGGCCCCGCGGCGTCTTCTGCGGCATCGGCGTCTGCTTCGACTGCCTCGTCACGCACAACGGGGTACCGGGCGTGCGCGCCTGCCTGGAACCGGCCGCCCCCGGCGACACCGTACGCACCCAGCACGGCGCCGGGGAGGTACGGACATGACGGGCCGCGCGGCGGGGCGGCTGGTCGTCGTCGGCGCCGGGCCGGCCGGGCTCGCCGCGGCGGTCGCGGCGGCGGACGCGGGGGCCACGGTCACCGTGGTGGACCTGGGGCAGCGCCCCGGCGGCCAGTACCTCCGCCAGCCGCTCGTGGCCGGGGTGCCGCCGGCGCGGCACTCCCGCCGGGCCGAGACGCTGCTGGGCCGGGCCCTGGCGCACCGGCGGATCACCTTCCTCGCCCGGCACCAGGTCTGGTGGGCCGGCACCGACGCCACCCCGGCCGACGGCGCCGCGCCACCGGCGCCCGGCGCCGGACCTGCCGGCGGCGCCCCGGCGCCCGGCGCCGGACCGCACGGCGGCACCTCGGCGCCCGGCGGGGTCACGCTGCGGCTGCTCGGACCGGCCGGGCCGGTGACGCTCACGGCACCCGCGGTGGTGCTGGCCCCCGGCGGGTACGACCGGGTGGTGCCCTTCCCCGGCTGGGACCTGCCGGGCGTGGTCACCGCCGGCGCCGCCCAGGCGCTGGCCAAGGGGCAGGGCGTGCTGGTGGGCCGGCGGGTGCTGGTGGCCGGCACCGGTCCGTTCCTGCTCACCGTGGCGGCCGGCCTCGCGCGGGCCGGCGCGCGGGTGGCGGCGGTGGTCGAGGCCGCACCGCTGCGCCGCTGGGCCCGCCAGCCCCGGGCCGTCGTGGGCGCGCCCGGCAAGCTCGTCGAGGCGGCCCGCTACCTGGCGACGCTGCGCCGGTACGGCGTGCCGGTCCGGCGCGGCCGGGCGGTCACCGAGGTTACCCCCGACGGCGACGGGCTGCGCGCCACGATCCGGCGGGTGGACGCCGGCTGGCGGCCGGCCGGCGGCGGGACCCGGACCGCCCGGGTGGACGCCGTCTGCGTGGGACACGGCTTCACTCCCTCGATCGAGCTGGCCGTCGCGCTCGGCTGCGCCACCCGGGTCGACCCGGCCGACGGCAGCCCCGTGGTGGCCGTGGACGGGCTGGGCCGCAGCAGCGTGCCCGGGGTCCTGGTGGCCGGGGAGGCGACCGGGGTGGGCGGCGCCGAGCTGGCCATCAGCACCGGGGAGCTGGCCGGGCTGGCCGCCGCGCACCGGCTCGGGCTGCTGGACGACGCCGCGCTGGCCCGTACCGCCGCCCCGGCGCTGCGCCGGGCCGCCGGGCAGCGGCGCTTCGCCGCCGCGCTGCACCGGGCGTACCCGGTGCCGGACGGCTGGACCGGCTGGCTGCGGCCGGAGACCGTGCTCTGCCGCTGCGAGGAGGTCACCGCCGGCGAACTGCGCGGTGCGGTGCGGCGGTACGGGGTGGACGACGTCCGCGCGCTGAAGCTGGTCACCCGGATCGGCATGGGGCCGTGCCAGGGGCGCGTCTGCGGGCGGGCGGCCACCTGCCTGCTCGCCGCCGCCTCCGGCCGCGACCAGCCGCCCGAAGCCTTCGCCAACCGTCAGATCGTCATGCCGGTACCGCTGGGTGCCGTCGCCGAGGAGGGAACACCCCAGTGACAGTTCACAAGCCCTGGCAGGGTGTCGTCGTCGCGATCCCCACGCCGTTCCGCGACGACCTCTCGGTCGACTTCGACCGGCTCCAGGAACACGTCCGCTGGCTCGCCGAGGAGGGCTGTCACGGCGTGACGCCCTGCGGCTCGCTGGGCGAGTACCAGAGCCTCACCGACGCCGAGCGCGCCGACGTGGTACGGGCCGCCGTGGAGGCCGCGCCGGAGGGCTGCGCGGTCGTGCCCGGCGTCGGCGGGTACGGCAGCCGCCAGTCCCGCCGCTGGGCGGAGCAGGCCCGGGACGCGGGCGCGGACGCGGTGCTGGCCCTGCCGCCGAACGCGTACGTGGCCCGGGAGTCCGACGTCGTCGCGCACTACCGCGAGGTGGCCGCGGTCGGGCTGCCCGTGGTCGCGTACAACAACCCGTTCGACACCCGGGTGGACCTGACCCCGGAGCTGCTCGCCACCATCGCCGAGACGGACGGCGTGGTCGCGGTCAAGGAGTTCAGCCAGGACGTCCGGCGGGTGCACCGCATCCGCGACCTCGCCCCGCACCTGGACGTGCTCGCGGGCGCCGACGACGTCCTGCTGGAACTGGTCGTCTGCGGGGCGACGGGGTGGATCGCGGGCCTGCCGAACGCGCTGCCCCGGGTCTCCGTACGCCTCTTCGAGCTGTGCCGGGCGCGTGACCTGGACGGGGCCCTGCCGCTCTACGCCGAGCTGCACCCCATCTTCGGCTGGGACTCGAAGCCGGAGTTCGTCCAGGCGATCAAGGTGGCGATGGAGTCCGCCGGCCGGTACGGCGGCCCGTGCCGCCCGCCGCGCGGCGCGCTCACCCCGGCGGCCCGGGAGCAGGTGCGCCGGGACATGGAGCGGGCGATGAAGGCCGACGCCGATGCGTAGCCGGCTCGTGCTGCACGCGGTCGACTCGCACACCGAGGGGATGCCGACCCGGGTCGTCACCGGCGGGGTCGGCGTCCTGCCGGGGGAGACCATGCTGGAGCGCAAGCTGCTCTTCGAGCGGGACCGCGACGGCCTACGCCGGCTGCTGATGTGCGAACCGCGCGGGCACTCCGCGATGTCCGGGGCGATCCTGCAGCCGCCGACCCGGCCGGACGCCGACGTCGGCGTGCTCTTCATCGAGGTCTCCGGCTGCCTGCCGATGTGCGGGCACGGCACCATCGGGGTGGCCACGGTGCTGGTCGAGACCGGGATGGTGCCCGTGGTCGAGCCGGTCACCACCATCCGGCTGGACACCCCGGCCGGGCTGGTCTCGGTCGACGTGGCGGTACGCGACGGCCGGGCGACCGCCGTGACGCTGCGCAACGTGCCCGCGTTCCTGCTCGCGGCCGACCGGAAGGTGCAGGTGGGCGGGGAGATCGGCACGATCCGGTACGACATGGCGTTCGGCGGCAACTTCTACGCCATCGTGGAGGCCGCCGACCTGGGCCTGCCGGTGGAGCCGGAGACCGTACCGGAGCTGATCCGCCGTGGCCTGCTGATCATGGACGCGATCAACGAGCAGGCGCCGCCCCGGCACCCGACCATGCCCGCCATCGACGACTGCCGCCACGTGCAGATCGTCCAGCCCGGTACCGACGGCGCGGACGCGCGCAACGCCGTGGTCATCCATCCCGGCTGGGTGGACCGCTCGCCGTGCGGCACCGGTACCTCGGCCCGGATGGCGCAGCGGCACGCCCGTGGCCTGCTGCCACTGGACACCCCGTTCGTCAACGAGTCGCCGATCGGGACCCGCTTCACCGGCCGGCTGGTGGCCACCACGACCGTCGGCGACCTGCCGGCGGTGGTGCCCACGGTGACCGGCCGGGCCTGGATCACCGGCACCGCCCAGTACCTGCTCGACCCGGAGGACCCGTTCCCGGAGGGCTTCCGGGTCTGACCGTCGCCGCGCGTCCCGGCCGACCACAACCGGCCGGGAGGGACGGTCCGCCGCCGACACCGCCGCACCAGCCTTTCGCCCGTTCCACCGGCACCACGGCACCACACCGTTTCGCCCGCCTCACCGTTCCGCCCGGTTCGCCCCGCCGGTCCGCCGCCCGCACCACACCGTTCCGCCCGCACCGCCGTCCCGTCCGGTTCGCCCCACCGGCCGGCGACGCGACGCGGCCGGAGCGGTACCTGGAACAGCATCGGCACATCCCCGCGGTAAGGAGGAACGTCCATGGCCAACCGACTCATGCTCGCCGCAGCGCTGGGCGCGCTCGCCGTCTCGGGCGCCGCCGTCACCGGCCAACCCGGTCCCGCCGAGGCCGCCGCCTCGGCGGTACGGCTGCCGGTGGTGCTGCCCGAGCGGATCAACCTCGCCGGCTCCGGACACGTACCGGTCGCGGTGCTCGGCAGCGCCGCGCTCGACGTCGGGCAGCTGGATCCGGCGCGGCTCCGGCTCGGCGGCCCGAGCGGCGGCGGCGCCCCCGTCGCCCGTACCGCCGCCGGGCCGCTCGGCTCGATCGGCGACACCAACGGCGACGGCCGCGACGACCTGGTGCTCTTCTTCGACAAGGCGGAGCTGCGGGCGGCCGGCTCGCTCAGCGCCGGCACCGCCGAACTGGCGCTCGCCGGTCCGCTGCGCGACGGCCGCCCGGCGCGCGGCGCGGACCGGGTCGCGTTCGAGGTCGTCCTGGAGGTCAAGTTCGCCGAGCCGCTGCGGGTTCGGGGCGAGAACTCCGGGCTGCGCAGCGCGACCGGGCGGGACCTGGCACCGGTCCGGGCGCTGCTCGACCGGTACCGCGCCCGGCAGGTCACGCCGCTGGTGCCCGGCGAGACCGTCGACCGGCTCGCCGCGCTGGCCACCCGGGCCCGGGAGCGTACCGGCCGGCCCGCGCCCGACCTGGCCTCCTGGTACCACCTCACCCTGCCGTCCGAGGTGGACGCCGCCACGGTCCTCGCGCAGCTGCGCGCCCGGCCGGAGGTGGCCGACGCGTACCCGGCGCCCGAGCCCGCCCCGCCGCCCGGCGCGGTGTCCGGCCGCGCCACGCCCACCGGCCCGGCGGGCGGCGCCGCACCGGACGGCGCCGCACCGGACGGCGCCGCACCGGACAGTGCCGCACCGGACAGTGCCGCACCGTCCGACGTGCGGCCGGCGGCCACCCCGGACTTCCGGTCCATGCAGGGGTACCTGCGCCCGGCCCCGCAGGGCATCGACGCGGACTTCGCCAGCCGGGACCCGCGGGCCCGGGGCGCGGGAATCCGGGTGGTCGACCTGGAGTACGACTGGAACCCGTTCCACGAGGACCTGCAGCTCGACTGGAGCAGCGACCTCGGCGGCACCCGGTACCCGCGCTACACCGGCTTCGCCGACGAACACGGCACGGCGGTCTTCGGCGAGATCGTCGCCCGGGACAACGCGTACGGGGTCACCGGCGGCGCCCCAGCGGCCACGATGTACGGCATCTCGCCGGTCCAGCAGGTCAACCCGAACCAGACCAGCTACCGTCCGGCCGCGGCCATGGCGTACGCCGCCCAGTTCCTCTCGCCCGGTGACGTGTTCCTGATCGAACAGCAGACGGTGGGGCCGAACGGCGGGACGCGGTACGTGCCGATCGAGTGGAACCAGGCCAACTTCGACGCCACCCAGCTGCTCACCCAGCTCGGTATCGTGGTCGTGGCGACCGGTGGCAACGGCGGCGACAACCTCGACGGGCCCGAGTTCCTCGGCCGGTTCGACCGTACCGTCCGGGACTCGGGGGCGATCGTCGTCGGCGCGGGCAGCAGCACCGCCCGGGAGCGGCTGAACTTCTCGGTCTACGGCTCCCGGCTGGACCTACAGGGCTGGGGGCAGAACATCACCACGACCGGCAGCAACGGCAACCTCCAGGGCGGGACGGATCCGGCCTCGCGGAACATCCGCTACACCCGATCCTTCGGCGGTACCTCCGGCGCCGGGCCGATCGTGACGGCCGCCGTCGCCGCGATCCAGTCCTACCTGAAGGCCACCGGCCGGGGCGTCTGGACCGGTGACCAGCTGGTCGAGCTGCTTCGGGCGACCGGTACGCCGCAGGGCTCCGGCACCGCCGGGCAGCGGATCGGTCCGCTGCCGAACCTGCGGGCGGCGCTGGCGCGGATCGAGGCCGGTACCCCGGCCACCGCGGCGCCCGCCGGCCGATGAACCACGGTAGCTAGAGCTCGCCCCGACCAGGGGCGGGCACGTTCCGGCCGGGCCCGGCGGCGGGCCCGGCCGGAACGTGCGACGAGAACGGGTACGCGACGGGACGTCACGCGGCAGAGACGCCGCGCGACGGCGACGGGTACCCGACGACGAGCCACGAGACGAGAGGTACGCGGTGCGGGCAGAGGACCACGACCAGGGAATGGATCCGTCGACCGGGCAGCCGGTGGGCGCGCCGGTGGGGCACACCCCGATCGAGGAGGTGGACCGGCTGTGCCGGGCGGCGGCGACGGCCGCGCCGGCCCTCGCCGCGTTCTCCCCACCGGACCGGGCCGCGCTGCTGCGGGCGCTCGGCGCCGCGTTGGAGGCGCACCGGGACGAGGTCGTCGCGCTGGCCGACCGGGAGACCGGGCTCGGCGCCGCGCGGCTGGCCGGCGAGCTGACCCGCTGCGTGGTGCAGTTCGAGCTCTTCGCCGCCGCGCTGGAGGAGGGGTCGATCCTGGAGGCGGTGCTCGATCCGGCGGATCCGTCCGCCCGACCCGCGCCCCGCCCCGACCTGCGCCGGATGCTGCTGCCGCTCGGCCCGGTCGCGGTCTTCGCGGCGAGCAACTTCCCGCTGGCGTTCTCGGTACCGGGTGGCGACACGGCGAGCGCCCTCGCCGCCGGCTGCCCGGTGATCGTGAAGGCGCACCCCGGGCACCCGGCCCTCTCGGTCCTGTGCGCGCGGATCGTCGCCGACGCCCTCGCCGCGGCCGGCGCGCCGGCCGGCTCGTTCGCGCTGGTGCACGGCGTCGAGGCGGGGCGGGCGTTGGTCGTCCACCCGGCGGTCACCGCCGTCGGGTTCACCGGCTCGGTGGCCGGTGGACGGGCCCTGTTCGACCTGGCCGCCGGCCGGCCGGATCCGATCCCGTTCTACGGGGAGCTGGGCTCGCTGAACCCGGTGGTGGTCACGGCGGGCGCGCTGGCCCGGCGGGCCGAGGCCGTCGTGGCCGGCTTCGTCGGATCGTTCACGTTGGGCGCGGGGCAGTTCTGCACGAAACCGGGGCTGCTCCTCCTGCCGGCCGGCCACGGTCTGACCGGCGCGCTGGCCGACGCGGCCGGGGCCGTGGCGGTGGGTCCGCTGCTCAACGCGCGGATCCGGGACGCCTACCTCGCCGAGACGGAGGCGTTGGCGGCGCTGCCGGGGGTACGGACGATCTCTCCGGGTCCGGCGCCGGACGGCGCGGGATACCGGGTGGCCCCCCGGCTGTTCGCGGTCGGCGCGGCCGACCTGGTGGCCCGGGCGGACCGGCTGCTGGAGGAGTGCTTCGGCCCGGCCGCCCTGGTGGTGGAGTACGCCGACCGGGCCGAGCTGGACAAGGTCTTCGCCGCGCTGCCCGGCGGGTTGACCGCGACCGTCCACGCCGAGCTGCCCGCCGAGGCCGAGCTGGCCCGGCACCTGGTCGCGCACTGCGTCGCCCGTTCCGGCCGGGTCATCTGGGACGGCTGGCCGACCGGCGTGGCGGTGACCTGGGCGATGCAGCACGGCGGCCCCTGGCCGGCGACCACGGGCTCGGTGCACACCTCCGTCGGCGTGACCGCCGTGCGCCGCTTCCAACGACCGGTCGCCTACCAGAACCTGCCACAGGAGCTGCTGCCGCCGGAGCTGCGGGACGGCAACCCGCTCGGCATCGTCCGCCGGGTCGACGGCGTCCTCGGCCTCGCCTGAGCCGCCCGACCGCCCGACCGCCCGACCGCCGGCACCGCGTACGGTGCCGGCGGTGCGGTTCCGGGCGGACCGGTCAGACCCGCAGGTCCGGTTCGGCGGCCTCGGCGCTGTCGAGGATGGCCGAGCGCTCGTCCTGGCTGTATCGGCCGTCGCGGACCCAGTCGGCCGCTGCCCGGCGTACCGCGGCGAGGAAGGCGCGGTGGTTCGGGAAGGGCGCGTGGGACCAGACCTCGTCGAGGAAGGCGGTGCCGTCGCGCTCCTGGTTGGCCACCCCGGAGTCGTGCGAGCCGAAGACGACCGTCGGTTCGGCGCGCCGGAAGTAGATGTGCTGTGGCTCGGCGTCGCCGACGTAGAGCGGGCGGAGGGTGTGCCCGTTCGTGGTGAACGCACCGGCCGCCGCCGGCTGGAACGCGGGGCCGAGGTCGCCGTCGAGCCGGACGTGCCGGTAGAAGGAGAATTCCCGGTACGTCCGCTCGGCGCTCAGCGTGGCCAGCACCACGGGGCCGTGAAAGACGGTCTGTGTCGCCGGGCTGTCCAGGGCCTGCTCCACCCGCAGCCCGAACGGCAGCTCGATCCGGACCGTGTCGCCGGTCCGCCAGTGCCGGCGCAGCCGCAGGTAGCGACCGGGGGTCTTCGGCTCGCGCACCTCCCGGCCGTTGACCCGGACTCGGGCGCCGTCCGCCCAGGCGGGTACGCGCAGCATGAGGTCGAACCGGGCGCTGCCGGTGATGGTCAGGGTGCTGCCCTGCTCGCGCGGGAAGTCGGTGGTCTGGGTGACCCGGATGCCGCGCTCGCGCCAGTCGAGCGTCGAGCCGACGAAGAGGTTGACGTAGAGCCGGGCGTCGTCCGCGGACCGGAAGTAGACGGACTCCTGGTACTTGGTGTGGTTCTCCAGGCCGGTACCGCCGCAGCAGGTGCCCGTGTTGCCGTAGCCGCGGGTGCTGCCGGGGCTCAGCGGCAGGAAGTAGACGACGTTGGGGCTGCTCGTGCTGTCGGCGTCGCGCCGCGAGCCGAGGATGTGGTTGACCAGGGCCCGCTCGTAGTAGTCGACGTACGCCGGGTCCGGGTCGTGGAAGAAGAGGTTCCGGGCCATCTTGAGCAGGTTGTACGACGTGCAGGTCTCCGCCCCGTTGCCGGCGATCGAGCCGGCGATGTTGCCCCGGGGCTGGAAGAGTTCGGCGTTCGTGTTGGCCGGCAGCCCGGGCGCCTCGGGCCAGGTGCCGCTCGTGCCGCCGTGGGCGTACATCCGGTGCGGCACGACCATGTGCCAGAAGTTGCGCGCGGCGGCGTAGTAGTCGCGCTCCCCGGAGCGGTCGAAGACGCGCAGGTAGCCGAGAAACTGCGGGACGTGGGTGTTGGCGTGCAGGCGGGTGAGGACGTCCCGGTCCTCGACGCACGCGTCGAAGAGCGACTGCCGGTTGTCGAAGCACCGGGCGGCGACGAGGTACCGCTCCTCGCCCGTGATCGCGTGCAGGTCGGCCAGGACCTCGTTCATCGCACCGTACTCGCCGGCGATGTAGCTGGCCCACATCCGGTTCAGCGTCTCCCGGGGCAGCACCGACAGGCGGCTGTGCACCCAGTCCGCCATCCCGGTCGCCACCTCCAGTGCCTGCTCGTTGCCGGTGAGCAGGTACGCGTCGAGCAGCCCGCGCATGATCTTGTGGCAGGTGTAGTACGGCGCCCAGATCGTCGGGTAGGTGGCGAACGATTCCAGCAGCACGAACTGCGTCTCCGGGTACGCCGCCAGGAAGCCCGGGTGGCTGTAGCGCCCGCTGGCGGCCATGGCCTGCTGGCACTTCGCCAACTCGGCCACGATGTGGTCGAGCTTGTCGCGGAAGGCGGTGTCGCGGGTGGCGGCGTACGCCTGGGCGAAGAGCGTCATCAGGTGACCGCTGTAGTGCCCGCGCAGGTTGCCGGTCGCGTCGTCCCAGCCGCCGGGCGGCGACGAGCCCTCGGGCAGCGGCAGTTCGGCGGTGACCCGGAAGTTGTGCAGCACCCGGTCGGCGGGGTAGGCCGCGGCGAACCGCAGCACCCGGTCGCGTTTTTCGGCGAAGACCGTACCGTCGGCGAGCGTCACCCGGTCGAGCGCGAACGGCTTGACGGTCCAGCGCGGGTTGGCGTCGAGGAACTCCGCCTGCCGGGGCGCCCGCGGTGCCGGCGTGCCGGCGGCCCGGGTCGCCGTGCCGGTGGCCGCCCCGGACCGGGCCGGGCCGTCCGCCGGTCCGCCGTCGCCGCCGGCCAGGGCGGGCGCGGCGGCGCTCGTGGTGAGCAGCGCGCCGACCGCGGCGGCGCCGCCGATCCGCAGCGCCGAGCGCCGGTTGATCGCTGGTTGCTCCGAAGTCACGGGTACCTCCTGGCGGTGGTGGGATTGTGAGCGCTAACAAACACCTCGTGAGGATTGCTGTCCGGCCGGACCGGCTCCTGTGGAATCTAGTGACCCGCGCGCCGCGACCCATCGAGCAGTTGTCGAAAAGACCGGCGGCGCCGATAGGACGTCTGCCGCGAGCTGCGCGCGGCCGGTTCGGCACGGGGCCGGGCCGGCCGCGCGGGCGGACGCGGCACGGCGCCGGGCGGCCGGGTCCGGTGCGCGCGTCCGGATCAGGCGCGGCGGCCGGCGGGCGGCGCGGTGCTGGCCCGGAGGGTGAGTTCGGGGGCGAGCACCACGTGCTGGGGCGGTCGCGGATCACGCTGCCGGCCGATCCCGCTGAGCAGCAGGGCGAGGCTGCGGCGGCCGAGTTCGGCGAAGTCCTGCCGGACGGTGGTCAGCGGCGGCAGGTAGTACGCGGAGTCCGGGGTGTCGTCGAAGCCGACGACGCTGACCTGCTCGGGCACCCGGCGGCCGGCCTCGTGCAGGGCGCGGAGCGCGCCGAGGGCGAGCTGGTCGTTGGCGCAGAAGATGGCGGTGACCGCGGGATCCCGGGCGAGGCGGCTGCCCTGCTCGTAGCCCGATCGCGCGGTCCAGGTGGCGGGCGCGACCGGCGGGACGGCGGCGCCGGCCGCGTAGAGGGTCTGCCGCCACCCCTCGACGCGTTCGCGCGCCTCCGGCCAGTCGGCGGGTCCGGCGATGTGGTGCACGGTCGGGTGCCCGAGGTCGAGCAGGTGCTGGGTGGCGAGCCGGGCCCCGGCGGTGTTGTCGATGCGTACCGTCGCGCTCGCGTCGGTCTCGGTGCCGCCGCCGACCGCCACCGTGGGCAGCCCGGCGGGGGTGTGGTGCAGGCCGTTGGTGACGGTGGGCTTGGGCGCGATCGCGACGATGCCCTCGACGGACTGCTGGCATAGCCGGTCCACGGCGTCGAGCACCGAGGCGCGTTCGAGGTCGGGAATGGTGGCGACGGTGACGAAGTAGCCGGCCTGCCGGGCCGCGTCCTCGATCCCGTAGAGCATCGAGGCGGGACCGAAGAGGGTGGTCTCGAAGCCGATGATGCCGAGCGTGCGGGACCGGCGGGTGACCAGCGTGCGGGCGGCGAGGTTGCGGCGGTAGTTGAGGGCCCGCATCGCGTCGAGGACGCGTAGCCGGGTCTCCTGGCGGACGTTCGGGTGGTTGTTGAGCACCCGGGAGACCGTCTGGTGCGACACGCCGGCGAGTCGCGCGACGTCGCGCATGACGGAGCCGCGGGGCCGGACGGGCGCGGCGTCGCCCGTTTCGATGCCGCCGGTCGGCGGAGGGTCTGCTGTCACCTGTGCTCCCTGCTCTCGCTGTTAGCGATCACACCCGTGCCGCCCCGACCGTCGGCGTGCCGGACCCGCCGCGACGGGCCACCCCACGCATGCGCCCGCCGAGCGCAAAAGCCCACCTCGTACGGCATGCCGGCGGGAGCGGGCGGGAAACGAGCCGGAAACGTTGGCAAACATCTCTTGACGGGTGGGTGGAGAACGATAACATTTTCGCACCCGGGTGTTACAGGGTCGTCGATGAATCCATCCGCGGCTCTCGATCGGACTTCGACCAGGACGGTTGGTCGGGTCCCGTGCGCTGCCGCAATGATCCTTGCTCCACATCGAAGCGACGCAAGATCGTAAATGTGATCGTTCACCTATGACGAGTCCGCCGCCGGGAGCGCGTGATGCCGGGCGGTGGGGACCGCGATCCGCCGCGTGGAGGAGATCCCTGCGGGGGACCGGAACTACCCCAGGAGGATGCAGTGTCCAAGACATGGTCGGCCGCGCTGGTCGGTGCCGTGCTGGTCGCGGCGACGCTGACCGGGTGCGGCGGCGGTGACGGTGCCGGCGGTACCGACGACGGAAAGATCACGATGGGCTTCTCGCAGGTGGGGGCCGAGAGCGGTTGGCGCACCGCCAACACGACCTCGGTGCGTACCGCCGCGCAGGAGGCCGGCATCGAGCTGAAGTTCTCCGACGCCCAGCAGAAGCAGGAAAACCAGATCAAGGCCATCCGTACCTTCGTCCAGCAGAAGGTCGACGTGATCGCCTTCTCGCCCGTGGTGGAGTCCGGCTGGGACACCGTGCTCAAGGAGGCGAAGAACGCCAAGATCCCGGTGATCCTCACCGACCGCGCCATCGACTCCCCGGACACCTCGCTCTACCAGACCTTCCTCGGCTCGGACTTCGTGCTCGAGGGCAAGAAGGCCGGCGAGTGGCTGGTCAAGGAGTACGAGGGCAAGTCCGACCCGGTCAACATCGTGGAGCTGCAGGGCACCACGGGTTCGGCCCCGGCCAACGACCGCCGGGACGGCTTCGCCGAGGTCATCAAGGCCGACCCGAAGTTCAAGGTCGTCGCCTCGCAGACCGGCGAGTTCACCCGGGCCAAGGGCAAGGAGGTGATGGAGGCGTTCCTCAAGGCGCACGCCGACATCGACGTGCTCTACGCGCACAACGACGACATGGGGCTCGGCGCGATCGAGGCGATCGAGGCGGCCGGCAAGAAGCCCGGCGTCGACATCAAAATCATCACCGTCGACGCCGTGCGGGACGGGATGCAGGCCCTCGCCGACGGGAAGATCAACTTTATCGTCGAGTGCAGCCCGCTGCTCGGGCCGCAGCTGATGGACCTGGCCAAGAAGGTCGTGGCGGGGGAGAGCGTGCCGAAGCGGGTGCTCACCGAGGAGACCGTGTTCACCTCCGAGCAGGCCAAGGCGGCGCTGCCCGAACGCAAGTACTGACGCGGCGTTCGCACGCCGACCGGTGCGCGCGCGACCGGCGGCCGGGGACGTAGCCTCCCGGCCGCCGGTCGCGCCGCCGAGAGGGAGATCGCGCCGCCGGCCGGCGGTCGCGCGGTCGACAGGAGAGGGGGAGGGGATGGGCGAGGCGACGCCGGTCCTCACGATGACCGGGATCGGCAAGCGCTTCCCGGGTGTCGTCGCGCTGGCCGACGTGGATTTCCGTCTGCTGCCCGGTGAGGTGCACGCGCTGCTGGGCGAGAACGGCGCCGGGAAGTCGACGCTGATCAAGGTGCTGACCGGGGTCTACGACATCGACCAGGGCGAGATCCGGCTCGACGGCGCGCCGGTACGCTTCTCCGGCCCGCCGCAGGCGCAGCAGGCCGGCATCAGCACGGTGTACCAGGAGGTCAATCTCTGCCCGAACCTGTCCGTGGCGGAGAACATCCACATCGGCCGGGAGCCCCGGCGCCTCGGCGCGATCCGTTGGGGCGCGCTGCGGCGGCGCTCGGCCGAGCTGGTCGGGCGGTTCGGGCTCGACCTCGACGTGACCGCCCCGCTGGGCGCGTACTCCCTGGCGGTGCAGCAGATGGTGGCGATCGCGCGGGCGGTCGACGTCTCGGCCAAGGTGCTCATCCTGGACGAGCCGACGTCGAGCCTGGACGCCGACGAGGTGGACCGGCTGTTCCGGGTGATGCGTCAGCTCAAGGACGAGGGCGTCGCGATCCTCTTCGTCTCGCACTTCCTCGACCAGGTCTACGAGATCGCCGACCGGATGACGGTGCTGCGCAACGGGCGCCTCATCGGGGAGTACCGGACCGCCGAAATTCCCCCGTTCGACCTCGTCGGCAAGATGATCGGCAAGGACCTGGCCACCCTGGACCGGCTCGCCGAGCACACCCGGCAGCCGGCTCCCGCGGCCGAGAACGCCGAGCCGGTCGTCGCCGCCCGGGAGCTGGGCCGCTCCGGTGCGATCGCGCCGTTCAACCTCGCCATCCACCGGGGCGAGGTGGTGGGGCTCGCCGGACTGCTCGGGTCGGGGCGTACCGAGGTGGCCCGGCTGCTCTTCGGCGCCGACCGGGCCGACCACGGCACGCTGCGCGTCGACGGGGAGCCCGTCCACCTGCGCAGCCCGCGCGCCGCGCTGGCGCACCGGATCGCGTTCTGCTCGGAGAACCGTCGCAGTGAGGGGCTGGTCGAGGAACTGTCGGTCCGGGAGAACATCGTCCTGGCCATGCAGGCCGCCCGCGGCTGGTCCCGGCCGATCCCGCGCCGCCGCCAGGACGAGCTGGTCGAGCGGTACGTCCGGGCGCTCGACATCCGGCCCGCCGATCCGGAGATCCGGGTCGGCAACCTCAGCGGCGGCAACCAGCAGAAGGTCCTGCTCGCCCGCTGGCTGATCACCGAACCGCGGCTGCTCATCCTCGACGAGCCGACCCGCGGCATCGACATCGGGGCCAAGGCGGAGATCCAGCGCCTGGTCGTCGAACTCTCCGACGGGGGGATGGCGGTGCTGTTCATCAGCGCGGAGTTGGAGGAGGTGCTCCGGCTGAGCCACCGGATCGCGGTCCTGCGCGACCGGCGGCTGGTCGAGGAGCTGGTCAACGGCGACGACGTCGACGCCGACCGGATCATGCAGTCGATCGCCAGCGGAGGTGCGGCATGACGACGGCGGGTACCTTCCACGGCCTGCTCCGGCACCGCCTGCTCTGGCCGGTCGTCGTGCTGCTGCTGCTCGTCGCCGGGAACCTGGTCTTCACGCCGAGCTTCCTCTCGATCGAGGTACGCGACGGGCACCTCTACGGCTCGGTGATCGACATCCTGCGCGCCGCCACGCCGCTGGCCCTCGTGGCGCTCGGCATGACGCTCGTCATCGCCACGGGCGGCATCGACCTGTCGGTCGGCTCGGTCGTCGCGATCGCCGGCGCGGTCGCCTGCTCGTGGATCAGCGGGCTCGGCGACCAGAACGCGGCCGGCGGGGTGCTCGCCGCCATGGGCCTCGCGCTCGGCGTCGCCCTGCTGCTCGGGGCCGGGAACGGCCTGCTCGTGGCGGTCGTCGGCATCCAGCCGATCGTCGCCACGCTCATCCTCATGGTGGCCGGTCGCGGGGTGGCGCAGCTCATCACGAACGGGCAGATCATCACGGTCAACTCCGCCCCGTACAAGACCGTCGGGGCGGGCTACTGGCTGGCCGTACCGGTCTCGGTGCTGCTGACCGCGGCCGTGGTCGTCGGTACGCTGCTGCTCACCCGTCGTACCGCGCTCGCCCTGCTGATCGAGTCGGTCGGCGGTAATCCGGCCGCGAGCCGACTGGCCGGGGTCAACGCCCGGCGGCTCACCATCCTGGTCTACGTCTTCGCCGGCCTCTGCGCGGGGCTCGCCGGTCTGATCTTCAGCTCGAACGTCTCCAGCGCGGACGGCAACAACGCCGGCAACCTCATCGAACTCGACGCGATCCTCGCCGTGGTCATCGGCGGCACGTCGCTGGCCGGCGGCCGGTTCTCCATCGTCGGCAGCGTCGTCGGCGCACTGGTGATCAAAACGCTGGACATCACCATCTACACGATCGGCGTACCGACCAACACCACCCTGCTGTTCAAGGCGGTCGTGGTGGTGGTGCTCTGCCTGGCCCAGTCGCCCGCGTTCCGGGCGCGGCTGCTCGGCCGGCGCGGGCGCGGTCGCGCCCCCTCGGGGACGGACCCGGGCGCGCCGGGCACCGAACCGCCCGAGCCCGGTCCGACCGGGCCGGGCGCGGGCCCCGGCGCCGGCACGAGAAGGACGGAGGTGACGGCATGACCGAGCGGAGCATCCCGGGGCCGGGCGGCGTCGGGACGGTGATCGCCCGCGTCCGCGGCTACCGGCCGGACCGCCGGCACGTCCCGGTCCTCGCCACGCTGGGGCTGCTGGTCCTGATGTACGCCGTGGGCGTGGTCAACTACGAGGGCTTCTCCGACACCCAGGTCGTGCTCAACATCTTCATCGACAACGCGTTCCTGCTGGTGGTCGCGGTCGGGATGACCTTCGTGATCCTCACCGGCGGGATCGACCTGTCGGTGGGCGCGGTCGTCGCGCTGACCACGCTGATCGCGGCGAAGCTGCTCGGCGCGGGCTGGCCGGCCGGGGTGGTGCTGCCCCTCGTCCTGCTGCTCGGGGCGGCGCTCGGCCTCGGCATGGGCTGCATCATCCACTTCTTCGAGGTCCAGCCGTTCATCGCCACCCTCGCCGGGATGTTCCTGGCCCGAGGGCTCTGCTTCCTGATCAGCGACGCGTCGGTGCCGATCACCGACCCGTTCTGGACCGGCGCCGCCCAGCACCGGCTGGCCCTCGGCGGCTTCTCCGTCTCGGTGAGCGCGGTCGTCGCCGTCCTGGTGGCCCTGGCGGCCGCGTACGTGCTCGCGTACACCCGGTTCGGTCGCAACGTGTACGCCGTCGGCGGCAACCCGCAGTCCGCCGCGCTGATGGGTCTGCCGGTCGGCCGGACCCGGATCCTCGTCTACACCGTCAGCGGGCTCTGCTCCGCGCTCGGCGGCGTGCTGCTCAGCTTCTACATGCTCTCCGGCTACAGCCTGCACGCCCAGGGCACCGAACTCGACGCGATCGCCGCCGTGGTGATCGGCGGTACGCTGCTCACCGGCGGTTCCGGCTACCTCTTCGGCACGGTCCTGGGCGTGCTGGTATACGGCCTGATCCAGACCATCATCACGTTCCAGGGCGACCTCAGCTCGTGGTGGACCCGCATCGTCATCGGCGTGCTGCTGCTCGCCTTCATCCTCCTGCAACGACTGGTCACCGGCCGGGCCCGCCGCTGACGCACGGGCGGCCCGCCGTTGCCGCTCCGTGCCGCCGCCCCGGCGCAGGCCGGCCGGGGCGGCCGGGCGCACGCCGGGGCGGGCCGGCCGGTCAGGCCGCGGCCCCCGCCGCGGTCTCCGGGCCGGTGGCGGTGCCCGGGCCGGTGGCGGACGCCGGTCCGGTGGACTCGCGGACCACGAGCCGGCAGGGCTGGCGGATGACGCCCGAGCCGGGCTGCCCGTCGAGCGCCGCGAAGAGGTGCCGGACCGCCGTCTCGCCCAGCTGCTGGAGATTGAGGTCCACGGTGGTCAGCGGGGGCTGGCAGTCGGCCGCGAACTCGTGCCAGTTGTCGTACCCGACGATCGAGACGTCCTCGGGTACGCGCCGGCCGAGGTCGCGCAGGGTGCTGGCGACGCCGGTGGCGATCTGGTCGTTGCCGCAGAAGATCGCGTCGATCTCGGGACAGGTGGTCAGCAGGCTGCGCGCGGCGTGCCGCCCCCAGCGCTGGGACCACTCGCCGTACCGTGGCTCGCCGCCGGCCAGCGGCAGCCCGGCCGCGTCGAGAACCGCCCGCAGGCTGCTCACCCGCTCCCGCGCGGCCCGGTAGTGCTCCGGGCCGGTGATGTGCGCGATCCGCCGCCGGCCCAGCGAGACGAGGTGCTCGGCGGCGAGCCGGGCGCCCCCGGCGTCGTCGGCGAGGACCGAGAGGTCGGCCGGGTCGTCGGACTCGCCGTACACGTAGACCACCGGTACCGGGATGTCCCGGGTGAGCGACGGGCGCAGGTCGTTGGAGTCGCCCAGAATGACGAAGCCGTCGACCTGGCGCGCGAGCAGCGTGCCGATGTAGTGCCGGCGCCGGATCGCGTCGCCGCGGGCGTCACAGAGCAACACCGACATCTGCTCGCTGCCCAGCGCGTTCTCCACGCCGAGCAGGATCGGGATGGAGAACCGCCCGCCCAGCTCGTCGGTGAGCAGCCCGACGGTCCGGGTCCGGCCCGAGATCAGCCCGCGGGCCAGCACGTTCGGTTGGAAGGAGAGCTCCTCGGCCGCCTGGAGCACCCGGCGTCGGGTGTCGGGCGCCACCTCGTCGCGGGCGTTGAGCGCCTTCGAGGCCGTGGCCACCGAGACCCCGGCGCGCCGGGCGACGTCGGTCAGGGTGACGGACTGGGATCGTTGCCTGCCCACCGAAATCCTTTCGAAAACGAAACCGCTAGCGAGCACCGTACCGCATATTCCGACGTGGACATCGACCCTTGACAGCGTCGAAATTCACTGGCTACATTCCCGAAAAGGTTTTCGGACCGTTCGTCCGCCCTCCCGGTGCCGCAGGTCGTCGACCGTCCCGACCCGCACCGGTACCCGATCCACCCGCACCAGACCGGCACCTGACCCATCCGAGAGGGGAGAGAACGTGCGACCACAGTTTCGTACGGCGGGCGGGATCGTCGCCGCGACCGTACTCGCGCTGGGCCTGTCGGCCTGCGGTGGCGGGGAGGGTACGGACTCCGGGGCGCCGCGCGCCGACGACGGGGCCACGCTGACCCTCTGGACCCGCGCCGCCACCGAGTCGGTCTCCAGGGCGTACGCCGAGGCGTACAACGCCACGCACCGCAACAAGGTCCAGGTGACCGCGTACCCGAACGAGGAGTACCCGGCGAAGCTCGCCTCCGCCGCGGGCGCGAGGTCGCTGCCCGACCTCTTCGCCGCCGACGTGGTCTTCGCCCCGCAGTACGCCTCGCAGGGGCTCTGGCGGGACATCACCGACCGGTTCGGGGCGCTGGACGTGAAGGACCGGGTCGCGCCGGCGCACGTCCGGGCCGGCACCTGGGAGGGGCGCAACTACGCCGTCCCGCACACCATCGACATGTCGGTGCTGCTCTACAACAAGGACCTCTACGCCCGCGCCGGGCTCGACCCGGAGAAGCCGCCGACCACCCTGCGTGAGTTCGCCGAGCACGCCCGGCGAATCGACCGGCTGGGCGGCGACGTCAACGGCACCTACTTCGGCGCCAACTGCGGCGGCTGCGTCGAGTTCACCTTCTGGCCCTCGGTCTGGGCCGCCGGCGGCGACGTGCTCGACCCGGAGGGTACGAAGAGCACGGTCGACGGCCGGGAGATGGCCGACGTCTTCGCCCTCTACCGGCAGCTGTACGAGGAGGGCGTCGCCGCCCCGGCGTCCCGGGACGAGGCCGGCCCGACCTGGCTCGGCGCGTTGCAGGGCGGGAAGATCGGCATCGCGCCCGGTCCCTCGGTCTGGCTCGGCCTGATCGAGCAGTCCGGCATCAGGATGGGCGTCGCCCCGATCAGCGGCCTCGACGGCGGGGAGTCCACCTTCGTCGGCGGCGACGCGATCGGCGTCGGCGCCACCTCGGAGAAGGCCGCCCAGGCCTGGGACTTCCTCGCCTGGACCATGTCCGACGAGGCGCAGGTCGAGGTGATCGCCAAGAACAAGGGCGTGCCCACCCGCACCGACCTCGCGTCGAACAGGTACTCCGCGGCCGACCCCCGCATCGTCACCATCAACAGCCTGATGGCGAAGGGGAAGACCCCGTACGCGCGGAACTTCAACGCCTCCTTCAACGACCCGCAGAGCCCGTGGCTGCAGACGGTGCGCGGCGCGCTCTTCGGCGACGCGGCCAAGGCGCTGGCCGAGGGGAACGCCGCGATCACCCGCTCGCTGCGGGAGAGCTGATCCCGCCGTGGTCGCCCTGCTGACGCCGCGCCGGGACGCGCGCCCGCGAGCCGTCCCGCCCGCGCCGGCCCGGCGCCGCCGCCACCGGCGCCGGGCGCTGGTCGGCGCCGCGTACGCGAGCCCGACCGCGCTCATGGTGGGCCTCTTCTTCGTGCTGCCGCTGCTGCTCGTCGGGTGGATGTCGCTGCACCGGTGGCCGCTGCTCGGGGTGCCGGAGCTGAACGCCCCGGAAAACTACGCCGACCTCGGCGACAACTCGCTGCTCCGCACCGCCACCTGGTTCACGCTCAAGTACACGGTGGTCGTCACCGTGCTGCTCTTCGCGGTCTCGTTCGGGCTGGCCCTGCTCGTGCAGCGGCGCCGGCCCGGCGTGGCCCTGTTCCGTACCGCGTTCTTCCTGCCCATGGCGGTCGGCTTCGCCAGCGCCTCGCTGCTCTTCCTGGGCCTGCTCAGCGACGAGATCGGCCCGGTCACCCGGGCGCTGGACGCGCTCGGCCTGGTCGACGGCTACGTCTCCTGGACCAGCGGCAGCCCGAACACCGCGCTCGCCTCCAGCGTCGCGCTGGTGCTCTGGCGCTTCGCCGGTTTCAACATGCTGATCCTGCTGACCGGGTTGCAGGCGATCCCGCTGGAGGTCTACGAGGCCGCCCGGATCGACGGCGCCGGCCGGTGGCAGACCTTCCGCCGGATCACCCTGCCGCTGCTGCGTCCCACCATCGCGTTGGTGCTCACGCTGATGGTCACCGGGTCGCTGCTCGCCTTCGACCAGTTCTGGATCCTGACCCGGGGCGGCCCGGACAACAGCACCACCTCGCTGGTGATGGTGATCTACCGGGACGCGTTCATCCGCCTCGACCTCGGCTCGGCCGCCGCGATCTCGGTGCTGCTGCTCGCCGTACTGATCGTCTTCAACGTCGTCCAGCTCGGCGTGCTGCGCCGCCGCTCGCAGTAGGGGGTCGCATGTCCAGCAGGGACCGGGGCTACCGCACCACCGGCGCGGCGCTGTCGATCCTCTTCCTCTCCCCGCTGCTCTGGAGCGGCTGGGCCTCGGTACGCACCGCGGACGGCTTCGGTCTGGAGAACTACCAGCGGCTCTTCACCTCGGACAACGGCATCCGCCCGCACCACGTGCTGAACAGCCTGACCGTCTGCCTGCTCACCGTCGGCGGCACGCTGGTCGTCGCCACGCTCGGCGGGTACGCCTTCGGCCGGTTCCGATTCCCCGGCCGCGACCTGCTCTTCCTGCTGACGCTGGCGATCCTGATGGTGCCGTACGCGACCATCCTGATCGCGCTCTACGTGCTGCTCGGCTGGATCGGGCTGGAGGACTCGCTGCTCGGGCTCAGCCTCGTACTGATCATGTTCCAGCTGCCGTTCTCGGTCTTCATGATGCGCAACTCCTTCGAGGCCGTCCCCAGGGAGCTGGAGGAGTCCGCGCTCGTCGACGGCTGCACCAGCCTCACCGCGCTGCTGCGGGTCCTGCTGCACGCGGTCCGACCGGGCCTGGTCACCGTGGCGCTCTTCGCGTTCCTCACCTCGTGGAGCGAGTTCTTCGCGCCGCTGATCCTGCTCAACTCCACCGACCGCTTCACGCTCCCGCTCGCGGTGGTGAACATGCGTACGGCCAGCCACGGCTCGATCGACTACGCCGCGCTGGAGGCCGGCGTCGTCTTCATGGCCGTGCCCTGCCTGCTGCTCTTCCTCTTCCTGCAGCGCAGCTACGTGCGCGGCTTCATGTCGGGTGCTCTCAAGGGGTGACGATGATCGGACCGGTGCAACCATCGACGGGGACCCTCCGCCCGCTCGGCCTGGACGAGGTGCGGCTCACCGGCGGCTTCTGGGGCGACCGGCAGGCGCGCAACGCGGCGGCGACCATCCCGCACGCGTACGAGTGGCAGCGGCGGGCCGGCTGGCTGGACAACTTCCGGCAGGCCGCGGCGGGCGGGGTGACGGCGCGCCGGGGCCGGGAGTTCTCCGACTCCGAGGCGTACAAGCTGGCCGAGGCGATGGTGTGGGAGATCGCGCGGGGCGCCGACGCCCCGTACCGGGAACTGGTCGAGGTGCTGGTCGCGGCCCAGGAGCCGGACGGCTACCTCAACACCATGTTCGGCCGCCCCGGGCAGGCGCCCCGCTACTCCGCCCTCGACTGGGGGCACGAGCTGTACTGCGCCGGCTTCCTCATCCAGGCCGGCGTCGCCCGGCTGCGTACCGGGGTCGCCGACGCGCTCGTCGCCGCCGCGATCCGCGCGGCGGACCACGTCTGCGCCGAGTTCGGGGCCGCCGGCCGGCAGGCCGTCTGCGGCCACCCCGAGATCGAGATGGCGCTGGTCGAGCTGTACCGGGCCACCGGCACGGGCCGCTACCTCGACCAGGCGCAGCTCTTCGTCGACCGGCGCGGCCAGGCCACGCTCCCCGACCTCGAGCTGGGCCGGAGCTACTACCAGGACGACGTGCCGGTCCGGGACCGCGCGGCCTTCGCCGGGCACGCGGTACGCGCGCTCTACCTCGCCTGCGGCGCGGTCGACGTGGCCGTGGAGACCGGCGACGACAAGCTGCTCGCCGCGATCGTGCGGCAGTGGGAGCGGACCGTGGCGGCCCGCACCTACCTGACCGGCGGGATGGGCTCCCGGCACGAGGGCGAGTCGTTCGGGGAGGACTTCGAGTTGCCGCCCGACCGGGCGTACGCCGAGACCTGCGCGGGCGTCGCCTCGGTGATGCTCTCCTGGCGCCTGCTGCTCGCCACCGGCGAGCCCCGCTTCGCCGACCTGGCCGAGCGGACGCTGTTCAACGTGGTGGCCGCCGGGCCGTCGCTGGACGGTCGGGCGTTCTTCTACACCAACCCGCTCCAGCAGCGCGCGCCCGGCAGCCCGCCCGACCCCCGGGTGCCGAACCCGCGCGCGACCGCCGGCGAGCGGGTGCCCTGGTTCGACGTCTCGTGCTGCCCGAACAACATCGCGCGCCTGCTCGCCTCGCTCGGCGGCTACCTCGCCACCCGCGACGACCGGGGCCTGCAACTGCACCAGTACGCCGCCGGCCGGATCCGGGCCGGCGGGATCGAACTGGGCGTCGTCACCGAGTACCCCTGGCGCGGTGCCGTCACCGTCCGGGTCCACGCCGCGCCGCAGCGGCCGTGGCGGCTCTCGCTGCGGGTGCCCGCCTGGGCGGGCGAGGCGACGCTGGTGACCCCCGAGCAGACCCGCCCGGTCTCCCCGGGCTACGCCGTGGTGGACCGCTTCTGGCGCCCGGGCGACGAGGTCCGGCTCGAACTGCCGGTGGCGCCGCGCTGGACCGAGCCGGACCCGCGCATCGACGCGGTACGCGGCACCGTCGCGGTGGAACGCGGCCCGCTCGTCTACTGCGCCGAGTCGGTCGACCAGCGCACCGCGCAGGCGCTCGACGCGCCGGCCGTGGACCCGTCGGTGCCGGTGGTGGAGCGTCGGATGCCGGCGCTCGGCCCCGAGGTGGTGGCGCTCGGCGTCGCCGCGAGCACGCTCGCCCCGGCCCACGCCGGCTGGCCGTACGGTTCGACCGGTCCGGCGGTGGCGGAGGCGACCGAGCTGGTCCTGGTCCCGTACCACCTCTGGGCCAACCGCGGTCCCGCCACGATGCGCGTCTGGCTCCCCGAGCGGCGGCGCTGAGCGGTCACCCCGCGGTCGTGGTCGTGCTGCTCTGCCTGGACATCTTCGTCGACAACGCGTTCCTGCCGGTGGTCACGGTCGGGATGACCTCCGTGACCCTCACCGGCGGGATCGACCTCGCGGGGCGCCGTCCGGTCTTGGCATCGATGTTGATCAACTTTCGGCTTACACTCCGTTAATGGCCCGATCGCACGTCGTGTCCTCACATCTGGCGCGCCGAACAGGTGTCCCACGCACGGTCGGCTGGCTCCTGCGGGTCAACCGAACCCTGTCGCCGATGACGGAGTTGCACCGAGCGGCCCGCTTCGCACCCGCCTTCGGCGGCGGTTCGTGGCGGGGCGGTCCAATTAGCGAGAGCCGGGTCTCGCGCTGGGAATCGGGTTTCACGCCGGTGCCCTACGCCGCTGTCCGGCGGTACGAAGAGCTTCTCTTGCTCCCCCGCAACGCGATCGTGGCTCCGCTCGACGTCCTGTACCGGTACATTTCTCCGCCCGAGCCGTTGCGGCTGTCGCTGGCCCGCGGACCCGCCCTCGCTGCCGGTCCGGATCGCCTGGACCAGCTGCTGGATCTGGCCGTTACCGGCGCGCGGATGCGGGGTGCCGACTGGGACGAGCTCACCTCCAGGCTCCTCGCCGAGCCGGGCGTCCGGCTCGTGCCATCGAGCAGTTGGTCGACGCTCACGGACCGACTGGTCGCCGAGATGGTGATGTCCGATGGCGTCGCCTGGCAGCAGCGGTACGAGGCGCTCAACCGCCTGCTGGTACATCCGCGCGCCTGTGCCCCCGCGATCGACAGCTGTGCGAGCCTCGCTCGTGACCGGGACAACCAGATCTTCATCGAACCGATGTCGGCGCTCGAAGGCACCGGGCATCCGGACGCCGCGCGCCATGTACTCGCCCAGCTGCGCGACCCGACGCATCAACGTGCCAGGATCGGCGCTCTGCTCGCCTCGCTGCGCAAGGTCCCGATGGGGCACTTCAGCGACGAGCAGCATGCGGCGTTGGTCCAGATGGCGATCGAGATGCTCTCCGACCGAGAAACCTCGAGCTTGGCGGCTCAGCTCGCCGTCGAGCTGAGGATCGAACGGGAAACCTGGCTTCGGCTGAACGCCCCCGTCCGGCGTGGCGCGTCCGACTCCCGGGGTGACAACGCGGTCCAGCGGCGAACGGTCTCGAACAGAATCGCGCATGCGGCGGCTGTCGAGACCGCCGGTGAACACATCCCGAAGGCGGATGACATCTTTTCCGTGCTGGTCGAGGACGCGTTGTTCCATCCGTCGCCCGACGTGCGTCTTTACACGGGTTTCCTGCTCGACGCCACCCCGTACCGCGCCGGGTTGGCCAACGCTCTCGCGGCTGAACTCACGGGTGATCGCATACGGAGTAACCCGGGCCTCGCGGAGGCGATCCTGGACTCGATTCGGGTCCTCGGCGGCGCCGGCCAGGAGCAACTGGTGCAACGCCTGATCGTGGCGAGCGGCGTACCGTCCACGGTACGGATTGCCGCCGCGTTCGCCCTCGGGCATTTCGGTGCGGAAGTGCCCAAGTCGTTGGTTCTGCAGGTCGCCCGCCAGATGGACGGACCGCCCACCGATGCGAGCCCGCAGACCGGGGTGATGGAAGGGACTGTTTATGCCGCAGGGCTGAAGGGCGACGACGAGCTGCTCCGTCATCTGATCTCCGATCGGCGGGTTCCCACCGCCCTTCGCCGCTCGGCCAACTGGTGGCTGAACCGGCCCGGACACGTTCGCCAGAGCGCATCTCGTTGACCTTTCGGTCGCGACTATCTTGCAGGTCGGGTCGGTCGCTGCAAGACCATCTCCCCGGTGCTCCCCAACTTCTACCGTGCCTGTAGCGCACGCCACGCCTACGGGTGGCGCCGCACGGCGCGCCCGTGGGCGCTGAAATTCCGGTCAAGCTATCGCCCTGCCCTTGACCGGGAGAATCCAGCCGGCGTCGGGCAGTGGCGCCCGGCCAGGCCGGTCCGGTGCTCCGGCGTGCAAAATTCACCCGAAGTGGAGGATTGGTGGGCGGCATCAATTGGCCCGAAGTCATCGCTGGTTTCTGCCTCGGCCTGGCCCCGCTCTTCGTGCGCCAAATAATCGTGGTGGTCAGGTATTTGCGCCTGCCGGGACGGACGAAGTACATGGGGGTCTGGTGGCAGTATCACCGAAGCACCACCGGCTCCGGTGAGGTGATCGAGAGGCGGACGGAGATCAAACATTCTCTGCTCTTCGACCGGTTCACCATAGACACGCCGGTGCAGCAGGCGCCGGAGCCGGTTTCGGCGCAGCTGAAGTACAGCGGTCATATCTCGTCTCGTCAAGGAATGGTCAGGTACGTGTCGCTCCGTGGCGACTCCTCGCACGAGCGCCTTTCGTGGTACTTGTTCGATCCCTTCTTCAGTCCCGTCAACTCGACGTACGGGCTATACATCTGCCTAGATCTGTGGGGGATGCCGACCTCGGGCCCCATGATGCTGAGTAGGGAGAGAATCGGCGTCGACGAGGCGTCCCGGCAGTTGGAGGATCACGTCCTGCGGTTCACCTCCCTGATCGAGAGGGACTCGACGGTGCGGATCGGGTTGGATCTTCTGCTGTCGGATGCCACGGCATTCGCGGCCACTGTCAATAGATGATCGCTCCCCGGGGGAACGCCGGTGGTCGCCGGTGCTCCCCCAGGGAGGTACGGCTGCCGATCAGCCGAAGGCCCTCGCCTGCCAGGTGCCGACCTGGTCGGCGCGGAGCGCCTCGGGCAGGATCGCCATCCGGTCCACCTCGCCGGTGAGTCGCTGACCGCCGTCCTGGTCGGCGGCGAAGCGCAGCTCGCGGGTGGCGCAGCCGACGATGCCGCCGTCGGGCACCTTCGCGGTGCCGGCCTGCTGGCCGTCGAGGTAGACGACCACGTTGCCGTTGTCGTCCATGGTCACCACGAGGTCCACGTACCGGCCGGTCGGCACGACCGCGCTGGTGGTGACGCCCGTGCCGGAGCCGATGAACCGCACCTGGTTGCTCGGGGTGAGGTCGATCAGGATGCCGTCGGTGCCGGGGTTGCCGCCGGGCTGGAAGTCGAACAGCCGCCGGTAGCTGCCCGAGGTGGTCACCTTGACCTCGGCCGCGAACGTGGCCGCCGCCAGGAAGCCGAGCGTGGTGGGGGTCGTCCGCAGGTACCGGTTGCCGTCCAGGACCAGCGCCGTACCGGTCGGGCCGGCGGCGGCGTACGCGGCGCCGGACTGCACGGTGGCGGTACGGGCGTGGGGCGAGTGGTCCGCGACCGTGTCGCCGGAGACCGGATCCCAGGCGACGAGCGGGTGGGCCGGATCCGGCGGGTCGCAGGGCGGCGGTACGGGCAGCTCGACCGAGGTGCCGGCCGTCGCCCGCCAGTCGGCCCCGGCCAGCCGCACCTCGATCCGGTTCCTGCCGGGTGCGGCCTCCCGGCTCGGGGTGACCGTGAAGCTGTAGACCTGGCTGTCGCCGGGCCGCAGCCGCGGCGTGGCGAACGTCGCCGGCCGGCCGGACCAGCCGGTGGGCAGGCCGAGCCGCAGCGTGGCGGGCGGCACGGTGGTGCTGCCGGCGGCCCGGACCGTCACCTTGACGGTGGCGGACTGGCCGGCGACCAGGTTGTCCGGCGCCTCGATCTCGAACGCGACCTGTGCGGTCGCCACGTACCGGTGTCCGGCGCGGGCCGTGAAGGTGACGTTCTCGCCGTTGCCGCCCGGGTTGACCCGCTTGCCGGTGGTGGCGTCCACGAGCCGGTACGGGCCGGCGAAGAGCGGGCTGCGCAGCTTGACCTCGCCGGAGCGGCCGGCGGTGACGGCGATCTCGGTGGCCGCGCCGGCCGACCATCGGGTGTCGACGGTGAGGTCACCCTCGGCCCGCAGGCCCGTGACCGAGCCGTTCCGCCAGGCGCTGGGGAGCGCCGGCAGGACCTGCACCCGGCCGGTCTGGCTCTGCAGCAGCATCTCGGCGATGCCGGAGGTGGCGCCGAAGTTGCCGTCGATCTGGAACGGCGGGTGGGTGTCCCACAGGTTCGCCAGCGTGCTCGACTTCAGCTGCTCGGCGAGCATCTTGTGGGCGTGGTCGCCGTCGAGCAGCCGGGCCCAGAAATTGATCTTCCACGCCTTGCTCCAGCCCGTACCGCCGTCGCCGCGCGCGTTCAGCGACACCTCGGCGGCCTGGGCCAGCTCGGGCGTGGTCAGCGGGCTGATCTGCGCGCCCGGGTGCAGGGCGAACAGGTGCGAGACGTGCCGGTGGTCGTCGGTCGGACTGTCCAGGTCGGTCTTCCACTCCTGCAACTGCCCCCACGAGCCGACCCGGGTGCCCGGGTCGAGCCGGTCCAGCGCGGCCCGCACCTCCCGGCGGAAGGCCGCGTCGCCGCCGAGGATGCCGGCCGCCTCGACCACGTTGGTGAAGAGGTCCCAGACGATCTGCTGCGACATCGACGCGCCGGCGGTGAAGTCGCCGTGCTCGGGCGAGTAGCTGGGGGAGACCACCAGCTTGCCGTCGCGCGGGTCGACGACCAGCTCGTCCAGCCAGAAGAGGGCGAGCTGCTTCATCACCGGGTACGCCCGGTCGCGCAGGAACGTCACGTCCCGGGTGAACCGGTAGTGCGCGTAGTACTGCTGCGCCAGCCAGGCGCCGGCCTCCGGGAACCAGAACGACTGCGGGTAGTTGTGCAGGCCGGTGAAGCCGTACGGGTTGGTCTCGTTGTTGACCACCCAGCCGCGCGCGCCGTAGATCTGCTCGGCGGTGACCTTGCCGGGCGGCACCATCGCGTCGACGTAGTCGAAGAGCGGCGCGGTCGTCTCGGCCAGGTTGGTGATCTCGGCCGGCCAGTAGTTCATCTGCAGGTTGATGTTGACGTGGTAGTCGGCGTCCCACGGCGGGTTGGTGACGTTGTTCCAGACGCCCTGGAGGTTCGCCGGCAGCGAGCCGGGCCGCGAGGAGGCGACCAGCAGGTAGCGGCCGTACTGGAAGAAGAGTGCCTCCAGCGCGCGGTCCGCCGCCGAGGCGCCGCCCCGGTAGCCGCGCAGCAGCTCGTCGGTGGGCAGGTCCGGCATGACCTGGCCGATGTCCAGCCGGACCCGGTCGAAGAGCGCGCGGTAGTCGGCGGTGTGGGCGGCGAGCAACCGGGCGTACGGCTTCGCCGCCGCCGCGTCGACCGCCGCCGTGACCGCGGCGTGCGGGTCCGGGCCGCGGTACGTCGGGTACGCGTCGGCGTAGTTCGTGCCGGCGCCGAGGATGACCGTGGCCGAGTCGGCGCCGGCCACCGAGACCGTGCCGTCGGCGCCGTCGGCCCGGGTACCGCCCTCGGCGAGCACCTGGATCTGCGACTCGTACCGCAGCTGGTTGTCGTTGAGCGCCCCGGCGAAGGTGATCCGGCCGTCCCGGACGGTGGTCGTCCGGGAGCGGTTGGCCGGCGCGGTCACGCCCGTGGTGAAGCCGATCCGGCCCGGCTGGTCGGCCGTGAGCCGGACGACCAGCACGTGGTCGGGGTAGCTGGCGAAGTACTCGCGGGTGTAGCGGACGCCGTCGTCGGTGTAGGAGACCCGGGCGACGGCCGTGCCGATGTTCAGCTCGCGGCGGTACTGCTGGACCGGGCCGGGGTCCTCGGCGAGCCGCAGCGAGAGGTCGCCGAAGGTGTTGTACGACCCGAAGCCGCTCTTCGGCTGGCCGAGCCGGGCGGCCACCTCCTCGGGCGTGAGCCGGCCGCGCTCCTCGATCAGGCGCCGCACCTCGTCGATCGCGCCGGGGCGCGGCGAGGTCCAGTTGCCGAAGTTGTAGCCGGCGGCCGAGCCGGGGCCGCCGGTCCAGAGGGTCTTCTCGTTGAACTGCACCGTCTCGGCGGCGACCCGACCGAAGATCATGCCGCCGAGCGCGCCGTTGCCGATCGGCAGGGCCTGGGTCTCCCAGTCGGCGGCCGGCTCGTCGTACCAGAGGGTCAGCGGGTCGGCGCCGGTCGCGCCGGCGCCACCGCCGGTCGGCGGCGCGGCGACCTCCCGGGCGCTGGCGGGCGCCGGTACGGCCACCGCGGCGACGAGCCCCACGGCGAGCAGGGTACGGGCTAGCGGTCTTTTTCGCTGGCGGCGTGTCATGCGATCCTCCACATTCATCGGACGTACGAGCGGATAGCGGCCCTGCGTGAGCGAGAAAGGGGGAGATGGTCGGGGTGAGCGTCCATCAGGCATCCGATGTTTTATCGGCAGGTTACGGATCGAACATCACCGAAACAAGACCGCGCCACCTCCCGCCGGCCGCCATTGATCGGTATTGTTCGATCAACGCTGCGACGGGAGGCACGATGACGGGCATCCGGAGGCGGGAACTTCTGGCGGGTACGGCCGGCGCGGTGACCCTGGCCGGCACCGGGGCCGCGACCGACGCGACCGACGCGGCCGGGGCGGCGCGGGCCGACAGCGCGGCGGACGCCTCCGGCGGCGGCCGGCCGGTACGACTGCGCGAGGGGACCGACGTCGCCGCCCAGCTCTCCCCGGACGGCAGGCTGATCGCCATCGACCTGGTCAGCGTCCTGTGGGTGCTGCCCGCGGCCGGCGGCCCGGCCCGGCGGCTCACCAGCGACCTCTTCGACATCGCCCAGCCGGACTGGGCCCCGGACGGATCGACGATCGTCTTCCAGTCCTACCGGGACGGCGTGTTCCACCTCTGGCTGATCCGGCCGGACGGGTCCGGGCTGCGCCAGCTCACCTCCGGCCCGTACGACCACCGCGAGCCGCGCTTCTCCCCGGACGGCCGGCGCGTCGCCTTCTCCTCGGACCTGTCCGGCAGCTACGGCATTCACCTGCTCGACCTGGCCAGCGGCGAGCGGACCACGGTCGCCGACGGCAGCGCGGAGGAGTACGAGCCGGCCTGGTCGCCCGACGGCGGGCGGATCGCCTTCGTCGTCGCCAACACCCGCCTCGACGTGGTCGACCTCGCCACCGGTGCCCGTACCACCGCCGTGTCCGCGCCGGCCGGGGCCGTCCTGCACAGCCCGGCCTGGACCCCGGACGGCCGCGAGCTGGTCTACCACCGGCTCCTCGACGGCCGCAGCGAGCTGTGGCGCGCCGACCGTCCCCTGGTGACCGGCGAGGACGCCTTCCCGTTCCGGGTCTCGTGGCGCGCCGACGGCGAGTTCCTCTACACCGCCGACGGCCGGATCCGCCGGCGCCGCCTCGACGGCGGTCGCCCGCACGACATCGGCTTCAGCGCGACCGTGACCGTGCTGACCCCGAGCTACCGCAAGCGGCGGCGGGACTTCGACTCGACGACGCCGCGGCCGGTCGTCGGCATCGGCAGCCCGGTGCTCGCGCCCGACGGTCGCCGGGTCGCCTTCCGCGCGCTCAACGACATCTACACCATGACGATCGGGGAGTCGCCCCGACCGCTCACCCGGGACCAGTGGTGGAAGTGCGACCCGGCCTGGTCGCCGGACGGGCGGCTGCTGGCGTACTCGACGGACCGGGGCGGCAAGCTGGACATCTGGCTGCGCGACCTGGACACCGGGGCGGACCGGCAGCTCACCAACCTGCCGGGCGCCGCCGCCGTCTCCGCGAGCTGGTCGCCCGACGGCGCCCGCCTGGCCTTCCTCGACCAGGACGGCGCCCTCCACACGGTCGAGGTCGGGACCGGGGAGGTGCGGCGGATCCTCGCGGCCACGTTCGAACCGGGCCGCCCCACCTGGTCGCCCGACGGCAACGTGATCGCGCTGGCCGCCATCCGGCCCTACTCGGCCCGCTACCGCGAGGGGCTGAGCACGATCCTGCTGGTCGACCGGCACACCGGCGCCGCCCGCTACGTCGAGCCGATGCCGCACCGCTCGATCCAGACCCGGGGCGACGACGGGCCGGTCTGGTCGCCGGACGGTCGGCGGATGGCGTTCGTGGTGGCCAGCGTGCTCTGGGTGGTCGACGTCCACCCCGACGGCACGTTCGCCGGTACGCCCCGGCAGCTGACCTCCGAGGTCACCGACGCGCCGAGCTGGAGCGGCGACTCCGCGCGGCTGCTGTACCTCAACAACGGGCGGCTGCGGTTGGTGCCCGTCACTGGCGGCGCGCCGCGGACCGTGCCGGTCGGTCTGAGCTGGACCAACAGCCGCCCCCGGGGCCGTACGGTGATCCGGGCCGGACGGTTCTGGGACGGCCGGGCCCGCACCCTGCGCGCGGACGTCGACGTGCTGGTCGACGGCCACCGGGTGGTCGCCGTCGAGGACTCCCGACCGGGTCGGGACGGCCGGATCGTCGACGCCCGCGACGGTGTGGTCATTCCCGGGCTGATCGACGCGCACCACCACCGGGAGATGCAGGGCTACGCGTACGGCGCCCGGCAGAACCGGCTCTGGCTGTCGCTCGGCGTCACCACCACCCGCTCGCCGGGCAGTCCCGCGTACCACATGGTCGAGGAGCGGGAGTCGGTGCAGTCCGGCGCCCGGATCGGGCCCCGGTACCTCGCCACCGGCGAGGCCGTGGACGGGGCCCGGATCTTCTACAACTTCATGCGCCCCACCTTCGACGAGGAGCAGTTGGCGCGGGAGTTGGAGCGCGCGGGCGCGCTCGACTACGACCTGATGAAGGCGTACGTGCGGCTGCCGGTCGCCTGGCAGCGCCGGGTGGTCGACTGGTCGCACCGGCACGGGGTGCACGCCAGCTCGCACTACCACTACCCGGCGTTCGCCCTCGGCAGCGACGGGATGGAGCACATCGGCGCGACCAACCGCTTCGGCTACTCCCGTACGGTCACCGCCCTCGGGGCCGGCTACCGCGACGTGATCGACATCTTCACGGCCTCCCGGGCCGCCCGCACGCCGACCCTCTTCGGCGCGAACACGCTGCTGCGGGAGGACACCTCGCTCGTCACCGACCGGCGGGTCCGGATCCTCTACCCCTCCTGGCAGTACGCCGCCCTCCAGGCCGCCGTGACCACCGCGCAGACCACCGACCAGACGGCGAACCGGCAGAACCTGGCCCGGCAGGTCGCCCAGGTCGCGGCGATGATCCGCGGTGGCGGCCGGGTGCTCACCGGCACCGACTCCCCGATCGCCTTCAACGCGGTCAGCCTGCACCTGAACCTGCGCGCGATGGTCGCGTACGGGCTGACCCCGTACGAGGCGCTGACCACCGCGACCCGGACGCCGGGGGAGTTCCTCGACGAGCCGATCGGGCAGCTCGCCCCGGGCCGGTACGCCGACCTCGTGGTCCTCGGCGGCGACCCGCTCGCCGACATCACCCAGGCCGCCAACGTCCGTCAGGTCATGGCCAACGGCATGCTGCACGGCGTCGACGAACTGCTCGCCCCGTTCGCGCCGGCGGAGCCGCCGGCCGGGGAGGGCGCCGCCGGGCGGGCGGTGAGCGCGGCGCCGGTCAGCCGGATGCTGCCGCCGTTGCCGGTCCACCCGGACAACGCGGGGTACTGGTGGCACGACCCGCACTACGTGCACGAGAGCCGGCACGCCTGCTGCGCGGAGGCCTGAGCGGGCGTTCGAGCGGGCCGCGCCCCTCGGCTCGCCGCGGGCGAGCCCGCTCGAACACCCCCTGCGCGCGACGTCGACACCGGCCCGGCCGGTCCGGTCACGGCGGGTGGCGGTCGGGCCGCCGGCCGTGGCCGGGCTCTTGTTGTGGCCGGGGTCTCATGTTACGTTCCCGCAGTCGAATCAGTTCGAAAGTGGGTGCGGCCGTGGCGGTGACGATCGCGGACGTGGCGCGGCACGCGGGCGTCTCCCGCAGCACCGTGTCGTACGTGCTCAGCGGCAACCGCTCGATCTCGGCCGAGACCATCGCCAAGGTCGAGCGGAGCATCGCCGCGCTCCAGTTCCGCCCGCACGCCGGGGCCCGCTCGATCCGTACCGGCCGGACCGGCGTGATCGCCATGGCCCTGCCGATGCTGCACGGCCCGCACAACCAGGTGCAGATGCCCTACGTCTGGGCCGCGCTCACCGCCTCCCAGGAGGCCGGGCTCAAGCTGCTGATGCTCACCGACGACGACGGCGAGACGGCGATCCGGGACGCGGTCGGCAGCGCGCTGGTCGACGGCGTGATGCTGATGGAGGTGCAGCGGCGGGACCCGCGGGTCGGGCTGCTGCGCTCGCTGAAGTGCCCGGCGGTGCTGGTCGGCACGCCCGACGACCCGGGCGGCCTGCCGTACGTGGACTTCGACTTCGCGCTCGGCGGCCGGCTCTGCGCCGAACACCTGCTGGAGCTCGGGCACACCGACGTCGGGTTCCTCGGACAGCCGGCGGAGACCTACCGGCGCGGGGTCGCGTACGCGGCGCACGCCCGGGACGGCGCGCTGGAGGCGCTGCGCCAGCGGGGCGCGCGGGCCGACTGGGAGGCGTGCGAACCCTCGCCCGACGGGGTCTCGGGCGCGCTGCGGGCGCTGCTGGAGCGCAACCCCGCGACCAGCGGCCTGATCGTCTACAACGAGTGGGCCCTGCCGCTGGTGCTCGACCGGCTGACCGCGCTGGGCCACCGGGTGCCACGGGACATCTCGGTCGTCGCGATCTGCCCGGACGACGCGGTCGACCAACTGCCCCGGCCGGTGACGTCGGTTTCGCTGCCGGTCGAGGCGCTCGCCCGTACGGCGGTGGAGCACCTGGCCGGCGCGATCAACGGCGACCGGCAGGCGCCCGTCACCATGCTCGCCCCGCGGCTGCGGCCCCGCGACACCACGGCCGCCTACCCCCGGCGCCGGGCACGGGGCGCGCGGGGAAACGTCCCTCGATAACCACCACCACTCGACGGTCGGTCGTGCCGGGCGACTGTCGAATCAATTCGAAAGGTCTGGCCATGAGGTTTCGCTCGACCCCGCCCGGCGGACACGGCCGCCGGGGCGCCCGCCTCGCCGCCGCGGCGCTGCTCCTGCTCCCGCTCGCCGGCTGCGGCGACAGCGGCGGCCCGGCGGGAGACGCCAACACGCTCACCGAGATCGACTACTACGACGCGGCGCCGCAGAACAGCGAGCTGCCCGCCCTGCTCGACCAGTGCGGCGCCCAGGCCGGCGTGCGGGTCCAGCACCAGCAGGTGCCCCGGGTCCAGTTCATGCCCAAGCTGCTGCAACAGGCGTCGGCGCGGACCCTGCCGGACCTCGCCCTCGTGGACAACCCCGACCTGGCGCAGCTCGCCGCCACCGGAGGGCTGGTCTCGCTCTCCGAGGCCGGGCTGAGTACCGAGGGGCTCTACCCGTCGATCGTCGCCGCCGGCCGGTACGAGGGGCAGACGTACGGCATCGCCCCCGGCGTCAACGGCCTCGCCCTCTACTACAACCAGGACCTGTTCCGCGACGCCGGGCTGACCCCGCCGAAGACCTGGACGGAGCTGACCAGCACGGCCAAGGCGCTGACCAAGGGGAACCGGTACGGCATCGCCTTCTCCGCCGTCGGTACCGAGGAGGGCAGCTTCCAGTTCGAGCCCTTTTTCTGGACCGCGGGCGCCAGCCTCAAGCGGCTCGACTCGCCGGAGGCGGTACGGGCGCTGACGCTCTGGAAGGACCTGGTCGCCTCCGGGTCGGCCTCCCGGTCGGTGGTGACCTGGACCCAGGCCGACATCAACGACCAGTTCCTGGCCGGCAACGCGGCCATGATGGTGAACGGGCCCTGGCAGCTGCCGACCCTCAACGCCACGAAGGACCTGCACTTCGGCATCGTCCCGATCCCGGTACCGACGCCGGACGCCAAGCCGGTGACCCCGCTCGGCGGTGAGGTCTGGACCGTCGGCCGGAGCACCCCCGAGCGGGAACGCAAGGCCGTGGCCGTGCTCAAGTGCCTGCTCGGCCAGGAGAAGAGCGCCGAATGGTCGGCCAAGGCCGGCTACATCCCGAGCAACACGGCGGCGGCCCGGCAACTGGCGGCGAGCAACCCGCAGCTGGCCCCCTTCGTCGAGGAGGTCGCCACCGCGCAGGCCCGTACCGCCGAACTCGGCACCGCCTACCCGAAGGTCAGCGAGGCCCTCTACAACGCCATCCAGGCCAGCCTGGCCGGTGGCAAGTCGCCGCAGCAGGCGCTGAGCGCCGCGCAGGGCTCGCTCGGCTAGGCGCGTACCGATGCCCGACACCACCACCTCCGCGCCCCTGGCCGTACCGGCGGCGCCGGTCGTCGGTACGGCGGCGGCCAGGCCGGAGCCGGCCGGGCGGCGCCGGAGCGCCCGCGCCCGCTGGGCCGGCCTCGCCTTCGTCCTCCCGGCCTGGCTCTACGTCGTGGCGTTCTACCTGTACCCGCTGCTCGGCAACGTCCGGATGAGCCTGCGGGACTACACGGTCCGTTCCTTCTACACCGGGGTGGCGCCCTTCGTGGGCTGGCAGAACCACCGGCTGGTCTGGGCGGACGACGCCTTCGCCGGGACCGTGCGCAACACCGTGCTCTTCACGGTCGGGTCGCTGTTCTTCCAGTTCTCGATCGGGCTGGCGCTGGCGGTCTTCTTCCGGCGGCGCTTCCCGCTCGGCGGCCTGCTGCGCTCCCTGCTGCTGGTGCCGTGGCTGCTGCCGCTGGTGGTGTCGGGCACCGCCTGGCGGTGGATCCTGGAGACGGACTCCGGCGTGCTCAACCAGACGCTGCTGGGGCTGCACCTGGTCGATCAGCCGGTGCCCTGGCTCGCCAGCACGGACCACGCGCTGCTCTCGGTCACGCTGGTCAACATCTGGGTCGGCATCCCGTTCAACATGGTCATCCTCTACGGCGGCCTCCAGGCCGTACCGGAGCACCTCTACGAGGCGGCCAGTCTCGACGGCGCGGGCCCCTGGCAGCGGTTCTGGCGGATCACGTTTCCGCTGCTGCGCCCGGTGACCGCGGTGGTGCTCACCCTCGGTCTCATCTACACCCTGAAGGTCTTCGACGTGATCATGGTGCTCACCCAGGGCGGCCCGGCCGACTCCTCGCAGACGCTCACGACGTACGCGTACGACCTGTCGTTCCAGCAGTTGGCGTTCGGGCGCGGCGCGGCCGTGGGGAACCTGCTGATCCTGGTGGCGGTGGTCTTCGCGTTCGTCTACCTGCGGGCCACCCGGGACGGCGGCTCACGGGACGGCGGCTCCCGGGACGGCGGCTCCCGGGCCCGCGCGGCCGGGCGGGCGCGATGAGGACGGCCCGGTCCCCGCGCCGCGCGCTGACCACGCTGGTCGGGGTGCTGATCCTCGCGGTGATGCTCTTCCCGCTGTACTGGATGGTCAACGCGTCGCTGCTCTCCTCGACCGAACTGGTCCGCAGCACCCCCACCTGGCTACCGCTGCACGGCACCCTGGCCGGCTACCGCAACGCGCTGGCCACCCAGGGCGGTCACCTGCTGGTCAGCCTCGGCGTCTCCCTCGGTACGGTCGCGCTGACCCTGCTGGTCTCGGTACCGGCGGCCTACGGCCTGGCCCAGCTCGCGGTGCCGGGCGGCCGGGCGCTGCTCTTCGCGCTGCTGGTCGCGCAGATGATCCCCGGGATCGTGATGGCCAACGCGTTCTACCTCGCGGGCAGCCAACTCCATCTGATCAACTCGCCGGTCGCGCTGGTGCTGGCCGACTCCACGCTCTGCGTACCGTTCGCGGTGCTGATCCTGCACGCCTTCATGCGCGGCCTCCCGCCGGAGCTGCGCGAGGCGGCCTCGATCGACGGCGCGTCGCGACTGCGCACGCTGCTCGCGGTGATCCTGCCGGCGAGCCGCAACGCGGTCATCACGGCGAGCCTCTTCTCGTTCCTCTTCGCGTGGGCGGACTTCCTCTACGCCGTGACGCTGACCAGCCGCGACGAGGCCGCCCCCGTCACGGTCGGCATCTACCGCTTCATCGGCGCCCACCTCAGCGACTGGAACAGCGTGATGGCCACCGGGGTCGTCGCGTCGCTGCCGGTCGCCGCCCTGCTCGTGCTCGCGCAACGCTACGTCGCCGCCGGCATCGCGGCCGGCGGCGTCAAGGACTGAACCCACCTGCCCCCGGGAGACACCCCTTGCCCCGTCCGTTCAGCCACTCCGCCACCCAGTTGACCTGGCGGAGTGGGCACCACCTGCTCACCGTCCAACCGTGGGGGCGCGACAGCGTACGGGTCCGCGCCGGTCTGCACCGCATCCTCGACGGCCTGCCCGGCGCGCTGGAGGACCCGCCCGCCCGCCCGGGCGACGCCGGGCCCGGCGGCGTCCCCGACGACGGCGTGCGCGTCGAGGTCGGCGACGAGAGCGCCACGCTTACCAACGGACTGCTGCGGATCACCGTCACGGCCGCCGACGGGCGCGTCACGGCGACCCGTACCGACACCGGGGCCGAGCTGCTCCGGGAGGAGCCGGCCCACGCGTGGTGGCCCGGCGCCCGGCACTTCGAGGCGGTCGGCGGCGGCCGGCACCGCATCGAGCAGCGGTTCGCCGCGTACGACGGCGAGCGCATCCACGGTCTCGGGCAGCACGGACACGGCCGGTTCGACCAGAAGGGGATGGTGCTCGACCTGCTGCAACGCAACGGCGAGGTGAGCATCCCGTTCGTCGTCTCCAGCCGCGGCTACGGGCTGCTGTGGAACAGCCCGGCGGTGGGGCGGGTCGAGTTCGCGGCCAACGGTACGCGCTGGGTCGCCGACCGGGCCCGGCAGCTCGACTACTGGCTGACCACCGGCGAGACGCCGGCCGCGATCCTGTCGCACTACGCCGACGCCACCGGGCACGCGCCCCGGCTGCCGGACTGGGCCTCCGGTTTCTGGCAGAGCAAGCTGCGCTACACCGACCAGGCGGAGCTGCTCGCCGTGGCGCGCGAGTACGCCGAGCGCGGCCTGCCCCTGGCCGTCATCGTCGTCGACTACCTGCACTGGCGGCACCTCGGCGACTGGAGCTTCGACGAACGGTCCTGGCCGGACCCGGCGGAGCTGGTGCGGCGGCTGCGGGAGACCGGGGTGGAGCTGGCCGTCTCGGTCTGGCCCTCGGTGAGCCCGCTCTCGGCCAACTACGCCCCGATGCGCGACGCCGGTCTGCTGGTCGCCACCGACGCCGGCGCCCCGGTGCACGGCGACTGGCCGGACGGCGACGCGGCCGGCGACATCGGGGTGGCCTTCTACGACGCGACCGACGGGCGCGCCCGCGACTACCTCTGGGAGCAGCTGCGGCGCAACTACCACCGGTACGGCATCCGGGCCTTCTGGCTCGACGCCTGCGAACCGGAGATGCGCCCCGGCCACCCGCACAACCTCGGCTACGCGGCGGGCCCCGGCGCGGAGGTGGCCAACCTCTACCCGCGCGAGCACGCCCGCGGCCTCTACGAGCACCTGCGCGCGGCCGGCGAGACCGAGGTGCTGTCGCTGGTGCGGTCGGCCTGGGCCGGCTCCCAGCGGTACGGGGTCGCCCTCTGGTCGGGCGACATCCCCGCCACCTTCGAGGCGCTGGCCGCGTCGGTGCGCGCCGGCCTCAACGTCGCCATGAGCGGCATCCCCTGGTGGACCACGGACATCGGCGGGTTCCACGGCGGCGACCCCGACGACCCGGCGTACCGGGAACTGGTCGTCCGCTGGTTCCAGTTCGGCGCCTTCTGCCCGCTGTTCCGCCTGCACGGCCACCGCGAGCCGCGCGGCAGCCGCAGCTGGGTCGGTGACACCGGCGGCCCGAACGAGGTCTGGTCCTTCGGCGACGAGGCGTACCGGGCGATGACCCGGATGCTCCGGCTGCGCGAGCGGTTGCGGCCGTACCTGCACCGGCACCTGCGGGACGGAGAGCGGACCGGGCTGCCGCTGCTGCGACCGCTGCTGCTGGAGTTCCCCGACGACGAGACCGCGAGCCGGATCGAGGACCAGTTCCTCTTCGGCCCCGACCTGTTGGTGGCACCCGTGCTGGCCCTGGGCGCCCGGCGGCGACGGGTGTACCTGCCGGCCGGCGCGGCCTGGACGCACACCGACAGCGGCACCCGCTACGACGGCGGCGCCTGGGTCACGATCGACGCGCCGCTGGACCGGATCCCGCTCTTCGTCCGCGACGACGCGCGCCTGCCCGTCGACCCGGACGACGACCCGGCGCACCCGACCGAGCCGGCCGACCCGCGGGCCGGCACGGGCACGGCGGCCGGCGTCGCGGACCCCCGGCCCACCGACCCGGAGACGGCACCACCGCACCACCACCGATAGCGCACCAACTCCCGTCCCCCGAAGGAGAAGGTCAGATGTCCCAGCCCGTACCCCCGCCGGACCGCCCCGCCCAGCCCCCCACGCAGCCCCGGCCGAGCGGCCGGCGGTGGCTCGCCGCCGTCGCCGCGCTCGGCGTCGCCGCGCTGGCCGTACCGCTGCTGCTGCCGGCCGCGCCGGCGGACGCGGCGGACAGCACCGTCACCGTCGACGTCTCCCGGCCCGGCAAGGTGCCGACCCGGGCCGGCGCCGGCTTCCTCTACGGTCTCAACCAGGACGGCTCCGGGCCCGCCGACAGCCTGCTCGAACCGTTGCGGCCGACCCTGTTCCGCGGCGGCGGCGCCCGGCTGGCCGGCCACGGCTGGCTCGGCGACGGCTACCGGGCCGGTACCGGCTACCGGACCCGCATCACCTCGGCGCTGGCCCAGGCCCGCCGGGTCACCGGCGCGCCCTACCAGGCGACGTACCACCTGCTCGTCTCCGACCTCTGGGGCGCCGACACCGAACAGCCCGCGAACACGGTCTACCCCTGCGAGAACGGCGACTGCGCCAACTGGCGTACCTTCGTCGGGCAGGTGGTCAGCGACGTGCGCGCCTCCGGCCTGCGGGTCCGCTACGACATCTGGAACGAGCCGGACGGCATCGGCTTCTGGCCCCGGGGCGTCAACAGCGCCCAGTACTACCAGATGTGGAACACCGCCGTGTCGGAGATCCGCCGCCTCGACCCGGGCGCGACCATCGTGGGGCCCTCCTACAGCGGCTACAACCACGCCTGGCTGAACGACTGGCTGGGCCGCACCAGGGCCGACGGCACCCTGCCGAACGTACTGAACTGGCACTTCGGCACCGACCCGGCGGCGGACGCGGCCGACGCCGCCGCGCTGCTGGCCGCGCACGGGATCGCCCCGATGCCGCTGACCATCGACGAGTACCTCTTCGCGCCGCAGCAGAACCCCGGCTACCTGGCCTGGTTCCTGGACCGGCTCGCGGTCTCGGACGTCTCCGCGGCGGCGCACGCCATCTGGTCGGACTGCTGCGTGGCCGGCACGCTCGCCGGGGTCCTCACCGCCGACCAGCGGCCGACCGGGCAGTGGTGGGTGTACCGCGCCTACGCCCGGATGACCGGCAACCTGGTCGCGACCACGAACGGCAACGGCGTGGCGGTCGCCGCCGCGCTCGACCAGGGCCAGCGCCAGCTGGTCGCGCTGCTCGGCAACGCCTCCGGACAGACCGGCACCACCACCGTACGGGTGAACGGGCTGGCCGCGACGCCGTGGCTGCTCAACAACGGCGCGGTACGCGTCACCGTCGAGCGCATCCCCGACCAGAGCCCGCTGACCGGGCCGGTGACCGTCTTCGCCGGCAACCTCACGGTCGTCGACGGGGCGGTCAGCGTACCGGTCAACCACGTCTCGGGCACCGACGCGTACTCGATCACCGTCACCCCGGCCGGCGCCGGCACGGTGACGGTGGACGCCAACACCACCGGCACCGGCCTCAACCAGTTCCAGTACGGCGCGAACTGGGGGCTGACCACGGGGGTGCCGGACATGTACAACGGCACCGCCAACTGGAGCTACGTCGGCGGCGCCACGGCCACCTTCCGGTTCTCCGGCAACCAGGTGGTGCTCTACGCGGTACGCGACGTCGACCAGGGCCGGATGACCGTCTCGGTGGACGGCGGGGCGGCCCAGACGGTCGACAACTACGCCCCGAGCCGCAACGCCTCCGGCGCGGTCTGGACCAGCCCGGTCCTGCCGTCGGGCCCGCACACCGTCACGATCGTCAACACCGGTCAGCACAACCCGGCGAGCCGGGGCGACAACATCGCGCTCGACCGCGCCGACGTACGGCAGAACTGAGCGGTACCCCCGGTGCCGGGTCCGTACCGCGGACCCGGCACCGTCGCCGCGCCGGACCTACCCGCCGCCTGAGCTGTCCGCCGCCGCTGCCGCGCCGGGGAACTAGCCGCTGAAGAGCAGCAGCAGGCCCGCCACCGTGTAGGTCACCATCAGGACCAGCAGCGGCACCTGTCCGCGTACGGCCCGGTCGCGCGGGAAGAGCCGCAGGGCGCGGTCGTGCGCGAGGACGGTACCGATCAGGTGCCCGAGGACGATCACGGTGATCTGTAGCGCGGCGACCCCGTCCGGGGTGATCAGTCCGGTCCGGACCGTCCAGTTCGCCGTGCCGAGCCAGTTCGCCCCGGTGTCGAGCGGGTCGGAGAGCAGGGCGACGGTCCGCTGCCCCTCCAGCACCAGCAGCGAGTAGTAGTGCGCGACGAGATAGCCGGTGGCGATCGGCACGATCGAGTGGGCCAGCTCGCCGGGTGTGTGCGGGGCCGGGGCGTCCGCGCGTCGCCCGGCGGCCCGGGTAGCCGCCAGGTACGCCGCCGCGACCAGGCCGATGACGGCGACCAGCCCGCCGGTGCCGGTGAGCACCGGCGGGAGCCCGTTCTCCTGGGTGAACCGCAGCCAGAACGGCGCGTTGGACATGCTGTCGTACATGGTCGAGCCGAGCAGGATCACGACGGCGGCGACCAGTCCGGGCGCGGCGGCCAGGGCGGCGATGCCGTCGAGCGGGTTGCGCCAGACCAGTACGCCGTCGGCGCGCCGGCCGACCACCGCGAGCCGGCCGACGAGGCCGCTGAGGACCTCGAACGCGTCACCCCGGTCGAACCAGGCCGCGCCGTACGCGACGGCGCCGGCGAGCATCGCGGTCGCGTAGCCGGCGAGCCAGGCACCGATGACCGGCAGCGTGGCCCGCTCGGGCGCGACCAGTTCCAGCCAGACGAACGCGAACAGCCCGACGGCCGCCGGCCAGTAGCCGAGCCGGACGGGCAGCGGCCGGAGCCCGGCGGCGGGGTCGCGGCGCAGCGCGCGTACGGCGAGCAGGTGCACGGTACGCAGCGGGTTCAGTGCCCGCCAGACCGGTCCGAACAGCAGCGACGCCGGTACGAGCCCGACCCAGAAGAGCACGTAGAACGCGCCGGCCGTCGGGTTGTCGGCGGTGTCCGGACCGGCGACGAGCCCGACGCAGAACCAGCCGGCCAGCGCGAGGCCGAGCGCGCGCAGCGCCCAGGCCCAGCCGGGCGAGCCGACGAGGCGGGCCAGGGCGTCCGGCACCGGGCGGCCGGCCGCGCCGTCGGCGTCGAGGCGCGCCTGCCGCCAGTGCGCCCCGAGCGCGAGGAACGAGATGACCAGCGCGAGAGCGGCGCCGACGACCAGTTCGGTCAGGGAGATGGGCAGGTCCTGCCGGCCGCCCACCCCGTGCGCCAGCGCGGGGATCTCCCCGCCGGGCGGGGCCGCCACGGGGGTCGCGGTCGTCGCGTGCGCCACGGTCGCGGCGTGCGGCGCCGCCGCCGTCGCGTACGTTCCGGTCGTCATCGGACGACGAGCTGGAAGAGCACGAGGTGGGTCTCGTGCGTCTCGACCTCGAACAGGCCGGTCCTGTCGGTCCGGAACTCGATCGAGGCCGGCTTCCCGGCCGGCAGCTTCGCGCTCAGGTCGTAGCCGTGCACGTGCAGTTCGTCGGCGACGTCGGAGGTGACGGTGACGCGTACCAGGTTGCCCTTGGCGACCTGGACCCGGCCGGTCGGCGGGGTGACCTTCTTCCTGGCGACCGTGACGGTGATCTCCTTGTCGACGGCCGGGGTGGCGGCCGGCGGCGGGCTCGCCGGGGCGGCCGTCGGGGTGGGCGCGTCACCGGCCGGGGTCGCGGTGGCGGCGGCCGAGGTCGGGCCGGCGCTCGGTGCCGCGGGACCGGCCGGTTCGTCGCCGCACGCGGCGAGCGTGGCGATCAGCGTGGCGGCGGCGAGGGCGAGGCGCCCGCGCCGGAGGGCGTCGATCGTCATGTGCATCCTTCGGTACGCGGTGGGGACGGGTACGCGATTGTCGCGTCTTGTGGCGGCGTCGGGAAGTGGAGATCATGGATCGATGCGATCGACCCTCGCCTCTGTCGGCCGGCGGGCCGCGCGTACGCTCGTGGTCTGCCTGCTGGCCGGCGTCGCCCTCGCGGTCACCGGTTCGTCCGCGTCGGCCCACGGGCAGCTCGCGATGTCGAAGCCGGTCAAGGACAGCACGGTGACCGCGCCGCTGAAGCAGCTGGAGCTGTACTTCACCGAGCAGCCCGCGTCCAACGCCCACTTCACGGTCACCGCCCCCTCCGGCGCGCGGGTCGACGCGGGCTGGACCTCCGGACAGCCGCAGCGGCTGGACCAGCCGGTGCAGGAGTACTTCCTGGTCAACGGCAAGTTCGAGCCGAGGGTCTACAACATGGGCTTCCCGGCGATGCTGACCGTCTCGCACTGGCCGGAGAAGGGCACCTACTCCGCCACGTACCTCTCGGTCGCCTCGGACGGCGAACCGGTGCGGGGCACGGTGAGCTTCCGGTACGACGGGCCGGTCGGCGCGGCGCCGGCCGGCTGGGTACCGCCGAACAACGGTCCGTCCGAGACGCTGCTGCGCGCGGTCGAGGGCGGCCACGACACCGGCCCGGACCCGACGACCGGGCCGACCGCGAGCCCCGCCGCGACCGGCGGCAACGCGTCGAAACCGGCCGCCGACTCCGGTGGCAGCCCGCTGCCCTGGCTGCTGCCCGCGCTGCTCGTGGTGGCGGCGGCCCTCGTCGTCCTCGCCGCCGCGCGGAAAAAGCCGGCGGCGGCACCGGTACGCGGCCCGAAGACCACCGGCCGGGCGGCACAGGGCAAAGACCGGGCGGCACAGGGCAAAGACCGGGCGGCACAGGGCAGCGACCGGGCGGCGCCGTCGGCGCGGGCGGGCACGGCCAAGCGGCGCGGCGGCGGCAAGGCCGCCGGACCGCGGAAGGGCACCTCGACCCGGCGGCGCTGACCCCGGCCGGTCGGGGCGGCTCGGAACCCCTTCGTCCATCCGTGGCGCTGCCGGGTACGGGCTCAGCGGCCGGCGGGGGCCGGGGAGGTGGGCACGGCCCGACCGGTGCGCCTGCGGCGCAGCCCGCCGACGACGAGGTCGACGGCGAGGAAGGCCAGCAGGGGCAGGCCGAACAGCGGCAGCGCCCAGCCGAGGGCGACGACCAGCGGCACGCCGCCGAGGACCGCCCAGGTGGGCAGGCGTTCCCACGCGCCGGGGCCGACCGGCGGCGCACCGACGAGCGCCCCGCGCCCGGTGCGGGTGGGGCGCCGCTGCCACCACATCCGGTAGCCCCAGACGACCACGCAGAGCAGCCCGAGGGCCAGCGCGGCGAGCAGGACCTGGTTGACCGGCCCGAAGAGCCGGGCCATGTGGGCGCTGACGCCGAGACTGCTCAGCTTCGCCAGCAGCGGCCAGTCGGCGAAGTCGCTGCGGGCGAGCAGCGTACCGGCGGCCGGATCGATGACGGCGCGGTCCTTGCGTACCGGCCAGGCGTCGTCGACCTGCTCCACCGTCCAGGCCGAGGACGCGTCCGCCGGCGGGGCGATCTCCACGGGGCCGGTGAGCCCGTGCTCGCGGGCGATCCGCAGCACCCGCTCGACGGCGGCCGGGTCCGCGACGACGGCCGGGGCGGCGCCCGCGCCGTCGTGGTGCCCGCCCCCGGCGGCCGGCGCCGGGGCGCCGGTCAGGGCGGTGGAGAGCGTCGGGGTGCGCGCGTCGAGCGCGTCCAGGGCGCTGCCGAAGTTCGCCCCGGCGTACCGCGACCAGGTCAGGCCGGTCGCGGAGAGGAAGAGCAGCCCGACCACGAGCCACGCGCCCGTGCTGGCGTGCCAGCCCCGGGTGCGCCGTACGCCCCGGCGCGCGGACAGCTCGGGCAGCAGCAGGCGGCGCAGCCTCGCCCGGCCGTCGCGCTGGCGGCGCCACCACAGCGCCAGCCCGCCCAGGGCGAGGAGCCAGAGCCAGCTCGCCGCGATCTCCGAGTAGTGCCGGCCGACCGCGCCGAGGTGCAGGTTGCGGTGCAGGTCGTCGAACCAGGTCCGGACCGGCGTGTACCCGAACCAGGTCGTCAGCGTGCCCCGGACCTCGGCCGTGTACGGGTCGACGTAGACGCTGTGCTGCCGCTCGCCCAGCTCCGGCAGGGAGAAGACGACCTGGGTGGTGGCGCCGGCCTCGCCGGGAGCGACGTAGGCGAGGGTGCCCTCGGGGTGGGCGGCCCGGGCCGCGGCGACCTGCTCGGCGAGCGGGCGCGCCGGCCGCCCGTCCGCCGCCGCGCGCAACTCCCGGTCGTAGAGCAGGCCGTCGAGCTGCGGGGTGAGCGTGTAGGCCAGCCCGGTCAGCGCCGCGACCACCAGGAACGGCGCGACCAGGACACCGGCGTAGAAGTGCAGCCGCAGCAGCAGCGGCGCCAGCCCCGACGGCCGGCGCGGCGCCGGGGGCGGTGCCGGCTGCCCGGCGGGCTTTTCCGCCGGTACGGGACTCGGCCGGGCGGCCTCGTCGGAGGTGACGGACATGGGTTTCCCCGATCGGGCTCGCGGCCAGCGCGCCGGGGGCGGGCGCGCACTGGACCGGTGGACGTGGGCAGAAGGAGACGCACGGGTCTGCACACCACTAGTCGGGCGGGACGGCGCCCTGGTTCCCGTGCCAGGATGTCGTCCGCGAGATCGACGACGAGCCGGCGGCGGGAATGCGGACCATGGACGGAAACGATCTGGACCGGGCGAGGACCGCCCGCGCGGCCGCGACCCGGGCCGCCGCACGCTCCGGCGTACGGGTACGCGCGCTGGCGTCGCTGGCGGAGACGCTCGCCTGTGAGCGGCTCCTCGCCGAGGTGTGGCGTACCGGCGCGGACCATCCGCCGCTCGCGGCCGACGTGATCCAGGCGCTGGCCGACGCGGAGAACTACGTGGCCGGCGCGTTCGAGGCGGTGGCGCCCGGCGACCGCCTGCTCGGCGCCTGCGTCGGCTTCTGGGGCCCGCCCGGGCGACCCCGGATGCACAGCCACATCGCGGGGGTCCACGACGCGGTGCGCGGGCGCGACGTCGGCTTCGCGCTCAAGCTGGACCAGCGGGCCGCCGGGCTCGAACACGGCATCACCGAGATCACCTGGACCTTCGACCCGCTCGTGGCCCGCAACGCCCACTTCAACCTGCGCAAGCTCGGCGGCTCGGCGGACACCTACCTGGTCGACCACTACGGACAGATGGTGGACGGGCTGAACGGGACCGACCCGACCGACCGGCTCGTCCTCCGCTGGGACCTGGCGGGGGAGCGGACCCACCGGGCCTGCGACGAGGCCCTGCCGCCCGAACCCGGAGCGCCCGACATCGGGGCGCCCGAGCGCCGGCTGCCCCGATCCGGATCGTTCGAGCCCGGAGCGCCCGAGCGCCGGCTGCCCCGATCCGGATCGCCGGTGCCGCCGCCGGCCCTGCTCGCCGCCGACGGTGACCGGCCGCGCCACCGGCCGGTCGACGCCGAGCGGGTCCTGGTGGCCGTACCCCGGGACATCGAGACGCTCCGGCGGCGGAACCCGACCGCGGCCCGGGAGTGGCGGCTGGCCGTGCGCGAGGTGCTCGTTCCGCTGCTGGCCGGCGGGGCCCGGCTCGTCGACTTCGACCGGGCGGCCAGCGGCTACGTCGTCGCCCTCGGGGAGCCCCGATGAGGATCGAGCGGGTCGCCCTGTACCGCGTCGCCATGCCGCTGGTGAGCCCGTTCCGGACCTCGCTCGGCACCGAGTACGAGCGCTCGGCGCTGCTGGTGCGGCTGACCACGCCCGAGGCCGAGGGCTGGGGGGAGTGCGTGGCGGGCGCCGATGCCAGCTACTCCTCCGAGTACGTCGAGGGGGCCGAGGACGTGCTGCGCCGACACCTGGTGCCCGCCCTGCTCGCCGCCGGCACGGTCACCGCGCCCGCGGTGGCGCCGCTGCTGGCCGGGGTCAAGGGGCACCGGATGGCGAAGGCGGCGCTCGAGATGGCCGTGCTCGACGCGGAGCTGCGTACCCACGGCATGTCCTTCGCCGCCGGCCTCGGCGCGGTCGCGGACCACGTGCCCAGCGGTGTCTCCGTCGGGATCATGGATTCGGTCCCGGAGCTGCTCGACGCGGTCGCCGGCTACCTGGACCAGGGCTACGTCCGGATCAAGCTCAAGATCGAGCCCGGCTGGGACGTCGAACCCGTGCGGGCGGTACGCGAGCGCTTCGGCGACGACGTGCTGTTGCAGGTCGACGCGAACACCGCGTACGCGCTGCGCGACGCCCGCCACCTCGCCCGCCTCGACCCGTTCGACCTGCTCCTGATCGAGCAGCCGCTCGACGAGGAGGACGTACGCGGACACGCCGAGCTGGCGCGGCGCATCCGTACCCCGGTCTGCCTCGACGAGTCCGTGGTGTCGGCGCGCTCCGCCGCCGACGCCATCGCGCTGGGCGCCTGCCAGATCGTCAACATCAAGCCGGGGCGGGTCGGGGGCTACCTGGAGGCCCGCCGCATCCACGACGTCTGCGCCGCCAACGGGGTCCCGGTCTGGTGCGGCGGAATGCTGGAGACCGGCCTCGGCCGGGCCGCCAACGTGGCGCTGGCCGCCCTGCCCAACTTCACGCTGCCCGGCGACGTCTCGGCCTCCGACCGTTTCTACACCACCGACCTCACCGAGCCGTTCGTGCTGCGCGACGGCGGCCTCGACGTCCCCGCCGGCCCGGGACTCGGCGTCGCGCCGCTGCCGGACGTCCTGGCCGAGGTCACCCGCTCGGTGGCGGAGCTGCGCGGGTAGTCCCCGTCCGGACCGGCGGACCGCGTCCCCGCCTTCCCCGTCGAGGCGTTTGGCAAGTGGCGCGGCTAGTCCGGTATCGCAGATTTCCTTCCGAGCGGGTACGCGAAGGGGAGTAGCAGGTGTTGAGAATCCACTTCACCGTGGACGACGTCGCCCGGACGAGGCTCGCGCCCGGCCCCGCACCGCTGTGGGAGGCGATGCTGAGCCTGAACCGGCTGCGTCGGCGGGGTGGAGCGGCGGTGTTCGACGCCTGGCGGGGGCGGGCACGCCGGGTCCTGCCCGCCACCACCCGCATGCTGACCGACCTGGCGCCGGCCACCGGCTACTCGGTCGACTTCCTCACGCCATACCCGGCGTCGACGAGTCTCACGGTCATGCTGGAGCAGCTGCGCAACACCCCGCTGCCGCGGATCCGCCGGGACCTGTTCGAGCTGTGCCGCCAACACCGGATGCAGACCCTGCCCCGCTGGACCCGGTCGCTGCTGACCGGGACCACCGAGTCCGTCACCCAGCTCGCCCTGGCCGCCCAGCGGTACTTCGACGCCTGCCTGGCCCCCTACTGGACCCGGGTCCAGGCACAGGTCGAGCGGGATCGCGCGCGGCGGTGCCGGACCCTGCTCGCCCGGGGATGGCAGGAGGTGCTGGCCACGCTGCACCCCTCGGCCCGCTGGCACGGCGGCACGCTGGAGGTGGCGTGTCCCTTCGACCACGAGATCCGGCTCGACGGTCGGGGGCTCCTGCTACAGCCCTCCTTCTTCTGCTGGGGCGCCCCGACCACGTTGCTGGACCCGGAGCTGCCCCCGCAGCTGGTCTATCCCATCGAGCACAGCTTCGACTGGCTGACCTGCGAGACCGGCGGCTCGCACGACGCGCTGGTCACGCTGCTGGGACGGACCAGGGCGAACGTGCTGGAGGCCATCGCGGAATGCGACTGCTCCACCACCGAGCTGGCCCGGCGGCTGGAGCTGCCGGCACCGACGGTGAGCCGGCAGGCGACGATCCTGCGGGAGGCGAACCTCATCAGCAGCCAGCGGCACGGCCAGGTGGTGCTGCACGCGGTGACCCCGGTCGGCAGCTTTCTGCTCGACGGTCAGGACGCGCCGGCCACGTAGCCGGGTACCGGCCCGGGCCGGTACCCGGCCGCGCGGCCGGGCCTCAAGCCGCCGCCCGCTGGACGTCCTGGTACGCCAGCCGGATCAACTCGATCTCCTCGTCGGTGAAGCCGGCGCGCCGGTACGCCTCCGGCTCGAACCCCCGTGGCACGCTGGCGATCGAGAACTCGGCCCGCCGCTCCCGCGCCCGCTCGTCGAGCCGCGGCACGTCCTCGCTCGCGCTGCGGTGGCGTACCCACCTGTTGCCGATGGCCACGTGGCCGATCTCGTCCTGCGCCACGACCGCGAACAGCTCGGCGGTCCGGTCGTCGCCGAGACCGCGCCACAGGCGTACGTGCGAGAAGGCCGACTCGATGCCGATCCGCTCGCCCAGCCGCTGGTGGATGGCGAGCGCCAGTTCGGGCTGGTCGACGTCGGTGGCCAGCCAGAGTTGCAGCGTCGCGGGCGCCTCGCCCAGCGGGACGTCCATCGCCAACGAGTGCTGGAGGAACGCCTGTCCGTGCCGGACCTCGTCCCACAGTTGCCGGTTCATGTCCCGCACGAAGGCGAACGGGAAGTCGTACGTCTGGATCGCCCGGCAGCAGAACTCGATGGTGGGGATCTCCAGCGAGATCAGCAGCCACTGCGCCACGTAACCGGCCTGTGCGGCCGGCGCCAGCTCCGCCAGCGGGTGCTTGATCGGCGTACCAGGGTCCAGCAGGGTGAAGCGGGCGTCCCGGGCCGGCAGCGGCGGTTGGGACATCGGCCGCGCCGGGTCGGCGGGCGCGGCGACGACGTCCAACTCCTCCGGCGCGGGCGTGGTCCGCGCCGCCGCCGCTACTGACTGGTCGAGCAGCAGGCGCACGCGGGCCAGTACGTCGCGGGTGGGCTCGTCGAGGACGGCCGGGAGGTCGCCCGCCGCGTCCACCGCGCGCCGCAGCTCGCCGGCGCCGTCCGCGAGCCGGCGCAGGACCTCGGTGCCGGTGGTCGCGCGGGCCAGGTCGAGCGCCGCCCCGGCCGGCCGCTCCGGCGGGGTCCAGGCCGGCTCCCAACCGTCTCCCAGCTCGTGGATCCGGGTCCGCAGCAGGTCGATCGCCTCGATGTCCCGGCGCAGCACGTCCGCCAGGACCAGCTTCGTCTCCACGGCCGCCGCCCGCGGTACGACGGAGAGCAGCGGCACGGCGCGCGCGAGAAGACGTTCGGCCAGCGACCGCAACCGTTCGACGCGCCAACCCAGGTAGTGCTCGCTGTCGCCGTCGATGGTGGTCCAGGCGTCCAGGGTCTCAGTCATCAGTCTCTCCTCCTCGTCCGCCCGACACGGCGACCGCCCGTCGCCCCGGCTCCTCGGGGGTGCGCCGGGCGGCCGGGTCGAGCGGGCGCACCACGGTCGCGGCCAGCGCCGCGCCCAGAATGATCAGTCCGTACGCACCGAGCGGCGCGTGCGTCACGAGCACCACGCCCAGCGACGGACCGACGAACATGCCGATCGAGTGGGCCATCGCCAGCGCGGAACCGGCCCGGCGGCGTAGCCCCTCGTCGGCGGTCCGGAGCAGCCCGGGAATCGACGGGCTGAACATGCACTCGCCGACGGCCAGCGCGACCACGCCCAGCAGCAGGATTCCCGCCCGCCACGCGAGCGCCAGGTCGTACCGGGCCGCCGCCAGCACCACCGCGCCGACCGCCCACGCGGCGCAGAGGGTGCGGATCGAGTTGACGCCACCGAGCCGGGTGGCGAGCCGGGACACCGGCAGCTGGACGACCGACGTGCAGAGCGTGAGGGCCGAGAAGAGGTATCCGGCCATCGACGGCGCCAGCCCGTCGCGGGTGGTCCACTGCAACGGCAGGACGGTCTCGAACTGCGCCAGCCCGGTCGTGACGAGGCAGAAGTACGCGAGGACCAGGCCGGGCAACGCCAGGTCGAAGCGTACGGGCCGGCCGGCCCCGGGCGCCGGCGGCTTCGGATCCGTCCGCCTCGCCGGGTCCGGGGCGTCGGCGGGCACGGCCATGGCCAGGACGAGCGCGAACGCGACGAAGGTGGCGCTGTTCGCCGCCATGAGCCCGCGGGACGCCCCGGTGCCGAACCAGGCGACGAGCGTCCCGCCGAGGAGCCCGCCGAGCGTCATCCCGAGGTTGCCGAGCAGGTAGCGCAGCGCGAACGAGTACTCGTGCGCCCGGTCGGGCACGATCTGTAGTTGCAGGTTGATCCGGACGGAGAAGAAGAGCGCGTTGCCCAGGCCCAGCAGCACCGCCGCCGCCAGCACCTGCCAGTACGCGCCGGCGCCGGCGATCAGGGCCCAGGCCACCGCCTGCACCCAGCAGCCGGCGATGGCCGACGCCCGGCTGCCCCGGCGGCGCTCGACCCGGCGGGCCAGCGCCCACTGGGCGACGATGTCGACGACCGCGATGGTCGCGAGCACCCCGGCGGCGGTGGCGGCGGCGCCGTCGAAGCCGACCAGGTAGCCGGCGAAGTAGGGCATGGCCAGGCCCGCGCCGCAGGCGCTCAGCGCGTTCGCGAGCACGAAGAGCCGGGCCGGCGGCGGCAGCGGCGGTACGTCGCGCGGGCGTTGCCATGGGCGGAGCAGGCCGGCCAGCGCCCCGGTCATCCCCGCCGCCGCTCGGCCGGTTCGCCGCGCCGCTCCTCGGCCGGATCCCCGTGTCGTTGCTGTGCCAGTTCGCGGAGCAGGCCGAGGCCGAGCAACGCGCACTTCGGCCGGCTGTGCACCACCTCGGGCCCGAGCAGGTCGAGCAGCACCGACTCGTCGAGCACCGATATCTCGGCCCAGGAGAGCCCCTCCACGTACTCCAGCAGGATCGAGGTGCTCGCCCTCGACAGGGCGCAGCCCTTGGCCCGGAAGCTGAGGACGACCTCGCCGCCGGGCCGGGCGGTCGCGTAGATCACCTGCTCGTCGCCGCAGCCGGGGGACCGTCCGTAACGGCTGGCGCCGCCCGCGGCGACCCCCCAGTGGCGGGGATTGCGGTAGTGGTCCGCCAGGAGGGTCTGGACCTCCAGGTACGAGTCGGCGGACATGGTCACACCGCGTGGGCGACGTACTGGAGCCGGCGGCTGGTCAGGTCGCCCCGGGTCAGGGGGTCGGAGAAGTCCCCCAGCACCAGGTCGAGGGCGAAGCCCGCCTCCCGCAGGACCTGCCGCAGTTCCGCCGTGGTGTAGAGCCGCAGCCGGTGGAAGTAGTCGCGCAGGCCCGCCTCCGGGTGGAAGACGGTCAACCAGCTGTCCCGGGCGCCCGCGTGCAGGTCCAAGCCGTAGTGCATGAGGTAGTAGTGCCCGCCCACCTCCGCCCACGACCGGGTGAGGAAGCCGGCGACCAGCTGTTCGCGGTTCGGCTGGTCGAGCATGAGCCGGCCACCGATGCGCAGGTGCCGCCGCACGTTCCGCAGCAACCGGACATTGTCGGCGTCCGAGTGGTAGCCGAACGACGAGAGCATGAACAGCGCGAGGTCGTACGGCCCGTCCAGCGCGACGTCCCGCAGGTCGGCCACGACGGCCTCGGCCTTGACGTCGTGCCGGTTGACGGCCGCGCGGGCGAGTTCGACGTTGCGGGCGGAGATGTCCACGCCGGTCACCTCGTACCCGGCCGCGGCGAGCGGTACCAGGTGCCGGCCCCGGCCGCACCCCGCGTCGAGAATCCGGCGTACGCCCCACTCGTCCAGGTATGCGGAGAGGAACGACAGCTCGGTCTCGATCACGCCAGCCGCCGAGCATGAGTAGTCCGACAGCCGCCAGAAGTCGTCCTCGAAGTAGGTCCGGTAGCCCTCCGGGTCGGCCTCGAAGGCGGCGGTCGGCCGGGCCACCTCGCCGGCCGGCGCCGGGACCAGTGCCCGCCGTCCCGCGCCCGTCATGCCAGCACGCCCAGCTTCTCGAAGACCCGGCACAGTTCGCAGACGCCCGCGTCGAGATCGGCGGCACCGACCCCGACGGAGAACGACATCCCGCAGTTCTGGCACTCCTTGTGCCGGGGCAGTCCCAGGAAGTTGTCGACCATGCGCTGATGGCCCTCGAAGAGCTGGAACCCGGCGCCCGGCAGGATGGTCTCCAGGGTGTCGACGATCATGTAGTGGATGTCGCGGGCCAGCTCGCCGCGTTCGAAGACGACCGGGCTGCCCTGCTTGTTGTTGCTCGGGAACAGCGCCTCCAGGTAGAGGGTCAGCTCCTTCTTCCCGATCGGCCAGAGCGGGTAGACCATCTCGAACTGCCCCTGCCGCTTGCGGTAGCTGCCGCCGAACGGGAAGCCGACGAACATGCTCTTGATGATCGACGTGCAGATGTCCTCGCGCATGAGGCCGAACGCGATCTTCGTGATCCCCATGTTCCGGGCGGCGCGCTCGATGGAACAGCGCATCATCGAGTGCACGGAGGCGATCGAGAACGAGGCGTCGTGTTTGTACTTGACCTCGGCCAGCGCCTCCTGCGGCGACACCCGTAGGTGGTAGAAGTCCCGTACCTCGTCGTCGGTGACCAGGGTGAGCGGGTGCCCGAACTGCTCGGCCATGGACTGCGCGAACGACGTGTCCAGCGGCTTCGAGAACGTCGTGACGTGCACGGTCTGCAACTCGAAGGCGGGCAGGCGGTCGGCGGTGCGGCTCAGGAAGTAGCCGAGGGCGAGGCTGTCCTTGCCGCCCGACACCGCCAGCAGGATCCGCTCGCCCGGGCTGATCAGCCCCTTGCTGTGCACCCCGTCGACGAAGAGCTGTTCGGCGTACTGGACGTACTCGTCCCGGTTGAAGGCGACCTGGGTGGCGTCGTAGTCGCCCTGGCCGCTGTGCATGAAGTGCCGCTTGGTGTAGAAGGAGTCCGGGCGGGTCTGCCACTCGCCGGAGGACAGTTCGGTGTCCCACAGCCGGGTGAGGGAGAGGAAGTCCGGCAGGTGGTAGGCGCGGACCATCTCGATCCGGTACTCCGCCGACTCGTCGATCCGTTCCTGCCAGTCGTCGACCACCACGCCGTCGCGGCGTACGACGACCGCGTCCACCGGGATGTGGTTGCGGGCCAGGGTCGAGTGGAGGTATTCGCCCACCTTCGCGCGCAGCTCGAACTTCCGGTCGAGGCGGTCGGCGAAGACAATCGACTTGATCATTTATTGTGCCGTCCCGTTTTCGTCAGTCGTGGCCGAGGAAAGGGGCCGGCCCCGCCGGCGCCCTCACGAGCGCGCGGGCAGGGCCGGTCATCGGTGTAGCCGTGGTCGACGTACGGTCAGCAGTGCGGCACCAGGTCGCAGGTGTTCGAGCAGAAGAACTGCTCGCGTACGAGGTTCTCCGCGTTGTTGGCCAGGATGTCCAGGAGCGAGCTGGCGCTGCGCTCGACGCCGGTCAGCAGCGTCGGGTGGAGCACATCCTCGGCGTTGGAGAGGTCACTGATCCGGAGCTGGGTGGCAAGACCCACGACGTCCTCCTTAGGGACAAGATCTACTTGGTTCCCTAGCCTCGCCTGACGCCGCGGTCCTCGGAAGAACGTTTCCACCAGGACGAAAGTGTCGGCTCCGGACACGCCTGGGCCGGGCCCGATCCGTCGACCGGGCCCGGCCCGGCGGCCGTGCCGCCGCCGTCCGGCGCGGCTCAGCAGCGGCCAAGGTCACGCCACTGGGCGGTCAGTCCCGGCTCGGAGCCCTGGGTCCACCAGTTGGCCTGCCACAGCCGGCCGTTGTGGGTGACCCGGGCCCCCTCCAGGTAGACGGTGCCCCAGTTCCAGGCCGGCACGCCGGCGCAGTTCGGGGTCCCCGTCGGCGGGGGAGTGGTCGGCGGCCGGGTGGTCGGCGGGGTCGTCGGGGGAGTGGTCGGGGGCCGGGTCGTCGGCGTGCCGGTGGGGCAGGCGCCGCCGGTACCGACGGTGTCGACGTGGGTGGTGCCGGCCGAGCGGTACGCGTCGACCCGGGCGCGCGCCTGGGCCGTGGTGAGCACCTCCTGGTCGGCGTAGTAGAGGTAGTCGACCTGCTGCACGTACGTCGCCAGCCCCGTGCCGGTACGTCCGGTCAGGTCGATGAACCACAGGTTAAAGTTGATCGACATGGGGGTCTCCGGGTAGTAGCGGTCCCCGTGGTCGGCGACCTGCTGCCCGTCGACGTAGTACCTGACCCGGCCGTCCTTCACCGTGAAGACCAGGTCGTGCCAGCCGTTGAAGCTCGACCGCTGCTCACTGTGGACGTTGTCGGCCTGCCACGGCTCGTTCTGGTACGTCTCCCAGGTGGTCTGGTAGAAGATCGGTCCCTGCTCGCCCCAGCCGCCGTTGGGCAGGTACTCGAAGTCGATCTCGCCGTAGTTCGGGTCCAGCGGGCGGTCCAGCGGGGTGATCGTGAAGAACGTCTCGACCAGGTGGTCCCCGTCGGGGCCGGACTGCGGGGCGTCGGTGAACCGTACCCGGGCCGCGTAGGTGCCCTCGAAGAACTTGCGCTGGTGGAACAGCTCGGCGTGGCTGGTGCCGCCGGCCGTACCGTCGGTCTTCGCGGTCAGCTGCAGCACCTTCTGCCCGCCGTCGGTGGGGAAGCTGATGTTCGACGCCGGCCAGGCCGCGCCCGGTACGCCCGGGCCGCCGCTGTTCGTGCGCACCGTCCAGTTGCGCGCCGCGATGGCCGGGTCGGACGACGACGCGTAGTTGAAGTCGTCGAAGAGCACGCCGCATCCCGCGGCGGCGGTGGACGCGCCGCCGGTACCGGCGGAGGCGGTGGCGGTGAGACCGGCGAGCGTACCGGCGACCAGTACGGCCGCCGCGCCGGCCGCGAGACTTCTCGCGCTGACCTTCTGCGCTCTGGGCTGCTGCTGTGACACGGGGGTCTCCTCACGATGCAGCGGGGTAAGGGGGACCGGCGGCCGGTCGGCGCTGGCCGGCCGCGCGGGGTGGTGCCGGGGGATGGGGGAAGGGTTACCGTCCGGCGCCGGCGGTGAGCCCGGTGCGGATCTGGCGCTGGAACAGCACGTACGCGGCGAGGACCGGCAGCATCGCGATGGTGAGCCCGGCGAAGAGCCCGCTCCAGTCGCTGCGGTAGCCCTGGCTCACCGACAGGGCCGCCAGCCCCTGGGCGAGTACGTAGCGGTCGGGATCGGGATTGAGCACCAGCGGCAGCAGGTACTGGTTCCACAACCCCAGGAAGTTGAAGATGGCGATGCTGACCAGGCCCGGCCGGGCCAGGGGGAGCATCACGCGGAGGAAGACGCCCCAGTGCGAGCAGCCGTCGAGGAAGGCGGCCTCGGCGATCTCCGTGGGGAGCGCGCGGAAGAACGAGTGCAGGAAGAAGACGGTGAACGGCAGCGCGTAGGCGGCGTACACCAGGATCAGCCCCGGGTACGTGCCGAGCAGCCCGAGCTGCTTGACCACGAAGAAGAGCGGCACCAGCGCGAGGAAGACGGGGAAGAGCATGCCGGCCACGAAGACGTGGTAGAGCAGCCGGTTGCCCCGGAACGGGTACCGGGCCAGCGCGTACGCGACGGTGGCGCCGAGCGCCATGGTCAGCAGGAGCGCCCCGCCCACGACCACCGCGCTGTTGAGGAAGTAGCTGCCGATCGAGGCCTGCTCCCAGGCGCGGGACCAGTTGTCGAACCGGGGCGTGGCCGGCGGGGTCCAGGGGCTGGTGAGGATCTCCCGGTCGGTCTTCAGCGAGCTGACCACCGCCCAGAGCAGCGGCAGCGTGACCAGGGCGGCCCAGCCGAGCAGGAACGCCTGGGCGATCGGGTCGCCGACGCCCCGCCCGGCGCCGCCAAGCCGCCGCCGGGGCACGGCCGGAGCCCCCGGTACGGTCCGCTCCCGCAGGGCGGTCATGACAGCTCCACCCGTTCCCGCCGGCCGGCCCGCAGCGCGACGGCGGCGAGGGCCAGCGTCAGGAAGAAGAGCGCCACCCCCATCGCGGCGGCGTAGCCGAACCGGCCGTAGGTGAAGGCGTTGCGGTAGAGACCGAGGCCGATGACCTCGGTGGCGCCGTCCGGCCCGCCGGGACCGACGGTCATGACCTGCACGACGGCGAAGCCGTCGAGGGCCAGCACGCCGAGGTAGACGAAGGCGACCCGCACGTTCTCCCGCAGCAGCGGCAGGACGACCCGGCGCAGCACGGCGAGGCGCCCGGCGCCGTCGAGCACCGCCGCCTCCAGCACCTCGCGCGGGATCGACTCCATGGCCGCGGAGAAGAGCACCAGGTAGAAGCCGACCGAGGACCAGACCAGGACGGCCATCACCGCCCAGAGGGCGAAGTGCGGGTCGCCCAGCCAGGACCGGGCCGCCGCCCCGAGCCCGACGGCGCGCAGCGAGCCGTTGAGCAGCCCCTCGTTCGGGTGGTACACGAACTGCCAGAGCACCGCGATGATCGGCAGCGAGAGCAGCTGCGGGAAGAAGTACGCGATCTTGTAGAGGTTGCCGCCGCGTACCGGGCCGACCATCGTGCTGCCGGCGCGCCCGCCGAAGTTGACCAGCATCGCGAGCAACAGCCCGAGCGCGATGGTGACCAGCGGTACGACCAGCAGCATCAGCCCGTTGTTGCGCAGCGCGGCCAGGAACAGCGGATCCTCCAGCAGCCGCCGGTAGTTGTCCAGCCCGACGAGCTCCACCTCGCCCGAGATGCCGGTCCAGTCGGTCAGCGAGAGGTAGAACGCCTGCGCGTACGGGGAGAGCACGAAGACCGCGTACAGCAGCAGCGCGGGCAGGATCGCGCCGGCGAGGAAGCGGTACTTGCCGTGCCGCAGGGACGCCATCGCCGGCTACCGGGTGAACTTGGTGACGGTCGAGTCGCGGGCGAGCGCGTCGGCGGCCCGCTGGATCCGGTCGGCCCACTGCGCGGGGGTGACCCGGCGGGTGGCCAGCTCGCCGGTGGCGTCGTCGACCGCCTTGGCGAGCGGGGCGTACCAGGTGCGGAAGCGGTACGTGAAGGTGTTCTCGCCGGCCGCCCGCACGGCGTCGCGTACCGAGCCGAGGCCGCTGCTGAGGGTCAGCCCGTCGGTGGCGCCCGCGACGCTGGGCAGCGTGCTGTTGAGTTCGGCGAACCGGCGGGCCGAACCCTTCGAGAAGAGGATGCGCAGGAACTCCAGCCCGCCGCGCGGGTTGCGCGCCTTCGCCGGTACCAGGAACGACTCGCTGCTGGCCGCCTGCACGGCGCCGAACGGCAGCCGGTCGGCGGCGCCCAGCGCCGGTACGGCACCCATGACCATGTCGAACCCGGCCGGCGCGATGCCCTTCTGCTCGGCCTCCAGCCAGGAGCCGCAGGGAATGAAGGCCGCCCGCCCCTGACACCAGGCCGCTTGGGCCTCGGTGTGCGACAGCGCCTCCGAGCCGGGCAGCAGGTGCCCGCGGGCGGCCAGTTCGTGGATCGCGGTCGCGGCGTCGAGCAGCGGCTGCTGCTTCCAGGCCCCCGGTTGCAGGTTGTCGACGGCGCGGACCAGGTCCGGGCCGCCGGCCTTGGCGGCCATGGCAAGCAGGGGATCGTTGAGGTACTCCGGGTACTTGCCCTGGTACGTCCAGGGGGCGACGCCCGTCTTCTTGATCTCGTCGCAGAGCGCGAGCATCGACTCCCAGGTGCTCGGGTAGCGCCAGCCGTGCCGGTCGAAGAGCGGCTTGGAATACCACAGCCCCCACACGGTGTAGGTGAAGTTGAGCGTGTAGACCTTGCCGTCGAGGGTGCCGTCGGCCACCACCCCGGGCAGCAGGGTGTCGCGTACCCGGCGGGCCGGGTCGTCCAGCGAGGGCGCGTCGAGCAGGTCGGTGAGGTCGGTGAGCTTCCGGCCGTTCGCCAGGGTGACGAGGTCGAGCCGGCCCGCGCCGGTGTTGTCGACCACGTCGGGCGGGGTGTCGGCGACGAACCGGGGCTGCAACGCCTCGCCCACCTTCTGGATCGCCTTGTGGTCGACCGTCGCGCCGGCGATCCGCTGCCGGTACGTCGCCTCGGCTGCGGTGGCGTACCCGTCGCCGTAGCCACCGGAGAAGATGACCACCTCCAGCGGCGTCGAGGCGGGCGCGCCGAGGGGATTGTCGCCGCTCGTCTCGCCGCGGGCGGCGGTCGACCGGTCGTCGCCGCCGCTGGTCACGCAGCCGCCGAGCGCGGGTACGGCCAGGCCGGCCGCCGCGACCCGCAGGAGCGTGCGGCGGTCGGGGTGGCGTCTGGCGGGGGGAGGGGGAGATGTCATCGCCGCGGCCTCGCCTTCTGTCAGGCGGCGCGCCGGATACGCCCGGCGTACCGCGCCTCTGTCTCGGTGTTGTGGATGTCCCCGCCCGGCACGTTGGCCGACAGGTAGATCGGCGGCGTCTGGCCGGCGGCGAGCAGGCGGGCGACCACCTCGGCGACGACCTGCTGGGCGAGCAGGGCGCCGGTGATCGAGGAGATGGCCCCGACCGCGCCGCCGCCGGGCAGCGGCAGGGCCGCGTCGCCGTACGGGGCGCAGTTGTCGAGCACCACGTCGGCGAGGTCGGCCAGCCGGTGCCCGGACGGGTGGCGCGGGGCGACCCGGGAGGTGTGCTCCCGCGAGGTGATCGCGATCAGCCGGTGCCCCCGGTCCCGCAGCAGCAGGGCGAACTCGACGATCACCCCGTTGACGCCGGAGTTGGAGGTCAGCACGAACACGTCGTCGGGCTTGACCGGTGCGAGGGCGTAGAGCCGGTGTGCCACCGCCGGATCGCGTTCCAGCAGCGGATCCTCCAGCACGCCGCGGTCGGCGCTGCCGTAGAGGACCAGGTCGCGCAGCGCGATCCGGTTGCTCGGTACGAGGCCGCCGGCGCGGCCGGCCAGCTCCATCGAGAGCGCGTCGGAGTGCCCGCAGCCGAACGCCTGGAGCACGCCGCCCCGGTCGAGCGCGGCGGTGATCAGGTCGGCCGCGGCGGCGACCGCGTCGGACTGGCTCGCCGCGACCCGCTCGATGGCCGCGGTCACGGCGGCGAGGTAGGCCGGGGCGCCGATGGTGGTGGTCATCGCTCCTCCGTGGTGATCGGTTCCTCCGTGGTCATCGGTTCCTCCGTCGTCTTGACGCGCCGGCGGGCGGCGCGGTGCGGCTCGTCCGGCATCCGGTGGGCGTCGACCGCCCGCGCGGTGACCTCGAACGCCTCGGTGGTGCGCTGGTAGGTCCGCTGCGCGACGGCCACGTAGATCAGGTCGAGCACCAGGAGCTGGGAGTGGAGGGCGGAGAGCGCGGCCAGCCGGAACGTCGTCTCCTGTACGGCGGTGGTCAGCACCACGTCGGCGACCTCGGTCAGCGGGGAGCGCGGGAACGAGGTGACGGCGACGGTCAGCGCGCCGTGGTCGGCGGCCTCGGCGAGCACCTCGATCACCTCTCGGGTACGCCCGCTGTGCGACAGCCCGATCGCCACGTCGCCCGGCCCGAGCAGCGCCGCGTTGGTCAGCGCGGTGTGCGGGTCGGCCCGGTGCCAGACCGGTACGCGGATGCGCTCCAGCCGGAACGCCATCTCCCGGGCGGCGTTGCCGGAGCTGCCGAGGCCGAACAGGTCGACCCGCTGCGCCCCCGCGACGGCGGCGGCGACCCGGTCGACCGCGCCGAGGTCGACCTGCCCGGCGGTGTCCTGGATGGCCCGGGTGTCCGCGCTCGCCACCACCCCGAGGAGGTGGTCGAGCGGGTCGTCGGGGCCGATCTCGCGGTCGATGTCGGTGTCCCAGCGGGCCTGCGCGGCGCGCCCGGTCTCGGTCGCCACGGCGACGCGGAGCTGGGCGTAGCCCCGGTAGCCGAAGAGCCGGCAGAGGCGGGTGACCGTGGCGGTCGAGGTGCCGGCCCGCTCGGCCAGGTCGATGATCGTCGACCGGGCGGTCTCCTCGGGCGCGATCAGGATCTGCTCGGCGACGCGTTGCAGGGCGACCGGCAGGGTGCTCAGCTCGGTCCGCATCCGGCCCAGCAGGCCACTCTCCGGCATCAACATTCCTTTCACGACGGTGCGTTGGTGAAAAAAACTATGACCACATCAGTCCAGGCGTCAATAGGTTTGACATTTTCGATGTCCGGGTCTTGTGGACGGCGTACCGCGCCCACACCATCGGAGGGGTGAGCCCACCACTGCTGCTCGGCGCCGACGGCGGCGGCACCGCGACGCGCGCCGTACTGGCCACCGCCGACGGGCGGATCGTCGGCCGGGGCGAGGCCCGGGCGGGCAACCCCGTCGCCACCGACCCGGCCGAGGCGGCGGCCGCGCTCGGCGCGGCGGTCGAGGGCGCGCTCCGCGGCCACGACCCGGTACGCGTCGCCGGCGGCGTCTTCGGGCTGGCCGGCGGGTCCCGGCTGGCCGAGCCGGCGGTCGCCGCGCGGTACGCCGCCGAGTGGGCCCGCCTCGGGCTGAGCTGCCCGATGCGCTCGGTCGGCGACGCGGAGGTCGCCTTCGCCGCCGGTACGCCGGAGTCCACCGGCACCGTCCTGATCGCCGGTACCGGCGCGGTCGCCGCCGAACTGCGCGACGGGACGGTGGCGCGGGTCGCCGACGGGCTCGGCTGGCTGCTCGGCGACGAGGGATCCGGCTTCTGGATCGGGCTGAACGCGGTGCGGGCGGTGGCGCGGGCGCTCTACGCCGGCACGGCGACCGGACGGCTGGGCGCGGCGCTCTGCCAACTGGTCGCTACCACCGACCCGGACACCTTCGCCACCCGGATCTACCAGCTCGACCGTGCCGAGCTGGCGGCGCTCGCCCCGCTGGTGACCGGGGAGGCCCGGGCCGGCGACCCGGTGGCGCGGGACATCGTGGCGCACGCCGCCGAGCGGCTGGCGGAGACGCTGCTCTCGCTGCACCCCGCGCCGGGTCCGGTGGTGCTGGCCGGTGGCGTGCTCGCGGGCGTACCGGAGATCCGCGCGGCGGTACGGGACCGGATCGCGGCCCGGCTGGGGCGGGACGCCGTGCTGGCCGGTGCCGGTGCGGCCGGAGCCGCCTGGCTGGCGATCGACCACCTCACCCGCCGCGCCGATTCCGCCAGCGCCGCCGACCGGGCCGATTCCGCCGCCGACCTGGCCGGTCGCGCCGGGAAGGAGGTGCACGCCCGGCTGCTCGCCGCCGCCTGAACCCGGCGGCGGCGCGGGAACCACCGGTACGCGGTGCGCCGGTCATGCCGGGCCGGTCATCGCGTGACCGGAGCGGACCGGCGCATCGCCGTCGCTCAGCTCGCCGAGCGCTCGGGGACCGGCCGGCGGCGCAGGCCCGCGGTCGACACCGCCGGCGGCGTGTAGGCCACGTCGTTGGGGCCGGCGTCGGTGCCGGGCGGTGCGATCTCGTCGATCCGATCGAGGATCGCGTCGTCCAGGGTGACCTCGGCGCCGGCGAGCAGGTCGTCGAGGTGTCCCATGGTCCGGGGCCCGATGATCGCGCAGGTGACGCCCGGATGGGCGATCGCGAACGCCATCGCGAGGTGGGTCATCGACAGGCCGGCCTCGTCGGCGAGCGGGACGAGCCGCTCGACGACGTCGAGCTTGCGCTCGTCGCCGAAGTGCCGCGGCATGCCGCCGGAGCGGTGCGTGTCGACGCGCTGGCCCCGGCGGTACCGGCCGGTGAGCAGGCCCTGGCCGAGCGGGCTCCAGACCAGCGTCCCCATCCCGTACCGCTGGGTGACCGGCAGGACCTCGCGCTCGATGCCCCGGTTGAGGATCGAGTACGGCGGCTGCTCGGTGCGGAAGCGTTCGAGGCCGCGCCGCTCGGCGACCCACTGCGCCTCGACGATCTCCGACGCCGGGAAGGTCGACGTGCCGATGGCCCGTACCTTGCCGCTGCGGACCAGGTCCGACAGCGCCGACAGCGTCTCCTCCACGTCGACGGCCGGGTCGGGGCGGTGAACCTGGTAGAGGTCGAGGTGATCGGTCCCGAGACGGCGCAGCGAGTGCTCGACCGCGGTGGTGATCCACCGGCGCGAGTTGCCCCGGCGGTTCGGGTCGTCGCCCATCGGGTAGTGCACCTTGCTGGCGAGCACGACGTCGTCGCGGCGGCCCCTGAGCGCCTTGCCGACGATCTCCTCGGACTCGCCGTACGAGTAGACGTCGGCGGTGTCGATGACGTTGATCCCGGCGTCCAGGGCCCGGTGGATGATCCGGATCGACTCGTCGTGGTCGGGGTTGCCCATGGCGCCGAACATCATGGTGCCCAGGGCGTAGGGGCTGACCTGGATTCCGGTCCGGCCCAGTGTGCGGTACTTCATCATTCTCCCCGGGGGCCGTCCGGCGCGTGGTCCGCGACCCGCGCCGCCGGCCCCCTGCTTCGTGGTCGGCTGTGCCGGAACCCAGGTGACGCGTTCCGGCGACCTCCAGCGAAGCAGCGTCGCAACCCCCGGGCTATCAGGATCGTCTCGCCTGCTTGCACGATCCTCTCCAGCGGCCGCCCGGCCAGCCATGGCCGCCCGGCCCGACGCGATCGCGGGATCTCACGGCAGGGCGGCGGCTCACGGCAGGGCGGCGGCGGGGCCGGGGCCGGCGCGCAGGCGTACCGCGTCCTCGCGCGGTGGGATGCCGAAGAGGCGACGGTACTCCCGGCTGAACTGGGACGGGTTGGTGTACCCGACGCGGTAGCCGACGCCCGTGACGTCGTGCGGGCTGTTCGCCAGCAGCAGCCGCGCCGCCTGCAACCGGATGTGCTTCTGGAACTGGATCGGGCTCATGGCCGTCACCGCCTGGAAGTTCCGGTGGAAGGCGGAGACGCTCATCCCGGAGAGCCGGGCCACCTCCTCGACCCGGAACGGCCGGGCGTAGTTGTCCCGGATCCACCGTACGGCCCGGGCGATGTGGCTCAGGCCGCTGTCCGCGAGGCCGAGCTGGCGTACGGCGTCACCCTGCTCACCCGTCATCAGCCGCCACAGGATCTCCCGCGTGACCAGCGGGGCCAGCGTCCTGCGGTCCCGGGGGCGGTCGAGCAGGCGCAACAGCCGCACGACCGCGTCGAGCAGCTCGTCCGGGGCGTCGCTGACCGCGATTCCCGGCCGGGTGGTGCCGGCCGAGCGGGGCAGGTCCCCGGGACCGGCCTCCAGCAGCAGCTCCGCGATGGTGACCGGGTCCAGCGTCATCCCGAAGCCGAGCACGGGCTGTCCCGGGGCGGTGTCGACGACGTGCCCGGTCACCGGCAGGTCCACCGAGGCGACGAGGTACTGACCCGGGCCGTAGTCGTACAGCCGGTCTCCGAGCGCGAGGCGCTTGCCGCCCCGGGCGATGATCGCGAGGACGGTGCCGGACATCGAGGTCACCGGGGGAGCGCTACGGTCGATCCGGCAGATCCGCACCCCGTCGATGGCGGTGCTCAGGTCGGGGCGTACGTGCCGTTCCAACAGGTCGCGAAGCTCGTCCAGGGACATGCGGCCAGTGCAGCACACGACCGGCGCCGACCGCTCGGCGGCGAGAGGATCGTGCAAGAACTCGGCACTATCGTGCCGGTGCCCGCCGGTCGGGCCGGACCTACCGGTCGGGTCCCAGCCCCAGCGCCGTGGCGACCCGCCCGGTCAGCGCCGCCTCGGTCGTCGCGGTGTCGACCTCGATGCCGGGCAGGCCGAGCCGCCGCACCTCGCCGGCCAGGCGTTCGGTGAACATCCGGTCGCGGACCAGCAGGTTGTCCAGCGCGCGCCCCGGGTCGCTGGTCCTGGCGGCGATGTCCCACAGGGTGCCCCGGCTGACGAACGCGGCCCGGCGGAACTCTGGCGTCGGCAACAGCCACACCGCCCGCCGGGGCGCGGCGAGCAGCGGCGCCACCAGGTGGGGCAGCAGCCGGAAGCCCTCGACGACGACGCCCGGGCCGGGCGGCAGGCGGAGCAGGTCCTCGACGATCAGGTCGAACGCCTCGCCCCGGTACCAGTGGAACGTGTCGAGCATGACCTCGGGGGAGCGGTTCAGCCAGCGCTCGTCCATGTCCATGGCCTTGAACGCGGTCAGTGACGGGCACCGCTCGGGGCTGCTCCGCGCGGCGTGCTCGGCCATCACGTCGTCGGTGCGGTACAGCCGCAGGCCGTACCGCTCGGCGATCCGGCGCGCGACCGTCGACTTGCCCGCGCCGGAGCCGCCGCCGATCCAGTGCACGTGCCGCAGCCGCGCCCGCAGGTCCGCGACGTCGTCGCCGACCGCTCCACCAGTTCGCATCACCCGACCCTAAACCGGGGTACGGGCGTGACCACGCCGGCCGCCGGGGGTTTCCCACCCGGCCCGGCGGGAAGGCTGTGCGGATGAGCACGGCGTCCCTCCCGCTGCCGCGCCGCCGCGGCCGTCGTTCGCTCCGGGCGCTGCTGGGGTTCGGGGCGGCGACCTTCGCGGCGGCGGCGATCGGCGCGTTCGCCGTCCGCGGCACCGCCACCGAGTACGACACCCTCGTGCGGCCGAGTTGGGCGCCCCCGAGCTGGCTGTTCGGCCCCGTCTGGACGGTTCTCTACGTGTCGATCGCGGTGGCCGGCTGGCTCGCCTGGCAGCGGGCCGGCTGGGGCCCGGCGCTCTGGAGCTACGCGGCCCAGCTCGTGCTGAACGCGGCGTGGACACCGATCTTCTTCGGGCTCGGCCGGTACGGTCTGGCCCTCGTCGACATCGTCGCCCTCTGGCTGCTCGTCGCCGCGACGATCGTGCTCTTCCACCGGGTCAGCCGGCCGGCCGCCGGGCTGCTCGCGCCGTACCTGGCCTGGGTCTCCTTCGCCACGGCCCTCAACGCCGCCATCGTCACCCTGAACTGACTCCGCCGCCTGGCCGCCCGGACCGGTCGAACCGGGGTCGCGACCGCACGGCGCACTACCGTCCGCCGACGGTCCGCCAGGCCGAGGCGAGCCGGTCCGCGTCGGCGGCGTCGACCAGCTCGGGCGCCCCGAGGGCCAGGGCCGCGTCCAGCAGCGCCGCGGCGGCCGTCGACCACGGATCCAGCAGCACCTCGTCGCCGTCCTCGTCCACCTCGAACGCCGCCGGGCCGGCCACGCGCCGGGCGGTCTCGGCCACCCGGCGCCACAGCACGGTGAGCCCGTGCCCGATCGGCGAGCCGACGGAGCCCGCCCCGGGCACCGCCAGCACCCCGGCTTGGTCGCCGTCGCGGTACGCCGCGCCGTTCGGCTGCCCCGCCAGCCAGCGCCGCCACGCGCGGTCGTACGCCCGGTCGGCCTCCGGATGGCGCGCGGCGGCCAGGTCGCGGGCGGCGGGTTCGGCGAGCTGATCGGCGTACGCCAGCAGCTCGACCACGGCCGCGCCGTGCGGCCCGAAGAGCGTCGCGGCCGGCAGCTCGGCCAGAATGTCGACGGCGATGGCACGGGTGTAGCCCGCGTCGGCGCGCAGATTCGCGGCAGCGCGGGCCAGGGCGGCCCGTTCCTCGTCGTCGGCGGGCGGCACGCTCGCGACCCGGAAGAGCCGGCCCGGCCAGCGGACCACGAGCACCCGGTGCACGCTGTGGTCGACGACGATCCACGGTGGCTCGGCGGAGGGGAGTCGGACCCGCTCGCCGACGCGGGCGTACCGCATCGGGCCGGGCGAGTCGTCGGCGACGTACACGAATCCCTCGACCACGACCGGCACCCTAGCCGGCGGCCGGGCGGCCGGCGGCCCGGACCTACCGCGGACCGCGACCACGGCGCTAAGGTATCGAGATCAAGCTATGTGCTGACGTCCGGAGGGGTGCGACGTGTTCCGATCTCCCGTCCTCGCGACCGTCGTCGCGGCCGTGACCGTGCTGGCCGGCGCGCCCGCCCAGGCCGCCCCGCGCCCCGGCATCGACCTCGACCGGACCGAACGGCACCAGCGCATCGACGGCTTCGGCTACTCGATCGCCTTCCAGCGCTCCTCGCTGGTCCACAACCTCTCCGAGGAGAAGCGAAAAGAGGTCCTCGACCTGCTCCTGGACCGGGAGAACGGGGCCGCGCCGAGCATCCTGCGGCTCGGCATCGGCTCGTCGGCGACCACCGAGTACGACAAAATGCTGTCGATCCAGCCGACCGACCCCGGCGGACCGACCGCCACCCCGAACTACCGCTGGGACGGCTGGGACGGCGCCCAGGTCTGGTACGCCAAGGAGGCGCAGCGGCGGGGAATCAAGCGGTTCTACGCCGACGCCTGGAGCGCCCCCGGCTACATGAAGGACAACGGCACCGACACCAACGGCGGCACCCTCTGCGGCCTGCAGGGCGTGACCTGCGCGAGCGGCGACTGGCGCGAGGCGTACGCGCGCTACCTCGTCCAGTACGCCAAGTTCTACCGCCAGGAGGGCATCAAAATCGACGAGATCGGGTTCGTCAACGAGCCCGACTGGACCACCTCGTACGCCTCGATGCGCTTCACCCCGGCCCAGGCCGCCGAGTTCGTGAAGGTCCTCGGCCCGATCGCCGAGCGGGCCGGCGTGGACGTGGCCTGCTGCGACTCGTTCGGTTGGCAGCAGTCCGAGGCGTACGCCCAGGCGATCGAGGCCGACCCGGTCGCCCGCCGCCACCTCGACCTCTTCACCGGCCACGGCTACGCCAGCCCCGCCGACCACCCGCTGCCGACCACGGCCCGCACCTGGATGTCCGAGTGGGCGCCGTCGAGCACCGTGGACGGCTGGAACGAGGCCTGGGACAGCGGCAAGGGCACCGACGGCATCGCCATCGCCGAACGCATCCACGACACGCTCGCGCTGGCCGACGCGAGCGCCTTCCTCTTCTGGCTCGGCTCGTCCCGAGGCGGCACGGCCGCGCTGGTCCAGGTCGACGACGCCAACGACGCGTACCGGGTATCGTCCCGCCTCTACGCCTTCGCCGCGTACAGCCGCTTCATCCGTCCGGGTGCCGTGCGGATCGGCGTCGGCGGCGCGCCGGAGGGGCTGAAGGTCTCGGCCTACCGCAACGCCGACGGTACGGAGGTCGTGCAGATCCTCAACACCACGACCGAGACGGTACGCACCGGAGTGGACCTCAAGCGCCCGACCGCGTACGTCACCGACGCCACCCGCAAACTGGAGAAGGTACCGAACCTCGTCTCCGGGTACGGCCGAAACGCCACCGTCGAACTGGCCCCCCGCTCGCTGACCACGCTCGTCACCAAGCACCCCGGCCGACACTGAACCCGTCTGTCCTCGCCCGGCTGGACCTCGCGCCGCTGGGGTAAGGGCGCCGCAATCCGGTTGCCTGCTGACCGGTCTGCCCGTTGTGTCTGGTCGTCGGCGGTGTCGTGGTGACCGCTCGTGCCCAGCTGGCGACCGTCTACGACACCGGCCACCGGGCCGTGAATGGCCCGGCTCGGCGGGCGAGGTCGAGCGCGGACCGGAGGGGATTAGAACCCGGACGGAGGGCAGCACCCCTTGCGATCGTCACGGCCGTGCCTGTGGACCCAGACAACCGACGCGGCTCCCCGGCGTCAGGTGGTTGAGCCAGACCGTCCACGGGATCCTGGGATCATTGCCATGTGGGCGCCGTAGACGAGCAGGTCGAGGCAGTAGCGCGGTTGTGGGACGCCCACTTGCGGGCTGAGTTCCCGGCACAGCTACGGGGCGCGGAACTGGCCGGCGCGGACATGGTCCTGCTTGACGCCGACGTCGCGGGCTGTGTCAGCACCTGGTTGCAGACGCGGGGACATCTGGACGATTGGCGCACGGGCCTACTCATGCAGTGTGTAAACGATCTCGACCGTGTCCTACCGCTGTTAGCCGGCGCGGGCGCCTTTGCCTACTACGAGCGACTACGCGTCATGGCTGTTGCTGCACTGGGCGGGCCCCTACCACATATGCAGCGTCCTTCGACTGCTGGTCCGCAGCCCGCTGCGCCAGCTATTGCCGGTCGGGACCGCCAGCAGGCCGAGCATGGGCCGGAGTTCGCCCAGAGTGACGACGTGGCCGGCGATGACGATCGGGTACTGCGATGACGGTGCGTTATCGAGGAGGGTGCTGGCGCCTCTGGATGAAGTGCTCGATGCTGTCGACCAGGTCGCGCACCTCGTTGGCGGGTCCGGCACGGGTGATGTCCTGATGCCCCCGGCGAGCCGAGTGGACGATCCGCTGATCGCCGAGCAGGTTGAGCACGGTGGCGAGGGCGCCGGCGCGAAGTACAGCGTGCGTGGGCGCCTACGACACCGAGCGATTGTGCTTCAGCCCGCCGAGGAACGCCACCCAACTGGGAGCTGGGAAGATCAGCACGGGACCAGAGGCGTCCTTGCTGTCGCGTACGCCGACGGCGGCCGGGAGCTGCGCGACCTCGACGCAGTCACCGTTGCCCCCGCCGCTGGAACGGGTGCTCTTGCGCCAGTTGGCGCCGGTCAGCTCCACTGCTGCCACCCCTGTCTAGATCTCGTCTCGCGCTCGGGCAATCAGTTCGCGTGACTCCTCGACGCTGGCTGCGGCGGCGCGAAGGTACTCGAAGGCAAGCGTAAACCGCTCTACGTCTGCCTCGTCTTCCACGTCCAGGTCGCCGGTGGGCGACTCTACGAAGGCGATCGGTGGATGGGCGGGAAAGCGCATGATCGAGAACGCGCCGTTCAGGCCGGCGTGCCAGACGGTCTGCTGGCGGAGTACCTGGATCGCCACGTTCTTGCGGGGTTCCAGGAGTCGGTCGAGCTGGGCCTTCAGGATCTCGCCACCGCCGAGTGGGCGGTGCAGCAGCGACTCGTCCAGGACCGCCCACAGCTTCAGCGACCCGTTCGTCACCCGCTCCTGCCGAGCCATCCGCGCCGCGACCAGCTTGTCGATCTCGTCCGAGCTGCGGCCATGCCCGTCCGGTTCGCCCATGAAGGTGGCGCGGGCGTACTCGGGTGTCTGGAGTAGCCCGTTGACGGTGCCCCACGACCAGGTCTGGAGCTGGGACGCCTCGGCCTCGAAGGCGATGTAGGTGCTGAGTCCGCGGGTGATGACCTGGCGGTAGTCCTCCCACCAGCCGCGACCGCGTGCCTCCCGGGCAAGGCGCCAGTACTGCTCCCTCGTCGTGGTGTCGGTGACGCCGTATAGGGAGAGCATCAGGAACAGGTCGCCCTTGCTGACGCTGCTCTGGGCAAGCTCGATGCGGGTCACCTTCGCCTGCGAGCAGCCGAGGTGCTCGGCCACGGTGTCGGCCGAGAGCTGTGCTTCGAGGCGTAGGCGCTTCAGTTCGATCCCGAGCTGACGGCCGCGGATGGTCGGTGTACGTCGGTCTCGCTTGGCCGCTGGCATGGCGAAAGTTTCGACTACGTCGGTGTTGGGATCAAGCATGCCGATGATCGATTCCTCAAATAGGCGGTTTGCTATTGCCCAACGATTGTCGGCATGAGACGGTATGAATGATACACATCTCGATCAAGTGAGCATTCCTCGGCACAAACTGACGGCGTCGCCCGAGCTGGGGCGGGGTCCCGTCGGTATGCCCTGATCCACCGGAGCGAGGTAGACATGCCGCCGTATCAAGTCCTGCTGTCCGTCGTCGGAGCCCTGCTGGTCGGCTTCGCCGTGGGCCTGATCTCGTACCGCCAGTCGCGCCGCTGGTGCACCACGTGCGGCTCCTCGCTGAGCTGCCTCGCGTGCCTCCGGCTTGAGCACATGAACGACCGGCGAGGGCGTGCGTGAACGGCAGGGCATGCCAGCCTGGCGGCGGCGCCGTTCGGCGATCGGAGCCAAGTACGGACGAGTCGGGCCGGACGAGTACGGGATCTTCTCGCCTGCCGCCGCTGCCCAAGCCCGGCGACGTGTTACTTGTCGACGGGCGCGCCTCCGTGCAGTTCGCCGGCGACCGAGCCGTGGTCCTGAGGGTTGTATCGGTGCCGGGCTGGCCGACCTACTACGGCTGGTGCTGGCTTGTCGGGTACGTGCTCGGCCCGAACGGTCTCGCCGTTGAGCGCCGGGAACTGTTCGTCCAACTGTCCGGTCTGCGACCAGCCCTCGTCCCCAGCCAGCCGAGACGTCGAGTCCAGACGCCTACGGCAGCGCGACCGGCGAGTGGCCGCGCGCGGGGCGCGACCCCGTCGTAGGCATGTGAGACAGATCGTCGTTCTAGCCTTACGGCCCCATTCCTAGGAGCAATTGCCGATGGGCATTTACCTCTCCCGCATGCCGCCGCAGCGGATACGAGCCGCCAACATTCGCCGGGTTCGCTTCCGGCGGGCCGCGCTGGGTCGGCGCGGTCTGGCCGAGGAGCAGGTGTACGCGTTCGTGCGCTGGATGGTCGACGAGCTGACCGCCCGCGAGGCCACCGAGACCGCACTTCGCGACCAGAACGCCAGACTGAGGCGAGCCCTACGCGAGCGGCAGGACTGGCAGGCGGCGAGGCGACACCGGAACGCGGGGCGTTGGAAGAACCCGCACTACTAGCGTCGGCCTTCCGCTACGGGGACCCGGCAGTGTGGTCTCCGCTCCACGCCATCAGCGGGACGCTGGAGACGACGTTGCCGCAGGTCTTCGCCCCGGACTCTTCGGTACGGCTGGAGGCGGCCCGAGGACGCCCTTGGGGTTACTCGGGGATGGGTCTGTAAGCACTGACTGCGCGGCGGCTGAGCGCGGCCGGCGGGCGGACGCCGGCGGAATTCGTGAAATTGTTTCGTTAGGACCGCACGTGGCTTCGGTAGGGTCACCCGGTGCGTCGACGTATTGATCGGTGGGCTCACCGGTCGCCGATCTGGACCGCCGTCGGGTTGACGGTCGCGTGGCACGTGCTCCTGTTCGCGCTGGCCGAGTTGGTCGGCGGCCTCTCCGCATCCTGGTTTCCCGATCTGGGTCCCGCGCTGGTCAACGCCGGTACCGCGGTCGGGACGCTCGCCTTCGTGGCGTGGATGGGTTGGTGGCGGGGCTCGGCTCTCGCCTGGCGTCGCCCCGACCGCTCCTGGTGGTGGTGCCTGCCGATTCTGGTACTCGTCACGTCGTACGCGGTGCCCGGTCTCGCCGGCTCGGTGACGGTGTTCACGAGCACCGCGCTGACCATGCTGGCCGTGGGCGTGGCCGAGGAGTCCGTCAGTCGCGGCGCCATTCAGTACGTGCTGCGTCAGCTCGGCCCGATGCGCGCCGCCGTCTGGGTCGGCGTGCTCTTCGGGCTCGGGCACGCGCTCAGCGCCTTCTGGTTCGGCCGCGCCTGGGACGACACGGTCGTCCAGGTGGTCAGCACGAGCGCGTTCGGCTTCGGCTTCGCGGCGTTGCGCTGGCAGCTCCGTACGATTTGGCCGCTGGTCGTGCTCCACGCCCTCGACGACCTCTTGCAGCTCCGCAGCCCCGACGCCGCTCCACTGTGGTGGCAGGCGGCGATTGCCGTGATCTTCGTCGGGTACGGGTGGTGGCTGATCCGGCGCCTGCCCGGTCGGCCGGATTAGCCCGGTTCCGCCGCTGTTTCGAGGTTGCGGCTCATGCGTTCGAGTACGTGGACGGTGGTCCGGTACTCGTCCGGGGTGATGCCGCTCATGGACAGGTCGCGGAACGTGTCGACGCGCTTGGCCACGACGGCCAGGTGCGCGACCCCCTCGGAGCTGAGGGCGAGCCGGCCCGGTGCGGGTCGGGTCGCCCAGCCATCGGCGAGGACGGCGTCGATGGCGGCCGTCAGCGTGGGTACGTCCGCGTTGGCGGCGAGGGTTGCCAGGACCTCAGCGTCGGGGACGTCACCGACGTCCTCGATGACGTTGAGGACCTGCCAGGCGATCCGGGTGAGGCCGAACTGCGCCAGCATCGAGTTCATGTAGCGGGTGAGCGCCTGGTCGGTGCGGTTGAGCCAGTAGCCGATCGGTTTCATCGCGGTGCTCCTTCAGTGGCGGGTGTGCGCGGCGGCGGAGGCCAGCAGCGCGGGCCAGTCCTGGGCCGTGGCCCAGTCGGCGAAGCTGTGCCAGGCGACCTCGGGGTAGGCCTGGCGCAGGCCGGCGACGTCGACGTCGAGGCCGACGGTGGTGAAGTACTCGAACATCGCGGCCAGGTCCTCGGATCGGGTCCGCACATAGGTCAGCGGCACCTCGCGACAGGCGATGGGCCGGCCGATCGCGGCGGCGAGGATCTCGGCCATCTCGGCGGGGGTCCGCTCGTCGGAGGCGATGTCGATGCGCCGGCCGGCGAACTCGTCGCGGCGTTGGAGGGCGAGCGCGGCGAACGCGCCGATGTCGGCGGCCGGAATGAGGGTGAGAGGCCGATCGGCGGGCATGGGCCAGGCGAAGGTGCCGTCGCGGAGCCCGTCGAGGGTCCAGCCGCTGGCGTAGTTGTCCATGAACGCCGCCGGTGCGATGACGGTCCACGGTACGCCGCAACCGCGTAGGTACTGCTCGACCAGGTACTTGCTCTCGTAGTGCGGTACGCCGGTGCCACGGTCGGCATGGGCGGCGGTGGTGAGCACGACGTGCCCGAGCCGGGCGGTGACCGCGGCGTCGACGAGGGCCCGACCCTGGCGGGTCTCCGTGGCGAGGTCGGTGCCGAACGGGGTGGTGACGGCGAACAGGGCGTCGGCGCCCGCGAGCGCCGCGTCGAGCGAGGCGTTGTCGTCGAAGTCGGCGCGGCGCACGTCGGCCCCGAGATCCCGCAGCGCCACTGCGGCGGGCGAGTCGGGGCGGCGGGTGAGCGCACGCACCCGATGGCCGGCCGCGAGCAACGTACGGGCGGCGGCGCCGCCCTGGGCACCGGTCGCGCCGGTGACGGCGACGGTGAACATGTGACCTCCGGAGTAGTATCGTTGCGTGACACATTTGTTGTGTCGCGCAGTGAACCGTAGCGGCGCATAGCTGCGTCGCGCAACTATTTTGGGAGTGTGGTCCACATGACCGGCGCCCGTCGGGTCAGGCTGTACGACGAACTGTCGATGGCGTCCCGTCGGTACCTGGCGGCGTACGTCCTGTTCAACCAGGCCATCGCCGACCACCTCGGGCTGCATCCCACCGACGTGCAGGCCCTCAGCCTGCTGACCGCCGAGCCCGGGCCGCGCACGGTCAAGCAGATCGCCGAGATGACCGGCCTGACCGCCGGTTCGGCCACCCGTCTGGTCGACCGGCTCGAACGCGGCGGTTACGTGGTGCGTACGCCCGACCAGCACGACCGCCGTCGGGTCCTGGTGGCCCTGGTGCCCGAACGCGTGGCCCGAGTCACCGCCGTCTGGGACGACCTTGGCCAGGCCTGGCAGGAGGTCCTCGACGGCCACAGCGAAGAGGAGCTGGAGATCATCACCCGGCACCTGCGCCGGGCCCACGACCTCAGCCACGCGCAAATGGACCGCCTGCGATCCCGACCGCAACCGGACTGAACTCGGCGCCGGTCCGGGGCGCGTTGCAAACCGTACGTACGTATTATTAGGCTGGCCGGGTGCCCGGCCCCTGGCGACGCCCGATCCTGACCGACGCGACCGTCGCAGGCCCGACCCTTCCGTAGCCACCCTCGATTGGAGGCGGACCATGAGCGACGCCAGCGGATTCACGAACATCTCCCCGACCAGCCTCGCCGACGTTCTCGGCCGCGAGCAGGTCATGGACATCGGCATTCGCCCGCTCTGGTCCCCGATCCCGCGAGTCGCCGGCGCGGCGTTCACCGTGCGGTGCCCTCCCGGCGACAACCTCATGCTGCACGCCGCGATCTACCGCGCGGAACCTGGCTCGATCATCGTGGTGGAAGCGGGTGACCTGGACTACGCGGTCAGTGGGGGAAACGTCTGTGCCGTCGCTCAACGTCGAGGGATCGCCGCCTTCGTGGTGGACGGGGTGATCCGCGACCTCGCCGAGGTACGCGAGATGGGCTTTCCCGTCTTCGCCAGGGGAGTCATCCCCATCCCCGGGGCCAAGGCAGCCGTCGAGCCGCTGAATCGTCAGGTGCGGTGCGGCGGCGTGAACGTGACCCCCGGCGACATCGTGGTGGCCGACGAAGAGGGCATCGTGGTTGTTCCCGCCGCCCGTCAGGAGCAGGTGCTCCTGGACGCTCAGACGAAGGTGGCCAAGGAGGCCGACGAATCCCTCGATGCATGGGAGCAGGCGCATCGCGCCCGCATCGACCGGATCCTGAGCGAGAAGGGCTTCGACTGAATCAGCGGTCGGCCGCGAGCCGGCGTCCGTCGAGGCGGATTGTCCATGGTTCCACCGCGGTGATCCGCAGGTGGCTGCCGCTCCACGGGTCGCGGCCCAGCAGTTCCCGTACGGCCTGCTCGGACTCGGCCTCGAAGACGAGGACCACGCGCATGTCGTCGAGCGGGCCGCCGAGCACGATGCTGCCCTGGTCGACAAGCGAGTCCATGTAGGCCGCGTGCGCGAGCCACTCGGTCTGCTCTTCCATCGGCCGGGCGATGTCCCATTCCGGCCCGGAGTGGGACAGGTGGACGAGATACATGCCCATCTCCTACCACCCGGGTACGACACCCACCGGGAACGGAGCAACGGCTCGCCCCTTCCAGTCGCCCGAGCGCCTTGCCGACGGTCGGGGCGCCGGGTAGTTCCAGGGCGACGTGCGCCCTGGAACTACCCGACCAACAGTCGGGGTCAGGTCAGCATCTTCTCGATCAGGTCGGCGGCGCGCGGGGTGCCGCCCTCGGCCACCGCCTCGGCGCGCAGCAGCTCCGAGCGGCGGGCCACCCCGGCGTCGCCGACCAGCTCCGTCAGCGCCGTCCGCAGGGCCTCGGCGGTGGCTTCCGCGGTGTCGACGCGGCGGGCCACGCCCAACTCCACGAGCCGGTCGGCGTTCATGAACTGCTCGGCGGCCTGCGGTACGGCGATCATCGGTACCCCGGCCCGCAGCCCCTCGCCGCAGCCGCCCATACCGGCGTGGGTCACGAAGGCGTCCGCCTGCTCCAGGATCGCCCGCTGCGGGATCCAGGAGTGCACCTCGACGTTGGTCGGGATGTCGCCGAGTTCGCGCGGGTCGGTGTACTTGCCGATCTGCAGTACGACGTGCCAGCCGGGCAGGTTGCCGTAGGCCGCCAGGCACCGGCGGTAGAACTCCGGTTGCCGGGTGTACGCCGAACCCAGGGAGATGACGAGCACGTTCTCCGCATTCGCCGGACGGGTCCAGGCGCCCGCGTCCGCGCGTGCGTCGAAACAGGGCCCGACGAAGGTCACCCGGTCGCCGTCGACCCGGTCGGCGTGCGGCTGCATCGCCCGGCTGATCAGCGCGAGCGCCCGCGCGGGACGACCGGAGAAGTCGTCCACGTCGGTGGTGGAGGCCCCGCAGCCGGCGAGCCACCGGGAGAACCTTTCCCGGTACGCGTCGGCGCCCGGCAGCTGCCGCAGCTGCGCCGCGACCTCCTCGTCGTAGCCGTCCCAGGCCACGAACGTCGGGGACAGCTGCACGATGGGCCGGCCCTGCGATTCGGCCAGGGCGCGCGCGGCGTAGGCGCCGATGTCGTACAGGTACAGGTCCGCCGGGTCGTCGTCGTAGGCGGCGCGCAGCTGGGGGAGCGCCTGGACGGCGTCGTCGAGGAAGAGGCCCATCGCGGCGATCGGATCATCGGGCCAGTTGTTGTCGGCCACCGGCAGCCCGGAGGCGCAGGGGACGAGTTCGGCGCCGGTGGCCGCGATCAGCTCGCTCACGGCCGGGTCGTTGGCGTACGTCACGCGGTGGCCACGGGCCACCAGCTCGCGGATGACCTCAAGGCTCGGCAGGACGTGGCTGACGGCGGGGATGCCGACCATGGCGATGTGGGTACGGCGACGAGACATGGATACACGCTCATTTCTGGTCTACGGCGGAGAGGACACGGCAGGCCGGCGCGGTGACCTGTGCCAGGCCCGCGCATCGGCGTGCGGGAGAAGAGCCGGGGCGCTGCCCCGACCGTGTCAGCCGTAGATCAGAGGGAGATGCATGCCCGCGACTCTAGTGTCGTTTCCACGGATGTCCAGCCGGTTTGTCCTTGGCAGCCGCAGCTCCTACTCGTCCGGCTCCCAGGCGATGAGCCGGTCGAAGTGGCGTCGGTCGCCGTCGAGCTTCAGGGAGTCCAGCGCAATCCGGCCGTAGAAGAGCAGGACCAGCTCGTGGGGCCGTGCCCCGGGCGGAGGCGTCGGCCACGTCCGGGTCCGCACCGGCACCGCTGCCGGGCGTGGGGAGGCGGTCGGCCCGTGCACCGTCGGCGGAGAGCCGCAGGCGCCAGGAGCGGCCCTCGACGGCGTGGTAGTCGACGGCGGCGGGCTCGTGCGGCCAGGCGCTCGTCGTCGCGCAGCAGGTGGAGAGGAACTCCTCCACACCGTCGAGGGCCACCTCGTCCGGCAGCGGCTGCGAGGCGCCGAGCGTGACCTGGGCGTCATAGGTGTGCACCGCGTCAACGGGATCCGCTTCACGAAGACCGGCGCGCCGGCGATGTCCAGCAACGCCGACGTGCCTCCGACGCCGGACCCGATGGCCGGCGCCGTGTCCACGAGCTGAGCAAGCTGGTGATCACTGAGTAGGGCCAACGCCGTGGACACGGCGCCGTACCTGTCCACGCGTGTCTCGCGCGACCTGTCCGTGCCGTCGTGCGGCAGTCCGCTCACCGGCTACCCGTTCTCGATGATCTTCAACGCCTCACGGAGAGCGTACCCGTGGGTGAGAGGCCGAGATGGCGGGCGGGCCTCGACCACGACCCATCCGAAAGGTAGGTCCCGACCCCGCAAGATCATCTGAAGAGTTGCCGCCAGGCGTACCGACGTTTGAGCTGGTCGCGAGCGGGTAGGCCCGGGCGGTTCCGCGACCGGCGGACCGATCGTGTCGGCCCGTCTGGCGGCGGCCCGGGGTTGAAGGAGCGCGGGGTGGAGGAGCTTCGGAACGCGGGGGTCGCGACCCGGCACCGGGACGCGGGGCCGGTACCGCTGCCGGACCCGGTCGTCCGGGCGCCGGCGCCCGCCTCCGACGTCGACCTGCGCGCCCTCGCGGCCGAGCTGCGCGCCGCCGTCGACGGGGAGGTACGGTTCGACGCCGGCTCGCGGGCGACGTACTCGACCGACGCCTCCAACTACCGGCAGGTGCCGCTCGGGGTGGTGCTGCCGCGCACGGTCGAGGCGGCGGTGGCGGCGATCGAGGTGTGCCGGCGGTACGGCGCCCCGCTGGTCTCCCGGGGCGGCGGCACCAGCTTGGCGGGGGAGTGCACCAACACGGCCGTGGTGCTGGACTGGTCGAAGTACTGCAACCGGCTGCTGGAGGTCGACACGGCGGGGCGTACCTGCCTGGTGGAGCCGGGAATCGTCCGCGACACCCTCAACGAGCTGCTGAAACCGACCGGGCTGGAGTTCGGGCCGGAGCCCGCCACCCACGACCACTGCACGGTCGGCGGGATGATCGGCAACAACTCGTGCGGCGCCAGCGCGCAGCGCACCGGCAAGGTGGTCGACAACGTCGTGGAGCTGGAGGTGCTGCTCTACGACGGTACGCGGATGTGGGTCGGCGAGACGAGCGACGAGCGGTACGCGCAGATCCAGCGCCAGGGCGGCCGGCCCGCGGAGATCCACCGCCAGCTGCGGGCGCTGCGCGACGCGTACGCCGCCGAGATCCGCGCCCGCTACCCCGACGTCCCCCGCCGGGTCTCCGGCTACAACCTCGACAGCCTCCTGCCCGAGAAGGGCTTCCACGTCGCGCAGGCACTGGTCGGGTCGGAGTCGACGCTGGTGACGATCCTGCGGGCCCGGCTGCGGCTGGTGCCGGTCGTCAAGTTCCGCTCGCTGGTGCTGCTCGGCTACCCGGACATCGCCGCGGCCGGCGACGCCGTACCGGGGGTACTGCCGTACGGACCGATCGCGCTGGAGGGGCTGGACGACACCCTGATCGACTTCGAACAGCGCAAACACCTGCACCCGGCGGCCCTGCACAAGCTGCCGCGGGGCGGCGCGTGGCTGATGGTGCAGTTCGGCGGGGAGACCGCGCGGGAGGCCGACGAGGCGGCCGACCGCCTGATCAACGCGGTCCGCCCCGACGGCCCGGACGGCAGCGTGAGCCGCGACGGCTGGCCGAGCGTGCTCCAGTTCGACGACGAGGCCGACGAGAAGCAGCTCTGGGAGGTCCGCGAGGCCAGCCTCGGCGCCACGGCGCACGGCCCCGGGCAGCACGACGACGACCACCCGGGCTGGGAGGACTCGGCGGTGCCGCCCGACCGGCTCGGCGACTACCTGCGCGACCTGGACCGGCTCTTCGAGGAGTTCGACCTCGTACGGACGTCGCTGTACGGGCACTTCGGGCAGGGCTGCGTGCACACCCGGATCCCGTTCGACCTGCGCAGCGCCGACGGGGTGCGGCGGTTCCGCGGCTTCGTGGAGAGCGCCGCCGACCTGGTCGTCTCCTACGGCGGCTCCTTCTCCGGCGAGCACGGCGACGGGCAGGGACGCGGCGAGCTGCTGCCGAGGATGTTCGGCGAGCGGCTGGCGTACGCCTTCGGGCAGCTCAAGGCCGTCTTCGACCCGGACGACCGGATGAACCCGGGCAAGGTGGTGGCGCCGTACCCGCTCGACGCGTACCTGCGGCTCGGGGCCGACTACCAGCACGGTCCGGTGGAGACCATATTCCGGTACCCGGAGGACGGCGGCAGCTTCCCGCACGCGGTGCTGCGCTGCGTCGGGGTCGGCAAGTGCCGGCGGGAGCACGGCGGGGTGATGTGCCCGTCGTACATGGTGACCCGCGAGGAGGAGCACTCCACCCGGGGGCGCGCCCGGCTGCTCTTCGAGATGCTCGACGGTACCGACCGCGGCGGGCTCATCGCCGACGGCTGGCGCTCGGACGCCGTACGCGACGCGCTCGACCTCTGCCTGGCCTGCAAGGGGTGCAAGGCCGACTGCCCGGTCAACGTGGACATGGCCACCTACAAGGCCGAGTTCCTCGCCCACCACTACGCCGGCCGGTTGCGCCCCCGCGCGCACTACTCGATGGGCTGGCTGCCCGCGGCCGCCCTGCTCGCCGCGACGGCGCCCCGGCTGGTCAACGCACTCGCGCACGCCCCCGGGCTGGACCGGCTGGCGAAGCTGGCCGCCGGCGTCGACCAGCGCCGGGACCTGCCGCTCTTCGCCGAGCAGACGTTCACGCGCTGGTTCGCCCGGCGGGTACCGCGCGGCGACGGCGCGCGCGGCGAGGTGATGATCTGGCCGGACACCTTCACCAACCACTTCCACCCCGACGTCGGCCGGGCCGCCGTGGAGGTGCTGGAGTCCGCCGGCTGGCGGGTACGGGTGCCGGACCGGCCGGTCTGCTGCGGGCTGACCTGGATCTCCACCGGTCAGCTCCGCACCGCCAAGCGGGTGCTGCGCCGCACCGTGGCGACGCTCGCCCCGCACCTGCGCTCGGGCGGCCTGGTCCTCGGCCTGGAGCCGAGCTGCACCGCCGTGTTCCGCTCCGACGCGCCCGAACTCTTCCCGGACGACGAGGACGTCCGCAAGCTGCGCCGGCAGACGGTCACCCTCGCCGAGCTGCTGCAGGAGCACACCCCCGACTGGCAGCCGCCGGTGCTCTCCCGGGCCGCGCTGGTCCAGACGCACTGCCACCAGCACGCCATCCTCGGTGCCGAGGCCGACCGCGCCCTGCTGCGCCGGGCCGGGGTCGACGGCGAGTTCCTCGACTCCGGCTGCTGCGGGCTGGCGGGGAACTTCGGCTTCGAGCAGGGGCACTACGAGGTCTCGGAGGCGTGCGCCGAACGGGTGCTGCTCCCCGCGCTGCGCGCCGCCGAACCGGGCACGGTGATCCTGGCCGACGGCTTCAGCTGTCGTACCCAGATCGAACAGGGCGCGGCCGGCGGCCGGCGCGCCATCCACCTGGCCGAGCTGCTCCGCGCCGGGCTGCGCGGTGGTCGCGACGGCCCGCTGCCGGAGAGCCAGTGGGCGCGGCGCCCGGCCGCGCCGACCCGGCTGGTCCGGTCCGCCACCACCGTGGCGGCCGGCGCCGCCGTGCTCGGCGCGGCGACCGCCCTGGCCCGCGCCGTGGCCCGGTCCCGGGGCTGATCGGGCGTGCGGCTCGCGGCCAGCGCCTACCGGGTACCGACCGACGCGCCCGAGGCCGACGGCACCCTTGCCTGGTCGAGCACCACGCTGGTGCTGGTGCACGCCTTCGACGGACCGCCCGGACCGGCCCCCGCGATGCCCCGCCCGGGCGACGCCGGGCCACCGGTCGGCCTCGGCTGGACCTACGGGCCGGCGGCGGCCGCCGGGGTGGTGGCCGAGCTGCTGGCCCCGGCGGTCGCCGCCCTCGACCCCGACGACACCCCGGCGGCCTGGCAGGCGATGCGCGTCGCGCTGCGCAACGCCGGCCGCCCCGGCGTCGCCGGGCTGTCGCTCTCGGCCGCGGACTGCGCGATCTGGGATTTGAAGGCCCGCCGGCTCGGCGTGCCGCTGGCCCGGCTGCTCGGTACCGCCCGCCGGCAGGTGCCGGTCTACGGCAGCGGCGGCTTCACCACGTACGACGCGCAGCGGCAGCACCGGCAGCTGGCCGAGTGGACCCGGGAGCAGGGCATTCCCCGGGTGAAGATCAAAATCGGCGAGTCCGACGGTGCGGCCGAGGGACGGGACCTGGCGCGGATGGCCGCGGCCCGGGCCACGATCGGGGACGGGGCGGAACTCTACGTCGACGCCAACGGCGGCTACCGGCGCAAGCAGGCGGTACGGGTCATGCGGGCCGCCGCCGACCTCGACGTGCGCTGGTACGAGGAGCCGGTCAGCTCCGACGACCTGGCGGGGCTGGGCGTGGTCCGCGACCAGGTGAGCGCCGACGTCGCGGCCGGCGAGTACGCCTTCGACCTGGCGTACGTGCGGCGCATGGTCCCGTACGTCGACTGCCAGCAGCTCGACGTGACCCGGTGCGGCGGGATCAGCGAGTTCCTGCGCGCGGCGGCGGTGGCCGAGGCGGCCGGGCTGGACGTCTCGGCGCACTGCGCCCCGCACCAGCACCTCGCGGTCGGGGCGGCGGTGCCGAACCTGCGGCACCTGGAGTGGTTCCACGACCACGTGCGGATCGAGTCGATGCTCTTCGACGGCACGGTGCCGGCGACCGGGGGAGCGGCGCCGGTGCGCCTCGACGCCCCCGGCAACGGACTGGCGTTCCGCTACGCCGACGCCGAGCGGTTCCGCGTCGGGTAGGCCGGGTCGCGCGGGCGGCGAGCGGACCTCCCGGCGGGCAGACATGGCGCGGCCTGCCGTCCCCGCTGCCGCCGGCGTCGCCGCCGGGCTGCTCGACGGCCGGACCCGCCCCCGGGTTCGCCCGGTTGCGGGCTACCCGAGGGTGGCGACGCCGTCGCGGTCGACCGCCACGTCCACCGGGTCGCCCCCGACGCGGAACCGCCGGACGCGTACCGCGCCGAGCGGGGCGCCGCGCAGCGGCCGCAGGTCCAGCCGGCCGTTCGGTACGTCCGGGTAGAGGCCCACGGCCGCGCGCAGCAGCACCACGGCGGAGGCCGCCGACCACGCCTGCGGCCGGCAGGCCGCCGGGTACGGCACGGGCCGGCCCAGCGTCTCGCGGTCGTCCCCGCCGAACAGCTCGGGCAGCCGGTAGTCGAAGGCCTCGGCCGCGCCGAGCAGCCCGTCGGCGAGCCGGGCGGCCTGCTCGGCGTGGCCGCCCTCGGCGAGCCCGGCGAGGGCGATGGCGGTGTCGTGGGTCCAGATGGAGCCGCAGTGGTACGACAGCGGGCTGAATCCGGCGTCCTTGGTGGACATCGTGCGCAGCCCGAACCCGCCGGCCAGGGTGGGGTCGGCGAGCAGGTCGGCGACGCGGGTCGACTCGTCGGGGGAGAGCAGGCCACTGCCGAGCAGGTGCCCGATGTTGCTGGTGAGCGCGTCGACCGGCCGCTTGTCCCGGTCCAGCGCCAGGGCCGGGTGGGGGCCGAGCGGGCCGTCCACCCAGAACCGGGCGCGGAAGCGCTCGGCGAGCGCGCCCGCGTACTCCCGCCAGCGCTCGCCGCCGGGCCGGTCGAAGGCGTCGAGCAGCGCGGCGCCGTCCAGCGCGGCCCGGTGGGCGTACCCCTGCACCTCGACCAGGGCGATCGGCGGCCGGGCCAGGCCGCCGTCGCGGAACCGGACGGAGTCGTGCGAGTCCTTCCAGCCCTGGTTGGCCAGGCCCTGCCCGCTGGTGTCGAGGTACTCGACGAAGCCGTCGCCGTCGGGGTCGGCGTACCCGTCGAGCCAGCCGAGGGCGGCCTCGAGGTGCGGCAGGAGCGGGACGATCTCCTCCTCGGGCAGGCCCCAGCGCCAGGCGTCGTGCAGCAGGCTCACCCAGAGCATGGTCGCGTCGATGGTGCCGTAGTAGGCGGCGGGCAGGCGTAGCCCGTAGCCGACGCTGACGAACTCGTGGCGGCGCAGCTCGTGCATGATCTTCCCGGGCGCCTCGCCGGAGCCCGGGTCGAGCCGGGTCCCCTGGTGCCGCGCGAGCACCCGCAGCGTGCCGGCGGCGAGGTCGGTGCCGAGCGGCAGCAGCATCCGGGCCGCCCACAGGCTGTCGCGGCCGAAGAGGGTGAGGAACCACGGCACGCCGGCGCCGAGGAAGACCTCGTGCGGGGTGTCGGCCTCGGCGAGCCGCAGCGCGCGCAGGTCGTCGAGGGAACGGTCGAGCAGCCGGACGAGGCGCCGGTCGTCGGCCTCGACCTGCGGGCGGGACCAGGCCGGTTCGCCCGGCGGGGTCACCACGATCGCCCGCGGGTCGTCGACCGCGAGCCGCCAGCGCAGCACGGTACGGCCGCGCGGCGGCAGCTCGACCGACCAGGTCAGCAGGCTCACGGCCGGGTCGGCGCCGGTGTCCGTGCCGTCGGCCGTCGCGCCGGCGTCGGCGGTGGCCCCCTCGCCGGTGACCGTGACCGTGATGCCCTCGGCGCTCCACACCAGCTGGTCCGCCTGGCCGATCTTCGCGTTTAGCTCGTCGACGGGGATGCCCGACTTCACCGTCTCGATCGGGGCGAGGTCGCAGCCGAGCCGGAGCGTCACGGTGGCGCGTACCGGTGCGGCGGCGGTGGAGACGACCTCGATCTCCTCGGTGAGGCCGCGGGGGACGACCCGGCGGATCCGGTCGACCCGTACGGTCGGGTCGGCGCCGGGGTCGCCGAGCCAGCGGGCGAGGGAGACGAACCGGGCCCCGTGCGGGCCGTCGGTGCCGTGGGCGATCGCCTCGGGTTCCCGGCCGTCGATCCGGAGTTCGGCCTGGCGCAGTACGCGCGCGTCGGCGTGGAAGACCCCCTGCACCCCGAGCGGTCTGAGCTGCCCGTCGGGGCCCGTCAGCGCGCTGGTGGGCGCGAGGACGACCCCGACGAGGTCGTGCAGCAGCGGCTGGAGACGCTGGTCGGCCACGAGGGACTCCTGAGGGTGGTACGGGCGGAACGCGGTGCCTCTTGACAAGCCGGCGCGCGACGTGCAAAGTGCGAGCATTCCATGGACTTGAACGATCCAATGATGCCCTACTGAAATTGGATCGTTCAAGCGGGGCGATGAGGGATTTTATGGCGGAAAAAGTGACGATCGCGACAGTCGCCAAGGCGGCCCGGGTCTCCCGGCAGACCGTCTCGAACGTGCTGAACGCGCCGCACATGGTCCGGGAGGAGACCCGGGCCCGGGTCCGGGAGGCGATCACCGCCCTCGGCTACCGGGCGAACCAGGCCGCCCGGCAGATGCGCACCGGCCGGTCCCGGCTGATCGCGGTACGCATCGAGCCGACCCGCGACGGCGTCAACGGCTCCGTCCTCGACCGCTTCCTGCACGGGCTCACCGAGAGCGCCGAGGGCGCCGGCTACCGGGTGATGCTCTACACCGCCGCCGACGCGCCCGCCGAGATCGAGGCGTACGACCAGCTGCTCGGCGCGTACGAGCTGGACGCGTTCGTGCTCACCGGCACCGACCACGGCGACCCCCGGACCGCCTGGCTGGCCGAGCGCGACGTGCCGTTCGTGACGTTCGGACGCCCGTGGAGCGACCCGGCCGAGGCCGGGCGGGACGGCCGGGGAGCGCTGCCCGCCGGCCATCCGTGGGTCGACGTCGACAACGGCGCCGGGGTGGCCCAGGCGACCCAGCGGCTGCTCGACAACGGGCACCGGCGCATCGGGTTCATCGGCTGGCCGGTCGGCTCCGGCGTCGGCGACGACCGGCGGTCCGGCTGGGCGCGCACGCTGCGCTCGGCCGGGCTGGACCCGACCGGCCTCGACCGGCAGGCCCCCGACGGGTTCGACCAGGGCGAGGCGGCGGCGCGGGACCTGCTCGCCCACGGCGAGCCCCCGACGGCGATCGTCTGCGCCAGCGACTCGCTCGCGCTCGGCGCGCTGCGGGCGGTACGCGTCCCCGGCCCCGGCTGGTCACCCGGCGCCGGCCCGGAGATCGCGGTCACCGGGTTCGACGACACGCCGGTGGCCCAGGCCATCGGGCTGACCAGCGTGAGCCAGCCGCTGGCGCGGGCCGCGGCCTGCTGCGTGGAGCTGCTCACCGACGTACTCGACCGGGACACCGCGCGGACCGGCTCCGGCGCGCCCCGGCACGTGCTGTTGCGACCGTCGCTGGTGGTCCGGCAGAGCGGGTGAGCACCGCCAGCCCGTTCCAGGACCACCGCGACACACCACACCCCACCATCCAGGAGAACACGAGATGACACGACGAGTGATCCGCCGGGCCGCCCTGGCCGGCGTCGCGGCGGCGGCGCTGCTGGCCTCCGGGGCCTGCGGCAGCGGCTTCGACGACAGCTCCGGCGGCGGCGAACAGAGCAGCGGACCCGCCTCGCTCCAGATCCTCATCGGCTCGTCCGGCGCGGCGGAGACCAAGGCCGTGCAGGACGCCGCCGCGGCCTGGGCCAGCTCGTCCGGGAACACGGCGACCGTGACCCCGGCCCAGGACCTCGTCCAGCAGCTCGGCCAGGCACTGGCCGGCGGCACGCCGCCGGACGTCTTCTACGTCGACGCCGGCCGCTTCGCCGACTACGCCAGCGTCGGCGCGCTGGAGCCGTACGGGGACAGGCTGGCCGACGCGGACGACTTCTACCCGACCCTGCGTACCGCGTTCACCCGCGACGGCAAGCTCTACTGCGCCCCCAAGGACTTCTCCACCCTCGCCCTGGAGATCAACACCGATCTCTGGAACAAGGCCGGCCTCACCGACGCCGACGTCCCGACCACCTGGGAGCAGCTGACGGCGGTGTCGCAGAAGCTCAAGGCGAAGGGCGTCACCCCGCTGGCCATCGGCGACACCCGGGACCGTGTCGGCGCCTTCCTCAAGCAGGCCGGCGGCTGGATCACCAGCCCGGACGGCAAGCAGGCGACCGCCGACAGCCCGGAGAACCTCCAGGCGCTGCAGTACGTCAAGGGCCTGCTCACCGCTGGCCTGGCCCGGTACCCCAAGCAGCTCGACGCCGGCTGGGCCGGTGAGGCGTTCGGCAAGGGCAAGGCGGCGATGACGATCGAGGGCAACTGGATCAAGGGCGCCCTCCAGAACGACTTCCCGAACGTCAAGTACACCGTCCACCCGCTGCCGGCCGGCCCGAAGGGCCAGGCCACGCTCTCCTTCACCAACTGCTGGGGCATCGCCGCGAAGAGCAAGTACAAGGAGCAGGCGATCAAGTTCGTCGAGGCGATGACCTCCGCCGACCAGCAGCTCGCCTTCGCGAAGGCGTTCGGCGTGATGCCGTCGCGGCAGTCCGCCAAGGACCGGTACGTGCAGCAGTTCCCGGCCGACAAGGCGTTCATCGACGGTGCCGAGTACGCCCAGGGTCCGGTGAACGCGCCGAAGATGGACAGCGTCCTCTCCGACTTCGACACCGGCCTGCAGGGGCTCGACCAGGGCGACCCGAAGGCGCTGCTGGCCCGCGTACAGAAGAACACCCAGGCGGCCCTCGCCGGCTGAGCTTGCGGGACCCGGCCGCGCCACGAGCCCGGCCGGGGCCCGCGACATCCCGTCCGACCGGCCCGACCACGGGCGTGCGACCCGTGGCCGGGACCGGTCGGCGGATCGGTGACACGGCGACAGGCCACCAGTTCCGGCAAGCCGGCGACTGGCGGACCGGAGGAAGGGACATGGCTACCGACGTACTGACCGGGCCGGGCGACACGCGGCGGACTCCGCCCGCCCCGGCGCCCCGGCGCACCCGCCGCCGGGCCGGCATCCGCAGCCGGGAGACGACCGCCGGCTGGCTCTTCGTGACGCCCGTCGTGGTGCTCCTCGGGCTGTTCATGCTCCTGCCGATCCTGATGGCCCTCTGGGTGAGCCTCACCGACTGGAACGGCCAGGGCAGCCCGTTCACCGGCCGGGTACCACTGGCCGGGCTGGACAACTACACGGATCTGTTCACCCGGGACGGGCTCGCCCGGCAGAACTTCATGACCTCGATCCGGAACAACCTCTACTACGTCGGCATCGTGGTGCCGGCGCAGACGGTGCTGGCCCTGCTGCTCGCCCTCGTGGTCAACAACCGGATGCTGCGCGGCCGGTCGTTCTTCCGCAGCGCCTTCTACTTCCCGTCGATCACCAGCTCGGTCGCGATCAGCGTGGTCTTCCTCTTCCTCTTCGCCAACTCCGGCGCGGTCAACGGCATCCTGGCGCTCTTCGGCATCGACGGGCCGCAGTGGTTCGCCGACTCGCGCGGCCTCGGGCACCTGCTGCTCGGCGCGGTCGGCGTGGACCATCCGCCGGCGGCGCTGGCCAGCGGCGGCCCCTTCGGCATGAGCTGGTGGGACTGGCTCTCCGGGCCGAGCGTGGCGATGTGCTCGATCATCATCCTGGTGGTCTGGACCACCTCCGGCACCTTCATGCTGATGTTCCTGGCGGCCCTGCAGAACGTGCCGGTCGCGCTCGACGAGGCGAGCCTGCTGGACGGGGCGAACCGCTGGCAGCGGCTGCGCCACGTCACCCTGCCGATGATCCGGCCGACCCTCTTCCTGGTGCTGGCGCTGGGCACGATCGGCAGCTGGCAGGTCTTCGACCAGATCTACGTGATGAGCCAGGGCGATCCGGCCAAGACCACGCTCACCCCGGCGTACCTCTCCTACCGCACCGCGTTCCGGGACTTCGACTACGGCTCGGGCGCGGCCATCTCGTTCGTGCTCTTCCTGATCATCATCCTGCTCACCATCGCCCAGCGCTGGCTGCTGCGCGAGCGGGACGCCGGGTCCCGGGCGAGGCGCGCCGGGCGCGGCCCACGGCGTACCGGACGGAGGTCCTGAGATGGCCGTACTGACCGAGCCCCGGCGGGGTACCGACGGCCCGGCGCGGGCGGGCTCCGGGCGGCGCGAGCCGCGCGGTCTGCTGACCACCTTCCTCGGGTACGCCGTGCTGGTCTTCTTCGGACTGGTGTACCTCTACCCGTTCGTCATCCAGCTGGGCAACGCCTTCAAGACCGAGCCGGACGCGGCGGCCAACCCGTTGTCGCCGATACCGAGCCCGCTGGACGTCACCAGCTTCCTGCGCATCTTCGACGGCACCGACTTCCCGCTCTGGTTCGGCAACTCGGTACTGATGACCGTCTGCGTCACCGCCGGGCGGGTCGGTACCGCCGCACTGGCCGGGTACGCGCTGGCCCGGCTGAGGTTCCGCGGGCGCAGGGTGGTCTTCGGCATGGTCGTCGCGATGATGGCGGTGCCGCCCGTGGTGCTGCTGATCCCGAAGTTCCTGGTCCTCAACCAGCTCGGCATCTACAACAGCTACCTGGGGTTGATCGTGCCGCTGCTTGCCGACGCGACCGCCGTCTTCATCATGAAGCAGTTCTTCGAGTCGATCCCGGTCAGCGTCGAGGAGGCGGCCCGGATCGACGGCGCGGGCGCGGTGCGCACCTTCTGGTCGGTGGTGCTGCCGATGGCCCGGCCGGCGCTGCTGGCCGTGACCATCCTGATGTTCCAGGGCGCCTGGAACGAGTTCCCGCACACCCTGGTCGCGGTGCAGGACCCGCGCCTGTTCACCCTGCCGCGCGGCCTCGCCGACCTGGTCAGCGGCTCGCTGGGCAAGGGTACGCAGTATCCGCTGAAGCTCGGGGCGGCGCTGCTGGCGACGATCCCGGTCGCGGTCATCTTCGTGGTCTTCCAGCGGTACTTCGTCCGGGGCGCGAACGAGGGGGCCGACAAGGGCTGACGGGCCCCGCCCGCGCTTGACAACACTTTGGAGTCGATCTATGTTACGGAAAATCTCGGCCGGTTTTCCGGAACTTCGGCTGGCCGGTACCCACGCGGTAGAGCACCGTGGACCGCCGGCGGTGTCGCGGCGGCGACGGTACCGGCTCGCCGCCGTCCACGCCCGGGTGCGCGGGCGCGAAGGAGCTGGGCATGGACCCGCACGACAGCACCGCGAAGACCGGCCCCTCCCGGCGGGAACTGCTGGCGCTCGCCGCCGGGGCCGCCGCCGGGGCGACGGTCGCCGCGCCGGCCACGGCCACGGCCGCCGCCGGGGCCGGCCGGGACGGACACCCGGCGGGCCGCTGGGTCGGCACCTGGGCCGCCGTGCCGACCACGGTGCCGCCCACGCAGGTGACGACCGTGGCCGACCAGACCGTCCGGCACGTCGTGCACACCAGCATCGGCGGCGAGGCGCTGCGGGTCCGGCTCACCAACGAGTTCGGCACGCTGCCGCTGGTCGTCGGCGAGGTACGCGTCGCCCGCCGCGCCGGCACCGGCGCGAGCACCGACACCCGGCCGGGCAGCGACCGCCCGGTGACCTTCGGCGGCCGGTCCGCCGCCACCGTCCCCGTGGGCGCGCCGCTGGTCAGCGACCCGGTCGATTTGCGCGTACCGGCCGGCGAGGAGCTGGTGATCAGCGTCTACCTGCCGGAACGCACCCCGGTCACGACGCTGGCCGCCTTCTCGTACCAGGAGAACGTGGTCGCGGCCGGCAACGTCACCGCCGCCCGCACCGTGACCCCGACGGCCACGGTCACCCAGGACTGGTTTCTCTCCGGCGTCAGCGTGCTGACCCGGGCGCGCGACGCCGCCGCGATCGTCACGCTCGGCGACTCCATCACCAACGGCGCCAACACCGAGGCCAACGCGAACCACCGCTGGCCGGACCTGCTCGCCCGGCGGCTGCGGGCCGCGCCCGGCCTGGCCGACCGGGGCGTGGTCAACCTCGGCGTCTCCGGCAACCGGCTGCTGCACGACCCGAACCCGCCGGCCGGCAGCGACGCCGAGGCGTACGCGGCGTACTTCGGCCACAGCGCGCTGCGCCGCTTCGACCGGGACGTGCTCGCCCAGCCGGGCGCCCGCCACCTGGTCGTCCTGCTCGGCGTCAACGATCTCGGCCACCCCGGCACCACGGCACCCGCGTCCGAGGTGGTCACGGCGGAGGAGATCATCGCCGGCCACCGCCAGCTCATCGCGCGGGCGCACCAGGCCGGGCTGCGCGTACACGGCGCCACGATCCTGCCGTTCAAGGGCGACACGCTCGGCTTCTACACGCCCGAGAACGAGCGCAAGCGCGCGACCGTGAACCGCTGGATCCGCACCGGCGGCGAGTACGACGGCGTCGTGGACTTCGACGCCGCCGTGCGCGACCCCGCCGACCCGCAGCGGCTGCTGGCCCGCTACGACAGCGGCGACCACCTGCACCCCAACGACGCGGGCATGGCCGCGATGGCCGACGCCGTACCGCTGCGCCTGTTCCGGGACTGACCGACCCGGGGCGCGGCCTCCCCGCCCGGCACGTGCCCGGGTCGCGGTTGCCGTCGGCCCGGGGTGCGCGACCACCGGACGGCCGAACAAGCCCGAACGCATGCGAACAGCGGGCCGCTTGCCGGCCCCGTACCCCGGGATCGACGCTGGAGCTGCGCCCGGGCCGCCGGCGAGGGGAGCTGGACCCTCCCGGCGGCCGTCCGGGCCCGGATCGAGTCGACGGGGGGTACCCGCGGGATGAGCAGCGTTTCCCGGGACGAGCTGGGCGTGGTCTCGCCCTACGTGGCACCCAGCCCGGGCGTGGAGTCCGAGCTGGCGGTGCTCTGGAGCAGCAAGCTGGGCGTCGCGCCGGTCGGGGTGCACGACGACTTCTTCGAACTCGGCGGCGACTCCCTGCTCGCGGCCGACCTGCTGATGGAGATGTACGACGCGCTCGGCGTCGAGGTGGACGCCGCCGTGCTGTTCCTGACGCCGACGATCGCCGACCTCGTGGCGGCATTGGGCGCCGGTTCCCGGGCGGACCTGCCGTGAGCCCGCTGCCCGCCGGGGACCTGGCCGGTACCGACCTCGACGGCGTGGACCTGGCCGACCCGCGGCTCTACGGCCGGGGCGAGCCGCACGCCGTGTGGCAGGCGCTGCGCGACCACCGGCCGGTCCACTGGCAGCCGGTCGCCGGTCGGGGCGGCTTCTGGGCTGTCACCCGCTACGCGGACGCCGAACAGGTGCTCACCGACCACGCCACCTTCACCTCCACCCGGGGCGTCTTCCTCAACATGCTGGGGCGGGACGAGCCCGCCAGCGACCAGCAGTTCGCCGCCAGCGACCCGCCGCGCCACGGCCGGATCCGCCGGCCGGTGCAGCGCGAGCTGACGGTACGGGCGGTGGCCCGGCACACGGAATCGCTGCGCGCCGACATCGTCCGGCTCCTCGCCCCGGCCCTCGACGGCGGTACCTTCGACCTCACCGAGGTCACCGGCGCGCTGCCGATGGCGGTGCTCGGCCCGCTGCTCGGCATCCCGGCGGCCGACTGGCCGCGGCTGGCCCGGCTGGTGGGGATGTCGGTGGCCGAGGCCGACCCGGGGTTCGTCCTGCCGGAGGGGGTCGAGGCGACGCTGCGGCGGGCGCACCGGGAACTCTTCGGCTACCTGCTGAACCTGGTCCAGGCGCACCGCCGTGAGCACCGGGGCGACCTGGTGGACGTGCTGGCGGGGACCACCGTGGACGGTTCGCCGCTGAGCGCCGGCGCGGTGGTGGCGAACTGCTACAGCCTGCTGCTGGGCGCCAGCGCCGCCATTCCGCACGTGCCGAACGGCGCGCTGCTCGAACTGATCCGCACCGGCCGGTACGCCGCCTGGGCCGACCGGCCGGAGCTGCTCGAATCCGGCATCGAGGAGGCGCTGCGCTGGACCGCGCCGGCGCGGCACTTCCTCCGCTGCGCCACCCGGGACACCCGGATCGGCGGGGTACCGGTGGCGGCGGGGGACGCCGTGGTCGTCTGGATCGGCGCGGCCAACCGCGACGAGCGGATCTTCCCGGACCCGCACGTCTTCGACCTGAGCCGCAGCCCCAACCGGCACCTCAGTTTCGGCGACGGGCAGCACTACTGCGTCGGGGCGCCCATCGCCCGGCTGGCGCTGCGGATCTTCTTCACCGAGCTGTTCGCCCGCTTCGCCTCGTTCGAGCTGACCGGCGAGGTCGAGTACGTCGAGTCGAACTGGCTCGGCGGGATCAAGCGGATGCCGGTGCGGGCGACTCTCCGCTGACCGCCCACCGGTTCAGCGCCCGCCGGTCCAGCTTGCCGTTCGGCTGGGTGGGCAGCGCGTCCAGCACGACGCAGCGGGACGGTACGGCCACCGCCGGCAGGCGGGTCCGCAGGAACGCCCGTACCGACCGGGGGTCCACCCGCCGCTCCGCCGGCACCACGAAGGCGACGAGCACCGTCGCGCCGCCGTCGCGCCCGGCCCGGCCGACCGCGCCCGCGCCCACCCCCGGACAGTCCGCCAGCGCCTGCTCGATCTCGGCCAGTTCGATCCGCACGCCGCCGAGCTTGAGCTGGTCGTCCCGGCGGCCGTGGAAGCGCAGCAGGCCGTCCGGGCCGACCCGGGCCAGGTCCCCGGTCGCGTACGCCCCGGCGCCGGTGGCCACCCCCGGACCCTCGATCCAGATCTCCCCGATCTCGCCGGCCGGCACCCGCGCGCCGTCCGCCGCCCGCAGCGTGACGCTGGTACCGGGGATCGGCGCGCCGATCGGCACGGTGGGCCCGGCGGCGTCGGCCGGTACGCACCGGTGCACCGTGCTCCAGACCGTGCACTCGGTCGGCCCGTACTCGTTGTGCAGGGCCACGTCCGGCAGGACCTCGAAGTGCCGCGCCACCAGCGCGGGCGGGCAGCTCTCACCCGCCACCACGACGGTGCTCAGGTTCGCCAGGCCGCTGGGATCGCCGGAGCGCAGCAGCAGCGCGTACAGGGACGGAACCATGAGCAGGTGGGTCGGGCGGTGCCGGAGGGCCGCCCGCCGTACCGCGACCACGTCCGCCGGGCGGTCGGTCGGGATCACCAGACAACCGCCGCTGGCCAGGGTCCAGAAGATGCCCGCCACCGAGCTGTCGAAGGCGATCGACGAGCAGAGCAGGAAACCGCTCACCGGTTCCGGGTAGTAGGCCAGGCGGGCCGCCGTGGAGTACGCCAGCGCGGCCGACGGTACGGTCACCGGCCGGGGTTGCCCGGTGGTGCCGCTGGTGAAGTAGGTGTACGCGTCGGGTCCCCGGTGGACGGGGCCGGATGGCCGGTCGCCACCGGCCGGGAAGCCGAGGTCGACCGTCCGCCACGGCCCGGGCACCGCGGCGACGCCCGGCTCGACCAGCGCCAGCGCCGCGCCGCTGAGCCGGTACGTCCGCTCCCGTCGCTGTTCCGGGAAGGCCGCGTCCACCGGCACGTACCGGCCGCCGGCGCGCAGGACGGCGAGCATGGCGACCACGGCCCAGCCGGAGAGGCGGGCGTGCACGACCACCGGGGCGCCGTCGGTGAGCCCCGCGCCGCGCAGCACGGCCGCCGCGTGCCGGGTGAGCCGGTCGAGTTCCCCGTAGCTCAGCGCGATCGACCGGTCGAGCAGGGCCGGGGCCGCCGAGTCGGGCCGCAGCCGCGGTTCCAGCAGGTCGAGAATGTGCGGCGGGGCCGTGAGGGGCGGCCCGGTCAGCGCGGTCACGGCCGGACCAGGCGATCGAGCCGATCGGCGTAGCGGAGCGCGAGCCGGTCGACCGTCTCGGGGCGGAACAGGTCGGCGCGGTAGCGGATCGTGACGTCGTAGCCGCCGTCGGCGTCCTGTTCGAGCCAGACCGCGAGGCCGTTGACCGGCAGCACCGGCCCGCCCAGCGGCAGTCCGGCGGGCAGTCGCACCGGCCGGTAGGCCAGTGGCCCGGACGACCGCAGCGGTGGCAGCTGGATGACCTCGAACTGGGCGCTGACCGGACCGCCGGGGGCGAAGAAGCGCGCCGTCTCGGGCACCCGCGCCAGCAGCTCCGCCAGCGGCAGCTCCCGGGCGTACGCGGTCGCGAAGGCGGCGTGCACCCGGGCGAGCGCCTGCCTCGGGTCCGGGTCACCGGCGAGGTCGACCCGGACCGGTAGCACGTTCATGAACAACCCCACCCGGTCCCAGTCGGCCCGGCCCCGCCCGTACGTGAGCACCGGCACCGCCAGCTCGGTGGCGCCGGTGAGCTCGGCCAGCGCGCCCGCGAAGGCGCCGAACAGCAGCACGAACGGGGTGGTGCGCAGCCCTCGCGCGGCCGAGCGCAGGCGGGGCTCGGTCACCGGCACCGGGAAGCGCTCCTCCTCGGTGCGCGCGGGTCCACCCGGAGCGGCCTCCGGCAGCGGCAGCGCGGGCAGCCGCGCCAGTTCCCGCCGCCAGAACTCCAGCACCTCCTCCCTCGGCGCGGCGCGCGAGGCCGGGGGCGCCGTCGGGCTGCCCGACTGTTTCGTCGCTGGCGTGGCCGGGACGGGCGGCGTCCCCGGTGGCGTAGCCGGCACCGACTGCGTCCCCGAAGGCGTGGCCGGGACCGGCGGCGCGTCCGGGGCACGTTCGGCGAGCCGTTGCCCGTACGCCTCCATCAGGTCGGCGACGAGGATCCGCATGGACCACGGGTCGGCGACGGTGTGTTGGGCCAGCAGCACCAGGGTCGCCGTGGCCGCGTCGGCGTGCGAACCGTGGGCGTGCGCACCGTGGGCGTCCGCACCGTCGGCGTGCGCACCGTCGGCATCCGCACCGTGGGTGCCGCCCGGCGCCGCCGCCGGCCGGGCCAGGAACGCCCAGAGCAGTGGGACGCTGTCGGCGGGGTAGCGGCCGGCGACGATCGTGTCGATCAACCGGTCCGGCGGGCACTCCACCAGCGGTACCGGTGCGGCTTCCCCGGTCCGCCGGCGCACCGGCGCGCCACCGTCGCGTACGGTCGCGGTACGCAGCGCCTCGTGCCGTACGACCAGTGCGTCCAGCGCCTCGCGCAGCGCCGGCACGTCGATCGGGCCCCGCAGCTCGTACGCGCCGACGGCGACGAACCGGGGGCCGCGGACCAGCTTCGGGTCGACCTGCTCCACCCACTCCAGCAGCGCCTGCGCCGGGGACGGCGGAACGGTGGGCAGCGGGTGCATGATCTCCTCCAGCGGGGCGGTCCGGCAGGGATCGGCGGGCCGTACCCGCCCTCGTCACCAGTCTGCGGACGAGGCCGGCCGAGGCACAGCGGACCGAGCAGGCCCGAACGGATCCGAACGACCTCGAACGCCCGGCCGGCGCCCGTGCCGCCCGATCGTGGATACGGTCTGCACCGGGCGTCGTCGTGGAACCGGCGGCGGGCAGTTCCGGACGGGGAGACGGTGGTGACCGAGCGGGCCGCGACGTACCGGCAGGTCTTCGCGGTGCGCGAGTACCGGCACCTGTTCGCGGCGTACCTGCTCTCCCTGGTCGGTGACCAGCTCACCGCCGTCACCGTCGCCTACGTCGTCTTCACCGGCACCGGCTCGGCCACGCTCGCCGCGGCGGCGTACGCCAGCTCCTACCTGGCCTGGCTGACCGGCGGGCCGCTGCTCACCGGCCTGGCCGACCGGTTCCCCCGGCGGCGGATCCTGATCGTCTGCGACGTGGCCCGCGCGCTGCTCATCCCGCTGGCGGCGCTGCCGGGCCTCGCCGCGCCCGCGCTGGTGCTGCTCCTCTTCGTGGTGAACCTGCTGCGACCGCCGTTCGTGGCCGCGCGGGCGGCGTTGCTGCCGGAGGTGCTCGACGGCGACCGCTACCCGGTGGCCAACGGCCTGGACAACACCTGCGCCCAGGTGGTCCAGGTGGTCGGCTTCGCCGCCGGGGGAGGGCTCGTGGCGGTGCTGTCGCTGCGCGGTGCGCTGCTGGTGGACGCGGCCACCTTCCTGGTCTCCGCGCTGCTGATCGCGCGGGGCGTCCGGCCCCGGCCGGCGCCCGCGCCGCCGCCAGCGGCCGCCGCCGACCCGGCGACCGACGGCGGCGGAGCGGCCGGTTCCGGCCGCAGCGACGGACTGCGGGCGGTCGCCGCCGACCCGCGGCTGCGCGCCTACGTCCTCGTCCTCTGGACCGCCGCCACCTTCACCTACGCCGCCGAGGGGCTGATGGCGCCGCTGGCCCGCCAGTACGGCGCCGGCGCCGGCACGGTGGGGCTGCTGCTGGCCGCGGCGCCGTGCGGGATGGCGCTCGGCGCGGTGGCGCTCACCCGGTTCTGCCCGCCGGCGGCCCGGCCGCGCCTGATCCTGCCGCTGGCGGTCGGCTCGGCCGGGGTGCTGACCGTCGTCTGGCTGGTTCCACCGCTCTGGCTGGTGCTGGTGCTGCTCGTGCTCGCGGGCGCCGCGAGCGCCTTCGCGGTCCCGCTCAACGCCCTGTTCGGCCGCGCGGTACCGGCGCGGTTCCGGGGCCGGGCCTTCGGGGTGGCCATCACTGGACTCAGTGGACTCCAGGGCGCCGGGATGGTCGCGGCCGGCCTGGCCGCCGACCACTGGCCGGCCACCACCGTGATCGGGTTCAGCGGTCTCTGCGGGGCCGGGCTGGTCCTCGCACTGACCCCGCTCTGGCCGCGCGGGGAGGCGCCGCACATGGGTGAGCACGCGGGGACGGCGGTGCCCGCGGCGGCCTCGCTATCGTCGGACGCGTCCCGATAGACCCGCTTCCGCCCAGCCCGGGCGTGGCGGATGACATCTGACGTGGAGGACCATGACGGCCTCCGACTTCGGCGTCGATCCGACCGCCGCGACCGGCCCGGAACAGTACGTCGCGCTGCTGCGCCGGGTTCGCGTCCAGTCCGGCCTCACCTACCGGGCCATCGCCCGGCGGGCGCAGCGCGACGGGAAGGTGCTGCCGCCCAGCACGCTCGCGACCATGCTGGGCCGGCCGACCCTGCCGCGGCGCGACCTGGTCTCGGCGATGCTGCGCGCCTGCGAGGTGCCACACGACCGCGCGGTGGTGTGGCTGGCCGTCTGGTCCCGGCTCGCCGCCGCCCGGTCGGCCGCCTACCCGCGGCGGCGGCCGGCGGCCGGAGGTACCCCGGTCGAAGCGCCCCGCGCGCCGCAGCGGCACGAACGCGCCCCGCTGCCGCGCGCCACCGCCGGTGGCGGTCCGTCGGCCGGCGCGGTCACCGCCGCCGCGCCGACGGCGTACGGCGAGCGCGCCGCGGTGCTGCGGCTCGTGCCCGGCGAACGAACGGTCGGTCCGTCGGGGGCCGGAGAGCGAACGGTCGGCCCGGCCGGTGCCGGCCGTGGCCGGGTCCCGGGGGCGCGCCCGCCGCACCCGCGCCGATCGTCCGGGGCCGACCCGCACCGGGCCGGCGCGGACCCGCACCGGCTCCGGGTCGGGGTGCGCCGGGGCGAGGACGGGTGGGCGCCGCCCGTGCCGTACCAGCTGCCGCCCGCGCCTCCGTTGCTGGTCGGCCGGGAAGCGGAGATCGAACGGCTGGCCGGGGCGGTGGCCACCGACGGTGCGGTCTGCGTGGTCGAGGGCGCCGGCGGGGTCGGCAAATCGGCGCTCGCCCTGCACGTCGCCCACCGGATCGCCGGCCGGTACCGGGGCGGCTGCCTCTACGTGGACCTGCGGGCGGCGTACGGGGTACCGCCCGTGCCCGGTGCCGGTCTCCTCGCGGCCGGTGCCGGCCTCCCGATGGCGGGGCCGACGGAGGTGCTGCACCGCCTCCTGCGGGCGCTGGGCGTTCCGGCCGGGGCCGCGTCGCCGGACGAGGCGTCCGCCCTGCTGCGGACGTGCACGGCCGGGCGCGGGGTGCTGGTGCTGCTGGACAACGCCACGTCGGCGGCGCAGGTCCGTCCGCTGCTGCTCAGCGGGCCCGGCTGCGCCACGATCGTGACGAGCCGGCCGGCCCTCGCCGACCTCGACGCGACGGCGCGCGTCCACCTGGCCCCGCTGCCGCACGACGCCGCGCTCGACCTGTTCGCCGAACTTGCCGGAGCCGACCGGGTGGCGGCCGAGCCGGCCGCCGCCGCGACGGTGGTCCGGGCCTGCGGCGGGCTGCCGCTGGCGCTGCGGATCGTCGGGGCGCGGGCGGCGGTCCGGCTGGACGCGCCGCTCGTCGCGCTCGCCGAGCGGATCGCCGACGAGGCGCGGCGGCTGGACGTCCTCCAGCTCGGTGACCTGTCCGTACGGGCCAGCCTGGACCTCGCGTACCGGGCGTTCGCGGAGGCGGCGGAGGAGGAGCCCCGGCGCGCCGCCCGGCTCTTCCGGCTCGCCGCGCTGCCGGACTGGACACACCTGACGCCGTACGGCTGCGCGGCGCTGGTCGGGCTGCCGCCGTGCGTCGCCGAGCGGGCGCTGGACGCGCTGGCCGACGCGCACCTGGTGGAGCCGGCCGGCGGCGGCCGGTACCGGTTCCCCGACCTCGTGCGGCTCTACGCGCGCGAGCGGGCGGAGCTGGTGGACGCCCCGTCCGAGCGGGAGGAGGCGCTGGCCCGGCTGCGGCGGATGAAGGAAACCTTTACGCCGAGGCGGTAGGTCGCAATCTCTCGACATCGATGAACTTCAGCGGGTACGGTACGCCCACATCCCGGGTCCGGGACCTTTCGCGCACTCTCGGAGGAGTGATCGTGACCACTCGGTTCCCCCGGCGCCGCACCGTCCGCCCGCTCGGCGCCGCCGCCCTGATCATGACCGTCGCCCTGTCCGGCCAGCCCGCGTTCGCCGCGCCGGCGGGTAGCGCCGACCACCCCGGCCCGCTCGCGGTCGCGGATCCCGCCGGCCCGCTCGCGGTCGCGTTCGCCGGTGCGGCGGCCCGGTACGACGTGCCCCGCGACCTGCTCGTCGCCCTCGGCTACGCGGAGACCCGCCTGGACGGGCACGGCGGCGCGCCCAGCGCGTCGGGCGGCTACGGGCCCATGCACCTGACCAGCAACCCGAAGGTGCGCACCCTGGACGAGGCGGCCGCCCGTACCGGCCTGAACCGGGCCGCGCTGCGCACCGACCCGGCCGCCAACATCACCGGCGCCGCCGCCGTGCTGCGGTCGTACGCCGACGCGGCCGGCCTGACCGCCGCCCAGCGCGCCGACCTCGCCCACTGGTACGGCCCGGTGACCCGCTACGGCGGCGCCACGGACCCCGCGGTCGCCCGGCTCTACGGCGACACCGTCTACGACCTGCTCGCCGCCGGCCTCCGCACGCCGGACGGCGCCGTCACCGTCACCGGGCGACCGGTCGCCCCGAGGCGGGGAGCGTTGACCGGGGTGGCGGCGCTCGGCTCGGGCGGCGTCGGCACCATGAGCACCGACTACGGGCCGGCCGCGTGGGCGCCCGCCTACTCGGGCAACTACACGGTGGCCAACCGGACCAGCGACTACCGGATCAACTACGTGGTCATCCACGTCACCCAGGGTTCGTACGCGGGCTCGATCAGCTGGTTCCAGAACCCGTCCTCGCAGGTGAGCGCCCACTACACCGTGCGCTCCTCCGACGGCGCGATCACCCAGTCGGTACGGGAGAAGGACATCGCCTGGCACGCCGGGAACTGGACCTACAACACCCAGTCGATCGGCATCGAGCACGAGGGATACGTCGACAACCCCAGCTGGTTCACCGACGCGATGTACCGCGCCTCCGCCGCGCTGACCCGCAACCTGACCAGCAAGTACGGCATTCCGAGGGACCGGGCGCACATCATCGGGCACGTCGAGGTCCCCGGCGCCACCCACACCGACCCGGGTCCGAACTGGAACTGGACGTACTACCTGCAACTGGTCAACGGCGTCACCGGGATCGGCGCGGGCACGGTGACCACCGGCGGCGGTTCGCTCAACATCCGTTCCGGTCCGGGCACCGGCTACGCCGTGGTCGGCAGCGCCACGAACGGTACGGGCGTCAGCGTCTACTGCCAGGCCAACGGCACGACGGTGACCGGCTACTACGGTACGAGCAGCGTCTGGGACAGGATCGGTACGGACCGCTGGGTCTCCGACACGTACGTCAACACGGGCGGCGGGGGCTTCCTCCCGGGCGTACCCCGCTGCTGATTCCCGTCACCCGGCGGCGCCCGAGGTCACCCGGCGGCGCGGGGTCAGGCGCGCCGCTCCCGCCGGCCGACGCCCTGACCGTGATACAGACCGGCGTCCGTTTCCGGGTCGTTCGGGTCGGACAGTTTCGTGTCGACCGGTTCGCCCGTCGGTTGGTCGGCTCCGACCCAGCGGAGCGCGCCGACCAGTTCGTCGTGTGACATCCGGTCGGCTCCGGGCACGTTCGCCCCGCGCGCGATGGCGCGCAGCGTCGCGAGGTCCAGATCCGCGTACGACTCCATGCCGCGAGGTTCCCGCCCCTGACCGGCGGAAACCTCGCCGCACCGGCGCGGCCCATATCGCTCGACCCGGGCAGCCGGCGGCTCGTACCGTTCCCCCCGTGGATACGGAACGCGCCGAGCGGCAGCTGCGGCTGATCGCCGAGGTGGTGCGGCTGGCCGGGGAGCTCAACGTCCGGGTGTGGCTGCGCGGCGGCTGGGCGATGGACTTCTTCCTCGGCGAGGTCACCCGCGACCACGTCGACGTCGACTGGTTCGCCTGGGCGCACGACGCGGCGGTGCTGCGCGCCGCGCTGCTCCGGCACGGCTACCGTCCGCTGGACGGGCCGCCGCCGGAGCAGCAGCTCGACCTCGTCAAGGAGGGCGAGGAGCTGAGCTTCGCCTGGCTGGCCGAGGACGGTCCGGGCCGGGTGGTGGTCGGCGGCGGGCCCTGGGCCGGGCAGCCCTGGCCGGCGGGGATGCTCGACGGTACGACCGGCCGGATCGGGCGGCAGGTCTGCCCCGTCGTCAGCCCGGCGGCGCAGATCGAGATCAAGAGGATGATGCCGGTCTGGGTTCCGGGCCGCCCCCGCCGGGAGAAGGACGCGGCGGACATCGCGCGGCTGGAGCGGGCGCTCGGCCCCTCCCGTACGGCGTCCGGGCGCGTACCCGGGTAAACCCCGGCCCCGGATCCGGGTTTTCTCCGATGGCTTCTCGGCGGCCGGTGCGGCGAGCATCTGACGCATGGCGAAGCGGTGGCGTCAGCTCACGGTGTGGCTGCACATCCTGACCTCGGTCGGCTGGATGGCGCAGGCCATGACGCTCTGCGTGCTCCTCTCCGTCGGCCTCGCCACGGACGACGCCGTCGTGCGCGACGCCGCGACCGCCATGGCGCTGCGGGTCGACGGTCGCCTGGTCGGCCCGATGGCCGACGCGTCGGCGTTCACCGGAATCATGCTGGCGGCCGCCACCCCGTGGGGCTTCTTCCGGCACTGGTGGGTACTGGTCAAGTTCGGCATCACCGTCGTGCAGCTCTACCTCGGCATCTTCGTGCTCTCGCGAGTGCTCGAGGACTCGGTCACGGCGGGGCCCTCGGCCGCGCAGGTCGTCGGTACGGGGCTGATGGCGAGCGCGATCGCGTTCCAGGGATGGCTCTCCGTGGCGAAGCCCTGGGGTACCGTCCGCGGCCGGCCGCGCGTCGCCGGGGGTACCGGTCCGAAGTGGGTGTTCGTCGCGACGGTCCTGGGCGGCCTCGCCGATCTGGTGCTCGCCTTCGTCGTCGGCCACCCGTTGCCGCTGCTCTCCCTGGTCCTGCTCGTCGTCGGCCTGTCGCGCCGGCCGCGCTGGGCGGGCGCCCGCGCGACGCGACCGGTCCGGGCGTGAGTGCCCGGGCGCGTGCCGGCGAGTGGTTCCGCGCGTACCGGCCCGACCTGCTGGGGAAGTAGGCGCCTGACGGCCTGGGCGCGTTTCACAAGGCGGCCGGTCCTCGTGAAACGGGCCTAGCCCGGGGCCGGCGTGGAAGCCGGCGTCCGGACCCGCGCGAGACTGAGGACCAGGCAGAAGTGCACCGCGACGACGAGGCCGGCCACGACCAGCAGGGGCATGTCGAACAGCGCCGGCGTCAGGCCGACGACCACGACCAGGGCGACGGGACCGCGCCACGGCCGGCGCGCCTCGAACATCAGTATGCCGAAGAGCGTCCGGCCTATCGCGTGCAGGGCGAACCCGCCGACGACGACCAGCGTCCAGGAGTGCGGCGGGTCGCCGACCGGCTGACGGACGAGCATCTCGTTGCCGACCGCCGTGACGGCCACTCCGGCGATCATGAGTCCGTGGCAGTACGCGGCGGTGACGGCGGTCCGGGGATGCGTCTTGTTGACGATCGTGCCGAGGCTGTTCCCGTACGGCAGGAAGTAGCTCCAGAGCAGCAGCAGCGTACTGGCGAAGGTGAGGGCGAAGGCGACGGTGCGGAAGTAGTCGAAGCCGGCGCCGCTGTAGACGAGCCCGCTGACCAGCAGCGGTGCGCCCAGGGAGATGATGTAGATCTCGCGGTACCGCTCCGCGATGTGCTCGCCGACGACGCGCAGGTACTCCACCGGCAGGCGGCCCAGCCCCGGTACCGGCCAGCCGAACCAGGCGCTCGCCCCGTCGATGACGATCGCCACCGCCCAGAGCGCCAGCCGTGGCGACGCGGGCAGCAGGGCTCCGATCAGCCACGGGACGGCGGAGACGCCGAACCAGATCATCACCCGTGCCGAGCGGGCCTGCAGCGGGTGTCCCCGCAGGGCGGGCAGGATCACCAGGCCCCGGCCGAGGTGGATCGCCGTGTACGCGCCGGCGAAGAGGAGACCGTGGGACCCGTAGGCGTTGGGTACGGCGGCGGCCATCAGCAGGCCGGCGAACATGATGCCGATGATGAGGCGTTGCAGGTACGGCTCGTCCGGGTTGAACCAGTCCGTGGACCAGGCCGTCGCGATCCACACCCACCAGACCGCCGCGAACAGCACCAGCGTCTCGGTGATGTTGAGCAGGGTGAGCTCGTCCAGTACCCGTTGCGCGACGCGGGTCAGCGCGAAGATCATGGCCAGGTCGAAGAAGAGTTCGTGGAACGAGATCTCGCGCGGATTCCGGCGCTTTCGCAACAGCCGTTCCAGCCGCCGCTGCCGGGGATCGGCCATCACGACACGCGGAGCCGGGCCCGGCGCCGGATCCTGCGGTAGGCGAGGACCACGGCGAACAGCACGAGGTTCACCACGACCGCGACGGCCAGCGTCGGCAGCGCCAGCAGGCCGGGCGCGGCGGCGGCGAGGACCAGCATCCCGCCCGGCGCCCGCCAGGCCGGCTGCCGGAACACGATGAGCGCGTAGACGGTGCGTCCGGCGAGGTAGACGAACGCGCCGGCGATGACGGCGGCCGGCCAGGCCGCGCGGGGCTCGCCGAGGGGGTGGCCGATCAGGACCTCGTCGCCCATCGCGGTCACCACGATTCCGGCGATCATGAGGCCGTGCGCGTAGGAGGCGAAGATCGCCACGTGGGGTGGTCGGCTGTTGAGGGTGCGCGCGAGGTCGACGTCGCGCGGGAGGAAGTAGATCCACAGCATCAGCACGGCGTTGGCGAACGTGATGGCGAAGGCCAGCGTCCGGCCCCAGTCGAGCCGGCTCTGGCTGTAGGCGATTCCGCTGGCGAGGATCAGTTCCCCGAGGCCGACGATGAAGACCTGGCGATGCCGCTCGGCGATGTGGTCGCCGGTCACCCGCAGGTGCTCGCGTACGTTGCCCAGCCCGGGTACCGGCCAGCCGAGGCCCGCCCCCACGTAGTCGACCACGATCGCCACCGACCAGCAGACCAACCGCCACGGCGCGGGCAGGAACGCCCCCACGAGCCACGGAACCCCACCGCCGGCGAACCAGATCGCGGCGCGCGCCGAGCGGGTCTGCAACGGGTGCCCCCGCAGCACGTACATGATCGCCAAATGCCGCCCGACGTGGGAGAGGACGTACGCGCTGGCGAAGACGAGGCCGTGTCCGTCGAAGGCCCTGGGTACGGCGGCGGCCGCGAGCAGCCCTACGAACATCAACACGCTGATGATCCATTGCAGCGCCGGCTCGTGCGGGTTCAACCAGTCCGCGGTGCGGGACGCGGCCACCCAGATCCACCAGACCGCCGCCAGGAGAATCAGCGTCTGCACGCTGTTATCCGCGCTGAAATCCTCCAGCAGTCGCCGCGTCAGTTGGGTGAGCGAGAAGATGATGGCCAGGTCGAAGAAGAGTTCGAGAAAGGAGATCTCACGCGGGCGTTCCGGCTTTCTGAGCAGCCGTTCTACCCTTTTCTCCGTCACCGGTCATCCGCCTCGCTGATCCTGTCGCCGGGTATTCGTATTCGTACCATGGCGGAAGGACGCGCGGATCGTTACCGGTGGACGGCCGGTATCGCAGAACGGGCTCGACGCGCCGAGAGAATGGCGACGCGTGGGCGGACTGTCGGTGCGCCGAGCGATTGTCGACGGATCCGGGAATGGCGTGAGACCTTCTCGGTTCTGCCCGGGATGCGCGAGGCGCCGGGGGTCCTACCCGAGCAGGCGGCGTACCTCGGGCGCGGCGGGATGCTCCGGGGCGAGCACCAGGAACCGGCGCAGCGGCTCCTCCGCGTCGCGCCGGCCGCCCGCCCGCCGGGCTAGGCCCAGCATCAGCAGCGCGTCGGGCGCGTCGGGGCGGCCGGCCAGCACCTCGGCGGCGAGCCGTTCGGCCCGGTCGACCTCGCCAGAGCGGATAAGCGTGAACGCCAGCCGGAGGCGGACCTCGTCGGCCGGCCGCTGCTCCAGCACATCGCGGTAGATCTCGGCCGCCGCGTCGTACCGGCCCTGTTCCTCCATGGACCGGGCGAGGACGAGCCGGTCCGCGACCGGGTCGCCCGTCCGTCCCGCGACCGGTTCCGTGGCCGCCCCGGTCCCGGCCCGGCCGGGCAGGTACGGCCGGGCCACGGCTACGCCGCCGACGAGGACGAGCAGGCACGCCGCGGCGGCGTACCAGACCCGGCCGCTCGCACCGCTCCGTCCCGCGCGGACGGAGGATCCCGCTCCGGTACCGGGTCGCTCCGGCGCGGGCCGCGCGCCTGCCGATGTGGTGCCGTCCGCCGTGGCGCATGCCGCTGTGGTGCCTGCCGCCGTGGCACCGTCCGCCGTGGTGCCGCCCGCGACCGGGCGGGCGCGGCGGGCGGCGCGTACCGCCGGCGGCACCGCGCCGGCGAGCAGCGCCAGCGCCGGCGCCGCCCAGAGCAGCAGCCCGGGTCCGCGCGCCGGCGGCGCCGCGAGCACCTCGGGGCCGTAACGCTCCACCAGGTACGCCCGCACCTGCTCGGGGCTGCGTCCCTGGGCGAACTGGCCGCCGATGGCGTCGCGCATCGCGGCGGCGATCGGGGAGCGCGAGTCGGCGACGGACTCGCCCTGGCAGGCCGGGCAGCGCAGCTCGGCGGCGAGCCGCCGGGCCGGGTCGGTGTGGCTCTCCGTACGGGCCGACCGCCAGAGCCCGGCCGCCGCCGCGAGCAGCAGCACGGCCAGCGCGAGACCGGCCGCGAACCGGCGGGCCGTCGCGGCGCCGGTGAGAGCGCGGGGGCGACTCGTCACGGCCCCGATGCTCGTCACGGCACCGACGAGCGCGCGGCGGGGCGTCACGGCGCCAGCAGCGGGGCGAGCCGCTGGTCGAGCCAGCCGGCGGTCACCGGTCCGGCCACCCGCTGCGTGACGCGCCCATCGCGGTCCACCAGGAACGTCTCCGGTACGCCCCGGGCGCCCCAGTCGACGGCCGTCGCTCCGGCCGGGTCGGGCAGCACGGTCAGCTCGGTGCTGCCGGTCTCGGCGAGCAGGACCCGTACCGCCTCGGGGCTGTCGCGCACGTCCACCCCGACCACCCGCAGGCCCCGGTCGGACCAGCGCCGTTGCGCGGCGGCGAGCAGCGGCAACTCGTCCCGGCACGGGCCGCACCAGGAGGCGAAGAGGTTGACCAGCACCACCCGGCCGTGCTGGGCCGCGAGATCGAACGGCTCGCCGGCGAGGGTGTGTCCGGCGAGCGGTGGCGCGGGCCGGCCGACCGTGCTCGTGCCCGCGCTGCCGCCGTCGTGGCCGGTTCCCTCCCGGACGGTCGCGGTGAGGGCGAGCCCGAGGGCGACCACCCCGAGCAGCGCCAGCAGCGCGATCCCCGGCACCCGGCGCCGGTAGAACGAGAGCGGGACCAGGGGGCGGCCGGGCGGTCGCGGGACCAGGAGAGGGCCGGGCGGTCGCGGGACCCGGCGGCGGTCGGGTGGTCGCGGGACTTGGCGGCGGGCGCGGAGCGGGGCGCGGAGCCCGCGTGCCGGCCACCGGCGGAGGCCGCTCACCGCGGTCCCGTCCGGAGCGTCGCGCCCTCCGCCCGGTCCGGTGGGCCCGGTTCGGGCACCCCCGTCCGCCGGAGCGGTGGACGACCCAGCGCCGGCCGGGGCGGTCGCGGTGCGCCCCGGCGGCGCCCGGCCGCGAGCAGCCCGCCGAGCGCGGTGAGCGCCGCACCGGCCCAGATCAGCCGGACCATCGGGTTGACGGCCAGCCGGATCGTGGCCGACCCGCCGTCGGCCGAGACCGCGACCACGGTGGCGTACGTGTCGCGCAGCGGGCCGCCGCGGATCGCGGGAACGCTGACGGCCAGGTCCCGCCGCGGGTAGTAGAGCAGCGCCGGTACGGCCGGGCGCTCCGGCCGGCCGGCGACCGAGACCGCCAGCCGGGCGCGTACCCGCATGGCGTTGCCGTCCGTGCTCCGGTCGACCGCGACCAGGCGGGCGCTCGCGTCGCCGACCCGGACCGACTGCCCCACGGCCAGCTCGCGTTCCGCCGAGGCGGGGTACGCCGACGAGGCGGTCACGCCGATCGCGACGAGTGCGATCCCGGCGTGGGCGAGCGGCCCGCCGAACGCGCGCCGCCGGCCCCACAGCCCAGCGAGGCGGCGCCGGGGGTCCTGCCGGCCGCGCCGTTCGCCGGGCAGGGCGGCGCGGGCCGTCTCGGTCAGGGCGGCGGTCAGGCTGCCGGCCGTGGCGGTCAGGGCGAAGGCCGCGCAACCGAAGGCGGCCAGGGCCATCGGTCCGGGACGGCTGGCCAGCCCGACGACGGCGACGGTCGCCAGCGCCGCGCCGGCCGGTACCGCGACGCGCCGGACCGGCCCGGGACGGTCGTGCCCCGGTCGGGGTGCCAGACCCATCAGCGCGAGCAGCGCGATCACCAGCGGCACCACCGTCCGGTCGAAGTAGGCGGGGCCCACCGCCGCGCGGGTGCCGGTCACCGCCTCGACCACGGCCGGGAAGAGCGTGCCGACCAGCAGCACGGTCGCGCTGCTCGTGAGCAGCAGCCGGTTACCCAGCAGCGCCGCGCCCCGGGACGCCAGCGCCGGGGCGGGCGGCTGGGCCTCCGGCGGCGGGTACGGCCGTTCGGCCCGCCAGCCGATCAGCACCACGGTGCCGGTCGCGGCGACCAGCGTGAAGCCGAGCAGCATCGGCCCGAGCGCGGACTCGGTGAAGGCGTGCACGCTCTCCACCACCCCGGAGCGGGTCAGGAACGTGCCGACCAGCACGAGCAGGAAGCTGGCGGAGGCGAGCGCCGCCGGCCAGGCGCCGCCCCGGCCGGCCCGCCCGGAGCGGATCACGTGCAGGAATGCGGTGCTGGTGAGCCAGGGCAGCAACGAGGCGTTCTCCACCGGGTCCCACGCCCAGTAGCCGCCCCAGCCGAGCACCGCGTACGACCACCAGGCCCCGAGGGCGATGCCGGCGGTGAGCAGGGCCCAGGCGCGCAGCGTCCAGGAGCGGGCGGCGGGGATCCACGCCGTGCCGCTCCCGCCGGTGACCAGCCCGGCCAGGGCGTACCCGAAGGGCACCACCAGCCCGAGGTAGCCGGCGTAGAGCAGCGGCGGGTGCAGCCCCATGGCCGGGTGCTGTCGCAGCAGCGGGTTCGGGCCGGGTCCGTCGGCGGGCACCGGGTGCACCGCCTGGAACGGGTTGGCCGCGAAGTAGCTGAGGGCGAAGAAGAAGACCGCCACGGTACCGACGACCGTCATGGCGTACCGGTGCGGGCGGGGATCGCCGGCCGGGGCGGTACGGCCGAGCAGCGCGGCGTACCCGCAGAGGATCAGCAGCCAGAGCAGCAGGGACCCGTCCAGGGCGGACCAGAGACTGGTCACCGTGTAGAAGGTCGGCACCTGCCGGCCGCCGTTCTCGGCGACGAACCGGATGCCGAGGTCGTGCCGCAGCAGCGCCCACTCCAGCGCACCGCAGGCGAGCGCCGCGGCGAGCAGGCAGGCGCCGGTGGCGAGCCGCGCCGCGCGCACCGCGCTCCGGGGCGCGTCGGGGGCGAGCGCCAGGCGGAGCCAGAGCAGCGTGGCGGCGACCGACGCGGCGACGCCGGCGCCGAGCGAGACCGCGCCGAGCTGTCCGGTCATCCGGCGGCCCGTGGGCCGGCGATCGCGCCGGACCGGTCGGCCGGCGGGGTCGGGCCGGCGGGGCGGTACTCGTTGCCGTGCCGGACGAGCAGCCGCTCGGAGCGGAAGACGCCGTCCGCCCCGAGGACCCCCTCGACGACGGCGTCCTGTCCCTCGCGGAACGTCTCCGGGGGCGCGCCGTGCTGCCGTACCGTGATCTGCTCCCCACCCGCGGCGAGCCGGAACACCGTCTGCGCCCCCTCGTGCCGGACCGAACCGGGCACGACGGCGCCGGCCAGCCGGGTCGTGGCGTGCCGGGCCTCGGGGTCGGCGCGTACCTCGGCGGGCGTGCGGTAGTAGGTGAGGGTGCCGCGCAGCCCGCCGTACGCGAGCAGCCCGGTACCGGCGAGCACCGCCGTGGCCAGGGTCAGCCGGGCCCGGGTCGGCCGGATCACCGGCCGCCCGCCACGACCGTCGACGCGGCGCCGGCCGTCCGGGGGAGATTGGCCGCCGCCGGGGTGCCGACCACCGGCGGGATGCCGGTCCCCGGTGCGACGTCGACCACCGGCGGACCGTCGGTGGCCGACCCCGGGCGGCCGGGCGCCGCCGCGTCCGCGCTCTCCTCGATCGCGGCGAGGCGGCGGAGGAAGACCCAGAACGCGGTGCTGGTGACGGCGGCCAGGCTGAGCAGCAGCGCCGCCGCCATCAGCGCGTCGATGGGCGGCCGGTGCGGGGCGAGGACCGTGGCGGGCTGGTGCAGCGAGCGCCACCAGACGACCGAGAAGTGCACCACCGGCACCAGCGCGAAACCGGCGATGCCGGCGAGGGCGGCCCAGCGGGCGGCGCGGTGCGCGTCCGGCCCGGCCGGGTCACGGTGGCGCCCGGCCTCGGCCACGGCGTCGCGCAGGGCGAGCTGTCCGATGTAGACGATCAGCAGCAGGGCGGTGCTGACCAGCCGTGGGTCCCAGGCCCACCAGGTGCCCCAGACGGCCCGTCCCCAGAGGGCACCGACGGCGATGGTGATCGCGGTCAGGGCGACGCCGATCTCCGCGGCGACCCGTGCGCACCGGTCCCAGCGCAGGTCACCGGTGCGCAGGTAGCCGGCGCCGCCGACCAGCACCGCGCCGAAGGCCAGGTAGGCGGTCCAGGCCGCCGGGACGTGCAGGTACATCAACCGTTGCGCCCCGCCCTGCACCGCGTCGGCCGGGGCGAGCAGCAGGCCCGCCGGGACCGCGCCGCCCGTGAGTCCGGCGGCCAGCCAGCCCACGGTACGGCGGTCCGCCGCGGCGCGCGCCGGACCGGTGAGCGGGGTACGCGGTACCGGGCCGGGCCGGGCGGAGGAGCGCTGGGTCCCTCGACGATTCACCACTCGCCCATGATGCCGGAAATCATGGCTTATGTTCCTGAAGTGGCGGAAAATGCGTCGGACTAGTCCCCGCGCTACCAGAATGCGGGCCGGTGCTCTGGCCTTCAGGCCGGGGGGTGAAGGCCCGTGTTGGGAGGGCGGCTAGGCCCGGGCGGTGCCTTGGCCTGGGCGGTTCTGCTGCTCGATGTACTGCTTCACGACGCTGCGCGGTGCCCCGCCGACGGAGCCGGCGAGGTACGAGCCGGACCAGAGTTTGTTGGCCTGGTAGTAGTGGCGTGCGAGGTCGGGGAATTCTTGTCGCAGCCGTCGCGAGGACACGCCCTTGAGGCTGTTGACCAGCCTGGCTACCGCCACCTTGGGTGGGAAGTTCACCAGCGGGTGGACGTGGTTGTTCTCGCCGTTGAACTCGACCAGCTTCGCCTCGAAGTCGCGGCACACGTCCCGCATGATTGCCTCCATGCGCGTCAGGTGCCGGTCGGTGAACACCTTGTGTCGGACCTTCGTGACGAAAACCAAGTGGACGTGCATCGCGAAAACACAGTGTCTACCAGTGTGTATGTCTTCAAGCTCTGAACCAACATGGCACAGTGACTGTCGTGCAGCTGCGGTACCAGTTTCGCGTGTACCCGACGCCCCGCCAGCAGATCGAGCTGGCCAGGGCGTTCGGGTGCGCGCGGGTAGTGTTCAACGACGGACTCAGGCTACGCCGGCAGGCCCGGGAGGCGGGTGAAAAGTACATCTCCGACGGCGAGTTGTCCCGCCAGATCATCACCGAGGCGAAGCTGACGCCGCAGCGTGCGTGGCTGGGCGAGGTGTCGGCGGTGGTGTTGCAGCAGGCCCTTGCGGACCTGAACACCGCCTACCGCAACTTCTTCGCCTCTGTCACCGGCAACCGCAAGGGCCGCAAGATCGCACCGCCACGGTTGCGGTCCCGCAAGGACAACCGGCAGGCCATCCGGTTCACCAGGAACTCACGGTTCAAGGTCCTCGACAACGGTCGTCTGCGGCTGCCGAAGATCGGCGACCTTGCGGTGCGTTGGTCGCGCACGTTGCCGTCGGACCCATCCAGCGTGGCGATCATCAAGGACGCGGCCGGTCGGTACTTCGCCTCGTTCGTCGTGCAGGCCAGCCAGGACGAGACGCTGCCGCCGGTCGACTCCGAGATCGGCATCGACCTGGGCTTGACTCACTTCGCGGTCATGTCCGACGGCACGAAGATAACGGCGCCGAAGTTCCTGCGCCGCGCGGCCCGCAAGCTCAAGCGGTTGCAGCAGGACCTGTCCCGCAAGCAACGCGGGAGTCAGAACCGCAAGAAGGCCGTCGTCAAGGTCGCTCGCGCCCACGCGCGGGTGGCCGACACCCGGCGGGACTGGCAGCACAAGCTGTCCACGGCGATCATCCGCGAGAACCAAGCGATCTACGTCGAGGACCTGTGCGTTGTCGGTCTCGGCCGGACCCGGCTCGCCACGTCGGTGCACGACGCGTGCTGGGCCAGCTTCACCGCCATGCTGGAGTACAAGGCGGCCCGGTACAGGCGCACCTTCGGCAGGGTGGACAGGTTCTTCCCGTCCACCCGCATGTGCTCGCAGTGTGGCCGGATCAACGAGAAGATGGCACTCAACGTCCGAGCGTGGGACTGTCCCTGCGGAGCAGCCCACGACCGGGACGTGAACGCGGCACTGAATGTGTTGGCCGCCGGGCAGGCGGACAACGGAAACGACCGTGGAGCGCAGGTAAGACCGGGACTCGTCCCGGCACCGCGCGGCGAAGCGGTAACCCACCCGGACGCCGCGTGTTCCACACGCAGCGTGGAGGGAATCTCCGCCCTTTAGGGCAGAGAGGATGTCAAAGCAGGGGCACTCCGACGAGGGCGGCCAGCAGCGCGGCACCGAGGAACAGCCACGCGACGTAGTCCCCGACGTGGCCCGAGTGCAGCCGCCGCAGCAGCAGCATGGGCCCGTCGAGCCGGGCCAGCGCGGCCCGGGCGGGCCCCGGACGCAGGAAGAGCGCGGCGATGGCGAGGGCCAGGGCGGCCGAGAGCAGCCCCAGCAGCACCCCGGCCGGGCTCCAGCCGACGGCGGGCGCGGCGGAGGTGCCGGCCGGGCGCGCCCCGGACAGCACCTGGCCCAGGTACCCGTCGCGGTCCGTGAAGAGCTCGGCGCCGCGGCTCGCCCCGGCGGCCAGCGCCGGCACCACCCCCACCGCCGCGCCGCCGGCCAGCAGCAGCCCGATCGCCAGCAGCATCGTGACCGGGGTACGGGACGGACGGCTCTCGGTCTCCGACTCCCGCGCGGCGCCGGTGGCCTGCTCCGGGTGCGCCGCGCTGGGTCGGCGCCCCCGGCCGAGGAAGATCCGTACGCCGGCCCGGAGCACGGCCCCGCCGGTGGCCGCCGAGACCAGCACGAAGACCGCGACGAGCCAGGGGTGGCCGGCGGCCTCGGCCGCCTCCTCCGCGACCGCCTTGCCCAGTCCCGGTCCGGCCGGGGGCAGCCCCGCCAGCGCCAGGCCGCCGAGCAGGAAGTACCAGGTGCCGGTGTTGCGCCAGCCGCCGCCCCGGCCGTAGAGCTGGCCCTCGTCGAGGGTCTGGAACCGGCTCAGCAGCGCCCCGGCGACCAGGAAGAGGGCGCCCTTCACGCCGGCGTGGCCGAGCACGTAGAGGGCGGTGCCGGCGACGGAGTCGGGATCGCCGATCGCCACGCCGATCAGGAAGAGGCCGACGTGCGCGATGGTGGAGTACGCCAGCAGCCGCTTGAGGTGCCGCTGGCCGAGGCACATGACGCTGCCCAGCACGGCGGTCAGCACGCCGAGGGTCAGGAACGCGGGCCGCACCGCCGACGCCGGGACGGTCGCCGCGAAGACCGTGGTGTGCACCCGGGCCACCGCGTAGACACCCAGCTCCACCATGACGCCCGACATCAGTACGCAGACCGGCGTCGGCGCCACGGCGTGCGCGTCGGCGAGCCAGAAGTGCAGCGGCACCATCGCGGCCTTGACCAGGAAACCCGTGAGCACCAGGACGAACGCGGCGACCACGAGCCCGTCCGCCGGGCGTCCGGACAGCGCGGCGCCCAGCGGTGCGAGGCCGAGCTGGCCGGTACGCGCGTAGAGCAGCCCGATCCCGGTCAGCATCAGGTACGCCCCGAGCGAGTTCACCACCGCGAAGTTGAACCCGCCCTGCACCGAGTCCGGCTCCTCGATGCGCAGGCCGGTCAGCGCGTACGCGGCGGCCCCCATCAGCTCGAAGAAGACGAACATGTTGAACAGGTCGCCGCTGAGCGCGAAGCCGGTCATCCCGGCCAGGAAGAGCAGCATCAGCGCCTGGTAGTGGGCCTCGGCGTCCTCCAGGTACCGGTAGCTGTAGAGCAGCGCGCAGCAGCTCAGCAGGGCGGCCAGGCAGGCCAGGCCGGCGCCGAACGGGTCGGCGACCAGCACCACGCCGACCGAGACGCCCTCGCGCGGGCGCCACCCGCCGGCCCACTCCACCGCCCGTCCGCCGACCGTGGCCGCGACCAGGGCGCTCGTCAGGGTGGCGACGACGACGGCGGTACCGATGGCGAAGACGTCCACGGCCGGGCGCGGCACCCGTTCACCGGCCACCAGCACCAGACCGGCGGCGACGATCGGCAGTACCACGGCCAGCGGCGCCAGCCCGCTCAGCGACTCGGGCCGCACCTCAGCCCCGCAGGCTCTGCAACCGGTCCGGGTCGACCGTGCGGTGGGTCTTGTCCACCTGGATCGCGAGCGCCAGCAGCAGCGCGGTGACCGTCGCCGAGACGACGATGTCGGTGAAGGCGAGGGCCTGCACGACGGGGTCCACCACCGGGAGGCTGACCGGCGAGCCGGGGCTGAAGACCGGGGCGGGGGCGTCCCACTGGTAGCCGACGGCGAGCAGCAGCACGTACGTGCCGGACTGCGACACCGACAGGCTGACGGCGGTGTGCACCAGGTTGTGGCTGCGGACGATGCCGAGGGCCCCGACGAGGACCAACCAGCCGGCGACGCCGTACGCCAGCACCCGCACCGCTACCGCCTCTCCTCGGCGACGGCCTGGGTGAGGAACTGGCCGAGCAGCACGACCGCCCCGGCGCCCACCGCCAGGCCGACGACGACGTTGAGCACCGGCACCGTGCCGGCGGACAGGAGCTGCTGGAACGGCCCGTACGGCAGCACGTTGGCGAGCAGGCCGGCGCCGAGCGCGAGCCCGCCGAGCCCGACCCCGGCGAAGGCGAGGGTGCTGGCCCCCTCGACCCACTGGTACCACTCGATCGGGCGCAGCCGGCGCAGGCTGCGGTAACCGCCGGAGAGGTAGAGCAGGTGCAGCCCGGTGGCGAGCACGACGCCGCCCTGGAAGCCGCCGCCGGGCGTGAGGTGCCCGTGCACGACCAGGTTCAGTCCGATCAGCAGGATCAGCGGCAGCAGCAGGTACGCGACGAGCGCGACCGCCTCCGGTTGCCTCGGGTCGGCCAGCGGATGGTGCTCGTGCTCGCCCGGCCGGGTGCGCAGCAGCGCCGCCGCCCCGATCACCGACGCGAGCAGGATGACCTCCTCGCCCAGCGTGTCCAGCCCGCGCTGGTCGAAGGTGACCGAGGCGACCACGTTGGCGGTGGCGTGCCCCAGCGCAGCCGGCACCGCGAGGTCGCGGTACGGGTGCGCGGCCCCGCCGAACGGCGGCATCCCCGCGACCGCGAGCGCGAACATCGCCGCGAGCCCGGCGGCGCCGACGGCGAAGACGAGCAGCCGTACCCGTCGGTTCACCGTGGTCTCCGGCCGATTTTGCGTACGGTGAGCATGACCATCAGGGGCACCAGCGCGGTGCCGACGGCGAGCTGGGAGAGCGCCACGTCCGGGGCCTGTAGGACCAGGAAGAGCAGCGTCAGCAGCAGGCCGTACACCGACAGGGTGATCGCCTGACGGCCCGGGTCCCCGGTCAGCGCGACCGCCGTGCCGGCGACGGCCACCAGGACCAGCGCGACCGCGATCAGGGCGGCGTTCATTCGGGCGACCCTCGCGGTACGAGCCCGCGCTGCTCGGCCACCGCCTGCCCGATCGCGGCGTTCAGCACCGGACCGGCCAGCGCGGCGACCGCGACGGTGAGCACGACGAGCGCGGCGGCCAGGTGCCGGCCGAGGTCGACGGCGAGGCCGAGCCCCACCAGCGGGGTACCGAGCGACGTCACCGGGGTCACGAAGTGCAGCCGGTCCAGCAGGTCCCGGCAGGCCACCGCGCCCAGCGCGGACGCCACGCAGACGAGCACGCCGGCCGCGACCGCCGCCCGCGACGCCAGCTGCCAGCCGTTCATGGCCGCGACGCCAGCAGCCGCACGAAGACCAGCGTGCCGGCGAACGACAGCGCCGCGAGCACCAGCGGCACGATCAGGTACGAGGTCTGGCCGTAGCCGACGGCCAGCAGCAGGAGCAGCGGTACGAGCAGCGCCCCGACGAACTGGAGGCCGACCAGCCGCGCGTAGGGTTCGCCGCGCAGTCCCAGCCGGAGCGCGGGAGCGAGCGCGCCGAGCAGCAGGACCAGGCCCGCGACGAGCCAGGTCACCGGGTGACCGTCCGCTCCGGACTCGGCCGGCCCGATCCGAGCACGTGCAGCACGGCCGGTCCGTCGGCCGGCCAGCGCAGCACCACGCTGCCGGGGGTGGCCGAGAGCACGATGGTGCCCCAGGCCCGCCGGAGGTCCCGCCGCGCGGCCGGTTCCCCGGGCGGCGTCGCGGTGCCACGGGTCCGCCCGGCGCTGCGGTTCCGGCCGGCGGTGCCACGGGTTCGCCCGCCGGCGGCGCCGCGGGTCCGCCCGCCAACGGCGCGGGTCCGCAGCAGTCCGGGCAGCACCCGGCCGAGCAGGCGCGCGGTGTCGGCCGGCACCGCCGGAACCAGGAGCAGCGGCCAGGTCGCCCAGGCCGGCCGGGGCCGCCAGGCGCGCCGGATCGCCCGCCGGGCCGCCACCGCGACCACCGCGGTCGGCAGCGCGCAGACCGCGCCGGCGACCAGCTCCTCGGCCGCGCGGGAGGAGAGCATGGCGAGCCACGCCAGCAGCAGCACCGCGTACCAGGTCGCCGTCTCCGCCACCCACCGCATGCGCACCTCCCCGCCGGAGCCGAATATATCCCGAAAGCCGGCAAAGCCCCCTTAGATCGCATTAGTCTCCTGAAACGCAACTATGGGATGTGGACGCACGATCGGGGGCGGGCGGTGGCGGCGACGAGCGGACTCCGGGCGACCCGTCGCCGGTATGCGCCCGTCGTCGCCGGCTGCGGCCTGCTGCTCCTCGCCGGGTGCGCGGGCGACGCGCCCTCGACCCTCGACGCGGCCGGCGGCGGGGCCCGGCGGGTGGAGGGGCTCTGGTGGCTGCTCTTCTGGGTCTCGGTCGCCGTCTTCGTCGAGGTGATGGCGCTGCTGGCCTGGGCGTTGGTCTTCCGCCGGGGCCGCAGCCGCGCGGTCGACCGGTCCGATCCGATCCGGTTCGTGGCGGTCGCCGGCGCCGGCGTGCCGGTCGTCATCCTGCTGACCGTCTACGGGTTCGGCCTGCGGGACCTGGCCGCGCTCGGCGCCCAGCCGGCCGCCGGGGCGGTGACCGTCGACGTGACCGGGCACAAGTGGTGGTGGGAGGTGCGCTACGACGGGGTCGATGGCGCGACGGCCAACGAGGTACGGATCCCGGTGGGGGAGAAGGTGCGGGTCCGGCTGCGCACCGCCGACGTGCTGCACAGCTTCTGGGTGCCGCAGCTGATGCCGAAGACCGACCTGATCGCCGGCAAGGTACGCGAGACCTGGCTGCGCGCCGACCGCCCGGGGGAGTACCGCGGGCAGTGCGCCGAGTACTGCGGCCTCCAGCACGCGCACATGGCCCTGCTGGTGGTGGCCCAGCCCCGGGCGGAGTTCGACGACTGGCTGACCCGGCTGCCGGCGCCCGCCCGGGCGCCGCGCACCGACGCCGAACGCCGGGGGCAGCAGGCGTTCCTTCAGGCCGCCTGCGCCGGCTGCCACACCGTACGCGGCACCGCCGCCGCCGGCACGGTCGGACCCGACCTGTCCCAGCTCGGCGCCAGGTGGAGCCTGGGCGCGGGCGCGGTACCGAACGACGCCGGCCACCTGGGCGGCTGGATCGCCAACGCGCAGACCGTCAAGCCCGGCAACGCCATGCCGCCGCAGCCGGTGGACGCGGCGCGACTGCCCGACCTGATCTCCTACCTGCGGTCGCTGCGGTAGCCGGCCGGCCGAGGATAGTGATGTCGTCCATCGCCGAACAGGCACCCACCGGCCCTCCCCGGGAGGCGATCGAGCGGCTCGCCGGCCACTGGGAGGAGGCGCCGACCCTGCGCAACTGGTTCACCACGGTGGACCACAAGCGGATCGGCCGGCGCTACCTCGTCACCGCGGCGACCTTCTTCGGTTTCGCCGGGGCGAGCGCGCTGGCGATGCGGACGCAGCTGGCCCGACCGGAGGCCGGGATCCTCTCGCCGGGCGAGTACAACCAGCTGTTCACCATGCACGGCACGGCGATGATCTTCCTCTTCTCGACGCCGATGCTGTTCGGGTTCGGCAACTTCCTCGTACCGCTGATGGTCGGGGCGCGGGACATGGCGTTCCCGCGACTGAACGCCTTCGGCTACTGGGTGTTCCTGCTGGCCGGGCTCTTCATGTGGGCCAGCGTGCCGGCCGGCGCGGCGCCGAACGGCGGCTGGTTCGCGTACGTGCCGCTGACCGACGAGCGGAACCTGCCCGGGCTGCACCTGGACGTCTACACGCTGGGGCTGCTCTTCCTCGGCGTCTCCACCACGGCCGGGGCGATCAACTTCATCGTCACCGCGCTGAAGCTGCGCGCGCCGGGCATGTCGCTCAACCGCGTACCGATCTTCGTGTGGGCGATCGTGGCGACCTCGTTCATGGTGGTCTTCGCGCTGCCGCCGCTGAACCTGGACAACATCCTGCTCTTCCTCGACCGCCGCTTCGACACCCGCTTCTTCGACCCCGGCCTCGGCGGCAACGTGCTGCTCTGGCAGCACCTCTTCTGGATCTTCGGGCATCCGGACGTCTACATCATCGTGATGCCGGCCCTCGGCATCGTCTCCTCGGTGCTGCCGGCCTTCTGCCGGCGCGGCATCGTCGGCTACCCGCTGATCGTGCTGGCGATCGTCGCGATCGCGATCCTCTCCTTCGGCGTCTGGGTGCACCACATGTTCGCCACCGGACTGCCGCAGTTGTCGCTGAGCTTCTTCAGCGCCGCCAGCACCATCATCACGATCCCGTCCGGGCTGCAGATCTTCGCCTGGCTGGCGACCATGCTGCTGGGCCGGATCAGGCTCGGCGTGCCGTTCCTCTTCGTGGTCGGCTTCATCGTCACCTTCGTCATCGGCGGCCTCACCGGGGTGATGTTCGCGCTGACCGCCTTCGACCAGCAGGTCACCGACTCCTACTTCGTCGTCGCCCACTTCCACTACGTGCTCTTCGGCGGCGCCGTCTTCCCGATCCTCGCCGGCGTCTACTACTGGCTGCCCAAGCTCACCGGCCGGATGTACGCCGAGCGGCTGGGCCGCTGGGCGTTCTGGCTGGTCTTCGTCGGGATGAACGTCACCTTCTTCCCGATGCACCTCTCCGGCCTGCTCGGCATGCCCCGCCGCGTCTACACGTACCCGGGCGGGCTCGGCTGGGACCCGTGGAACCTGGCCGCCACCGTCGGGGCGTACCTGCTGGCGGTGGGGTTGCTGCTGGTCGCGCTCGGGGTGCTGCACGCGCTGCGGCGCGGCCGGCCGGCCCCGGACGACCCGTGGGGCGGCGACAGCCTGGAATGGGCCACCACCTCCCCGCCGCAGCCCTACAACTTCCCCGTCCTGCCCCGGGTGCACAGCCTGCACCCGGTCTGGGACCCGCGTACGGCCGAGTCGACGGGTCCCGGCGCGACCGAGGACCGGATCCTGTCCGAGGGCCGCAAGACCCTCCTCACCAGCGAGTTCGACGGCAACCCCGAGCGGGCGGTGGAGATGCCCGAGGAGACGTGGGTACCGCTGATCACCGCGCTCGGGCTGCTGGTGGTCTTCCTCGCCCTGCTCTTCGCCTGGTACCTGCTGGCGGCCGCCGCCGGGGTGCTGGTCGCCGGCGCCGTCGCGGTCTGGCTGCTGCCGCTGCGGACACCGGCCGAGGCGGGGTGAGGCGATGAGCGAGCAGTCCGGTACGCGGCGGCCGGGGCCGCCACAGCAGCGGGGCGCGCGGCCGGTGCGCGACGCGGCGGGCGCGCGAGGGCTGGCGACCGAGGAGCCGGCCGGCCGGTCGACGGCCTGGTGGGGGATGGTCCTCTTCGTCGCCACCGAGGCCACCCTGGTGGCGTCCCTGCTCGGCACCTACTTCTACCTGCGGTTCCAGTTCGGCGAGCCCTGGCCGCCGGGCGGCGTCGCGCGGCCGGAACTGCTGCACCCGCTGATCATGACGGGCCTGCTGCTGGCCAGCGGCGTACCGCTGCTCTGGGCGCAGGCCGGCGGCCGGCGGGACCGCTGGGGCCGGCTGCCGGTGGCGCTCGGCGCGGCGGCGCTGCTCACCGCCGGCTTCCTGGTCGTGCAGGGCATCGAGTACGCCGACCAGCTCGACCGGTTCACCCTCACCAGCCACGCGTACGGCTCCCTCTTCTACGGCGTCACCGGCCTGCACGCCGTGCACGTCTGCGTCGGGCTGCTGCTGCTGTTCTGGCTGCTCGCCGCCGTGGCCCGGGACCGCACCGGCGCCGGGCGGCGGGAGCGGATCCGGCTCGCCGTCGTCTACTGGTACTTCCTCGAGGTGGTCTGGCTGGGTGTCCTGTTCACCGTCTACCTCTCGCCGAGGCTCTGATGGGCGACCGCGCCGAGACCGTGCCGAGCGACCCGGGCGCCACCGGCGCCTCCCGGCTGGGCGGGCTGCTGCTCTGGTTCGCCGTCCTCGGCGGCACGCTGGCCTGGGCGGTGCACGCCCTCGCCGCCTGGAGCATGGACGAGCTGGCCTGCGAGGCGGGGCACGACGACCTGGCCGGCTTCCCGCTGTCGGCGGCGGTCGGCGTCGCGGTGGCCGTACCGGGGGCGGTCGCGCTGGCCGCGCTCGCCGTCTCCTGGCTGGCCTGGCGGCGTACCCGGGCCGGGACGCCCGAGGGGCGCGAACGGCCGGTCGGCCGGGCCCACATGATCGCCTTCGTCGGGCTGTGGCTGAACCTGTTCGCGCTGGCCATCATCGCCCTCGGCGGGGTGAACACCCTGGTGTTGCCGGCATGCCAGCGGTGATCGGGGCGAGCCCGGCGGCGGTGGCGCTGGGGCTGCCGCCGGGGTTGGGGTTGCCGGTGGCGGTGCCGCCCGCGCCGCTGGCGCACGGGCCCACCGGCGCGCGGGCCTGGTCCGACCTCGCGCTCGTGGTCTCGCTCGCGCTGCTCTGCGCCGGGTACGCGCGCGGCGTGCACGAGCTGTGGCACCGCCGGGGCCTCGGCGCGGTCGTGCCCCGCTGGCGGGCGGTCGCCTTCGGCCTCGGCGTCGCCGCGATCCTCGCCGCGCTGACCGGGCCGGTGCACGAGCGGGCCGAGCGCTCCTTCGCGGGTCACATGGCCCAGCACATGATCCTGCTGGTCGTGGCCGGTCCGCTGCTCGCCGCCGGGGCGGCCGGGCTGCCGCTCGCGCTGGCGGCACCCCGACGTCTGCGCCGCCGCTGGGCCCGCTGGCGCGGCGCCCGGGTCGGGACCTGGCTGCGCCGCCCGGGCCGGCTCGCGGTGACGGCCGCGCTCGCCCACGCCGGCGCGCTCTGGGCGTGGCACCTGCCCGCCGGCTACCGGCTGGCCGAGCGCGACGAGCTGGCGCACGCCGTCGAGCACGCCTCGTTCGTCGGTACGGCCCTGCTGCTCTGGTCCCTGGTCTGGGGCGCCCGGCGGCAACGGCTGCCCGGACCGGTCGCCGTGCTGCTCCTCTTCGCCACGATGCTGGCCGCCTCGGCCCTCGGCGCGGCGCTCACCCTGGCGTCCGCGCCGATCTACCCCGGGGACGTACTCGCCCGGTACGGCGGAGACCCGCTCGCCGACCAGCAGCGCGCCGGCCTGGTGATGTGGATACCGATGGACGTGGTCGTCCTCGCCGCGGCCGTGGCGCTGTTCCTGCGCTGGCTGTCGCGGCTGGACCGGGCCGCGCCGGCCGGTCGCGACCTGTTGCCTCCGGCCGCCCCGCCGGTCCGGTCCACGGCACGGTCGTCGGCCGGACGGGAGACGCCGCGATGAGGACCGGGCGTCACGTTTCGTACCGGGCGCTGCTCGCGGTGCTGGCGGCGGTGGTCGGGCTGGCCGCCTGCGCCGAGGTGCCGCCCCCGGCGCCGCCGGAGACGCGCTCGGGCTTCCCGGAGCGGGGCGCGAAACTGATCTCGCAGTACGGCTGCGGCGGCTGCCACACCGTACCCGGGGTCGACCGGGCCGAGGGCCTGGTGGGACCGCCCCTGACCCGGTTCGGTTCGCGCTCGTACATCGCCGGGGAGCTGCCGAACAACGAGGAGAACCTGCGCCGCTGGATCCAGGACCCGCGCGCGGTCGAGCCCGGTACGGCCATGCCGGACCTCGGCGTGAGCGAGACCGACGCCCGCGACATCGCCGCGTACCTGTTCACGCTCGACTGACCGGGACGGAGTGCCAGGACGATGAGGGTCGGACAGCGGCGGCGGTACCTCCGCGCGTCGGTGATCCCGATGATCCTCTGCCTGGTCGCGGCGCCCGGACCGGTGCTGCCCGTCGCGGCGGCCCCCGTACCGACGCCGGGCGCCACGACGACCGGGCCCGCGACGACCGGAGCCGCCACGACGCCGGGCGCTACGACAGCCGGCGCCGCGACCGCCCGACCGGTCGGGCCGGACGCCGGCCGGGGCGAGCGGCTGTACCTCAGCTCGTGTGCGAGCTGCCACGGTCCGGCGGGGCAGGGGAGCCAACGCGGGCCGTCGCTGGTCGGGGCCGGCCCGGCCGCGGTGGACTTCTACGTCGGTACCGGCCGGATGCCGCTGGTGCTGGAGGCGGACCAGGCGCCCCGCCGCGCCCCGGTCTTCTCGCCCGACGACATCCGCGCCCTCGTGCGGCACGTGGAGAGCTTCGGCGGCGGCGGGCCGCCGATCCCCGAGGTCGCCTCCGGTGATCTGCGCGACGGCCGGGAGCTGTTCCAGGCCAACTGCGCGGCCTGCCACTCCGCCACCGGCGCGGGCGCGGTACTGACCAACGGCTGGGTCGCCCCGTCGCTGGACCGGGCCACCCCCGTCCAGGTGGCCGAGGCGATCCGGGTCGGTCCCGGGCTGATGCCGGCCTTTCCGGAGACCGTGCTGAACCGCGCGCAGGTCGACGCGGTCGCCGGCTACGTGCAGGAGCTGCGCGGGCCGAGGCTGGACCGGGGCGGCGCCTCGCTGGGGCGGCTGGGACCGGTCACCGAGGGGCTGGTGGCCTGGCTGGTCGGCCTGGTGCTGCTGGTGCTGGCCGCCCGCTGGCTGGGAAGCCGGGCCGACCGGTGACCGGGCGGCTCGACCTGGCACCCGCGGCGACGCCGGAGGAGGACGAGCGGCGCGAGGCCGCGCGGCGGGAACGGGCCGCCAGCCGGTGGATCGGCCTGGCCTTCGGCGCCAGCGCGTGCGGCGCGGCCGGCTTCGCCGCCGTCTACGCCACCGGCGGCCAGACCCAGCTGGAGGGGCTGTCGCTGGCGGTGGCCTTCGCCGGGCTCGCGGCGGGGCTGGGGCTCTGGTCGCGCCGGCTGCTGCCCAGCGGCGGGTACGTCGAGGAGCACGAGCCGTTCGACTCGCCACCGGTCGAGGTGCGGCTCACCACCGAGGCGCTGGCCGGTCCGGAGAGCCCGCTGCGCCGGCGGGGCCTGCTCGGCCTGCTCACGCTGGCCCTCGGCGCGCTGGCCGGCGCGGCGCTGTTCCCGCTGCGCTCCCTGCTGCCGTTCGACCGGGCCCGGCCCGCGCACGCGCTGCGGGTGACCCCGTGGGCGGCCGGGGTGCGGCTGGTCCGCGCCGACGGCAGCCCGGTACGCCCCGACGACGTTCCCGCCGAGACGTTCGTTCCCGTCTTCCCCGAGGGGCACCCGGACCGCGGCGACACGCCGGCCTTCGCGGTACGCCTCGACCCGGCGCGGTTCACCACGCCGCCGCCGGGCGGGCACGTCGACGGCATCGTGGTCTACTCGCTGCTCTGCACGCACGCCGGCTGTCCCGTCGCGCTCTACCTGCGGGGCACCGCCCGCGTGCTCTGCCCCTGCCACCAGTCCAACTTCGACCTGCTCGCCGCCGCCCGGGCCATCGCCGGACCGGCCTCCCGACCGCTGCCCGGGCTCCCGATCGCCGTCGACCCGGCCGGCTTCCTCGTCGCCACCGGCGACTTCACCTCCCCGCCGGGGCCCGGCTTCTGGAGCCACGAGTGATCACCAGGTGGCTGGTGCGCGCGGTGCTGCGGTCCGTGGACGGGCGGCTGCGGGTCGCGCCGCTGCTGCGTCGGGGGCTCGCGAAGGTCTTCCCGGACCACTGGGCGTTCATGCTGGGCGAGATCGCCCTCTACAGCTTCGTGACGCTCGTGCTGACCGGGGTCTACCTGACGCTCTTCTTCGAGGCGAGCACGGTGGAGACCACCTACACCGGCTCGTACGCGCCGCTGGACGGCGCCCGAACCTCGGCCGCGTACGCCTCGACCGTACGGCTCAGCTTCGACGTACGGGCCGGGCTGCTGATGCGCCAGACCCACCACTGGGCGGCGCTGCTCTTCGTCGCGGCGATCGTGCTGCACCTGCTGCGGATCTTCTTCACCGGCGCGTTCCGCAGACCGCGCGGGATCAACTGGGTCATCGGCGTCACCATGCTCGCGCTCGCCCTGTTCAACGGCTTCACCGGCTACTCGATCCCGGACGACCTGCTCTCCGGCATCGGGCTGCGGATCCTCTACTCGGTGGCGCAGTCGATCCCGGTCGTCGGGGAGTGGCTGGTCTTCCTCGCCTTCGGCGGCGAGTTCCCGTCCGACGACGCGGTACCGCGGATGTTCGTCACCCACGTCCTGCTCGTCCCCGCCGCGTTGGCCGTACTGATCGCCGCGCACCTGGGCATCCTGGTCCGGCAGAAGCACAGCCAGTTCCCCGGACCCGGACGCACCGAGAACAACGTGGTGGGCTCGCGCTTCTGGCCCGCGTACACCATCCGCACGCTGGCCCTGTTCGCCTGGGTCTTCGCCGTCCTCTTCGGCCTCGGCGGGCTGGCCCAGATCAACCCGATCTGGATCTACGGCCCGTACGACCCGGCGCAGGCCACCTCGCCCGCCCAGCCCGACTGGTACATCATCTGGGGCGACGGGGCGCTGCGCCTCTTCCCCGGGGTCGACTTCGACATCGCCGGCCACCTGGTGCCCGCGCCGTTCTGGCCGGGAATCGTGCTGGGCGGACTGACCTTCGCGGGGCTCTACCTCTGGCCGCTGCTCGAACGCCTCGCCGGGGCCGACCGGCGCGCCCACGAGCTGCTCGACCGGCCGCGCGAGCACCCCGTCCGCGTCGGCGTGGGCGTCGCCGTGCTGACCTTCTTCGCCGTGCTGCTGGTCGCCGGCTCCGACGACGTCATCGCCAAGCTGCTGAAGGTCCCGGTGCTGGACGTCCTCTCCGTACTGCGGGTGGTGGCACTGGCGGCGCCGGTCCCGGCCGGCCTCTGCGGCTACCTGGCCGCCCGCGCGCTGCGCGCCAACGGCGGCCGGGGGATCGGCGAACTGACCCGGCGGGACCTGCGGGCCGCTCCCCAACAGCGGACCGGGCCGGGGGAGCGGGACGCCTCCGCCGCCCCCGCCGGACCGCTCGACGGCGCGGACGGTCGGGTCGAGCTCTGGCGGGACCCGGACGGGACCTGGCGCTGGCGGTACCGCTCCGGCGAGGTCACGCTCACCGCGAACCTGGCGTACCTGTCGCGGGAGGAGGCCGAGCGGAGCGCGACGACCGCGTACCGGCGGGCCCCGGTCGTGGCGGTCGAGCCGCCCGTGCCGGCCGTCGCCACCGCCGCGCGGCGAACCGCTCGCCGCGCCGCGCCCGTGGGCGGGTGGCTGGCCCTGCTGGCGATCGGCACCTGGCGTCGCCGGCGCCGCTGACCCGGCCTCTGTTGCCGGACCGCCGCCCGGCGCCGGCAGCGCCGCTGACCCGGGCTCCGCACCCGGCCGAGGGCGTGGCCACGGCTCAGGTGACCCCGGCGCCGCCCGGCGCGGACAGGGTCACCGCGGTCTCCAGCAGCAGGGCGTGGACGAACGCCTGGGGCAGGTTGCCGCGCAGCTGCCGCTGCTGGACGTCGTACTCCTCGGTGTAGAGGCCGGGTGGACCGCAGCCGGCGCGGTTGCGCTCGAACCAGCGGTGCGCGCCGACCGCGTCGCCCGCCTGATGGCTGGCGAGCGCGGCGATGAATCCGCAGAGCAGAAAGGCGCCCTCGGCGTCGCCCAACGGTCGCTCGTCCGGCCGGTACCGGTACAGGTAGCCGTCCTCGGCGAGTTCGGTGAGGACCGCGCGCCGGGTCGCGACGCTGCGCGGGTCCTCCGGCGGGAGCGCCCCACGGACCACGGGCAGGAGCAGCGCGGCGTCGACCCGGGCGTCGTCGTACGCGCGCTGCCAGCGTCCCGAGCCGTGCAGGGCGCGGCGGCCGACGTCGGCGAGGATCGTGTCGGCCAGCGAGGACCAGCGGGCGGCCTGGCTCGCGGGAGCGACCCGGGCGGCGGCCCGCAGACCGGCGACGCAGGTCAGCTTCGAGTGGGTCCACTGTCGCGGCGCCAGTTCCCAGATCCCGCTGTCGGCGTCCCGCCACCGCCGCTCGACGGCGCCGGCCGCGACCTGCGCGGCCTGCCACGAGCCCGCGTCCAGGCGGTCCCGGCGGGCGGCGGCGGCCAACAGCAGCAGGCACTCGCCGAACGCGTCGAGCTGGAACTGGCCGCGCACCCAGTTGCCGACCCGGACCTCGCCGCCCGGATAGCCGGGCAGGTGCGGCAGCGGGCGCTGGTCGGGCACCGGCAGCCCCTCGGCCGTGTAGGCGGGTGCCATCGCCGCGCCGTCGTCGGCGAGCCGGGTCCGGACGAACTCCACCGCCCGGTCGAGCAGGTCTTCCGCTCCCGCGGCCGCCGCGGCCAGGCCGGTGTAGCACTGGTCGCGGATCCAGGCGTACCGGTAGTCGTAGTTGCGGCCGGTGCGGGCCCGCTCGGGCAGCGAGGTGGTGACGGCGGCGACGGTACCGCCGCCCGGTCGGGTGAGTCCGCGCAGGACGGCGTGGGCGAACCGCGCGTCGCGGCGGGCGACGCAGTCGGAGAACGACGGGATGCCGGACCGCCACGCGTGCCGCGTGCTCCGCCACGTGGACTCCGGGTCGGGCGGGGGCTGCCGGATCGGATCGGCCGAGATCTCCAACACCAGATCGCACCGGTCGCCCGCGGCGATCCTGAGCGTACCGGTCAGCGCGCACGCGTCCTCCGGACACAGGCGCGCGGCACCGCTGAAGCGCAGGTACAGGTCGCCGCTGCGGGCCGACCAGCCGGCGCCCTCGCGGCGCAGCTCGCTCAGGCCGGACCGCCCGAAGTCGGCGGCCGGTTCCAGCCGCACGGTCAGCTCCGCGTCGTGGTCGAGGGCATGGACGCGGCGCAACAGCACCAGCCGACGCTCGTCGCCGGGGAAGGCGAGGGCCTCCCGTGACTCCACGATCCCGCCGGTGGTGACCCACCGGCTGGTCCAGACGAGGGTGCCGGGCTCGTAGTAGCCGCCCCAGACGGTACGTGGATCCGTGGGGGTGAGGCCGTATCGGCCGCGGGCGCCGAGGAGACCGCCGAAGACGCTGGCGCTGTCCCAGCCCGGCGCGCAGAGCCAGTCGATGTTGCCGGCGGGGTCGACCAGGGCGCCGCGGTACCCGTCGGCCAACAGCGCGTACTCGCGCAGCACGGACGGGCCGGCCGGTCGACCGGCGACGGGGTGTCGCACGCCGTCGGCCCCAGGAACGATCATGACCGAGGGGGTGCGAGCGGTTCCATGCGTCCTCCCCGCTGGTCGTGGGCCGGCCGGCGTGGATACCCGGACGGGCCGGCCTGACACCCGCGCGAAGTGATCCCGTCCCCGGGTGGGTGTGCCGCCGGACCCTCGCGCCCACGCCGACGTCGGCCCCGGCCGCTCGGACGATCGGCCTTGATCAATGAGAGGGATTACCATCGGCGAGCGGGTGGTGACCGGTCGCGGCAGCCCGACCGGGCCGGCCGGAGGAAACCGCGTTCGAGGTGGTGGGTCGTGGTTGGACGGCGACGGTACGGCATCGTCCTCGGGCGCTTCCAGCCCCCGCACCTCGGCCACGTCGAGTACCTGCGGGCGGCCCGGCGACGCTGCGAGCGGCTGGTCGTCGGTGTCACCAACCCGGACCTGTACGCGCTCGCCGACGCCGCGGAGGACCCGGCCCGCTCGGCGGGGCGGAACAACCCCTTCACCTACCACCAGCGGGCGCTGATGCTGGAGGCGGCCTGCGCCGACGACGGCTGGTCCCGGGACGACTACCTGATCGTGCCCGCGCCGATCAACCAGCTCGACCGGCTGGGCCAGTACCTTCCCCCGCCCGACCAGGCCACCTTCTTCGTGACGATCTACGACGCGTGGGGAGAGGCCAAGGGGCGGCACCTCGAAGCGCTCGGTTACCCGGTCGAGACGCTGTGGCGACGGACGATGGCCGAACGGCTCACCACCGGTACCGAGATCCGCGCCGGCCTGCGCGCCGGAACCCTGGACTGGAAGCGGTATGTCTCCCCGGGGGTGGCCGCGCTGCTGGAAGGCTACGGGCGTGACCTTTGAGGCGGGTGGCGCGACGGCGGTCCGGCCGCTGGGCGCCGACCGGTCGCCCGGCGCCCGGACCTCTGGACGGCGTACCACCGCGTGCGCCGCGCCGGCGAGTTCGACGTGCTGATCGTCAACCTCGCCGACCTGGCCGCGTCCGCGAGCCTGCTCGCCGTCACCGACCCGGTCTGGCAGGCCCGACTCGCGCGGCGGTTCGGCGTCAGCTTCACCGATGGTGCGGGCTGGGCGGACGGGTTGTTCCTCCGCAAGACACACCTGGTGCCCCTGCTCGACCTCGCCGGACGCTAGGCCGTGTCCCGGGCCGCCGAGGGACGGCGGAAAGTGTCGGAGAAACGGCATGATATTCCGGTCTGTCCGTTCCCGTGCCGGTCGGGCGCGGCCGGGCCGAGATACCGGGCGGGCGCCGGCGCCGGGCGTGAAGTGGACGAGGCCGGGTAGCCCTGGTTGCGGCGACTCGGCGACGGCGGGAGGTTGTGGCGATGACGGGACCCGGGCAGACCGGCGGTAGCCCGCCCCCGATCGGCGACCGGCTCGCCTTGGACCTCGCGGACCTGGTACGCCAGGAGTTGTCGCGACTGCGGTTCGAGGCGCTGGCCGCCGTACGCCGTGCCGGGCCCGGCGCCGGGTGGGGAGGCGCGTTCGTGCTCGGTGCCGGGGTGGCGGCGGTGCTCGGGGTGGGCGCCACCTCCACGGCGCTGCGTAAGTCGTTCGAGTCCGCGCTGCCGCCGGGCCGGGCGGCGGCAGTCCTGGCCGGTGCGTATTTCGCGGGCGCCGCGGCCCTGGGCGTCGTCGGCCTGCGCCGGCTGCGCGCGGCCGGCTGCCGGCTGCGGCTCGTCTGAGCCCGAGCCGGCGCCGGAGGGGCACCGCTTCCGCTGGGCCGGACCAGCCGCCGGTCGGAGCGGCCGGCCCCCGTCGGGGGCATTCGGGCAGGCGCTACGGTGTTAGCGGCCGGAGGGATCATGAGGGTGCTCCTCCGGAGCCGCTGAGGGGGTACGCGCCGTGATCGGGGTCGAGGAGATCGAGGCGGCGGGCCGACGCATCGCCGGTCACGTGGTGCGTACGCCGACCGTGCCGAGCCCCGGGCTGTCGGAGCTGCTGGGCGTACCGGTGACCGCGAAGCTGGAGCTGCTCCAGCGCACCGGCTCGTTCAAGGCGCGCGGGGCCACCGCGAAGCTGCTCGGGCTCAGCGAGGCGGAGCGGGCGGCCGGGGTGGTCGCGGTGAGCGGCGGCAACCACGCGATCGCGGTGGCGGTGATGGCGGGCGCGTTGGATGTGAAGGCCACGGTCGTCATGCCCCGCTCGGCCCCGCGCCGCGCGGTCGAGATCGCCACCGCGGCCGGGGCCACGGTACGCCTGACCGACGACATGGCCGGGGCGTTCGCGCTGATGTCCCGGTTGCAGGCCGAGGGGCTGACGCTGCTGCACCCGTTCGACGATCCGGTGGTGGTCGCGGGTCAGGGCACGGTCGGGCTGGAGCTGGCCGACGACGCCGGCGAACTGACCGACGTGCTGGTCAGCATCGGCGGCGGCGCGCTGATCTCGGGGGTCGCCGCCGCCCTGGCGGCCCGCCGCCCCGGGGTACGGATCTGGGGCGTGGAGACCGTGGGCGCCCAGGCGATGTCCGACGCGCTGGCCGCGGGCGGTCCGATCCCGGTCACGCTCTCCTCGGTGGTTTCCACGCTGAGCGCGCCGGCCGTCTCGCAGCTCACCTTCGACCACGTCACCGCCCTGGTCGAAGAGGTGCTCGTGGTCCCCGACGCGGAGGCGGTACGGGGCAGCCTCGACCTGGCGAACCACGCGAAGGTCTGGGCCGAACCCGCCGCCGGCTGCCTCCTGCCCGCCGCCCGACGGGTGATCGAGCGGGTCGGCGAGAACGTCCGGCTGGGGCTGGTGATCTGCGGCGGCAACGCCACCACGAGCGACGTCGCGGCCCTGGCCGAGCGCTTTCACCTGGTCTGACGCGGCCCGCCGCGCCGGCTTCACCCGGCTGACCGTTTCGGCTTCACCCGGCCGGGCGCGCCGGCCTCGCGGGCTCAGCCCTGGTCGCGGCGGGCGCGCCGCCGGCCCTCCCGCAGCGCCTGCACCCGGGCGACCGGGATGGTGTGCCCCTCCGCGATCAGGTCGGTGGGGATGGCCTGCGGCGGCGGCATCAGGTCGGCCCACGGATCGCCCTCGGCGACCAGCGGCGGCACGGTACGGATGGTGAAGTCGGCCGGGGTGACCCGGTCCAGTTCCGCCCAGGACACCGGGAACGAGACCGGCGTCCCCGGTCGCAGGCGCGGGCTGTAGGCCGCCACCACGGTCGCCCCGCCGGCCCGGGTCGAGTCGACGAAGACCCTTCCCGCCCGGTCCTCGCGGATGAACGCGGTGGTGGCGAGCGCGGGGTCGAGGCGTTCGGCCCGCGCCGCGAGGGCACGGGTCGCCGCGGCCACGTCGTCGACCGGGACCGAGCCGTCGATCGGTACGAAGACGTGCACTCCCTTCGCGCCGCTGGTCTTGACCGCCCCCGCCAGCCCGGTCTCGGCCAGTGCCTGGCGTACCAGGTGGGCGGCGCGCACCGCCAGGGCGAACGCGTCGCCGGCCGGCGGGTCGAGGTCGAGCACGAGGTGGGTGGGGCGGTCCCGGGGCTCGACGCGGTGCAGCGTCGGGTGGTACTCCACCGCCCGCTGGTTGGCGAACCAGAGCAGCGTACGGCGGTCGTCGCAGAGGGCGTACCGCACCTCGCGCCGGGACGCCTCCGCCCACACCGGCACGGTCCGCACCCAGTCCGGGGTGTACCGGGGGACGTTCTTCTGCATGAACGGCGCCTGGCCGCGCAGCACCCGGATCACCGAGAGGGGCCGGTCCCGCAACTGCGGGAGGATCCGGTCCCGGACCGAGTCGAGGTAGTCCACCAGGTCCCGTTTGGTGGCGCCGGCCCCGTCGAACAGCGGCTGGTCGAGGTTGGTCAGCGGTACCCCGTCGCGCGTCTCGTCGTTCCCGCTCATCAGCCCACCCTCACGCCGCAGCCCGGGGAGGTCAACTCGGCGGCCCGGCGCGTCCGCGTGTTGCGGACATGTTGACTCCGCATGACGGATTTCGATACCTTCACGTGAACGCCTGCCCGCCTCGCGACATCCTTCCACATATGTGTACAGGAGGCAGTGTGGTGAAAAGACGCCCTGTGGTGACGGGACCGGTTGCCTGGGCCGCCGTCGCGCTTCTCGCGCTCTCCGGGTGCTCGTCCACCAGCCCCGGCAACGGCCGGCAGAACCCCGACGCGCCCATCGAGATCTGGATCCGCCAGCCGCCCGCCTCCGACTCCGAGAAGACCGCGCAGCGCCTGGCCGAGGCGTTCACCAAGGAAAGCGGCGTACCGACCAAGGTGGTCGCGATCTTCGACGACTTCGAGACCAAGCTCCAGCAGCAGGCCACCCAGCGGAACCTGCCGGACATCGTCATCAACGACACCGCCGGACTCGGCAACATGCAGCAGCAGGGCTGGCTGCGCGAGGTCGACCGGGCCGCCTTCCCCGGCGCGGACAAGCTCTCCGACCGGGCCTGGAAGGCGGCGCAGGCCAGCGACAGCAGGTACTACGGCGTGCCGTTCTCGGCGCAGGCGTTCGCGCTGCTGGTCCGCGCGGACTGGCGGGCCCGGCTCGGCCTGCCCGAGCCGAAGACCTGGCAGCAGCTCGCCGACCTGGGCAAGGCCTTTACCGAGCGCGACCCCGACGGGAACGGCAAGAAGGACACGTACGGCTTCGACATTCCCGGCACCACCCAGCGGGGGTACATGTCCTGGTACTTCTCCTCCCTGCTCTGGGCCAACGGCGGCGACTTCATCAGCGCCAGCGGCCCCGGCAAGTGGCGCCCCGCGATCGACGGCGACCGGGCGGTGGAGGCGGCGACCTGGTTGCAGAGCCAGTTCTGCGCCAACAGGTCCGTGATCCCCGGCGCGGTCAACCTGAACACCACCAGCGCCCACGAGGTCTTCGAGAAGGGGCAGGCCGGCATCTACCTGGTCGGCCCGTACGTGCTGGCGCGCTTCGTCGGCAACGTGGGCAGCGACAAGATCGAGGTCTTCCCGGTGCCGAACGGGCCCTCCGGCGGGCCCGGCACCCTCGCCGAGGGGGAGAACGTCTACCTGATGGCCGGCTCGGAGAACCAGGCCGGGCAGCAGAAGTTCGCCGAGTTCGCCACCTCGGTCGCCGGCCAGACGATCGGCATGAACGGCGACAACAACGGCGCGATCGTCCGCCTGCCGGTGAGCCGGGACGTGGACATGGCCGCCGTCCGCAAGGACCCGCGCTGGCAGGTGTTCCAGTCGGCGTACGAGACCGCCGGGGTCTACACCCCCAGCGTGCCGAACTGGACCCCGATCCGGCAGACCTCGGCCGACTCCCTCAACGCGGTGATGGCCAACTGTGCCGCCGACGTACGGCAGGCGCTGGCGAAGCTCGCCGACCAGCTCGGCGCGGAACTGTCCAAACAGGATGCACTGGCCTCCTGACACGCCCGGGAAGGGACCGTGATGGTGCAGACCAGCCGGGCGGGCGCGGACCCGGGTGCCGCCCCGCCCCGGCCGCCGGGGCCGGGCGCGCCGCCGGCCGGTGACCGCGCGGCGCGCCGGAGCCGGCGGCGCGGCGGGGTGGTGCCGTGGCTGTTCCTCGCCCCGGCGCTGATCCTCTTCCTCTACTTCAAGTTCATCCCGATGGCCCAGGGCCTGAAGATGAGCTTCTACGAGGTACGCACCTTCCTCGGGGACCGCTACGTCGGCGGCGAGAACTACCGGACCATCGTCACCGACCGGTCCTTCGTCGACGCCATGTGGCACACCGTGCTCCTCGCGGTCGGCACCACCGCCGGCTCGATCCTGCTCGGGCTGGTGCTGGCCCTGCTCGTCGAGGGACAGGCGCGCCACCTCTGGCTGGTGCGTACCGCCGCGTTCCTGCCGGTGGTGACGACCATGGCGGTGGTCGCCGAGGTCTGGCGGATCATGTACTACCCGGCGGCGGACGGCCCGCTCAACACGATCATCGGCTGGCTCGGCGTCGCGCCGCAGCCGTACCTGGCCGACGAGCACTCCTCCCTCGCCTCGATCCTGGCGGTGGGGGTCTGGCGCGGCGCGCCGTACGACATGATGATCATCCTGGCCGGGCTGGCCGGCGTCGACCGTACGCTCTACGAGGCCGCCGCCGTGGACGGCGCCGCCACCTGGCGGCGGTTCCGCCACGTCACCATGCCCGCGCTCGGCCCGGTCTTCGGCATCCTCTTCACCCTCGCGGCGATCCGGGGGCTGCGCGTCTTCACCGAGGTCTTCCTGCTCACCAACGGGGCGCCCAACGGCTCGACCGAGGTGCTGATGACGTTGATCTACAAGCTCGGGCTCCAGCGCGGCGAACTCGGCATCGCCGCCGCCGGCTCGATCGTGCTGTTCGCCGCCACCGCCGTCCTGACGGTCTGCGTCCGGCTGCTGCGCCGCAGGGAGAGCCTCGGATGAGAAGCGAGAGCTACGACACCGTGCTCGGGCTGGACCACCGCCGTGGCTGGGTCGCCACGCTCGGCCGGATCGTCCTGTACGGCGCGATCGTGCTGGTCTTCGCCGGTCCGCTGCTCGCCCTGCTGGTCGGGGCGTTCAGCCGGGTGGTCGACCCGTCGCGGTTCTCCCTGGTCCCCGACGGGGGCTTCACGCTGGAGAACTTCGTGGCGGCCGGCCACCGGGACGTCTACACCTACCTGCTCAACTCGTTCGTGGTGGTGGGCTTCGGGCTGCTGCTCCAGGTGCTGGTGAGCGTCTTCGCCGCGTACGCGCTGGCCCGCAAGCGGATGCGCGGCGCCGCCGTGGTCATGCTGCTGATCCTGGCCACCATGATCCTGCCCGAGGAGGTGCTGGCGATCCCGCTCTCGGTGGTCCTGGCCGACGTGCCGCCGCTGCACCTCAACCTCATCGGCTCGTACGCCGGGATGATCCTGCCGGTCGCGGCCTGGGGCTTCTCCATCCTGGTGATGACGGAGTTCATGCGGGAGGTGCCGGTCGAGCTGGAGGAGGCGGCCCGGATCGACGGCGCGGGAGAGCTGCGCACCTTCTTCTCGGTCATCCTGCCGCTGTGCCGGCCGGCGCTCGGTGTCATCGGCGTCTTCGGCTTCACGATGATCTGGGACCAGTACCTGCTCCCGCTCATCGTGGCCACCGAGCCGTCGCAGTACACCCTGCCCATCGCGCTGCGGACGCTGCGCTCGGACGAGGAGGTCGGACTCGGCGTCCTGCTCGCGGCGGCGCTGCTCGCCCTGCTCCCGTCGGTGCTGGCGTTCCTGGCCTTCCAGCGACAGTTCATGAAGGGACTCACCAGCGGCGCCATCAAGGGCTGACGGCAGCGCGGCAGGCGGGCGGGCCGGTCAGCGCAGCGCGGCCACCACGTCGGCGAGGAGCGCCTGCCGCCGCCGTCCGGCCAGCCCCAGGTGGTAGAGGCTGAGCCGGCGCGCCCCGGCGGCCACCAACCGCCGGGCGTGCCCAACCACCGCCGCCGGCTCGGCCGGCGGCAGCACCGTGACGTACGCGTCCACGACCGCGCCGGTACGCGCCGCGCGGGCGACCGCGTCGACGCTGGCCGGGGTGGTCGGCCAGGCCGGCACGAGCAGCGCGTCGACCTGCCGCACCGCGCCCGGCGTGAGCCCGGGGGAGGGGCCGGTCGCCCACGGGTCGGGCTGGGCGTGCAGGGTCACCGGCACGCCGGGCGCGTGCTCGCGTACCGCCGCCAGCACCTGGGCGCGCAGCGCGTCGGTGGCCTCCCGGCGGGTGGCGAGCAGCGCCGCGCCGAGCGCGGGATCGAGCCCCGCCGCACCGGAGGCGGACGCCGGTTCGCGCCCCGCGTCGGCGCGTACCGCCGCCCGCAGCGCGGCCAGCACCCCGGCCGGTGCCAGTCCCCGCGCCCGCCACCCGTCCCGGCAGGCGGGGCAGCAGCAGATCGAGAGCACCCGGGCGGCGTCCGCGTCCCACGCGCCCTCGGTCTTCTCGTGGTGGCCGAGGTGGGCGAGCCCCAACTGGCCGCACGCCTCCAGCGAGACCCCGGCCACCGGTACGTCCCGCAGCGCCTCGGCGGTCAGCGTGGTGGCGTAGTCGCGGACCTCGGCCCAGGCCGGGCAGAGGGCGTACGGATAGCGCTCGCCGAAGCAGTTGGTGACCGCCACGTCCGGGTACGCAGTGCCGAGGCGGGTGCTGTGCGTCAGCACGATCCAGGCGGTGACCGGCAGCCCGGCGGCGTCCAGCGTCGTCGCGGCGGCGCCGAACGGGTCCGGGTCGGCCAGCCAGGCCGGCGCGAGCGGGCGCAGCCGGCGCCCGTCCCAGACCTCGGGGCGCACCGGGCGGTAGAGCGCGGCGTGGCTGGCGTCGACCGTCTGGTGGGCCGGGTGCAGCGGGGTCGCCGCCCGGGTCGAGTGGTACGCCGCCGCCAGCGTCACGCCGTCCACGCCGAGGTCCCGCACCCGCCCCGGGAACGCCGGGTCGCCGAGCACGTCCCACGGGTACGCGTGCCCGCTGACGCCTGGCACCCTGCCCGGTACCCCGCCCGCTGGCGCGGGCGCCGCCTCGCCGTTCGCCGGGCCGCCGGCGCCCGTCACCACCGGGGCCGCCGGCGCTCGTAGTCCGGCTCGAACCGGCGCAGGTAGCCGGTGTCGTCGCGGCGGCGCAGGCCGCAGCGCAGGTAGTCCTCGTGCATCCGGGCCAGCGCGTCCCGGTCCAGCCGCACGCCCAGTCCGGGCAGCGCCGGTACGGTCACCGCCCCGTCGCTGATCTCCAGCGGTCGCTCGACCACGTCCACTCCGGACTGCCACGGGGTGTGGGTGTCCGCCGCGTACGCCAGGTTCGGGGTGGCGGCGGCCAGGTGGGTCATCGCGGCGAGACTGATGCCGAGATGGCTGTTCGAGTGCATCGAGACGCCGACGCCCCAGGTCCGGCAGATGGCCGCCAACTCGGCCGAGCGCCGCAGCCCGCCCCAGTAGTGGTGGTCGGCGAGCACGACGCCGACCGCCCGCCGGGCGAACGCCTCGGGGATGTCGTCGAACCCGATCACGCACATGTTGGTGGCCAACGGGGTGGGCGTACCGGCCGCCACCCGGGCCATCCCCGCGATGCCCTCGGTCGGGTCCTCCAGGTACTCCAGCAGCCCCTCGGTCCGCTCCGCCACCCGCAGCGAGGTCGCCACGCTCCACGCGCCGTTCGGGTCCAGCCGCAGCGGGTGCCCCGGGAAGGCGTCCCGCAGCGCCTCGATCGCCGCGATCTCCTCCTCGGGCGGGAAGACCCCGCCCTTCAGCTTGACCGACCCGAAGCCGTACCGGTCGACCAGGCGTCGGGCCTGCGCGACGATGCCCGCCGGGTCCAGCGCCTCGCCCCACTCGTCCGGTTCGGCCCCGGGATGGCCGGCCCACTTGTAGAACAGGTACGCCGAGTAGGGGATCCGGTCGCGGTGCGCCCCGCCGAGCAGCGCGTGCACCGGACGGCCGATCGCCTGCCCCTGCGCGTCGAGGGCGGCCACCTCGAACGGGGACCAGACCCGCAGCAGCGTCTTGGCCGGGCTGGAGGGGCCGGTCAGCCCGTGCGCGTCCGGTGCGTCCACCGCGCCGACCGCCCGGGCCACCCGCCGGTACGCCGCCGCCAGGTCGAAGACGTCCGTCCCGGGCAGCGCGGCGGCGGCCCGGCGCAGCAGGTCGAGGTGGTCGTCGTCGCCGTACGTCTCGCCGAGGCCGATCGGCCCGTCGCCGGTGCGTACCTCCACGACGGCCCGCAGCGCCCACGGCTGGTGCACGCCGACGGCGTTGAGCAGGGGCGGGTCCGGGAAGGCGACCGGCGTGACCACCACCTCGGTGATCTCCAGCCGGCCGCTCACCGGTCCGCCGCTGACCGGTTCGCCGGCCGCGGGTTCCCCGCTCACCGGGACCGCCCGGCGCGCGCCGCCAGCACGGCCCGGCCCTCGGCGAGGATCTCGGCGAGCCGCTCGACGTGTTCGGGCGGCGGGTCGACCAGGGGCGGGCGGACCGGACCGACGGCGAGCCCGCCGAGCCGGGCGCCGGCCTTCACGAGCGCCACCGCGTACCCGGGCACCTGGTCGCGCAGCGCGGCGAACGGCAGGTAGAAGCCGGCGAGCAGCGCCTCCGCCGTACGGGTGTCCTCCGTGGTCACCGCGCGGTGGAAGGCGGTCGCGATGTCGGGCGCGAAGCAGAGCACCGCCGAGGAGTAGGTCTCCACCCCGATCGCCCGGTACGCCCGCACGGAGAGTTCGGCGGTGGGGAGCCCGTTGAGGAAGCCGAACTCGGCGGCCCGGGGGTGTCCGCTGGTGCGTACCGCGGTCACCAGCCGCAGCATGGCGACCACGTCACCGCGGCCGTCCTTGACGGCGGTGACGTTCGGGATGTCCAGCAGCGCCACCGCCGCGGCCGGGTCGAGCACGGCGTTGGCCCGCTGGTAGACGGTGATCGGCAGGGCGCTGGCCGACGCCACGTACCGGATGTGCCGGACCAGTCCGGCCGGGGTCGAGGCGACCAGGTACGGCGGGAGCAGCAGCAGCCCGTCGGCGCCGCACTCGGCCGCGGCGGCGGCGAAGGCGCGGGCGAGTCGCGGCCCGCCGCCGGCGCCGGCCACCACCGGCACGCGACCGCCGGCGACCCGGACGGCCGTGGCGACCACGTCCCGGTACTCGTCGAGGTCCAGCGCGGTGAACTCGCCGGTGCCGCAGGCGACGAAGAGCGCCGCCGGTCCCGCCGCCAACTGCTGGTCCAGGTGCGCGGCGAAGACCGCGAGGTCCACCCGGTCGTCGGGGGTGAACGGGGTCAGGGGAAAGGACAACAGGCCGTTCGGACGCATGCAGGTCCTCTCGTCCGAAGCGCCGCTCGGCTTCGGCCGCGTTCCGGCGCCACGATGGATCCTGGTCATTGTCCATGTATGTGGACAACTTCTGTCTATCTGGCATCGATGCAACGACACGTTAGCGTCCGCTAAGATGACGGTCAACCGTCAACTGTCGTCGATGTATCAGGGGAAGAATCATGGGTCGTCGCCCCGCCGGTACCGTCGGGAACCCGGCCGACGAGTCGGCCGTCCCGCGCACCAGGGCGCGGTCGACCCGGGCCAACCCCGGCGACACCGGCCCGGCCGACCTGGTCAAGTCGGCCGAGCGGACGGTCCGCATCCTGGAGGTGCTCGCCGCCTCGCCGACCCGGCTGACCCTCTCCGAGCTGCAGGAACGCATCGGCTACCCGCGCTCCAGCCTGCACGCCCTGATCCGTACGCTGCGGGCGCTCAAGTGGGTGGAGTCCGACGAGGGCGGCTCGGCCTTCGGGGTCGGCCCGCACGCGCTGCTCTCCGGCACCGCCTACCTGGACCGCGACCGGGCCCTGCAGCACGCGTACGCGACGCTGGAGGACCTGCGCGCCGAGACGGGCTACACCATCCACTACGCCCGCCGGGACGACGCGCACATCATCTACCTGGCCAGCCGCGAGGCGCGCGACTCGGTGCGTACCGTTTCCCGGGTGGGTCGCCGGCTGCCGACGTACCTGACCGCGCTCGGCCAGGCGCTGCTCGCCGAGCTGACCGACGACGAGGTGGACCAGATCCTGCCCGCCGAGCTGACCCGCTACACGCCCGAGACCATCACCGACCGCGCCGCCCTGCACGCCGAGCTGGAGGCGGTACGCAACCGGGGCTGGGCCTTCGAGCGGGAGCAGGGCACCCCCGGCGTCGCCTGCGTGGCCGTGGCGGTCGACTACCGCATCCCGGCCACCGACGCCATCTCCTGCTCGATGCCGGTGCGGCTGGCCGAGGGCGAGGAGCTGGACCGGGTGGCGAACGCGATGCTCGCGCACACCCGCCGCCTCGCCGCCACCCTGCGCCGCGAGGGCATCCGGTAACGCGCCGGGCCGGGAGCGCGCCGGGCCGGGAGCGCGCCGGGCCGGGAGCGCGCCGGGCCGGGAGCGCGCCGGCTGGCGGACGCCTGGCGTGCCCGCCGGTCAGTACGACTCGCCCAGCGGCACGTCGCACCACTGCCCGCCGACCCGGTTCAGCACCGGATCGCCGACGAAGTCGGGCTCGCCGTGCTCGGCGACGAGCTGGGCCGCGTACTCCTCGGCGTCGTCGCGCGGGAAGTAGCCGATCTCCTCGCCCTCGGCCAGCGACCACCAGCGGCGGGTGTTGCGGCTGATCCCCCAGACCATCCGGAACCCCCGTCCGGTGGTCGCCAGGCACGCCTCGACGAGCCGCGCGCCGTCGTCGGGCGAGAGCCACATGGCCAGGCCGCGCAGTCCGGGCGGGGTCGGGAACCAGAGGCCGATGCGCAGGCAGATCACGTCCAGGCCGAACCGGTCGGCGTAGAGCTGGCCGGCGGCCTCGACCGCCACCTTGCTCCAGCCGTACAGGGTGTCCGGGCGGGCCGGTACCGCCGCCGGCAGGTCGCCGTCGGGCGCCAGGTCCCGGCCCTGGAAGCCGGCCGCGTGGTTGGAGGAGGCGAGCACCACCCGGCGTACGCCGGCGCGCCGGGCCGCCTCCAGCACGCAGTACGTGCCGTACGCGTTGAGGCGTAGCACCTCCTCGACGCCGGCCTCCCGGCTCTGCCCGCCCAGGTGGACGATCGCGTCCACGTCGCGGCACGCCTCGACCATCGCGTCGAGGTCGGTCACCGACCCGGAGACGATCTCCTCGGCCGGCGCGGCGGTGCCGCCGGTCGGGGGATGCTCGGCGGGCGGCCGGACGTCGAGCAGGCGCAGCACCCGGCCGGGACGGACCAGGCGGGGGCGGAGCAGCGTGGCCACCTGGCCCGCGCCGCCGGTGATCAGGACACGTTGGGTGACCATGCGAAGGGCTCCTCACTGGTCGGAACGGGACGGATCTCGTGGTGGACGGCCGCTTCCGCGCGCCAATCGGCCGTTCGGCGTACCACGCGGTGCCAGTGGTCCACTATCCTGCGTGATGTTCGCGATCGAATCAAGCATTCACATACATGGACGTCTGTCGCGAGGGTGCAGAGTGTCCGGCCCGGCCGCTGGGGCGACGGTTGATCAGCGTCTACGCTGTGCTGAAGCGTTTCAAGGCGATGTCCGGGAGACCTCGTGACCACTGCTCACCCGAACGACGTCCACGCGGCCTGGTTGCCGCCGGAGGCGTTTCGACCCGTCGGCTCGCGCCACACCCTCGTCCACGGCGACGGCACCCTCGTCGAGACGGTGCTGGGCGAACTCGCGGAGGCCACCGCCCGCCACGGCGGCACCGCCCGGCGGACCTCACCGACCGGCGACCCGCCCGCGGGCGACGACCGGCCGGCACCGGCCGTCCCCGACCTGGTGCTCGCGCTCACCACGGCGGGGCCGCTGCCGGCGGCGGTCCCGGCCGAGCTGCGGGGGCCCTTCGAGGCGGGAACGGCGGGCCCGCTCGGTGCGGAGGGCTTCGCGCTGGCCCGGCGGGACGGGGTCACCATGGTGCTCGCCGAACGGCCGGCCGGGCTGCTCTACGGCCTGTTCCACCTGGTCCGCCTCGGCGAGTCGGCCTTCGGCGCCGACCTGCCCGTGGAGCGGCACCGACCGGCGATGCGCCGGCGCATGGTCGACCACTGGGACAACGTGGACGTGCACCCCGTCATGGGGCAGGTCGAGCGCGGCTACGCGGGCGGCTCGATCTTCTGGCGGGCGGGCGAGGCCCGCGGCGACCTGGCCCGGGTGCGGGCGTACGGGCGGCTGCTCGCCGCCTGCGGCGTCAACGCGGTCGCGGTCAACAACGTGAACGTGCACGCCACCGAGGCGCACCTGCTGACCGACCGGCTCGGCGACGTCGCCGCGATCGCGGACGTGCTGCGCCCGTACGGGATCCGGGTGCACCTCTCGGTCAACTTCGCCTCGCCCGTCGCGCTCGGCGGGCTGTCGACGGCTGACCCGCTCGACGGGGACGTACGGGAATGGTGGGCCAAGGTCACCCGGCAGGTCTACGAGACCATCCCCGACTTCGGCGGCTACCTGGTGAAGGCCGACTCCGAGGGGCAGCCCGGCCCGTTCGCGTACGGCCGCGACCACGCCGACGGCGCGAACCTGCTCGCCGACGCGCTGACGCCGTTCGGCGGGGTGGTGCACTGGCGGTGCTTCGTCTACAACCACCGGCAGGACTGGCGGGACCGCTCGACCGACCGGGCGCGGGCCGCGTACGACCACTTCGCCCCGCTGGACGGGCGGTTCCGCGACAACGTGATCCTTCAGGTGAAGCACGGCCCGATCGACTTCCAGCCGCGCGAACCGGTCTCCCCGGTGCTCGCGGCCATGCCGCGCACCCGGTTGGCGGTGGAGTTCCAGGCGACGCAGGAGTACACCGGCCAGCAGCGGCACGTCTGCTACCTCGGCCCGTACTGGAGCGAGGTGCTGGGCTTCGCGCCGTGGGGAGCGGGCCGCCCCACCGTCGCCGCCGTCGCCGCCGGCGTGGGGGAGGACGGGCTGGACGGCGGGCTGGTGGCCGTCTCCAACGTGGGCGACGACGCCTACTGGACCGGCCATCCGCTGGCCCAGGCGAACCTCTACGCCTTCGGCCGGCTCGCCTGGGCGCCCGAGCTGGACCCGGTCGCGATCCTCGACGAGTGGATCGACCTGACCTTCGTGCCGTCGGCGACCGGCGATCCCGAGCGGCTACGCCGTACACTGCACGAGCTGATGGACGACTCGTGGCGCACGTACGAGCGGTACACCGCGCCGCTGGGCGTCGGCTTCATGGTCCGGCCGGCGGACCACTACGGCCCCGACGTGGACGGGTACGAGTACACGCCGTGGGGGACGTACCACTTCGCCGACCGGGACGGCGTGGGCGTCGACCGTACCCGCGCCACCGGGACCGGCTTCACCGGCCAGTACCCGCCGCCCTGGTCCGACCGGTACGAGTCGCTCGCCGACTGCCCCGACGAGCTGCTGCTCTTCTTCCACCACGTCCCGTACGGGCACGTGCTGCGCGGCGGGTCGACGGTGATCCAGCACATCTACGACACCCACTTCGCGGGCGCCGAGCGGGTGGCCGAGCTGCGGCGGAGCTGGGCGGAGATCGCCACGGCGGGCCTGGTCGACCCGGCGCTGCACGACCGGGTGACCGAGCGCCTCGACGAGCAGCTGCGCTCGGCCGAGGAGTGGCGCGACCAGATCAACACGTACTTCTTCCGCAAGTCCGGCGTGCCCGACGCCCACGGCCGCCCCATCCACCCCTGACCCCCGCGATCTAGGGCAAATCCTCGTGAAATGATCTCCATTCACGAGGATTTGCCCTAGATCGACGGGGCGGGCGACGCGCGGGTTAGGCGGTGTGGCGGAGCACGAGGACGCCGCGCGGGTCGAGCCGCAGCGGCTGGCCGGGTGCGATCCGGTCGCCGGTGAGCAGGTCCACGCCGCCGACGTGGGCGGTCGCCTCGACCGGCTCGGCGTCGTGGTTGAGCAGGAACAGCAGCCGCGTCCCGTCGGGCGCGACCCGTACGGCCGCTTCGAGGTTCGGTACGTCGGCGTAGGGTCCGACCAGGTCGTGCCGTTCCAGCACCCGCCGGAGCACCCAGGAGACGCCCGCCTGGTCCAGCCCCGTCGCGACGTACCAGCCGTGCCCGGCGCCGAAGTCGTTGCGGGTCACGGCCGGCGTACCGGCGTAGAAGTCGGCCCCGTACGTGCCGACCACCTCGGCCCCCTCCGGGACGACCAGCTCGAACACCAGCCGCGACTCGACCTCGACCGGGGCGTCCCCGCCGGTGAGGCGCACCGGGTTGACCACCTCCGGCGCCCGGGCGTCCCACTCGTCGATCCGGATTCCCATCAGCGCCCCGAGCGGGCCCGGTACGTCCATCAGGAAGGCGTTGTCGAACTCGTCCACCCGGCCCGACAGGTACGTCGTCACGACCGACCCGCCGCGCGCCGCCACCTCCTCCAGCCGGGCGGCCAGGTCGCCCTTGACCATGTGCAGCGCGGGCGCCACGACCACGTCGTAGCGGGACAGGTCCGCGGTCACCGGCACCACGTCGAGGTCGACCCCGGCGTCCCAGAGGGCGCGGTGGTAGGCGAGCACCACCTGCTGGTACCGGACGTGCCGGGACGGGCCGTCGGAGATCTCCAGCGCCCACCAGCTGTCCCAGTCGAAGAGCAGCGCGACCCGGGCCGGGGTCCGGGCGCCGAGCGTCGTCGGACCGAGCCGCTCCAGTTCGGCGCCGAGCGCCGCCACCTCCTGGAAGACCCGGGTGTCCTGCCGACCGGCGTGCCCGATCACCGCGCCGTGGTACTTCTCGCAGGCGCCGCGCGAGGCCCGCATCTGGAAGAAGAGCACCGCGTCCGCGCCGTGCGCCACCGCCTGCCAGCTCCAGAGCCGCATCACCCCGGGGCGCTTGAGCGGGTTGACGTCCCGCGAGGCGGTGTAGCTGGGGGTCTGCTCCATCAGCCAGAACGGCTGGCCGTCCTTGAGCCCGCGCATCAGGTCGTGGGCCAGCGCCATCCAGGACGGGGACTCGTCGTCCGGCGGGTAGTTGTCCCAGGAGGCGAAGTCGAGGTGCGGCGCCCAGCGGTGGTAGTCGATCGGCCGGTACATGCCCATGAAGTTCGTGGTGACCGGCAGGTCGCTCGACTCGCGGATCGCGGCCTTCTCGTCCCGGAAGTTGGCGAGCATGGCGTCCGACATGAACCGCAGGTAGTCCAGGGTGGTGCCCTGGAAGGCGGTGTGGTTCGGCCCGCGCCAGTGCTCGGTCAGCGCCGACGGCGGTTCGATCTCGTCCCAGTCGGTGAAGGTGTGCGACCAGAAGGTGGTGTACCAGGCCGAGTTGAGGGCCGTCAGGGTGCCGTACCTCGCCCGCAGCCAGTCGCGGAACCCGGCCGCGCAGAGCTCGCAGTAGCACGCGCCGCCGTACTCGTTGCCGACGTGCCAGGCCACGACCGCCGGGTTACCGGCGTACCGCCGCGCGACGCGGCGCGCCAGCTCCGCCGAGAGCCGGCGGAACACCGGCGAGTTGGGGCAGGAGTTGTGCCGCTGCCCGAACCGGTGCCGGCGGCCCTCGAAGTCCGTGCGGGTCACCTCCGGGTACGCCCGCGCCAGCCAGGCCGGATGCGCGCCGGTGCCGGTGGCCAGGCAGATCCGCCGGCCCGCCGCGGCGGCCCGCGCCACCACCCGGTCCAGTACCGTGAAGTCGTACGTCTCCGGTGCGGGCTGGGTCAGCGCCCAGTCGAAGACGCCGAGCGTCACGGTGTCGATCCGAGCCGCGTCGAAGAGGCGGTAGTCCTCCTTCCACACGTCCTCGGGCCACTGTTCCGGGTTGTAGTCCCCGCCGAAGGGCACCTTCGGCGTCGCCGGTAGGGATCCGCTCACGCGGTGAACTCCTTCTCGATCTTGCTGATCATCGGGCGGCAGGTCCGCAGCAGCGCCAGCACCAGCGGCGAACCGAGCAGCCCGAGCACCGCCTCGGAGGCGAACGCGGTGACGAGGACGGCCGCCAGCAGCACGCCGGCGTTGCCGAGCGCGACCACCGGGTCGCGTACCAGGAAGTAGAGCGCGAGGCGGGCGACGTCGCGCACCCGGAAGCGGAACAGGGAGGTGATCACCAGGGCGTTGACGCCCCAGAGGGTCGCCACGACGGCGACCAGGACCAGCGGCACCCGCCACCAGTCCGGCACCGCCGCGGCGGCGAAGTACGTCAGGTTCGCGGCGACGACGGTCAGCCACAGCAGCCACGGCAGCCAGATGGCCAGCACGCCCCGGACGTTGGCCCGGTAGCCACGCCAGAAGGCGCGCGCCGGATGCAGGTCGGTCAGGTCCGGGCGGTGCCGGTGCAGCGCGTAGAGCGCGGCGGAGAGCGCCGGGCCGAGCGGCAGCGCACAGGCGGCGAAGAGCGGCAGGTTGCTGGCGTCGCGCTCCAGCAGCAGCAGTGCCACCACGCCCGGCGCCGTGGTGAGCAGGAGCAGCAGCCCGACCACCAGCAGGCTGTAGATCAGCGCCGCGACGCGCGAGAGGGGTCCCTCGCCGAACTGCCGCCGCGTCCCGACCGCCTCGCTCATCCGCGCTCCCGAGGGTCGGCCCCGTCCGGCGGCAGGCCGAGCAGGCGCCGCTCGTCCCACCAGGGCGGGGTCTCGTCGACCACCGCCGTGATCTCCACGAGGGTCACCTCGTGCCGGGCCAGGGTGAGATCGAGTTCGACGCGCCCGTCGGCGACGGGCAGGCTCCGATGGGTACGGGCCGGCTCGGCCGCCTCACGCAGCGCGTCGAGCTGCCGGGGACGGGGCGAGCGCGGGCGGCCCATCTCGCACCAGGCGGCCCACGCGTTGCCGGCCTCCTCGCTCACCGACGAACGGAGCATGAAGGCCGACGTCGCGGCCGCGCCGGGCAGCGGGATCGACAGGGCCAGCGGGTGCCGCTCGGGTACCGGCTCCCGGCCCGTCACGTCCACCGGCGCCCAGGCGAGGACCGTGACCCGGCCGGTGCCGTCCCGGGTCACCAGGTGGTCCGCCCCGCGCGCCAGCACCTCCGGGCCCATCCGGGCCATGAAGGCGTACAGGTGGTAGGTGGGCTTCTTGATCTGGCGGTGGGTGAGCAGCCCGAAGCCGCCGTGGAAGAGCGAGGTCGGCACCCCCTGCTCCTCGAACATGTCGCTGAAGGTCCAGTACGAGAAGGAGTCGACCAGGTCGCCCCCGGCGGCCACCACGGGAGCCAGATACGCCGCGTGGAAGGCGGTGTCGTGGATCGGGTTGTCCGGCCGGTACGAGGAGTTGAACTCGGTGATGTGCACCGGCAGCTCCGCCAGCGCGGTGCCGCGCAGGTGCCGCCGGGGGCTGGCGAACTGCTCCAGCAGCGTGGCGGCGGGGGCGAGGGTCTGGTGCACGCCGAACGGCACGTGCTGCGCCGGCCCGGAGGTGTACGCGTGCCGGCTCACGAAGTCGACCGGTACCGAGCGGGCGGTGACGAACTCGGCGAACGGCGCCAGCCACTCGTCCGCGCCGGGGGAGATGGCCGGCCCGCCGACCCGCAGCTCGGCGTCCACCTCCTTCACCGCGTGCGCGGTCACCTCGTACAGCCGGTGGTAGGCGTCGGCGTCCGCGCCGTGCCAGAACTCCTTGAGGTTCGGCTCGTTCCACACCTCGATCGGCCAGCCGCGCACCTCGTCGAGCCCGTACCGGTCCACCAGGTGCGCCACCGTGGCCCGGACCAGCTCCGCCCACTCCCGCCAGGAGCGGGGCGGGGTGACGTTGCCGCGCCACCAGAAGACGGTCTGGTCGCCGGAGGCGAGCGCGGCGGGCATGAAGCCCAGCTCCACGAAGGGACGGATGCCGAGGTCGAGATAGGCGTCGATCACCTGGTCCACGTACGTGAACGCGTGCCGGACCCGGCTCGACCCCTGGTGCTCGTACGGCTGGTACACGCCGACGCCGTCGCTCAGCAGGCCGTGCCCCCGGATGTGCCGGAATCCGATCTCCCGCTGCACCAGGGCCAGCGAGTCCTGGTAGTCGCGCCGCAGCGCCAGCTCGAAGCGCCCGGTACCGACGCAGGCGCGCCAGGCATCGCCGAGCCGCCCGACGGCCCGCTCCGGTACGACGATCCGCATTCCTTCTCCCTCTTTCCCTCCGATGGTGTCCCTAGCCGCGCGCCGCGAGCCACCCGCGCCCGAGCACACGCGGGCGAAGCCCGTCGTGCGCGCAGGGCGCCCCAGCGAGTGAGCGAAGCGGCGCGGCGGTGTCCCCAGGCCGTGTCCTGCCGATCATTGCCGGCCTGCGTCGGGCCCAGACGACGACCGGCTGCGTTGTCGATTCGTCCGGATACAACACCGGTATCCGGACGAATCTCCGCCTTGCCGGACCGCCGTCTGGATCCCGCCTCGGCTCGACATGATCGGCAGGACACGGCCTGGCCGAGGAGCGTGCCGCGAAGCGGTCGCGCCCCGCAGGCGAAGGACACCGCCTCTCAGCGCCGCGGAGCGAGCGAGCGCGGCAGCTCAGCCGTGGTCCTTCTGGTAGCGGTCGTGGGCCTTGTTGACCAGATCCAGGTACGAGCCCATGTTCTTGGCCTTGAGCTCGTTGACGTAGGCGTCCCACTGTCCGAGGTCGCGCTGGCCGAGGATGAACTTCAGCGACCCCTGGACGACGTAGTCCTTCAGCCCGCTCTCCCAGAGCGTCGCCTGCTCGCGTTCCTCGTCGCTGAACGGGTGTGGGGGCGCGACGGGGACGGTCGGCCGGGCGTTCAGGATGTTCTGGAACTCCATCTCCTCGGGAGAGAAGAAGGACTGGACCAGCTCCAGGCGGCCGCCGTACGCGAAGACGCCGTTGTAGAAGCCGAAGTCCTTCTGCAGGTGCTTGGTCCCCTTGGGGTTGAGCCCGATGACGTTGACGTCCGGGGCGAGCGTGCGCTTGCCGGAGGCGTCCTTGGTGTAGGTCGTCCCCTCGACGCCCCACTTGGCGAACTCCTGCCCGGCGTCGGAGTACCAGAGCCAGTCGATGAACTGCATCATCGCCACGAAGTTCTTGCTCTCGCGCGCCTTCGTGGAGATCATGATGCCGTTCTCCAGGCGCGGGGCGGGGTTGACCGGTCCGATCGGACCGGCCGGCAGCGGGATCTTGATCATCCGGGCATTCGGGAGGGTCTTGGCCAGGTCCGGCCGGTAGTCGTTGACCAGCGTCTGCGCGTTGGTGCTGATCACGAAGGACTTGCCGCTGGCGAGCTTCTGGCGCGCCTGGTCGTCGGTCTGGGTGAAGCTCTCCGGGTCGAGCAGCCCCTCGGTCACCAGCTTGTTGAGGTACTGGAGGACCTGCCGCCACTGGTCCGAGGCGCCGGTGTAGACGAACTTCTTGGCGTTCGCGTCCCAGCTGACGTGCTGGTAGTTCCAGCCGCCGCCGGCCAGCCCGTGGGTGAGGGCGAGCATGTTCAGCAGGTTGCCGCCGGGGTTGGGCTTGCTGAACCGGTCCGAGAACGGGTACGAGTTCGGGTACGCCGCCTTCATCGCCTTGAGCATCGTGTAGACGTCGTCCCAGGTGGTCGGGACCTTGAGGTTGAGCTGTTCGAGGATGTCGCTGCGGACCGCGAGCGAGTAGTCCTGCCAGGGCTTCTCGTGCAGGCCGGGCAGCAGGTAGAACTTGCCGTCCTCCTGCCGCAGCGAGTCGATCTCCGGCTTGAGGCTCCACTTCTCGATCTTGTCCTTGAAGTTCGGCATGAGATCGAGATAGTCGCTGACCGGCAGGATCGCGCCGGAGGAGACGTACGCGTCCTCCTGCGGGTGGTACGTCTTCGGGATGATGAACGGCGCGTCGCCCGCCCCGATCAGTACGCTGCGCTTCTGCTCGTAGTCGCTCAGCGGTACGGCCACCGGCTGGAGGGTGACGCCCGTGCGCTTGGTCAGCTCCGACCAGAACAGCCAGTCGCTCTTCAGCTGGTAGTTCGGGTGGTTGTTGTAGAGGATCGAGAACGAGACCGCCTCGGTGGCCTTGAACTGGTCGCCGACGCCGTACTTGTCCATGGCGCCGGCCCGGTTGCCCGAGAGGTCTTTGTTGTCGGACTCGCCGCCGTCGCCGCAGCCGGCGAGGGAGGCGACGGCGGCCGCACCGGCGGCGAAGAGCACCTGGCGCCGCGATAGCTGGACCATGAGGGCTTCCTTTCGGGAGTGGGAGGGGCGGTGTGTGGCGCGCCGAACCGGTGGGCGGGCTATCCCTTCACGGCGCCGAGCATGACGCCGGAGACGAAGTAGCGCTGGATGAAGGGGTAGACCGCCAGGATGGGCAGGACCGTCAGCACGATGGTCACGGACTGGATGGTGGCGGCGGACTGGACGATGTCGCTGGAGGTGCCGAGCCCGCCGCCGGTCGAGGTGGCGTCGGTGGCGCCCGCGATTAGATTGCGCAGGTACACGGTCACCGGGAACAGCTCCAGGCGGTCCATGTAGAGGAACGCGGCGAACCAGGAGTTCCAGAAGGAGACGGCGTAGAACAGCACCATCGTGGCGACCATCGCCTTCGACAGCGGCAGCACGATCCGCAGCAGCGTCCCGTACGTGTTCAGCCCGTCGACGGCGGCGGCCTCCTCCAGCTCGCCCGGCAGGCTCTCGAAGAACGCCTTCATGACGAGCAGGTTGAACACGTTGATGGCGTTGGGCAGCGCGATCGCCCAGACGGTGTTCTTCAGGCCGAGGCTGGTGACCAGGACGTAGTTGGGGATCAGGCCGCCGGTGAAGAACATGGTGAAGACGGCGATCCCGACCAGCGCGGTCCGGCCCCGCAGGTGCTTCTTGGACAGCACGTAGGCGTAGCAGATGGTCAGCGCCACCGAGATGAGGGTGGAGACCACGGTGTAGAAGATGGTGTTGCCGTAGCTGGTCCAGAACATCGAGTCGGACATCACGGCCTGGTACGCGGCGACGTTGAACCCGCGCGGGACGAGGTTCACCTTCCCCGCGATGATGTACGCGTTGTCGCTGAGCGAGCGCGCCACGATGTTGACGAACGGGTAGAGCGTCACCACCACGACGCCGGTAAGGATGATGGCGTTGACCACCTGGAAGATCCGGTAGCCCCGGCTGGGCCGCTGGCCGCGCGGGCGGCCGACCGGTCGTTCGAGGGCCTTCGTGTCGACGGTCACCACAGGCTCGTCCCTACCGTGCGTCGCGAGATCGCGTTGGCCGAGAGGACCAGCGTCAGCCCGATCACGGACTCGAACAGGCCGATCGCGGCGGCGTAGCTGAGGTTCCCGGAGACGATGCCCACCCGGTACAGGTAGGTGGAGATGACGTCGGCCGTCGGGTACGTCAGCGGGTTGTAGAGCAGCAGGATCTTCTCGAACCCGACCGCCATGAAGGTGCCGATGTTCAGGATCAGCAGCGTCATCATGGTCGGGCGGATGCCGGGCAGCGTCACGTGCCAGATCTGGCGCCACCGGTTCGCGCCGTCGATCCGGGCCGCCTCGTACAGGTTCTCGTCGATGGCGGTGAGCGCGGCGAGGTAGAGGATCGTCCCCCAGCCGACCGTCTGCCACACCTCGGAGGAGACGTAGATCGTCCGGAACCAGCCGGCCTGCTGGAGGAACTGCACCGGCTCCCCGCCGACGGCGCCGATCACCTGGTTCACCGTGCCGTCGACCGAGAGCAGCTGCATGACCATGGCGGCCACGATCACGATCGACAGGAAGTGCGGCAGGTACGACACGGACTGCACGAACCGCTTGAGCGTCCGGCTGCGTACCTCGTTGAGCAGCAGCGCGAGCACGATCGGCAGCGGGAAGCAGAAGAGCAGGGTCAGCGCCCCGAGCACCAGCGTGTTGGTGAAGACGTCCCAGAACGCCGGGTCGCTCAGGAAGAGCTTGACGTAGCGCAGCCCCACCCAGTACTCGCCGAGCACGTTGCCACCGGGCCGGAAGCGCCGGAACGCGATGACGTTGCCGATCATCGGCAGGTACCGGAAGACCAGGAAGAACAGCAGCGGCAGGATCGCCAGCGAGTAGAGCTGCCAGTCCCGGCGCAGCGCCCGCCGCCAGCTCCGCGAGCGGCGACGGGTACGGCGACCACGGGCGGCGCCCGCCGCCGGATCGGGCTCCCGGGTACCGGGCGGACGCTCCAGCGTCTCCGGTGTGCTCATGCGGGCCCCTCCTCCACCGTCCGCGGGGCCGCCGCGTGGCGCTCGACGCGCGCCAGCGACCGCAGTCGTCGCCGGTGGCCGACCTCGCGCTCGGCGCCGACAAGGCGCAGTGGCACGACCGCCATCACCTCCTCACTCGATCGTCCGAACCGCAGCTCCACGTCGCCGGGCTCGATGATGCGTCTGCCGTCGATCCCGATGAACGACGCGACGTCGGCCGGGACCACGAACGTCGCCCGCGCGCTTTCGCCCGGATCGAGCGGTACGCGGGCGTAGCCGACCAGGCGGACCACCGGGCGGGTGGTCTGCGCGACCGGGTCGTGCAGGTAGAGCTGCACGACCTCGGTGCCGGGCCGGGAGCCGCTGTTGCGGACCGTGACCTGGACGCGCACCTCGCCGTCCACCGGCCAGGCCGCCGGCCCGCCCGGCGCACCGGCCGCCGGCGCGACCGCGGCGCGGACCCGGGCGCGGCCCGCCGGGTCGGCCTCCGCCGGGGGTACGAGCGCGGCGGCGTCGCTCCACTCGAAGCTGGTGTAGCTCAGGCCGTGTCCGAACGGGAACGCCGGGGTCGGGTCGACCGAGGAGACGCCCGAGCGGCGCCCCAGCGGCGGGGCGAGGTAGGTGGTGGGGATCCCGCCCGCGTGGCGGGGTACGCCGACGGGCAGGCGCCCGGACGGCTCGACCGCGCCGGTGAGCACCTCGGCCAGCGCCTGACCGCCGCGCTGACCGGGGAAGAATGCCTGCACCACGCCGGCGGCGGCGTCGAACTCCGGCCCGAGCGCGTACGGCCGCCCGGTGAGCAGCACCAGCACCACCGGCGTACCGGTGGCGAGCACGGCCCGTACCAGCTCGCCCTGTACGCCCGGCAGGCGCAGGTCCTCGGCGTCGCACCCCTCGCCGGAGGTGCCGCGCCCGAACAGTCCCGCCCGGTCGCCGACCGCGAGCACGCAGACGTCGGCCCCGGCGGCGGCCGTGACCGCCGCGGCGATGCCCGAGGTGTCGTCGCCGGTGATGTCGCAGCCCGGCGCGTGGTCGAGCCCCGGTACGAGCCGGCCCAGGGCCGCGCGCAGCGAGGGAAGGTCCACCCCGAGCCCGTACTCGGGGTGGTGCACCCCGACGTGGGCGGGGAACGAGTAGCAGCCGAGCATCGCCATCGGGTCGTCCGCGAGCGGGCCGACCAGCGCCACCCGGCGGCCCGGGGCGAGCGGCAGCACCCCGCCGGCGTTGCGCAGCAGGACCACGGACTCCCGGGCCAGGCGCAGCGCGATGTCCTGGGCCTCCTCGTCGTCCAGCCGCAGCCGGTCGACCTCCTCGGGCATCGGCTGCCAGCCCTCGTCGAGGAGACCGAGCTGCGCCTTCTGCGTCAGCACCCGGTGCAGCGCGCGGTCGACCAGCGCCTCGTCCACCTCGCCGGCGCGTACCGCCGCGACCAGGGGCGCGCCGAAGGTGTCCACCGTGGGCAGCTCGACGTCGATCCCGGCCCGCAGGGCGATCCCGGCCGCGTCCCCGCCCCCGGCGGCGACGCGGTGCGTCGTCTCCAGGAACCGCACCGCGAAGTAGTCGGAGACCACCGTCCCGGTGAACCCCCACTCGTCGCGCAGCAGCCCGGTCAGCAGCTCGGCGTCGGCCGCCGCCGGCACGCCGTCGACCTCCGCGTACGAGTTCATCACCGACCGCGCACCGCCCACCCGCAGCGCCATCTCGAACGGGGGCAGGACCACCTCGGCCAGCTCCCGGCGGCCCATCGGTACCGGCGCGTGGTTGCGGCCGCCCCGGGAGGCGGAGTACCCGGCGAAGTGCTTGAGCGTCGCCACGATCCCGGCCTCCTCCAGCCCGCGCACGTACGCCGCGCCGATCGTGCCGACCAGGTACGGGTCCTCGCCGATCGTCTCCTCGGTACGGCCCCAGCGGTAGTCGCGGGTCACGTCCAGCACCGGGGCCAGCCCCTGGTGGACCCCGGCCGCCCGCATCGACCGGGCGATCCGGCCGGCCATCTCCTCGACCAGCTCCGGGTCGAAGGAGGCGCCCCAGCTCAGCGGGGCCGGGTAGACGGTCGCCCGCCAGGCCGCGAAGCCGGTGAGGCACTCCTCGTGCACCTGGGCGGGGATTCCGAACCGGCTCGCCGCGACGATCTGCGCCTGGGACGCGGCCAGCGACCGCGCGCCGTGGGCGGGGTCGACCGGCGCGGTACCGAACGGCCGGGTCAGCTGGCCGAGGCCGTGCCGGATCACCTCGCTCCAGCGGGGCGGGTCCCGCATCATGTCGTCCTGGTGCGGCGCGACGCCCTCGCCCGAGGCGTCGGCGCCGACCCAGACCCCGACGAGCTGGGCGACCTTCTCCTCCAGCGACATCAGCGGGACGAGCGCCGCGGCCCGCTCGGCGGCCGAGCGTCGCGGATCGCGCCACGACGCGTCCGATCCGTTCGAGGGGCCGTCGTGGACGGACAATTCGCTCTTCATGCCACCCCTTCAGTCGGATCGTGGCGTCGTCCAGGGCCGGGCGGCGGCAGGATCGCGTCGGCGTGATAGCGAAAGTTTCGGAAATTTCTGCGTTACCTGTGTCGGGCAACTTAAGCGTCCCGAGGTACCGTGTCAAGGTTCTCTGAACTGGCTCATCCGGGCGCGAATACGGGATCTGTCCGATCGGGACAATGGTCGCGGCGGATGGCTACCCGGCGATCATGTCTCGATTGCGTTTCCGTGATGCTAGAGTGCCTGCCGAAACTTTCGGTCACGACCTGTGAGGATGCGATGGCCAAGTCCCGTCCCGTCGCGGGACCCGGTTCCGCCACGATCGCGACCATCGCCGACGAGGTCGGCGTCTCCACGGCGACCGTCTCCAAGGTCCTCAATGGCCGCTCCGACGTCGCACCGGAGACCCGGGCCCGGGTGGAGGCGAGCCTGGAGCGGCACCGGTACCGCCGCCGCCCCCGGCGGCAGCCGGCCGACCTGGCGCAGATCGACGTCGTCTTCCACGAGTTCGACTCCGCCTGGGCGATGGAGATCATTCGCGGGGTGGAGGCGGTGACCGCGCCCGCGAAGGTCGACGTGATCCTCTCCCAGCTGGGCGGCGCGCACCGTCCGCCACCGCAGTGGCTGGAGGGGGTGCTGCTGCGCCGGCCGCTCGGCGTGCTCCTCGTGCTCTGCAACCTCACCGAGCCGCAGCGGCAGCAGCTGCGCCGCCGGTCGATCCCGTTCGTGGTGGTCGACACCGACAGCGCCACCTCCGCCGCGGTACCGACGGTCGGGTCCAACAACTGGAACGGCGGCCTGATGGCCACCCGCCACCTGCTGGAGCTGGGTCACCGCCGGATCGCGATCATCTCGGGACCCGAGGACGTGCTGTGCAGCCGGGCCCGCGCCGCCGGGTTCCGGTTCGCGCACGACGAGGCCGGGGTGCCGGTCGACCCCGAGCTGGTCCGGTACGGCAGCTTCTACCTCGATGCCGGCTACCAGCACGGACTGGAGCTGCTGGCCCGGCCGGACCGCCCCACCGCCATCTTCGCCGGCTCCGACCTGCAGGCCATGGGGGTCCTGCGCGCGGCGCGGCAGCTCGGCCTCGACGTGCCCGGCGACCTCTCGGTGATCGGGTACGACAACCTGCCGATGACCGCCTGGATCGGGCCGGCCCTCACCACGGTCAACCAGCCGCTGCGGGACATGGCCGGCACCGCCACCCAGATGCTGCTCGACCTGGCACAGGGGAACGATCTCGCGACGAGCCGGATCGACTTCGTCACCGAGCTGGTGGTCCGCGAGAGCACCGCCCCACCCCGCCGCCACTGACCCCGCGCCGTCCCTGACCCCGCGACCCGTTCCCCGCCGCTCCCGTCCCGCCGATCCCCGCTCCCTGCGAACCCCTGCGAGGACCCATGCCCCTCTTCGACCTCCCGCTCGACCAGCTGGAGCGGTACGCGCCCGTCGTGGCCGAGCCCGCCGACTTCGACGCGTTCTGGCGCGCCACCCTGGACGAGGCGGACGCCCGGCCGGTGCTCGTCGACGTCCGGCCGGAGCGGACCGACCTGCGCCTGGTCGACACCTGGGACGTCACGTTCTCCGGCTTCGGCGGCGACCCGGTCCGGGCCTGGTACAGCCGTCCCGCCGGGGTGGAGACCCCGCTGCCCGCCGTGGTCGAGTACCTCGGCTACGGGCGCGGGCGTGGGCTGCCGCACGAGCGGCTGACCTGGGTGGCGGCCGGTTACGGGCACCTGCTGATGGACAGCCGGGGGCAGGGCGGCCAGTACGGTACCGGCGGCGACACCCCCGACCCGTACGGCGGCGCGCTCGGCGGACCCGGGCCGGTCACCCGGGGCATCCTGAACCCGGCCGACTACTACTACCGGCGGCTCGTCACCGACGCGGTCCGGGCGGTCGGCGCGGTGCGCGCGCTGCCGGGCGTCGACGCCGGCCGGGTCGTCGCCAGCGGCAACAGCCAGGGCGGCGGTCTCGCCCTGGCGGTGGCGGGGCTGGTCCCGGACCTGGCCGCCGTGATCAGTACGGCCCCGTTCCTCTGCCACGTCCAGCGGGCCATCGAGATCACCGACGTGGCGCCGTACGGCGAGATCGTCAACTACCTGGCGGTGTACCGCGAGGCGGAGGAGGCGGTGCGACGCACGCTCTCCTACGTGGACGGGGTCGCCTTCGCGCGCCGGGCGGTCGCGCCGGCGCACTTCGGTGTCGGGCTGCGTGACACCGTCTGCCCGCCCAGCACGGTCTTCGCCGCCTACAACCAGTACGGCGCCGCCACCGGCCGGGCGACGCCCCCGGAGCGGGAGATCCACGTCTACCCGTTCAACCACCACGAGGGCGGTGAGGCGGTCCAGGTGCGCCGCCAGCTGCGCTGGCTCGCCTCGCTCCTGGCCGCCGATCGGAGGCCGGCCGCGCGTACCCGCTGACTCCCGACGCCCGGCGACCGCACCCCGGTCCGGCGCGCTCAGGCGGGGCGCGGGATCCGTAGGGCGGGCGCGGAGAGCGCTACGAAGATCGCCAACAGTGCCGGAATCGCCAGCGCCGCGGGCAGGCCGCTCAGCTCGGCGACGCCGCCGATCAGCACCGGCCCGACGAAGAAGCCGAGGTAGCCGATGCCGACCACCCGGGCCAGGGCGCTGCCGGACCGGGTCGGGTTGCGGTGGCCGGCGGCGGAGAAGACCTGGGGCGCGATGCAGGACAGCCCGGCGCCGAGGCATCCGAAGCCGACCAGCCCGGCGACCGGGTGCCCGACGAGCAGGGCGGTACCGAGCCCGACCCCGGCCAGCACCCCGCAGCCGCGGACGAGGCCGACCGGGCCGAAGCGCGTGGTGAGCCGGTCACCGGCGAGGCGACCGGCCATCATCGCGAGGGAGAAGGCCGCGTAGGCGCCGGCCGCCAGCCCGGCCGAGCTGCCGAGCGAGTCGCGCAGGTAGACGCTGCTCCAGTCGGCCGCGGCGCCCTCGCCGACGAGACAGCAGAACGCGAGCAGGCCGAGCAGCCCCACGCCGCGCAGCCGCCCCGGCGGCGCCGTTCCACCCGCGCCGGCCGGGTCCGTGGCGCCGTGCGGGCCGGCGGTGCCGGCCGGGTCCGTGGCGCCGTGCGGGTCGGCGGCACTGGCCGGGTAGGCGGTGCTGGCCGGTTCCGCCTCGCTGGCGGGCGCCCCGGTGCCGGCGGAGATCCCGCGGGCCGCCACCGTCGCGAGCAGCAGCGCCAGCGCGCCGGACGCGGCGAAGGTGGTCGCGGGACTGAGCCCCGCCTGCGCGAACGCTCCGCCGATTCCCGCGCCGGCGAAGCCGCCGATGCTGTAGACCGCGTGGAACGATGACATGATCGGTCGCTGCCAGGCCCGTTCCACGGCGACGGCGTGTGCGTTCATCGCGATGTTCAGCGCCCCGTGCACCGCGCCGAAGGCGATCAGGCAGAGGGCCAGGCCGGCCAGGTTCGGGGCGTACCCGGGCAGGACGAGCAGCGCGCCGTCGGCGAGCGCCACCGGTACGAGCACCCGGGCGGCGCCGTACCTGTCGACGAGGCGACCGGCCGCCTGCATCCCGACGATCGAGCCGGTGGCGAGCGCCAGCAGCGCGACGCTGAGCTGCCCGTCGGAGAGGTCGAGGGCGCGCTTGACCGCGGGGATTCGCGCCGTCCAGGTGCCGATGAGCAGGCCCGAGAACAGGAAGAGCAGCTGTACGGCAAGGCGCTCCCGCAGCAGCCCGGCGCGGTCGGCGAGCGCGCCGGTCACGGTCGGGCCCGGGAGGTGGTGGTGGCCTCGCGATTCCCCGCGTCTGTCACCAGCCCATTCGAACACCGCCGGGGCCGGGCGGCAATGATCTGAAGGTCATCGATGGAAGCGGCGGCGCCCGGCGGCGACCGGGGATCCCGTTCGGGATCCACCTCACGCTGGTCTGCGAGATGCCCTCCGCCGCCTGGGGACCGATGGCGGAGAGGGAGAAAATTCCCTCCCTCCTGGACGATGCCGGTCGCCTCTTCGCGCCCTCGCCCGCCCGGCGAGCCGCCCTGCTCGGCCAGGCCCGCCTCGACGAGGTCGAGATCGAGTTCCGGGCACAGATCGATGCCGTCGCCGACGCCGGGCTCACCCCGACCCACCTCGACTTCCACTGCCTGGCGGATGGGGGACGGGACGACATCCTCGGGCGGACCGTACGGCTCGCCACGGAGTACGGCCTGATGCGCCGGACGGACTACGAGTTCCTGACCTCACCACGGGCCCGCGAACTCCTGCGTCAGGAAGGCATCGTCGTACTCGACTACCGTACGATCCAGCAGGTCTGGTCCCGGCTGGCCGGCCCGCGCTGAACGGCCGGCTGCCGGGCGACCCCGGGAGCGCGAGAGGGGACACCCATGCCGGTCCGGTCGGGCGAGCCGCGGATCGAGGCGTGGAGCGTGGACGGCCTGCTGCTGGAGCGGTACCGGTATCCGTCCGGCCCACCCGTCGCCTATCCGCGCCACACCCACGACGAGTACCAGCTGTGCCTCAACTTCGAGCTGCCCGGCCGCGTCTGGTACGCCCGGGCCTGGCACGAGGTGGCGCCCCGGAGCATGACCGTGATCCTGCCCGGCGAGGTGCACGAGACCCGCGACGTCGACCATCGCGCGGCCGGTGCCGACTACCGGGTCTTCTACCTCGACCGCGGGTCGGTCGACGCCCTCGTCACCGAGCTGGGCGACCGCCCCGGCGGTACCCCGAGCTTCCGTGACCTGGTGGTCCCCGACGCCGAGCTGTTCGACCGCTTCACCCGGCTGCACCGGGCGTACCAGGTGGCCGAGTCGCGGCTGGCCCGCGACTGCCTGCTGCAATCGGCCCTCGCGGGACTGCTCCGCCGGCACGGCGGCGCCCGGCCGGTCGGGCGGACGACCGGCCACTCCGGCCGCGCGGCGCACCGGGCCCGGGCGTACCTGCGGGACAACCTCGCCAGCAACGTCTCCCTGGCCGAGCTGGCGCGGGTGGTGCACCTGAGCCCCTACCACCTGGCACGCAGCTTCACCCGCGAGTTCGGGCTCGCCCCGCACGCCTACCTGGTCCAGGCGCGGATCAACCTCGCCCGGCGGCTCCTGCTCCAGGCGACCAGCGTGACCGAGGTCGCCTACCGGACCGGCTTCCACGATCCCAGCCACTTCACCCGGCACTTCGTCCGCGTGGTCGGCGCGCGTCCCGGGCAGTACGCCAGGTCCGCAAGAACGTACAACTGACCGCCCTCCGCACGCTCCTACGCTGGCCGCAGACCCGCACCGGAGGGAGCAGGAGTTGCGCGACGAGACCAAAGGCGGGAGCCGACGTACCGGGAGCCGACGTGCCGGGCCCCGGACCTGGCCACGGATCCCGGCCCGAGCGACCGCCCGGACCGCCGCGATGACGGTGCTGGCGATCGCGACGGTGACCGGCTGCGGCGGCGACCCGTCCGGCGGTACGGCCGCCGGCGGCGCGAGCGCCTCGTCCCCGGTAGGGACGGCGGCGCCGGTAGGGACAGCGGAGCTGCTCCCCGCCGGGCGGGCCTACGTCGAGGCGGTCAACAACGGGGACCTGGACGCCCTGGTCGCGGCCTTCACCGCGGACGGCACCGTGGTCGACGTGTCGCGGCGCATCACCGGGCACGGCGCCATCCGTACCTGGGCGGAGCGGGAGGTCATCGGCGGTCGGCTCGAGGTGGTGACGGTGAGCCCGATGCCCGGCGGACAGGACGTGCTCGTGCACTGGGCACCGGAGGGCGCCGCCGGTTGGCGCGCCCACTACCGGTTCACCTACTCCGGTGACCGCCTCGCCGTGGCCGACCTGCAGTACGCGTGAACCGCGTCCACGACGCCCGGGCGGCCGGGCGGGCCGCCGCGGTGCGGCACGAGAGGGGAGACGGGCGGATGCCAGCCGACGACAAGCAGGAGGAGCCGATGGAGACGTACGGATCGGTGCCGCGCCGGGCGGTGCTGGCGGGCGCGGTCGGCGCCGCCGGCGGGGTGGCGGCCGGCGGGGTACCGGCCGTGGCCGCCGTACCGCACCCCGACGCCGGGTTGCGCGCGTTGGGTGACGTGGAGAGCGTCCGGGCGGTGGTCGACGGCATCGACGACGCCGTGGACGCGAAGGACTGGACGCGGTGCCGCGCGTTCTTCACCGACGAGGTGGAGGTCGACTTCGCGGCCTTGAACGGTGGACCGGCCACCCGGATGCCCGCCGACGAGCTGGTCGGCGGGTGGCGGCGCAACCTCTACCCCGACAAGACCAGCTTCCACCAGCGTACGAACCACCGGATCACCGTCGACGGCGACCGGGCCCGCGTCTGGTCCAAGGGGTACGCCTTCAACAAGCTCGCCCGCCCGCTCGGCGACGCGGTCTGGGAGGTGTGGGGGATCTACGCCCACCGGCTCGTGCGGACCCGCGACGGCTGGCGCTGCGCGGCGATCGGGTTGACCGAGGTGACGCACGCCCGGGGCAACGAGCTGGCCTGGACCCACGTCCCGCCGCGCTGACCGTCGGGCGGCCGGCGGGGGACGTCAGACGACCTCCGCCGAGCTGCCGGTCCGCCCGGCCGTGAGCTCCCACGCGGCCAGGATCAGGCCGATGTGCGAGAACGCCTGCGGGAAGTTGCCCAGCTGCTCGGCGGTCCGCGGGTCGATCTGCTCGGCGAAGAGGCCCAGGTCGTTGGCGGTACCCGTGACGTTGTCGAAGAGCGCGGCGGCCCGGTCGTGTTCGCCGGCGAGCGCGAGGCACTGCACGAGCCAGAAGGAGCAGAGGATGAACGCCGCCGGGTCGCCGTCCCAGCGGCGGACGAGACCGTCGTGGCCGAGTCGCCGCTCGATCAGGTCGATGGTGGCGCGCATCCGCGGGTCCGTGGCCGGGACGAAGCCGACGATCGGCATGACCATGACACTCGCGTCGAGCCGGTCCGAGCCGAACGCGCCGGTGTAGGCGCCCAGCTCGGCGTTCCAACCCTCGCGCAGGATCGTCTCCCGCGCGGCGTCGCGTTCCCGCGCCCACCGGGCCACGTCGCCGCCGTCGCCGATGCGCTCGCCGAAGCGTACGGCGCGGTCCAGCGCGACCCAGCAGAAAACCTTCGACGACAGGTAGTGCCGTTCGGCGTCGCGCGCCTCCCACATGCCGGCGTCCGGGTCCCGCCAACTGGCCGCCGCCCGGTCGGCGAGCGCGCGCAACAGGTCCCTGACCTCGTCGCGCATCGGGTCGAGGTAGTCCCGCAGCCGCCAGGCCGAGTCCAGCACCTCGCCCATCACGTCGAGCTGGCGTTGCCGCCACGCCTCGTTGCCGACCAGGACCGGCGCGCTGCCGCCGTACCCGCGCAGCGTCTCCATCGTCCGTTCGCTGAGGTCGCGCTCGCCCTCGACGCCGAACATGATCGGTACCGGTTGGTGGTGGTCGACCCGGCCGACCGCGGCGGCCACCCACTCGAAGAGCCGGGTCGCCTCGTCGGGGCAGGCGGCGACCCAGAGCGCGCGCATGGTCAGGCAGAAGTCCCGCAGCCACGCGTACCGGTAGTCGTAGTTGCGGTCCCCGCCCAGTTCCTCCGGGAGCGAGGTGGTCGCCGCCGCCACGACCGCACCACTGGGCTGGTAGGTGAGCCCCTGCAACACCAGCGCGTTGTGGCGCATCAGGTCCTGGTAGGGGCCCCGGTACTCGTGCAGCCGGGACCAGGAGCGCCACGCCTCCACGGTGTCGCCGAGCGGGTCCGCCTCGGCCGGCCCGCCCGGCGGCCCGGGGTCGCCGTAGGTGGGGGAGTACGCCAGGGAGAAGCTCTCCCGCTGGCCCGGCCCGACCGTGAACTCGGCCGTCGCCGTACCGTCGGACGAGGTCACCGGCGTGCTGGCGCGCATGGTCAGCGTGGTGGGACCGGCCGTGGCCCGCAGCGTCCCGTCGTGCGAGACCAGGTACGCGTCCCGGCGGCCGTACTCGAACCTCGGGCAGCAGGACATCGCCATCGGTACGACGCCAGACAGGCCCTCGACCACCCGTACCAGGACGCGCGGCGATCGGCGGCCGATCTCGTGCCCCCGCACCCCCGGCTCCAGCGCGAGCCCGTCGGTGACCGCGACCTCGCCGTGCGCGGTGGTGAAGACGGTGCGTAGCACCAGGCTGCCCTCGACGTAGGCGCGCCGGACCTCGAACGGCTCGCGGGGCCGCAGCAGCCAGTGGCCGCCCTGCGGATCGAGCAGCCGGGCGAAGACGGACGGCCCGTCGAAGCGGCCGGGACACCACCAGTTGACCGAGCCTCGCCGGTCCACCAGCGCCGCGCTGCGCCCGTCCGCGAGCAGCCCGTGGTCCGCAATCCGATCGCCCGCCATGCCGCGCTCTACCCGTCTGGCGCCGTTTCATACCGCGCGTCCTGGGTCCGGATCCGCCCGGACCGGCCGCGCCGCCGGGCGGCGATGCCATCGGGCGCGGGTTCGCTCGTTGCACCTGGTGGAGGCGGACAGCGAGGCAGCTGGTGGAGGCGGACAGCGAGGTGAGACGGCATGCGCGCAGCGACCGCGGCGCCGGTCACGGCGGCCCTCGCCGGCGCCGCCGCGCTCTCGGTGGCGATGGCGGCGACCCGCCGCGACCACGGGCTCGGCCTCGCCCCGGCCTGGGCGTGGGTGCTGACCAGCCTCCAGGTGAGCGCCCTCTTCGCCGCCGGCAGGGGACAGCGGACCGGCTGGTTGTTCGGCGCCAGCATCCAGGTCTGCTGGATCACGTACGCCGTGCTCACCTCGCAGTACGGCTTCGTCCCCGGCTGTCTGGTCTCGCTCGTCGTGCAGGGCTACTCCTACCGGCGGGCGGTGCGGAGCCCGGCGGGCGAGGCGTCCCGGGCGGACCGGGCGGAGCAGGGGCGGGAGTTCGAGCCCGGCAACACCGCCGGCTGAACCGGACGGGGCCCGCCGGGTTCACGCTCCGGTGTAGAGAATGGCGTCGACCTCGATGTCGAACCCGACGAGCGGGACCGGCAGGGTGGTGCGCACCGGCAGGTTCTCGGTGCCGAAGAACTCCACGTAGACCTGGTTCATCTCGGCGAAGTCGGCGAAGTCGCGCAGGTAGACGCCGACGCGTACGGCCTGGGAGAGGTCGGCGCCGGCGGCCTCGGCCACCCGGGCGAGGTTGGTGAACGCCGCCCGCGCCTGCTCGACGAAGCTGCCGCGCACCCAGGTGCCGTCCGGCAGCACCGGGCAGGCGCCGGCGAGGTAGACGTGGTCACCCGCCACGACGGCCTGCGAGTACGGTCCGCCGGGCGGGGCGGCCTGGTCGGTGCTGACGACGCGCTTGGACATCTGCTCGGTCAACCTTCCTCGGAAACGGGATCGGCAACCGGCTCGCGGACGGCCGCGGCCGGGTCGAGGGGAACGGCAGCCTGCTGGCGCGGGAACTGCTCGGCCAGCCCCTCCGGGCCGACGAGCGGGGCCGTGAGCAGCGCCCGTACCGTGCCGGCGCGCCGCTGCAACGCCTGCCGCTGCGCGGCGGTGAGCGGGATCCACGGTCGCGGCGGCTCGGGCAGGCGGGGCGGCAGCAGCCGGCCGGCGACGTAGGTGGCGTCGTTGACCAGCCGCCGGGGCGCGTACCGCCGCTGCCGGTGCGCGTCGACCAGCTCGAACGGGCCGTCCTCGACGGTGAAGACGGCGAGGTCGGCCGGGGCGCCCGGGGTGAGCGTGCCGATCCCGTCGGGCAGCCGGAGTGCCCGCGCGGGCCGTACCGTCGCCGCCGCGACCACCTCGTCCAGCGTCAGCCCGACGGCGAGCAGCTTCGCCATCGTGGTGGGCAGGTCGAAGGCGGGCCCGTAGAGGCAGCGGGCGTGCAGGTCCGACGAGACGCTGTACGGGGTGAGCCCGGCCGCGAGCTGCGCCTCCAGCACGTCGAAGGCGAAGCCGCCGGAGCCGTGTCCGATGTCGAGGAGGACCCCGGCCGCGTGCGCCTCGCGCAGGGCCGGGCTGACCGGTCCGCCCCCGTCCGCCGCGGCGGCGATCGCGCTGGCGCAGTGGGTGACGATGTCGCCGGGCCGCAGCAGCGCCAGCACGTCGGCGAGCCGCGGCGGCGTGGTACCGATGTGCACCATCACCGGCAGGCCGCAGGCGGCGGCCACCTCGACGCCCCGGCGCAGCGGCTCGGTACCGTGCCGGCCGACGGTCTCCCGGTCGACGCGTACCTTGATGCCGGCGACCAGGTCCCGGTTGTCGGCGACGGTCGCGACGGCGAGGTCGACGTCGCAGTTCTCCAGGTCGCGGCTCTCGCCGGTGCGCCCGGTCAGCCCCACCGCCGAGATGTTGAGCAGGACCGGTACCCGGACCCGGAAGTCCCGGATCGCGCGCCGGAACGCCTCGATCGAGTACGCCCCGGCGGAGCCGGCGTCGACCCAGGTGGTGACCCCGGAGTACCACGCGACCGGGTCGGGGTGGATGCCCCAGTAGGTGGCCCCGGCGTAGACGTGCGTGTGCAGGTCGACCAGTCCGGGGGTGAGCAGCTTGCCGCGCAGGTCGACGACGTGCCGGGCGTCCCGGTGGGGCAGGTCCGCCCCGACGGCCGCGATCCGTCCGCCCCGCACCGCCACGTCGTACCGGCCGGATCGGCCGCCGCCCGGGTCGAGCACCCGCGCGCCGGTCAGCAGCAGGTCATCCGTCACGGCGTCCGCCGTCGACAGGCCCGTCGCCGTCGCGCCCACCGTCCCCGCCCGCCGCGTCCCCGGGCCCGGCGGGAGCGGTCGCGCCGGCGGCGAGCGCCGCGCCGATGCCGAGCCGGTAGAGGCGGCTGGGTCGGCCCTTGCGGTTGACCTGGGCGCTGCCCTCCGGGATGACCAGGCCCGACTCGCTGAGCTTGCGGATCAGCCGGCGCCCGCTCGGGTCGGTGATGCCGAGCGAGCCGGCGAGGTCGCTGGGGGAGACGGCCTGCCCGTCGAGGCCGCGTTCGACGGCGGCGAGGCGGGAGAGGGTGGCGGGGCTGAGCCCGACCCGCTCGGCCAGCCGCTCGATGCCGGCGCCGTGCGCCCGGTAGGTGAAGTGCAGCGGGTGGCCCGCCGGGCCCATCGGCCCGATCATCACCCCGCTCTCCTCGATCAGGTACGCGCCGGGGGAGTCGTCCTGCTCCGCCCGGTTCGCGGCCCGTTCGGCCAGGGCCACGCAGGTACGGGCCGACGGGCCGACGCCGAAGCCGGCGACCACCCGTACGCCGAGGGTGTCCTGGGCCTGGGCGAGCACGGGCAGGCTCACCCAGTTGTGGGTGACCGCCTCGAACAGGGCCTGGTGGGCGAAGACGATGACGCCGCGCCGGCCCCGGTCCTCGATCCAGCCGTCGGCGTACTCGGGGGTGTTGAGCAGCATGTTCATCAGCCCGATCCGGGCCCGGTCCAGGTTCGCCGACCGTTCCGGCTTGGCGATGAGGAAGACCCCGGCGGCGAACCGGCGCTCGCTGGCCCGTTTGGACTGGCTCCGCAGCGCGAGTTCGTGCAGCTCCGCGCGGATGGTGCCGAGCCCGGCGAGACCGCTGAGCACCGGCACCGCGCCGGCGAACGCGGCGACGACCCCGGTGCGTACGCTGATCACGTACCGGCCGCCGAAGCGGTCGAGGAAGCGGCGGTGGAACTCCACGATCTCGGCGACGGGCTGGTCCGGGTCGAAGGGGAGGCAGGCGATGCGCTCGCGGTCGAGGTCGAGCGCGGCGGCGACCTCGTCGACCGTCTCCTGGTCGAAGGTGTCGATGCTGACGGGCGTGGCCGGCCAGCCGCGGGCCAGCGCCCGGCACCAGGCCAGGGCGAGGTCGAGGCCGGCCGAGCGGGTCACGGTGACCGGCAGGTCGGGCGGGAGCAGGTCCCGGCAGCGGGCGTACGGGACCGGTCCGAGCAACAGCCCGTCGAGTCGCTGGCGGTCGAGCAGGCCGGCGGTGCGGGCCCGGATCTCGTCCTCCGCCTCGTAGTCGACCCATTCGAGGCGTACCCCGGTGAGGGTTCGGGCGGCCTCCTGGAAGAGGCGGTGGTGGCTGCGGTGTACGACCAGTCCGATCACCAGCGTCACCGGTCGTCGCCGCCCCTCAAATACGATCTGGTTCGTAAGTGGCTCGTAGAGCCCGCTCCAGAGTGCGTCTTCGGGCCCTGATGGTCAAGCACGAGTTCACGAGGGAGAGTGCGGCATGTTCACGAGGGAGAGGGCGGGCATGCGACCGGACGAGTACGTCGACTGGCGGAGCAAGGGCTTCTGGTGGCCGGAGGGGACGGTGGACGGGGCCACCCTCGCGGCCGGCGGGCACCATCTCTTCGACGGCACCTTCACCTGGCCGGTGCTGACCGCCCGGGGCACGGCGATCACGCGGAACATCCGTACCCTGGCGGAGTTCTGCCGGCGGCACGGGCTGGAGTTCGCGCCGCACGGCAAGACCACGATGGCGCCGACGCTGCTCGACGCGCAGCTGCGCGCCGGCGCCTGGGCGATCACCGTGGCCACCGCGAACCAGGCGCTGGTCTGCCGCCGGCTGGGCATTCCCCGGGTGCTGCTCGCCAACCAGCTGCTCGACCCGACCGCGCTGCGCTGGCTCGCCGGGGAGGCCGAGCGGGGCTTCGAGCTGCTCCTCCAGGTCGACTCGGTGGCCGGGGCGCGGGCCGCCGCCGACGCGCTCGCCGCGGCCGGCGGCACCCGCCCGCTGCGGGTCCTCGTCGAACTCGGCTTCCCCGGCGGCCGTACCGGTTGCCGCGACACCGCCGCGCTGGTCGAGGTGGCCCGGGCGGTGGCCGCAGCCGAGCGGATCGAGCTGGCCGGCGTCACCGGGTACGAGGGCGGGCTGCCCGGGGTCGACGAGGTAGAGGGCTACCTCGACGGCTTCGTGGCGGCCACCCGCGAGCTCTCCGCCGAGGGGCTGCTCCCCGCCGAGGTGCTGGTCTCGGCCGGGGGCAGCGCCTACTTCGACGTGGTCGCGCGGCGACTGGCCGGGCAGTGGCTGCCCGGCCACACCCTGCGGACCGTGCTGCGCAGCGGGGCGTACGTCACCCACGACGAGGGCTTCTACCGTGAGCACACGCCGTTCCGGCGGATCCCCGGCGAGGGCTCGCTCGACGCCGCGCTGGAGCTGTGGGCGCAGGTGCTGTCCACTCCGGAGCCGGGGCTGGCCATCGCCGGGCTGGGCAAGCGCGACGTGTCGTACGACGAGGGGCTGCCGGTGCCGCTGCGGTTGCGCCGCGCCGACGGTACGACGGTGCCGGCCGGCGGGCTGCGGGTGACCCGCCTCAACGACCACCACGCCTACCTCGCCGTACCGCCGGACGCCCCCGACGCGCCCGGGCCGGGCGACCTGGTCTGCTTCGGCATCTCGCACCCCTGCACCGCCTTCGACAAGTGGCGGGCGATACCGGTGCTGGCCGACGACGACACCGTCAGCGACGTGCTCCATCTCTACTTCTGACCGGGCCGGGCGTGGATTCTGACGGGGCCGGGTGTGGGCGGTCGCCGTCGGTGACGAGGGCGCGTCCCGGACGATCGCACGGCACGAAAATCGACGCAAGCCTTGACGAGCCGCGAACCAGCGCCCCACGCTAAGACCCGTCCGTTCCTACGAACCACTTCCGAACCTAGCCCGTATCGCGGCGCGGTCACCCCCCGAGACCTCCCGCCCGCCGAGCCGGCGGACCGCCGGGCCTGACCCCCTCCGGAGACCCCCATGAACGCTCGACTGGCGGCCTTCCTCGCCGCGCTGACCGCGACCGGGCTCCTGGTCACCGGCTGCGCCCCCTCGGTCTCGTCCAACTCCGACGGTGCCGACGAGAAGTCCGGCACGCTGCGGGTCTGGCTCTTCGACGAGCCGAACCGGGCGCCCAAGGAGCAGGTCGTGAACGAGGCGGTCGCCGAGTTCACCGCGGCGCACCCGGGCGTGACCGTCGACGTCGGATACATCCCGGTCGCCACCCGGGCGGAAAAGTTCAAGGGCGCCTTCAACGACCCGGCCAGCGCGCCGGACGTCGTCGAGTACGGCAACACGGACCTGCCGGAGTACGTCGCCGCGGGCGGGCTCGCCGAGATCGGCAGCGACGTGGCGGCCTGGTCGGAGGGGGCGGACATCTCCTCGGACCTGCGGGCCAGCGCCACCATCGACGGCAAGCTCTACGGCGTCCCCTGGTACGTCGGCATCCGCGCCCTCTACTACCGCACCGACGTCTTCACCGAGCTGGGCCTGGCGCCGCCGACCTCCCGGGATCAGCTCGTCGCCGCCGCCCGGCGCATCCGCGCGGCGAAGCCGGAGATGTTCGGGCTCGCCGTCGGCGGCAAATACACGTACGCGGCCATGCCGTTCCTCTGGGACGCCGGCGGGGACCTCGCCGTCAAGCAGGGGAGTGGCTACGTACCGGCGATCAACTCGGCGGCGTCGCGGGCCGGTGTGGAGGCGTACACCGACCTGATCGCGCCGGACAACTGCCCGCCGCAGCAGTGCGCCGACCTCACCGGCGGCAAGACCGTCGAGCTGTTCGCCAGCGGCAAGGCCGGCATGGGCATCCTCGGCAACTTCAACCGCGGCGCCGTCGAGGCCGGCGCGGTCAAGGGCAGGTACGCGGTCGTGCCGCTGCCCGGCGCGAAGGCCGGCACGATCGCCCCCGCCTTCGCGGGTGGCAACAACCTCGGCATCATGCGCAACACCAAGCGCCGGACCCTCGCGGTCGACTTCCTGCGGCTGCTCGGCGGCAAGAAGTACCAGCAGAAGATGTACGCGGCGATGGGGAACCTGCCCGGCCTGACCTCGGCGCGTACGGAGCTGGCGGCGAGCGAACCGTTCCTCAAGCCGTTCTTCGACACCATGGCGGCGGGCACCCGGTTCGTTCCGCTCGACCCGGGCTGGGGCAAGATCGACGCGCAGGCGGTCATCCCGACGATGCTCGAAAAGATCGTCACCGGTAAGGCCAGCGTGGACCAGGCGACCGACGAGGCCGCCGCGGCGATGCAGACCGCGTTCCGGCGATGACCACCGCCGTACCGGCGCTGGGGGAGACGGGGACCGGCCCGGCCCGGTCCCCGTCTCCCCGGGTACGGCCCGGTCGCCGTACGCCGTTCTGGCTGCTGCTGCCGGCGGTGCTGGTACTGGTGCCGCTCTTCGCGTACCCGATCTACCAGCTCGGCCTGATCTCGGTACTCGACTTCCGGCAGGCCCAGGTCAGCGGCGGCCAACCGACCCGCTTCGTCGGGTTCGACAACTACGCCGCCCTGCTGCACGACGGTCGGTTCTGGTCGGTGCTGCTCGCGACCGTCGGCTTCGCCGCCGCCTGCGTGCTGGCCACGCTCGCCGTCGGCGCGGCGTTCGCGGTCCTGCTCACCCGGGTCGGTCGCTGGCCCCGGCTCGCGCTCTCGCTCGCGGCGATGGCGGCGTGGGCCGCCCCGGCGGTGACCGGGTCGACGGTGTGGATGTTCCTCTTCGACGCCAACCTCGGGCTGGTCAACCAGGTGCTCGGCCTGGACGGGTTCAACTGGACCTACGGCCGGTACACCACGTTCGCGCTGGTCGGGGCCGCGGTGGTCTGGCACTCGTTCCCGTTCGTCATGATCACGCTGTACGCCGGCATCGCCGCGATCCCGGACGGGGTCCTGGAGGCCGCCGAGCTGGACGGGGCGAGCGGCTGGCAGTCGTTCCGGCGGGTCGTGGTGCCGATGCTGCGCCCGCTGATCACCATCGTGGTCATCCAGTCGATCATCTGGGACTTCAAGATCTTCACCCAGATCTACGTCATGACCGGCGGGGGCGGCATCGCCGGACAGAACCTCACCCTCAACGTGTACGCCTACCAGCAGGCCTTCGCGGCCTCCGAGTACGGCCTCGGCTCGGCGATCGGGGTGGTCATGATGGTGATCCTGCTCGCCGTCACCCTGCTCTACCTGCGGGTCCTGCGGCGCGGCGGTGAGCCGCTGTGACCGCCACCCAGGCACGCCGCACCCGGCGGCGGGTACCGGCCCGGCGGCGGGTCGCCGACGCGGTGGCGGTCGTCGCCGCCGTGCTCGTCGTCTTTCCGATCTATTGGATGGCGCTCTCGGCGGTGAAGCCCGCCAGTGAGATCCAGTCGCTGGCGCAGCGGCCGTGGACCCTCGCCCCGACCCTCGACAACTTCCGCCGCGTGCTCGGAGCCGAGCACTTCGGCCGGTACTTCCTCAACAGCCTGCTCGTCGCGGTGCTCGTCGTGCTCCTCTCCGGGCTCGTCGCCTTCCTCGCGGCGGTGGCGCTGACCCGGTTCCGCTTCCGGTTCCGCACCACGATCCTGGTGCTCTTCCTGGTCGCCCAGATGGTGCCGGTCGAGGCGCTGACCATCCCGCTCTTCTTCCTGATCCGCGATTTCGGCGCGGCGGTGCCGGGGATCGGGCTCAACACGCTCGGCTCGCTCGTGCTGGTGCACCTGGCCTTCTCGCTGCCGCTGGCGATCTGGATGCTGCGCGGCTTTGTCGCCGCGATACCGGAGGAGATCGAGGAGGCGGCGCGGCTCGACGGGGCGAGCCGGTTCACCATCCTGTGGCGCATCCTCTTCCCACTGGTGGCGCCGGGGCTCGCCGCCACCAGCGTCTTCTCCTTCATCACCGCCTGGAACGACTTCCTCTTCGCGCGGACCTTCATCATCAGCGCCACCGACAACCAGACCCTGCCGATGGCGCTGCTGGTCTTCTTCCAGCCCGACGAGAACGACTGGGGCGGCATCATGGCCGCCTCGGTGCTGATGACCGTACCGGTGCTGGTGCTCTTCGTCGCGGTCCAGCGCCGGCTGGTCGCCGGTCTCGGCGGGGCGGTGAAGGAGTAGTGGCGGCGTACGCGACGACGGGCGGACACGGCGACGGCGTGGCGGGGCTGCCGTCGGTGCTGCCCCGCCCCCGCTCCGTCGCGCCGGGCACCGGCGCGTTCCGGCTCGGCCCCGACACCACGCTCGCCGCGCCCCCGGCCCTGGCGGAGGTGGCCGGTTGGCTGCGCGCCGCGCTGACCCCGGCGACCGGTCTCCCGCTCCCGCCGCCACCGGCGTCGCCCCTGCCCGCGCCGGCGGCGGCGTCCCTCCCACCAGCGGCGGCGGTCCTGTCTCACCCGCCGGTGGCGGCGTCCTCGACGAGGTCGGCGCCGCCGCACGAGCCGGGCGGCGGGCCCGGAGCCGGCGGCATCGCGCTCGCGCTCGACCCGGCGCTGCCGCCCGAGGCGTACCGGCTGCGGGTGACGCCCGAGCGCGTGGAGATCGACGCGGCCGGTCCGGCCGGCGCCTTCTACGGCGCGCAGACGCTGCGGCAACTGCTGCCGCCGGCCGCGTACCGCCGGGCCCGCGTCGGCGACGGCCCGTGGGAGCTGCCGGCGGTCGAGATCGTCGACGCGCCCCGCTTCGCCTGGCGCGGCTGCCTGCTCGACGTGGCCCGGCACTTCCTGCCCAAGGCCGACGTGCTGCGCTTCGTCGACCTGCTCGCCCTGCACAAGCTCAACGTGCTGCAACTGCACCTCACCGACGACCAGGGCTGGCGGCTGGAGAGCGCGCGGTACCCGCGGCTGACCGAGGTCGGCGCCGGGCGTACCGAGAGCATGCGCGGGTCGCGCCAGCACGGGACGTACGACGGCCGGCCGCACGGCGGCTACTACACCGCCGACGACATCCGGGAGATCGTCGCGTACGCCGCCGAGCGGCAGGTCACCGTCGTACCCGAGATCGACCTGCCGGGGCACACCCAGGCCGCCATCGCCGCCTACCCCTGGCTCGGCAACGGCGACGCGCCGGTGCCGGTCCGCACGGGCTGGGGGATCTCCTCGCACGTGCTCAACGTCTCCGACGAGGCGCTGGCGTTCTGCCGCGACATCCTCGACGAGGTCTGCGACCTCTTCCCCGGCCGGTACGTCGGCATCGGCGGCGACGAGTGCCGCAAGGACGAGTGGCGGGCCAGCCCGGCGGCGCGGGCGCGGATGCGCGAGCTGGGCCTGGCCGACGAGGAGGCGCTGCAAAGCTGGTTCGTCGGCCAGCTCGGCGCGCACCTGGCCAGCCGGGGCCGGCAGGTCTACGGCTGGGACGAGATCATGGAGGGCGGCGCGCCGCCCGGCGCCACGGTGGCCGCCTGGCGCGGTACGGCCCCGGCGGTGCTGGCGGCCCGGGCCGGGCACGACGTCGTGGCCTGCCCCGACATGTGGACCTACCTCGACTACCGCCAGTCCGACCGGGACGACGAACCGGTCCCGGTCGGCACGGTGCTCACCCTCGCCGACGTCTACGCCTTCGAGCCGGTACCGGCCGGGCTCACCGCCGCGCAGGCCGAACGGGTGATCGGCGCGCAGTGCAACGTCTGGACCGAGCACATGGACTCGGTACGCGCCGTCGACTACATGGTCTTTCCCCGGCTCTGCGCCTTCGCCGAGACGGTGTGGTGCGACGCCGGGCGCGACTACCCGGGCTTCCGGGCCCGGCTCGACGCGCACCTGCCCCGGCTGGCGGCGCTCGGCGTCGAGTATCGCCGCGAGTCCGGGCCGCTGCCCTGGCAGACCCGGCCCGACGCGCGCGGCTGGCCCCGTACGGCCGAGGAACGTCGCGCCCAGCTCGCCGCGCTCACCGCGAACCTGCGCCCCGACCCGGCGGCGTCGTAGCCGCCGCCCGCCGCTCCTCGATCGGGGCGTGCGGCGCCCGGCGGCCGATCACGCCGTGCTTACGGGCCAGGTGGCCGAGGTAGCCGATCGCGCCGACGAGGATGCCGATGTCGTCGAGGTAGACCGGGTCGGGGAGCAGGTCGGCGGGGGAGACGCTGTAGATCAGCGCGGCCCAGAACGCCACCTTGCCGGAGACGGGCATCGCGCTGGAGCGCAGCAGCGTGCGCATCCGCAGCAGCCGGACCAGGAAGAAGACCGCGACCGCGAGCGTGGCGACGACGACCAGCCCGAGCAGGACCAGCAGCACCACGTTCCGAGTCTCCATCGGTTTCCTCCCGCTCACCGGCGTCCCGCCCGTACGGTCACGCCGGAGCCGTCCGTGTCGTCTCCCATTACCCACGGCGCGACCGCGGTACGCCGTACATGTTCCGGCACCGCGGGCCGATCCGTGCGCGCGACACCGTGATGATCGGCGAGTCGCCGCGCGACCGCGGCGCGGCCCGACGATCGAATACCCCCGGCCGCGCCGGACGAGTTCGCGGCCCGTGGTCGGCCCCCACCGACACCGAGCGGTCCCGGCATCATCCACCGGCGCGCTGCGACCCACGTCACACGCGGTTCCTGTCAGCAATCGAGGCGCCGTCCCGCTCAACTCACGAAGAGCATGCGTACCGAGAGGAGCGACCCATGAAGCACCGCATCGTCGTCCTTGGCGCCGGCTATGCCGGGGTCCACGCCGCCGGGAACCTGGCCCGCCGGCTGTCCCCGGCGGACACCGAGATCACCGTGGTCAACGCCGAGCCGGACTTCGTCCAGCGGATGCGGCTGCACCAGCTCGCGGCCGGCCACGAGATCGAGGCTCCGAAGCTCGCGGACATCTTCGCGGGCACGGGGATGCGGCTGCGCCTGGCCCGGGTCACCGCCGTCGACCCCGAGCGCCAGGTCGTCGCCGTGGCGGACGCGGCCGGCGGCGGTGAGCTCGGCTACGACACGCTCGTGTACGCGCTCGGCAGCCACGTCGCCGACCACGGCGTCCCCGGCGCGGCCGAGTACGCCTTCGACGTCGCCGCCCGCCGCTCGGCGCTGCGGCTGCGCGGGCGCCTGGACGCCCTGGGCGGACGGGGCGGAGGCGGGCGGGTGCTGGTCGTCGGTGACGGGTTGACCGGCATCGAGACCGCCACCGAGATCGCCGAATCCCGGCCCGACCTGTCGGTGACGCTGGTCGCCCGCCGCGAGTTGGGCGCCCAACTCTCCGCCGGAGCCCGCGGCCACCTGCGCCGGGCCTGCGACCGGCTGGGCGTCACCGTCCGGGAGCACACCAGCGTCGAAGCCGTCGAAGCGACAGGGGTGCGCTGCGCCGACGGCACCGCGCTGGCGTCCGACGCGACCGTGTGGACCGCAGGGTTCGCGGTCGGCCCCGTCGCCGCCGCCGGCGGTCTGGAGGTCACCGGCAACGGTCGGATCGTCGTCGACCGCACCATGCGGTCGGTCTCGCACCCGAACGTCTATGCCGCTGGCGACAGCGCCTACGCCATCGGCGACAGCGGCCGGCCGCTGCCGATGTCCTGCGCGTCGGCCGGCTACACCAGCAGCCAGGCGATCGAAGCGATCGTCGGACGCCTGACCGGCCGCAAGATCCCACACACCAAGCTGGTCTACCTGGGCAACCACATCAGCCTGGGACGGCGGGACGCGATCCTGCAGGCGGTCGACGACGAAGCACGGGCAAAGCCGACGTACCTGGGCGGCCGGAATGCCGCGCGGGTCAAGGCGGGTATCCTCAAGGGCTCGCTGTGGGCCAGCTCGCACCCGACCTTCGGCCTGCCCAAGCGCAGGCGCCGGCTGGTCGGCGCGCCGGATGCGTCCGGTGGGAACGCGGTCGCGTTCGCCGGCAAGGCGCTCGCGTAGCCGACCAGGGGGTCCGCGTGGACAGCACCGCCACCGATCGCTTCGACACCGGTCGGTTCGAGGCCAGCCGGAACCGGCTGGCCTCGCTGGCGTACCGGCTGCTGGGCTCCGCCGCCGACGCCGAAGACGCCGTGCAGGATGCGTTCCTGCACTGGCAGGCCGCCGACCGGCAGCGGATCAAGGTGCCGGAAGCCTGGCTGACAAAGGTCGTCACCAACCTGTGCCTCGACCGGCTCCGCTCGGCCCACGCCCGCCGCGAGCGTACCGTCGGCGCCTGGCTGCCCGAACCGCTCCTCGACGGCGACCCGATGCTCGGCCCGGCCGACACCGCCGAGCAGCGCGAATCGGTCTCCCTGGCCGTGCTCACGCTCATGGAACGCCTGTCGCCCGTCGAGCGGGCCGTCTACGTCCTGCGCGAGGCGTTCTCCTACGGCCACGCCGAGATCGCCGAGATCCTCGACATCACCGAGTCCGCGAGTCAGCAGCACCTGCACCGGGCCCGGCGCCGCGTCACCGCCGCGCGCCCCGGCGGCGGCGAGGTCGACCTCGCCACCGCCCGCAGGATCGTCGAGGAATTCCTCGCCGCCGCCGTCTCGGGCCGCACCGAACGACTGGTGTCGCTGCTCACCGACGACGCGACCGCGATCTCCGACAGCGCCGGCCGGACCGAGACGCTGATGCGGTACGACACCGCGCAGCGCATCGCCGCCGTCGCCCGGGCCGGCCTCAAACCCACACCCGCGAAGCGGCGGCTTGCCGGCGGCACGCCCGCCGTGCACTACGCGCTCGTCAACGGTGCCCCCGCCATCCTCTTCGTGCTCGGCGACCGGGTCGCCGGCGCCGTGACGTTCGACCTCGCCAACGGCAGGATCGCGACCGTGCGCGGCATCGCCGCCCCCACCCGCCTCGTCCGCCTCACCGAGGCGTGGCGGCGGCACGAACCGGACGCGCCGCTCATCAGCCAGTGGTGACCCGACGCCGGCGTGGCCAGCCGTGCCCTCATCAGCCGGTGGTGACCCGACGCCGGGGCGCCAGGCGCGGCACCGACCGGTGCGGGTGCCGGAACGCGCGGAAACCGGGTGCGGTCAGGCGGGCCGCGCGGTGAGCAGGTAGTCGTCGGCCTCGGGGCTCCAGCGCAGCTGGACGGCGCCGCCGGTGGCCGCCGCCTTGCAGAACTGGAGGAAGCTGCGGTACCCGAGCTTCTTCTCGCTGAAGTCGGGCCGCGCCCGCCGCAACTGGGTCTTCAGCCCGGAGAGCGCCACCGCGCCGTCGTCGCCGGCCAGGTCCTGCACGACGGAGTGGAGCAGCCCGAACGCCACCTCCCGGTCGCCGTGCTCCGGCAGCGACACCCCGGGATCGCCCTTGGCGGGCCCCTCGGCCAGCTCGATCACATTCTGCTCGGCGAGGTGGCGCAGGAGTTCCCCGAAGGCGCGGAAGCCGTAGTCGGACTCGCTGAAGGTCGGATCCTTGCGCAGCAGCGTCCGCTTCAGCGTGGAGGCGCTCACCTCGCCACTGGAACTGCCCTGGAGACCGGCCACGGTCTGGGCCACGAGGACGGCGAGCGAGTCGTCGTCGCGTACCGGCTCCTCGACTGCGGGCTGGGGCTCCGGCTCCTGCTCCAGCTGCTGCGGTTCCGGTTCCACCGGCCGGGCCGGGCGGGTACGCCGGGTCCGCGTCGACGGGACGTCCACCCCTTCGAGCCGGTCGTAGTAGAGGAACTCGTCGCAGGCGGGCGGGAGCAGCGCCGAGGTGGACTTCTCGACGCCGACCCCGATGACCCGCTTGTTGAGTTCGCGGAGCTTGTGGACCAGCGGGGTGAAGTCGCTGTCGCCGGTACAGATCACGAAGGTCGAGATGTACGCGCGCTCGAACGCCAGCTCCACGGCGTCGACCGCCATCTTGATGTCGGCGGCGTTCTTCCGCGAGGCGCCCAGGCGCTGCGGGATCTCGATGAGCTCGACGTGCGAGCGGGTGAGCATCCGCCGGTCCTCGTCGAAGAACGACCAGTCGGCGTACGCCCGGCGCACCACCACGCGCCCCCGCTCGGCGAGGGCGTCGGCGACCGGGCGCAGGTTGAACGCCAGACCGCCGAGATGGTCCCGCGCCCCCAGCGCGAGGTTCTCGTAGTCGAGGAACAGGGCGATGCGGTCCTCTTGATCCACCTGGTCAGCCTACGCGCACCACCGGGCCAAGCTCCGCAACCGGCCACCGGAGGGCGGCCGGCGCGCCCCGATGGTCACTGGAAGGCGGTCAGGAACCGGTCCCGGAAGGTGTCCATCCGCCAGACCGGCGCCTGTGGGCCGGGCCGCAGGCCGTCCTGCCAGCCCCAGCCGGCGACGCGCTCCAGCACCTTCGGGTCGCGGGCGACGATCGTGATCGGTACGTCCCGGCCGGCCCCCTCGCCGGTCACCACCGGGGCGGGCTGGTGGTCGCCGAGGAAGACGAGGACGAGCCGGTCGTCGCCGTACCGCTCCACGTAGGAGATCAGGCTCTCCAGCGAGTACTCGATGGAGCGCCCGTACTCGGTGCGGATCCGGGCCGGGTCGCGCCAGACGTCGTCCGGCGACGCGCCCTGCCTCGCGATCGGCCCGAAGACCGTACCGTCGCCCAGCTCGTCCCAGCCGACCATCCGCGGGATCGGGGCCCACGGGCTGTGGCTCGACACGAGCGGGATCTCGGCCATCAGCGGGCGCCGGTCCGGCTTCGCCCGTTCCAGCCGCTGGAAGGCCGAGAGCGTGTACTGGTCGGGCATCGGGGCGAAGCTGAACTTGGGGCCGCGGTAGCCGAGGTCGTTCACGCCGTAGATCTGGTCGTTCTGGTAGAAGGCGCCCTCCGGCCACGGTCCGACGAGGGCCGGCATCACGGTCACCGTACGCCAGCCGGCGCGCCGGAACGCCCCGTTGAGGGTCAGCCGGTCGCTGGCCATCAGGTTGTTGTCCCGCTGCTGGTTGTCGATCCAGAGGCCGGACAGGAGGGTGGCGTGCGCCAGCCAGCTGCCGCCGCCGGCGGTCGACGAGGTGAGGAAGCCGCTGCGGGCGCCGAAGCCGGCCGCGGCCAGGCGGCGGGTGCCCTCGTCGAGCACCGCGTTCACCCCCGGTGCGATCTGCGGGTCCTCGACCGCGACGCGCCCGTAGCTCTCCACGAACGACACGACGACGTCCTTGCCGCGCAGGGCGGTGAGCAGCCGGTCGCCGGGGACGTCGGCGAACGCGTCGACGGCGGCCTGGGCGGCGAACGCCTTCTGGTCGCGTACCCCCTCCCGGACCTGGCGCGTACGGTCGTAGGCGAGGCCGGCGGCGCTGGACGCGGCGACCGGCTCGCCCGGCACGAGCTGCGCGCCCAGCAGCGCGCAGACGACCCAGGCCGCCGCGAGCACCCCGAGGCCGCGGGCCGTGGCGCGGCGGTGCCGCACGGCGACCCGGGTCAGGCGCAGCACCGACAGCGCCATCAGCGCCAGCAGCGCGCAGACCGCCAGCACCAGCACCACCGCCGCGACGGCCGCGCCGGCCCGCCCGACCGAGTCGGTGAGGACGCGGTACGCGTCGTCCAGGAGCACCCAGTCGAGCACCAGGTTGAACGGCCGGTCGAGCGCCTCGAAGAAGCCGAGGTCCAGCAGCTTCACGACGGTCAGCAGCCCGAGCGCCACGCCGATGAGCACGGCCGCCACCCGCCGGCCCCGGGGCGGGAGGAGGAGCACCAGCGCGGCCGCGACCAGGCCCTCGACCGGGATGCGGACGAACGCCGCGGGCGTGAGCCGGCCGAGCCGCTCCGGGGCGACGAGGACGAGCAGTACGAGCAGGAACGCGCCGCCCGTCGTCACCGCAGCCAGCACCCGCCGACGCCGCGACCGGCCCGGGCCCGGCGCGTCGGCGGCGGCCTCGCCGGGTGCGGCGGGTGCGGCGGCGGACCCGGCGGTTGCCTCGACGGAGGCGGCCTCGACGGAGGCGGCCTCGACGGCGGACCCGGCGGGCGCCTCGGCCGGGGCCGGGTCCTCGATCGGGGCCGCGTCCTCGGTGGCGGGACGCGGACCGGTGGAAGATGACATGCCGAACCCCTTACACGATGTCTGGTGATCTCCCGGGCGCACGGGCGCCCCACTCGGCCGGGCACCCCACCGGATCGGGGGCCCCACCGGGTCGGGCGTGCCGCCCGCTATCCGGCGCCGACCAGCGACAGGACGTGCCCCAACCCGCGCGGACCGGTCCGCGCGGGCCGGGGCAGCAGGAAGACGTGCATTCCGGCGCCGACCGCGCCGGCGTCGGTGAGCGCGTTGTCGCCGACCATGAGGGCCCGCTCCGGCCGTACCCCCAGCTGGTCGCAGGCGGCCAGGAACACCTTGGGCGCCGGCTTGCAGACGCCGTACTCGTACGACATCACCACGCACTCCAGGTACGGCGAGAGGTCCAACCGGTCCAGGGCGGGGCGCAGGTCGAACCCGGTGTCGCTGACCACCCCGATCCGCAGGCCGCGCTCGCGCAGGGCCGCCAGCGTCGGCCGGGTGTCCGGGAACGCCTCCCAGGACTCGGCGGCCACGGTCAGCGCGTACAGCCGCTCGCTCAGCCCGGCGGCCAGCCGCTCGCACCCGGCCGACTCGTACAGCGCGGTCCAGACCTCGCGGTGCCGTACGCTCGACAGGTCCCGGCCCTTGGCCAGCTCCTCGGCGGTACCGCTGGTGTCGACCACCCGCCGCCAGACCCGGGCCACCTCGTCGGAGTCCAGCGGATCGACGCCGAGCGCCACCGCGGCCCGGTGCAGCAGCGTCTCCCCACTGCCGCGGAGCCGGATCAGCGTGTCACCCGCGTCGAAGAGCACGGCGTCGAAGTGGTTCACGCGCGGACCTCCCTCAGGCGGCGCGCCGCCACGACCGGGCGCACCGGGCGGTGCCGCCAGAGCCACCACACGTCCCGGCCGAACGACTCGACCAGCAGCGCGAAGGCGGCGGCCAGCGCCGCGAGCGTGACCACCCGGGGCAGCAGGTCCGCCGCCGCCGACACCAGCGCGACACCCTGCGTGGCCGCGACCACCTTGCGCCAGTAGCGCGGCGGCAGCGTACCCCGCATCCACGGCAGCAGCCAGATCCCCAGCACGAAGGCGTACCGCATCCCGCCGATCGCCAGCACCCACGGCCCCGCCGCCGGCGCGACGTACGCGCTGAGCACCAGCAGCAGGATCGCGTCGGCCTCCATGTCGAACCGGGCGCCGAGCGCCGTGACCGTGCCGGTGCGCCGGGCCACCCGGCCGTCGACCGCGTCGAGCAGCAGCGCCACGACGGTGAGGCCGACCAGCAGGGCCACCGGCACCGGCCGGGTGAACGAGTCGACCGCGAGCGCCGTCACCCCGCCGACGAGCGTCGCCCGGGTCAGCGTGACCCGGTCGGCGGGGCTCATCCGCGCCGCGCCCGCCCGGCGCAGCCCCCGGTGGAGCAGGCCGCTGAGGACGACCCCGTACGCCAGGCCCGCCAGCGCGCCCGCGACGCCCAGGCCGACCGTCCCGGCGAGACACGCGAGCAGGACGACCTGCGCGATCAGCCCGATCACCGGACCGTTTTGAACCCTGCGCACCGTGCCTCCGTGTCTATCGTGTGTACGACCTTGCTAGGACAACACGGAATTTGCCGGCGTTCGGTTCGACGGATCTGCCGGAAAGGACGAGGGGGAGCCGGTGACCCGCCAGGCGCACGCCTACTGGCTACGCTCACCCGGCCGGGGCGAGATCCGGGCCGTGGCGGTACCCGACCCGGGGCCCGGCGAGGTCGAGGTGCGTACCCTCTACTCCGGCGTCAGCCGGGGCACCGAGACGCTCGTGTACCGCGGCGGTGTCCCCGTCGACCAGTACGCCACCATGCGCGCCCCGTTCCAGGAGGGCGACTTCCCCGCCCCCGTCAAGTACGGCTACCTCAACGTGGGCGTCGTCGAGCGCGGCCCGGCCGAGTTGCTGGGGCGTACCGTCTTCTGCCTCTACCCGCACCAGACCGCGTACGTGGTCCCGGCCGCCGCGGTGACCCCGGTGCCCGACGGCGTCCCGCCCGCGCGGGCGGTGCTCGCCGGCACCGTCGAGACGGCCGTGAACGCCCTCTGGGACGCCGCGCCGATGATCGGCGACCGGATCGCGGTGGTGGGCGCCGGCATGGTCGGCTGCTCGGTCGCCGCCCTGCTCGCCCGCTTTCCCGGGGTCCGGCTCCAACTGGTCGACGCCGATCCCGCCCGGGCCGAGGTCGCCGCCGCCCTGGGCGTCGAGTTCGCCGCGCCGGAGCGGGCCACCGGCGGTTGTGATCTCGTGTTGCACGCCAGCGCCACCTCCGCGGGGCTGCAGCGGTCGCTGGAACTGCTCGCCCCGGAGGGCACGGTCGTCGACCTGAGCTGGTACGGCGACCGGCCGGTGAACCTGTCGCTGGGCGGGGCGTTCCACTCCGGCCGGCTCACCATCCGCAGCAGCCAGGTCGGCACCGTCTCGCCGGCCCGGTCGAGCCGAACCTACGCCGACCGGCTGGCGCTCGCCCTGGACCTGCTCCGGGAGCCCGCCTTCGACGCCCTGATCACCGGGAGGTCCCGCTTCGACGAACTGCCCGACGTCTTCGACCGACTGGCCGCGGGCAGCCTGCCCGCGCTCTGCCATCTCGTCACCTATGCCGGAGAGTGATCCTTGTTCAGCATTACCGTCCGTGACCACATCATGATCGCCCACAGCTTCCAGGGCGAGGTCTTCGGACCCGCGCAGCGGCTGCACGGAGCGACGTTCGTCGTCGACGCGACGTTCCGCCGGCCCGAACTCGACGCCGACAACATCGTGGTCGACATCGGGCTCGCCAGCCAGGAGCTGAAGGCCGTGCTCGCGGACCTCAACTACCGCAATCTCGACGACGAGGAGGAACTCGCCGGCATCAACACCTCGACCGAGGCGCTCGCCCAGATCATCGCCGACCGGCTCGCCGACCGGGTGCACGCCGGCGCGCTCGGCGAGGGGGCGCGCGGGCTGACCGGGATCGCGGTGACCCTGCACGAGTCGCACATCGCGTGGGCCAGCTACGAGCGGACCCTGTGACCCCGGTCGAACCGGGGCGAGCAGATCCCGCGCGGCGGGCCGACCGGGCACACCCGGCCGGCCCGCCGGCCACCGCGCCGCCCGGCCCGCTGCACGTCGTCCTGCCCAACGACATCGACGACCCGGCCACCCCGAGCGGCGGCAACGGCTACGACCGCCGCATCTGCCACGGTCTCGCCGAGGCCGGCTGGACGGTACGCGAACACGCCGTACCCGGCGGCTGGCCCACGCCCGACCCCGCCGAACGGGCCGGGCTCGCCCGGCTCCTCGCGGGCCTGCCGGACGACGCGCTCGTCCTGCTCGACGGCCTGATCGCCTCGGCGGTACCGGAGGTGCTGGCGCCGCAGGCCGGCCGGCTGCGCCTGGTCGTCCTCGTGCACCTGCCCTTCGGCGACGAGTCCGTGCCGGCCCGCGCGGCCGAGGCCGAGGCGCTGGCGGCGGCGAGCGCCGTGCTCACCACCAGCCGGTGGAGCCGGCGGCGGCTGCTCGAGCTGTACCCGCTGGCCCCCGAACGGGTGCACGCCGCCCCGCCCGGGGTCGAACCGGCGCCGCTGGCGCCCGGCTCCGCCGCCGGGTCGGCGCTGCTCTGCGTCGCGGCGGTCACCCCGCACAAGGGACACGACCTGCTGGCGCGCGCCCTGGCGACCGTGGCCGAGCTGCCCTGGACCTGCCTCTGCGTCGGCGCGCTGACCCGGGATGCCGACTTCGTCCGACTGCTCCGGCAGGAGATCGACGGGTACGGCCTCACCGACCGGGTCAGCCTCGTCGGCCCGCGTACCGGAGCCTCGCTCGACGCCGCGTACGCCGCCGCCGACCTCCTCGTGCTCGCCTCGCGCGGCGAGACGTACGGCATGGTGGTCACCGAGGCGCTGGCGCGCGGCATCCCCGTGCTGGCCACGGCGACCAAGGGGCTGCCGGAGGCGCTGGGGCGGGCGCCGGACGGCGACCTGCCCGGCCTGCTGGTGGCGCCCGACGACCCGGCCGCGTTCGCCGGGGCGCTGCGGCGCTGGCTGGCCGACGCCGACCTGCGCGAGCGGCTGCGCCGCGCCGCCCGGGCCCGGCGCGAGACCCTGACCGGCTGGGCCGTCACCACCGCACTCGTCGCCGACGTCCTCGCCAACCTCCCGGCCGCCAGCGACCGCCCAGCGGGCAGCGCGCGCCCAGCGAGCAGCACGCGTGCGGCGGCGAGTGACCGTGCGGCGGGCAGCGGCGCGGCGGGCGGCGACTCCGCGCGAGCAGGTGAGCGTTCAGCCGCCGGCGGTCTCCCGGCGGCGGCGCGGCCCGGCACGACCAGGCACGAGATCGGCGGGAGGCCGGCATGACCGTCACACGGACCGACGCGCTCCCCTTCGCGGACTGGCTCGCCCTCCGGGAGGCCGCCGACGCCGTGGCCCGCTCGGCGGAGCTGCTGGAACCGGTCCGCCGCCGGCTCGCGGGCAACTCCGCCGGGCGGGCCGGCCCGGCCGCCGGTTCCGCGGCGCCCCTGGTCGTGCACGACCTCGGCAGCGGCACCGGCTCCATGGGGCGCTGGCTGGCGCCGCGACTGCCCGGCCCGCAGCACTGGATCATGTACGACCGCGACCCCGAGCTGCTCGAACAGGCGGCGGCCCGGATGGTCTCCGCCGCCGCCGACGGCGCGCCCGTCACCGTCGAGACCCGACGCCGCGACATCACCCGGCTCACCGCCGACGACCTGCGCGGCGCCGCCCTGGTCACCGCCTCCGCCCTGCTCGACATGCTCACCGCCGAGGAGATCGAGCGGATGGTGGCGACGTGCGCCGCCGCCGGCCGCCCGACCTGGCTGACCCTCTCGGTGGTCGGCCGGGTGGAGCTCACCCCGGCCGACCCGCTCGACTCGGAGATCGCCGACGCCTTCAACGCCCACCAGCGGCGGCGCACCGCCGACGGGCGCCGGCTGCTCGGCCCGGACGCCGCCGACGCCGCCGTGGCGGCGTTCGGCCGGCACGGCGTCGAGGTCCGCGTCCGGTCCAGCCCGTGGCGGCTCGGGCCGGACCAGGCCGCGCTGAGCGCCGAGTGGTTCGCCGGCTGGCTGGACGCGGCCCGCGAGCAGCGGCCCGAGCTGACCGGCCGGGTGACCGCGTACGCGCGCCGCCGCCGGGCAGAGGCGGCGGAGGGCCGGCTCGGCGTCGTGGTCCACCACCACGACCTGCTGGCCAACTGTGAATGAACCCTTGGCCGCCCCGGTCCGTATAGGCAGAAAGATTCACTTCCGGGGAGGTCGATGTGCGCGGGATGACGGCGGTACGCCCGAGATGGCGTACCGCGAAACCGGCGGCCCGGCCGCTCTGGCCCTGGGTACGCACGCTCGGCGGGATCGGCCTGCTCGCCGCCCTGCTCTGGTGGGTCGGCACCGGCCCGGTCCTGGACGGCGTGCGCCTCATCGACGGCCCGGCCGTCGCGGCGGCCCTCGGCATCGGCCTGCTCACCACCGTCTGCTGCGCCTGGCGCTGGCGCCTGATCGCCGTCGGGCTCGGTGTGGCGCTGCCGTTCGGCGCCGCGGTCGCGCACTGCTACCGCGCCGTCTTTCTCAACGCCACCCTCCCCGGCGGCATGGTCGGTGACGTGGACCGGGCGGTGCGCCACGGCCGCGACGCCGGCGACCTCGGCCGGGGCGTACGCGCCGTCTTCTGGGAACGCACCGCCGGGCAGGTCGTCCAGGTCGCCATGTCGGTGGTGATCCTGGCGGCCTTTCCGTCGCCGGTGCGGGCGTACCTGCCGGTCGTGGCCGCGGTGGTCGTGACGGGCGGGCTCGGCGCCGTACTGCTGGCCCGGGCCCTGCCCCGGGGCGGCTCCTCGCGGTGGGCGCGGGCGTTGCGCGCCGCCGCATCCGACGTCCGCGACGGCCCGCTCGCCCGGCGCCGGTGGCTCGGCGTCGCGCTGGCCTCCGCCGTCGTGGTCGCCGGCCACCTGGCGACCTTCGTGGTCGCCGCCCGGACCGCCGGCGCCACCGCGCCGCTGTCCCGGCTGGTACCACTGACCCTGCTGGCGCTGCTGGCGATGGCGCTGCCGCTGAACGTCGGCGGGTTCGGACCGCGCGAGGGCGTGGCCGCCTGGGCGTTCGGCGCCGCCGGCCTCACCGCGGCCGAGGGCGTCGCCACCGGCGTGGTGTACGGCGCGCTCGTGCTCGTGTCGAGCCTGCCCGGCGCGGTGGTACTGATCGTCCGACGGCTACCGGCCACCCGCCGGCACGCCGCCGAACCTCCCCGCCCCTCGACGAAGGAGAAGGATGTCCCGAGCACTGCCGGTCGCGACGGTACGGACGCAGGTCACGGTACCGCTGCGCTTCCCCGACGGGTACGCCACCACGGCACGCGTGTACTCCTTCCACGGACTGGTGGACGGGCGGGAGCATCTCGCGTTCGGCCTCGGCGACCGGACGAGATCGCGCGACCGGCAGGGGGACGGTGAGGCCACGCCACTGGTACGCCCGCACAGCGAGTGCCTGACCGGCGACGTCTTCGGCAGCCAGCGGTGCGACTGCGGCCCGCAGCTGCGCGAGGCGGTCGAACGGATCGCCGAGGCCGGCGGCTACCTGCTCTACCTGCGCCAGGAGGGCCGGGGCATCGGCCTGTACGCCAAGCTCGACGCGTACGCCTTGCAGGACCGGGGACTCGACACGTACCAGGCGAACGTGGCGCTCGGCCACGGCGAGGACGAGCGGGACTACACGGTGGCCGCCCAGATGCTCGCCACCCTGGGCGTGGACCGGATCGCGCTGCTCAGCAACAACCCGGAAAAGGCCGAGCAGCTCGGCCGGCTCGGCGTGACGGTCACCGAGACGGTACCGACCGGGGTGTTCCGCTCGTCGGCGAACGCCGGCTATCTCGCGGCGAAGGCCCGGCGCGCGGCCCGTACCCCCGACCTGCCGCTCGCCGGCTGACGGCGCATCACCGGTGGGGGAGGAGCAGGTGCCCGTTGACCTCGCGGACCGCGTCGGCCAGCTCGGGTAGCTCGACCACCTCGACCCCGGCCTCGCGGAGCAGCTCCACGCCGTGGCAGTCGGCGAGCAGCGGCGGTTCGCGCAGCGCGAAGACGACCCGCCGGATGCCGGCGGCGAGAATCAGCTGGGTGCAGGTACGCGGGCGGGACCGGCGGGTGCTGCACGGCTCCATCGAGGTGTAGATGGTGGCCCGGGAGAGGTCGACGTCGGCGAGCTTGGCCAGCGCCGTCTCCTCGGCGTGCACCCGCCCGTCGGTCTCCCGGGAGTACCCGGTGGCCAGCTGCGAACCGTCGTGGTCCACCACGATCGCGCCGACGGCGTACGCGGAGGTGACCGGCGGGCTCTGCTCGGAGAGCTTGACCGCGGTCTGTAGCCAGTGCCGGTCGACTTCGATCATGTCGGGCACCGGTCGGAGAGCGCGTACCGCACCAGCACCACGTCGCCGAGCTGGCGTACCTCGGCGACCCGGGCCCGGCGTTCCGGGTGCCACGGGTACCGGCCGTCGTGGGCGAACCGGGGTGCGCGGCAGTCGCCGACGAAGAAGGGGGCGATCACCAGCTGCAGCTCGTCGGCGAGCCCGGCGGTGAGGAACTGGGTGTGCATGGTCCCGCCGCCCTCGACCATCAGCCGGCGTACGCCCCGCGCGGCCAGGTCGGCGAGCATCCGGGTGGGGGAGACCGGCTCGCCGCCGTCGACCACGGTGGCCACGCCGCCGAGGCGGTCCCGGGATTTATCCACCACGGACGTGGCGCAGTAGACGATCTTTTCGGTCGTGCCGGTCGCGAAGAACCGGGCGGCCGGGTCGAGGTCGCCGCTGCCCAACACGGTGACCTTGGTCGGGGAGTCGGGTAGGCCGTGCGCCACCCGTTCCTTCCGCCGGTCCGCCGAGCGGACCAGCAGCCGGGGGTTGTCCAGCCGTACGGTGTTGGCCCCGACCAGGATCGCGTCGCACTCGGCGCGGAGCGCGTCGACCCGGTCGAAGTCCTCGTCGTTGGAGAGCAGCAGCCGCTGGTCGCTGGCGTCGTCGAGGTAGCCGTCGATCGACGTGGCGCAGCTCAGCAGCACGTACGGCCGGTCACTCACTGGCTCGGCCCCCCGCTCCGCTCCGCGCGAACGCGTCCGCGCCTTCCGCCGGCCGCTGAGGTACGCCGGGACCGTGATCGGATCGGCGTGGGACTGGCCGTTGTTCCGGCGACCACCCTACAGCCGGGGGAATCCGCACGTCAGCGGGTGTGAGCCGGGTCGCGGCCCCGGGGTCGGGGCGGCGGGTATACGGGGGGCCGCTGACAGCCTCACAGGTACGCGATGAGGCGGCCGGCCACCAGCACGGCCGTCCAGAGCAGCAGCGAGGCGACGGCGTGCCCCGCGACGACCCGGCTCGGTCGGGTGGTGGACGGCTCGACGGCGCGGTCCGGTCGGCTCGCGGCCCGTGCGGCGGCCCGGCCGGCGCCGGTGTGGAAAAGCGCGACGTTCAGGCCGGCCGCGGCCAGGAGCAGCAGCTTCACCGTGACCGCCGGGTTGTCGAGGTAGTCGCGCGCGGACAGGGCGAAGAGCGCGAGCCCGGTCACGGCGGCCAGCCCGAAGCCGGCCCGCGCCGCCGGCAGCAGGGTCTGTCGCGCCACCGGCAGCGGCAGGCCCGGGAAGGCCCCGAGCAGCCGCAGGTCGAACAGGGCGGCCCCGCCGAGCAGCAGCGAGATCCCGAGCAGGTGGGCGCACTCCAGTGCCGGATAGCTCCAGGGCAGGTCGCGCAGCGCGGCCACGGGCGCGCTCTCCTCCAACCAGCGGGCGAGGTCGTGCATCAGTCGGAGCGTCCGGCACGGCGACGTACCAGGACGACGAGCACCGCGATGGCCGCGAGCACACCCGCGCCGACGAGCGTGACCCTCGCCAGGCCGGTTCCCGAGGGCGTGTCCGGCTCGGCCACGGACTCGCCCGGCTCGGTACGGGCCGGCTCGGCGCGCCCGTCGCCACCGGGTAGCCGTACCGAACGTTGGGACACCGATTCGCCGCCGGGCAAGATGATCAGCTCCGGTCGGAGTTCCCGGTCGCCCGTCCGGCTGCGGTACCCGACGACACCCCAGTCGTCACCCGCCCGGACCGACTCGCGCCGCAGGCCGAACCGGCTCTCCTGCGTGCCCGCCGGCGCCAGCTCCAGCCGCCACCGGCCGGCATGGTCGTCGGGCACGGTGGCCCTGGGTACCGTCTCCGCGCCGCCGACGCCGGCGAGCAGCTCGGGCAGCCGGCGCTGGGCCAGGTCGGCCGGGCGGGTGGCGCCGGCCGGTACGTCGACCTCGACCTCCAGGTGCGGATCCCGCCATGTCACGTCAGTGACCCGGCCGGCGAGATACAGCGGCTGTTCCGTCCGGTAGGCGCCCCAGCCGTGGTGGGCGCGTACCGGACTGGCCGCACCCGCGATGACCGCGAGCACCGTCGCGGCGACGACGCCGACGTTGACGACTCCCATGGCATCGAGGCTAGGGAGCCCGCTCTGATAAGGCTAAGACAGATTTCAATGCCGACTGATAGGTGGCGCTTATAAGATGCGTTCGTGGAGTTGCGCCATCTCCGGTACTTCGTGGCCGTGGCCGAGGAGCTGCACTTCGGCCGGGCCGCGCGGCGACTGCACATCGCGCAGCCGGCGCTCTCCCAGCAGATCCAGCGGCTGGAGCGCGAACTCGGCGCACGCCTGCTGGTCCGTAACCGGCGCCAGGTGCAGCTGAGCCCCGCCGGGGCCGCGTTCCTGCCCGAGGCGCGGGCCGCGCTCGCCCAGGCCGACCGGGCGGCCAGCGTGGCCCGCCGGACCGCCGCCGGCGAGCTGGGCCGGCTCGCGCTCGGCTTCGTCGGGTCGGTCACCGACGAACTGCTGCCCCGGCTGCTGCCCGAATTCCGGATCCGGTACCCGGAACTACGCCTGGAGCTGCGCGAGATGACCAGCGCCGAGCAGGTCGCCGCGCTGGAGCGGGGCGAGCTGGACCTGGGTCTGCTCCGGCCACCCGCCCGAGGGCTCCGTACCCGGTTGGTCCACCGCGAGCCGCTGGTGGTGGCGCTTCCCGCCGGGCACCGCCTCGCGGGCGCCGACGGGCCGGGCGCCGACGAGCTGGACGGCGCCGAGCTGCGCGGGGAGCCGTTCGTCCTCTTTCCCCGGCACAAGGGCCCCGGCCTGTACGACATGATCATCGACTACTGCCAGCGCAGCGGCGTGACGCCGACCGTGGTGCAGGAAGCGGTGCAGATGCAGACCATCACGGCGCTGGTCGCGGCCGGTACCGGCGTGGCGCTGGTCCCGTCGTCGCAGCGGGCGGTCCCCCGCGCGGGCCTGGTCTTCCGGCCGCTCCGTAGCGCCCCGGCGGTCGACCTGGTGGCCGCGTGGTCCGATCCACACCGGACGCCGGCCGGTGACCGAGCCCTGGAACTGCTCACGGAGCACTTCGCGAACAACGCGGGTTGACCCGCCCGGCTGGACCTCGCTCCCCGGCGGCGGCGCGCCCCCATTGAGAGGGAGACCGGATCGACCGGCCCGGGGAGGCGCTCGCGGCACGTTCCGGCGGAAGCGTCCCCTGAACGGCCGGCTATCCGCTGTGTATTTGCCGAACTACATTCGGTATTGGTGCCGCCTGCTCGGCGGCCACCGCCTCCCTCGCCCCGCAGCCTCCGGCCGGAGGATCACGATGACACGTCTGGACCGCAAGTCAGCCGCACCGCCCGGCCCGAAAACCCGCCCCGGCGGACCCGTCGCCCGGCGCGACTCGGACTTCCTGCTCACCACCGGGGCGCTCCTGGTCGCGCTCGTCCTGCTGGTCGTCGCCGGCTGTACCGGCGCCACCGAGAAGCCCAAGCCGACGGTGGCAGAGAAGATAAAGGAAACCTCGCTCGCCACGAAGGACGAGATAAGGATCGGTGTCTACAAGGACGCGCCGTTGATGGGGTACGTCGAGAACGGCGTGCGCAGCGGGTTCGACATCGACCTCGCCCGGAGCGTGGCCAAGTTCCTCGGGTTCGAGCCCAGCCAGATCAAGTGGGTGGAGCTGACCACCGCCGAACGCGACACCTTCCTGCAGGCCGGGCAGGTGGACCTGGTGATCGCCAGCTACTCCATGACCGCGGACCGGTTGACGAAGGTCCGCTTCGCCGGGCCGTACCTGGTCACCACGCAGGCCGTACTGATCCACAAACGCCTGGAGGGGCAGATCAGGGAGATCCCGCACCTGCGGGGCCACCGGGTCTGCGTCACCGGCGCCTCCACCTCCAAGGAACAGCTGGAGCGCGAGAAGGTCGAGGTGGAGACGCTGACCAACCGCCAGGACTGCGTCCAGGGCATTCTCGACGGCCGGTACCAGGCAATGAGTTCGGACCGGACGATCCTCGCCGGCTTCGTCCACCAGCATCCCCGCGAGTTGGCGATCGTACCGATGCCGTTCGGCGGCAACGAGCGGCTCGGCATCGGTATCCCGAAGAACGACGAGGCGCTGGAGCAGTTGGTCACCTACTACCTGCACAAGAGCTACCGGGCCGAGCAGGCGGGCGAGGCCACCGACTGGCAGATCGCGTACCGCGAGAACCTCTGGCCGTACCTGGGCGCGATCCAGCAGCCACCGCCGGACGGCAGGCCGATCGAGCTCTTCGACCAGGATGTGAGGAACCGCCGGTGACCACCGAGCTGGATTCCGACTTCCGGCTCCAGGGATCGCGCGCCGCGACGGACGAGCAGACGCGGCGCGCGATCGAGGAGTCGGAGCAGCGGGCCAACGCGAGCCAGTCCTTCTGGACCGTGGCGGTCAGCGTGCCGGCGGTGCTCTCCGTGATGCGTCTGGTCGTCGAGGCCGGCGGCGAACTGCAGACGACGCTGCTGCTCGTGGCCAACGTCAATCCGGTCAACCTCGTGGCCGCGTTCATCACCACCGGTACCCGGATGGTCTCGGCGCTGCTCGTCTTCATCTTCACCATCAGCGCGATCCTCGACGCCAGCGTGCCGGCGCTGACGCCGGAGCGGGGCGCGCGGCTGCGGCGGACGTTGATCGTACGGTGGAAGAGCGCGGCGCCGACCTGGTTCGTCTGGGTGGTGATCGCGGTCGCGGCCCTCACCTGGGAGATCCTCTACCTGCCGTGGCTGCTACCGGCGCTCGCCGCGATGTACCAGATCTCCCCGTCCCGCCTGCACCCCGACCGGCGGGTCGCCTACGGGGTCGTCACCGCGCTGCTCGCGGTCTACGGCGCCCTCGTCGGCCCGACCCTGTGGGACGCGGGCCGGCAGGGGGAGTGGCTGGTGATCGCCTTGCTGGTGATTCCGCCGCTGCTGGCGGTGGTGATCACCGGGCCGCTCCATCCGGCCGTGATCCGTGGGCCGGTCAAGGCGCTGGGACCGCTGGTGCTGGTGGCGGCGATGCTCTGGGCCGGCGCCTCGGTGCTCACCACGCCGGTGTTGCCGCTGACCGTCACCACCGTCGGTGCCACGGACGACCCGGCGCGGGACACCCCGGCCACCACCGAGGAGATCCGGGGTCGGCTGATCAGCGTCAACGACCTGCACGCGGCGATCCTCCAGGAGCGCGGCGGGGTGCGGTACGTCCCGACCGGCCGGGTCCGCGCGCACGTGCTCTGCCCCAGCGAGGCCGAGCTGCCCCGCTACCGGCTCTGGGTGCTCGGATACCACGTGGAGAACTCGCTGCTGGAGGCGTTGGGTCGGGCGAAGCGCCCGTCGCCCGCGATCGGCGCCACCTGCCGGGTCGCCGAGGACTCGGCCGAACCGACCTGGCGTCGCGAGTGACCGCCGGCGGCCCGATTTCCGTTCGAGCATCCTTCAAGTAGCGTCCCAAGGCCGCTGCATAGGGTGGGGACGATGTAGATCGAACCCGTGTGCGGCCACTGTGAGGTGATCGATGCCCGAACCCGGCACCAAACGCGTGGTCAGACTAGGTGTCGTGGGATGCGCCGACATCGCGGTTCGGCGCATCCTGCCGGCGGTTGTCCAACACGACTCGCTGCGACTGGTGGCGGTGGCGAGCCGCAGCGCCGAGAAGGCCGAGCGGTTCGCGGCCCGGTTCGGCTGCGCCGCCGTGGTGGGCTATCGGGAACTGCTGGAGCGTACCGACATCGACGCGGTGTACCTCCCGCTGCCGCCCGGTCTGCGCTATCACTGGGCGACCGAGGCCCTCAACGCCGGCAAGCACGTGCTCGCCGAGAAGCCGCTCTGCACCAGCTACGACGAGACGCGGGAACTCACCCGGCTGGCCCGCCGGCGGAAGCTGGTGCTCGCCGAGAACTTCATGTTCCTGCACCATTCCCAGCACCTCGCGGTTCGCTCGCTGATCGAGGACGGCGCGATCGGGGAGGTGCAGGTCTTCGCCAGCTCGTTCGGCGTTCCACCGCTGGACCCGGGCTCGTACCGGTACCGGCCGGAACTGGGCGGCGGTGCCCTGCTGGACCTCGGCGTCTACCCGGTGCGGGCCGCGCAGCTCTACCTCTCGCCGCATCTGGAGGTGCTGGGCGCGACCCTGCGGGTCGACCCGATGCGCGGCGTCGACGTCGCCGGCAGCGCGCTGCTCTGCCGGCCGGACGGCGTCGCGGTACAGCTGGCCTTCGGATTCCAGCACTCGTACCGGTCCAGCTACGCGATCTGGGGCACCCGGGGCCGAATCAGTCTTGCCCGGGCGTTCACCCCGCCGGCCCAGTACCGGCCGGTCGTCCGGCTGGAGCAGCAGGACCGGCTGACCGAGATCACGTTGCCCGCGGACGACCAGGTGGGCAACGCCGTGGGCGCCTTCGCCGACGCCGTGCTCAGCGGCGCGGACCGGCGGACCGCCGACGAGGAGTCGCTGGCCCAGGCCCGGCTCGTCGAGGAGGTACGCAAGGTGGCGCGGACGAGGTACGGATCCGGCGGGTCCGAGGCGACGGACCAGGGGTGAGGCCGGCGCGGCACGGCGGGGGGCCACCCGGGCGGTGGAGCCCGTCGCCGGGCCGCCGGGAGGTCCGGGCCGAGGTCAGCGGCGCTGCCCGACGAAGAGCCCGCGGCCGGTGGTGGCGAACGGTCCCAGCTCCGGCGAGCCGTCCGGCAGGTACCGCGCGGTGCAGCCGGCGTCGTCGAGCGCGCCCAGGTACTCCTCGAGCGTGAAGAGCGTCAGCAGGTCGACCTCGGTGAACTCCCGGATCCCGGTCCTGTCCGCGACGGTGAACCGGGCCTCCAGGCGGGTGACGCCGTTCTGACAGGTCGAGTGGGAGATCCGGGCGATGGTCCGGCCGTTGTCGCGAACCAGGTCGCCGGCGACGTAACCCTCGATGAACCGGTCCGGGAACCACCACGGGTCGATCACGATGACGCCCCCCGGGACCAGGTGCCGGGCCATGGCACCTACGGCGTTGCGCATGTCGGCCAGGCCCCCCACGTAGGCGATGGCGGTGAACATGCAGCAGACCGCGTCGAACGTCCGGTCGAGCTGGAAATCGCGCATGTCGCCGGCGTGGACGGGCACCCCCGGGAGCCGCTGTACCGCCCGGTCCCGCATGGCGGCGGAGAGTTCCAGCCCCTCGGCGCGGGCGAACAGCCGACTGAGCCGCGCCAGATGCAGGCCGGTGCCGCAGCCGACGTCGAGCAGCGAGTCGGCCTCGCCGAATCGCGTGCGGACCATCCGCGCCACGTGCTCCGCCTCCGCCGCCCAGTCCTTGCCGCGGCTGCGGTAGATGACCTCGTAGACGTCGGCGAGTTCCCGCCCGAACATCTGGCCTCCTCGAAATCGGTGCGGAAGCGACGCGGGCGATGCCGGCGCGCGTGCCTCCCATCGTGCGCCTACCAGCTTGAGAAGCCGTAGAGGTCACCTTGAACCGCACGCCGTAACCGCCTTCGAGCCGGCTTCTAAGGCGGCGTGCCACCGTCGGGATCAACCGCCGGAGGCCGTACGGCCGGACCGACCAGGAGGAGTGATGTCGATGCCAGTTCCGGTGACCGGGGAAGCCGAGCCGTTGGCCGGCGCGGAGACCTACGCGCAGGTGCAGCAGTTCTACGCCCGGCACATGCACCTGCTCGACGCGGGCGCCGCGGACGAGTGGGCCCGGACGTTCACCGAGGACGGGATGTTCGCCCCGCCGTCGCTGCCGGAGCCGGTCCGTGGCCGGGCCGCCCTCGCCGCCGGTCTGCGCGAGAGCGCCGCGCGGCTGGCCCGTACCGGCGAGGTCCGCCGGCACTGCGTGATGATGATCGATGTCCGGCCGCAGTCGGACGGGTCCCTGCGGGTGCGGAGCTACACGCAGGTCGTCGCGACGACGCCGGCCGAGGGTTCGCGGCTCCTGCTCATGTGCGCCTGCCACGACGTACTGGTCTGGCAGGACGGCCAACTGCTCGTCCAGGAGCGGCGGGTCACCCGCGACGACCGTCCCTGACCGCATCCGCCGCCGGATCGCCGCGGCGCCGCCGCCGTACCGCTGCCCAGAAAGGTTGCTGAGCCATGACGACACCACCAGCCGAGGCCGCGCCCGCCGTCATCATCACCGGCGGGGGCACCGGGATCGGCCGCGCCACCGCGCACGCGTTCGCCGAGCGGGGCGCCCGGGTACTCATCGTGGGGCGCACGGAGGCCACGCTCCGAGAGACCGCCGAGGGCCACGACGGCATCTCCACCGTCGTCGCCGACATCACCGCCGCGGACGGACCCGACCTCGTCGTCGAGGCCGCGCTGCGCGCGCTCGGCGGGATCGACGTACTGGTCAACAACGCGGCCACCGCCGCCTTCGGCGCGCTCGGCCAGCTCGACCGGGACCTGGCCCGGACCCAGTTCGACACCAACCTCTGCGCGCCGATCTTCCTCACCCAGCGGGCGCTCGAACCCCTGGCCGCCCGCGGCGGGACGGTCGTGAACGTCGGTACCGCGGGCGCGCTGGGGCTGCGGTCCTGGCCGAACAACGCCGTCTACGGCGCCAGCAAGGCGGCGCTGGACTTCCTCACCCGCTCGTGGGCCGTGGAACTGGCCCCGAGGGGGATCCGGGTCGTCGGGGTCGCCCCCGGCGTGGTGGACACCGGCGTCGGGGTGCGGGCGGGCATGCCGGAGGACGCGTACCAGGGCTTCCTCAAGCAGATGGCGGACCGCGTCCCGCTGGGCCGGGTGGGCCGGCCGGAGGAGATCGCCTGGTGGATAGTGCAGCTCACCCGGCCGGAGGCGCGCTACGCCAACGGCATGGTCGTGCCGATCGACGGCGCGCTCTCCATCACCTGAGCGGCGCGGCGGGGCGGGACGGTCGCCGGGACCGCCGGTCCACCCGCGCGGCCCGGACGCGCCGGCGTCCGGGCCGCGCGCTCAGCGCCGGTCGGCCGGGACACGCCGCTCGACGTACGCCTTCGCGTGTTCGAGCGTGGTCCTGCTGTTGCGCCCCAGCGCGTTCCGGACCAACTGCCGGGCCCGGGCGACGGTGGTGTCCGGCGGGAGGACCTCGGGGATCGCGTCGCGGTCGAGCACCACGGTGTGTGCGGAGGTGACTTCGGTGCCGCCGGAGACCGCCCGGAACGACCACCGGCCGGTGTGCACGGCCAGCAGCCGGGGCCGTTCGAGCTGCTTGTAGACGATGCGCTCGGGGGCGAAGCAGATGCGCACCGATCGGGTGGTGTGCACGTCCCCGTCCGGGGCGCGGGTGTCCATCTCGAGCAGTTGGGTGCCGGGCGGATCCTCGTCCAGCCGGACCCGGGCCACGTGCGGCAGCCGCTCGGGCCAGCCGTCCGCGTCGTGGATGAACGCGTACACGGGTTCCGGGGGCGCGTCGACGTGTACCGTGTCGGCGAAGGTGAGCAGCAGCTCGCGGTCGTCCTCGGTGCGCTCCGCCGCGTTCCTGAGGGCGGCGAGCTCCGCGTCGCTGTTGGTGTCCACGGCCCGCGTGATCCACGCCAGCGTCTCCGGCTCCGCCGTGAGCGCGCGGAACTCGTGCGTGAGGGTCACCTCGGTCCGGTCCGGCCCCGCCGCCTCGACGATCCACTCGCCGGACATGCTGGCCAGGGGCGGCGCCGGTACCTCCTGCTGGAACCGGATCCGGCGCCGGTCCCGATGCAGCAGCCGCCGCGAGGTCCAGGTCTTCACCTCCCCGTTGGCGGTGGCCCAGATCCGCAGCCGCTCCTCGGTGTCGCTGCGCCGCAGGTATTCGGCGTGCAGGGTGGGCGGGAAGACGTACGGCCAGGCGGTGACGTCGGCGACCAGGGCGAAGACCTGCTCGGCCGGGGCGTCGACGGTGATGCGGTGGACGGTGGCGTGCGGTTCCGAAGGCGTCATGTCATGTCCTCGATCGTCGTGCCACCCGCTGGGGTGGCGGGGAGGGGTCAGAAGTTGCCGAGGCCGCCGCAGACGTTGAGGGCCTGCGCGGTGATGGACGCGGCCCGCTCGGAGGTGAGGTAGGCAACCAGCCCGGCCACCTCGTCGGGGGTGGCGTACCGGCCGAGCGGGATCTTGGCTTCGAACCGTTCGAGGACCGCCTCCTCGCTGACGCCCCAGTGGTCGGCGTAGCCCTGCCGCACCCGCTGGGCCATCGGCGTCTCCACGTAGCCCGGGCAGACCGCGTTGACGGTGATCCCGGTCTTGGCGAGTTCCAGGCCGAGCGCCTTGGTGAAGCCCACGACGCCGTGCTTCGAGGCGCTGTACGGCGCGCCGAGCACGACGCCCTGCTTGCCGGCGGTGGAGGCGATGTTCACGATCCGGCCGCTTCCGCGCGCCAGCATGCCCCCGGTCGACAACACCTCGCGGGTCACCCGGAAGACGCTGTTGAGGTTGGTCTCGATGACGTCGAGCCACAGCTCGTCGCTGAGCTGGGCGGTCACCCCGCCGCCGCTGCGCCCGGCATTGTTGACCAGTACGCCGACGGGGCCGAAGCGTTCGACGGCGGCCCGGACCAGGGCCGCGACCTGAGCCCCGCTGCGTACGTCGCACGGGCTCCCGTCCACGTCGAGTCCACGCGTGCGCAGTTGCTTGACCGTGCTGGCGACGGCCTCGTCGTTGCGCGCGCAGAGGTAGACCCGGCTGCCCTGTTCGGCGAGGAGCGTCGCGACGGCCAGCCCTATCCCGCTGGTCCCCCCGGTGACGAGGGCGACCTGTTCCGTGTCCGACATGGATCTCCTCCCGGTTGGTGCGCCTGGGCGTGCGGGCCGGTCGGACGAGCGGATCGGACCGGCGGGCCGGCCCGCCGGTCCGGCGCTGACGGTCACGCTGCGCCGACCCTGACACGTCGTACTCGAAGTCCGCTCCGCAGCCGATCCGGGCTGCCGCTCACCCTCGGGGTCGGCGCCGCCGGCGGGTGTCGTGCCCGGCGCGGTCCAGCCATCTTCGAGCTTCCTGCGACGAGCACCTTGCAGCGTGGTGAGCAGGCCAGCAGGCCGGTGTCAAGTGGCTGAGACGGCGAAGGGAAGCGGCAGATGCCCAGTGACGCGTCGAGTACCCCGACGAACGGTCCGGTCACGTTCGTGAACCGGTTCACGGTCCGTAGCTCGGCGGAGGAGTTCGAGCGGGTCTTCATCGAGACCTCGGAGTTCATGGCCGGGCGGCCCGGCTTTCTCCAGAACACCCTGCTGCGTCACATCGACGGGCCCGGCACGTACCTGAACATCGCCCAGTGGCGGGACCTGGCCGCGTTCCGCAGCGCCGTGAGCCACCCGGAGTTCCAGCCCCACGCCGCCGCGCTGCGCGAGATCAGCACCAGCGAGCCGAACCTCTATCAGCCGCGGCACACCTTCACGGCCGCGTCCGGGCAGTGAACCCGCCCGCCGCCGGCCGTCTGTTCGGGACGAGGTTGGTCATGAATCGACGTGTAGTTGTCACCGGGATCGGGGCGGTCGCCCCCGGTGGTGTCGGTGTCAAGCCCTTCTGGGAACTGCTGACCGCGGGCCGTACCGCGACCCGGCGCATCAGCTTTTTCGATCCCGCGCCGTTCCGCAGCCGGATCGCCGCCGAGTGCGACTTCGACCCGGTCGCCGCCGGCCTGTCGGCCCAGGACGTCACCCGGCTCGACCGGGCCGCCCAGTTCGCCCTGGTGGCCGCCCGGGAGGCGATGCTGGACAGCGGTCTCGCGGTGGACGCCGACAACGCGCACCGGGTGGGGGTGAGCCTGGGCAGCGCGGTCGGCTGTACCGAGCGGCTGGAGCGGGAGTACGTCGCCATCAGCGACGCCGGCCAACGGTGGCTGGTCGATCCCGACCGCGCCACGCCGTACCTCTACGACTACCTGGTGCCGAGTTCGATGGCGGCCGAGCTCGCCTGGCTGGCCGGTGCGGAGGGTCCGGCGACCGTGGTGTCCGCCGGCTGCACCTCGGGCATCGACGCGGTCGGCTACGCGTACGAGCTGATCCAGGAGGGCACGGCCGATGTCATGATCACCGGCGGCACGGACGCGCCGATCTCCCCGATCACCGTGGCCTGCTTCGACGCCATCAAGGCGACCTCGGCACACAACGACGATCCGGAACACGCCCTGCGCCCGTTCGACCGTACCCGGAACGGCTTCGTGCTCGGCGAAGGCGCCGCGGTGATCGTCCTGGAGGAGCTCGCCGCCGCGCGGCGGCGCGGCGCGCACGTCTACGCCGAGGTCGTGGGTTTCGCCTCGCGGGGCAACGCCCACCACATGACGGGCCTGCGCGCGGACGGCCGGGAGATGGCCGCGGCGATCACCGCCGCGCTCGACGACGCCCGGCTCGACCCGACCGCGGTGGACTACGTCAACGCGCACGGTACCGCTACCCGCCAGAACGACGTGCACGAGACCGGAGCGTTCAAGGCGAGCCTCGGCCCGCACGCGTACCGGGTCCCGATCAGCTCGATCAAGTCGATGATCGGGCATTCACTCGGCGCCATCGGCGCGCTGGAGGTGGCCGCGAGCGTGCTCGCCATGGAGCACGGGGTCATCCCGCCCACGGCGAACCTGCACGAGCCGGACCCCCAGTTGGATCTCGACTACGTGCCGTTGACCGCCCGCGAGCAACCGGTCGACGTCGCGTTGACGGTCGGCAGCGGCTTCGGCGGCTTCCAGAGCGCCATGGTGCTCGCCCGGCCGGAGGTGCGGGCGTGACGGCGGCAGTGGTGACCGGCATCGGCGTGGTGGCGCCGAACGGCCTGGGGATCGACGAGTACTGGGCGGCGACCCTGCGCGGCGAGAGCGGCATCCGGCGGATCACCCGGTTCGACCCGGACGGGTATCCGGTCCGGCTCGCCGGTGAGGTCGTCGGCTTCGCCCCGAACCAGCACCTGCCCGGCCGACTCCTGCCGCAGACCGACCGGATGACGCAGTTCGCGCTCGCCGCGGGGGACTGGGCGGTGCGGGACGCCGACCTCGACCTGGCCGCGCTGCCCGCGCTGGAGCTCGGCGTGATCACCGCCGGTTCGGCCGGTGGCTTCGACTTCGGCCAGCGGGAACTGCAGAACCTCTGGGGCAAGGGCCCCAACCACGTCAGCGCGTACATGTCGTTCGCCTGGTTCTACGCGGTCAACACGGGCCAGCTGTCGATCCGGCACGACCTGCGCGGGCCCATCGGCGTCTTCGTGACGGAGCAGGCCGGCGGCCTCGACGCGGTGGCGCACGCCCGGCGCAAGATCCGCCGGGGCGCGCGGCTCATGGTCACCGGCGCCGTCGACTCCGCGCTCTGCCCGTACGGCCTCACCGCGCAGATCACCTCCGGACGCCTCACCGGGCGGACCGACCCGCGCCGCGCGTACCTGCCGTTCGACCGGGACGCCAGTGGTCACGTACCGGGCGAGGGCGGGGCGATCCTCGTGGTGGAGGAGGCCGGGCAGGCCCGGGCGAGAGGGGTCCGCGGGTACGGCACGATCGCCGGCTACGGGGCGACCTTCGACCCCGCACCGGGCAGCGGGCGCGGTGCCAACCTGGTACGCGCGATCGCGGGCGCGCTCGCCGACGCCGACCTCGATCCCGCGGAGATCGCCGTGGTCTTCGCCGACGCCGCGGCGCTGCCGGAGCTGGACGCCGCGGAGGCGGCGGCCCTGGCGGAGGTCTTCGGTGCCCGGGGTGTCCCGGTCACCGCCCCGAAGACGATGACCGGCCGGCTCTACTCCGGGGCCGGGCCGCTGGACCTGGTCAACGCGCTGCTGGCGCTGCGCGACGGGGTCATTCCGCCGACCGTGCACGTGGCGCCGGCGAGCGTGGACCACGACGTCGACCTGGTCATCGGCGGACCCCGGCCGCTCCGTGGCGGGGCGGCCCTCGTCCTGGCCCGCGGCCGGGGCGGTTTCAACAGCGCCATGGTGGTGCGCGCCGGCCCGGGCTGACGCGACCCGGGGGGCGGGACGGAAGCGACGAGAGAGCGACGGGTACGAGGAGGAGAAGATGACCGTGTTCGGCCTGGACGAGCTGATGCAGATCATGCGGGAGTGCGCCGGGGAGGACGAGGCGGCGCAGTTCGGCGGCGACCTCGCCAACACCGAGTTCAACCAGCTCGGCTACGACTCGCTGGCGCTGATGGAGACGGCCAGTCAGGTCGCGCGCCGGCTCGACATCTCGCTGCCCGAGGAGGAGTTCGCCCGGGTGGAAACGCCGGCCCAGCTGCTCGCCCTGATCAACGAGCGGCTCTCGGCGCGGAGCGGCCCGCAGGCCGGGGTGGCGGCGCGGACGGGCGGCACGACCGGGTGACGGGCGAGAACATCTACGTGGCGGGCTGCGCGAGCTGGCTTCCGCCGGCCGTCACCGCCCGGGCGGCGGTCGATGCCGGCGAGTGCGACGAGGCGCTGGCGACCAGCACCGGGATGCTGTCGGTGGCGGTCGCCGGTGCGGAGTCGGCGCCGGAAATGGCCGCGCGGGCGGGCCGCATCGCGCTGCGCCGAGCCGGCTGCGACCCGGCCGACATCGACCTGGTGCTGCACGCCAGCTTCTTCTACCAGGGGCACGAGGTGTGGGCGCCGGCCTCGTACGTGCAGCGGGTCGCCGTCGGCAACAACTGTCTGGCGCTGGAGGTGCGCCAGGCATCGAACGGTGGCATGGCGGCCGCCGAGCTCGCGCGGGCGTACCTGCTGGCGGACCGGTCCCGTACCGCCGCGCTCGTCACGACCGGGGACAAGGTCGGGCCACCCGGGTTCGCCCGGTGGCGCAGCGACCCGGGCACCGTCTACGCCGACGGCGGTACGGCGCTGGTGCTCTCGACCCGCTCCGGCTTCGCCCGACTGCGCAGCCTGGTCACCGTCTCCGATCCCGAACTGGAGGGGATGCACCGGGGCGACGACCCGTTCAGCCCGGCACCGTTCCGGCACCGCGCGGTCGTCGACCTCGACGCCTGCAAGCGGGCGTTCCTCGCCCGCACCGGGGTGCCGTACGCGGTGGCCCGGGTCAGTGCCGGACAGGAAGCGGCGATCACCCGGGCCGTGGCCGAGGCCGGGCTGAAGTTGACCGACATCGACCGGATCGCCCTGCCCCATCTCGGCCTGCGCCGGCTCCGGTCCGGGTATCTCCGCCAGTTCGAGATCGATCTGGCGCGTACCACGTGGTCGTGGAGCCGCCGGGTGGGGCACCTCGGGGCGGGCGATCCGATCGCCGGCCTGGACCACCTGGTCGGCAGCGGCGCCCTGCGGGCCGGGCAGACCTGTCTGCTGGTCAGCGTCGGCGCCGGATTCAGCTGGTCCGGCGCGGTGGTGGAGATGATCCGCACGCCGCGGTGGTCGGCGGGTGCCGGCGCCCGGGACCGGAAGTCGTCCAACTCGGGAGGAGACTAGATGTCCGTCACCACCTCGGCCGCGGTACCGGTGGAGCCGGCTGTCGCCGGGCCCCGCCCGGTCGCGCTGCTGCTTCCCGGCCAGGGCGCCCAGTACCAGCGCATGGGTGCCGGCCTCTACCCGGCTGAGCCGGCGTTCAGCGCGGCGATCGACGAGGTGTTCGAGGCATTCCGGGACGAGGGCGTACGGCTGCGGGCCGACTGGCTCGCCGACCGACCCGGTGTCCCGCTCGACCATGTCACCCGGGCCCAACCGCTGCTCTTCGCCGTCGACTACGCGCTGGCCCGGCTGCTGCTGAGCTGGGGCGTACGTCCCGCCGCCCTGCTCGGTCACAGCATGGGCGAGCTGGTGGCGGCCACCGTCGCCGGCGTCTTCGGACTGGCCGACGCGGCCGGACTGGTCCTCGACCGGGTACGCCGGGCGGTCCAGGCACCGCCGGGCGGGATGCTGGCGGTGACGGCCGCCCCGGACGAACTGGCCGCGCTGCTCGCCGACGACGTGGTCGTCGGCGCGGTGAACGCGCCGCGGCTGACCGTCCTGGCCGGACCGGACGGACCCCTGGACGCCGTGTCGGCACGCCTGCGCGACCGGGGGTACGTCTGCCGACGGGTGCCGTCGCTGACCCCGTTCCACAGTCCGGCGATGGCGGCGGCGAACCGTGGCGCCGAGGAAGCCGTCGCCGCGCTGCGGACCACCCCGCCCGCGATCCCGCTCTACTCGGCGTACACGGCGGCGCCGCTGCGCCCCGCGGAGGTGGCCGACCCGGGGTTCTGGGCCCGGCAACCGGTGGCGCCGGTGCTCTTCTGGCCGGCGCTGGAGGCGCTGCTGGCGAGCGGGGACTTCGTGCTGGTGGAGGCGGGACCGGGCCAGGCGCTGACGCAGTTGGCCCGCCGGCATCCCGCCGTGCGGGCCGGGCGCAGCGTGGTCGCGGCGCTGCTGCCGGCGCGTCCGGCCCCGCCCGAGGCGGACCGCCGGTCGGTGCGCCAGGTCTTCGAGATCCTGCGGGCCGAGGGGCATCCCGTCGGCGGCCACGCGGCCCGTTGACGGAACCGCCGACCGCGTCCGGCTGACCGCGTCCGGGCGGCCAGCCGGCGCGTTCCCGGGTGGCTACCGGGGTACGGCGGCGGTGACGAACCGGACCGGCACCTCCATCGTCAGCGGGCCCGTGCCCTCGCGGAGCGCGTCCAGGGCGGTGATCAGCCGGTCGCGCAGCTGGGCGGCCTCGGCCTCCGGTAGGTGCTGCCACAACAGACGCATCCCCTGGGTGTGCGACCAGTCGACCCACGCCCGCCCCGAGTGCGCGACCAGGTCGATCGGCTCGTCCACCACCATGACGTCGGCGAAGCCGGCGGTCCGCATGGTCCGCCGCAGGTCGTCCGGGTCGCTGAGCCAGGCGTTGAAGCGTCGCCGCAACTGCTCCGGCTGCCACTCGGGCGGAAGGTTGCGCAGCAGCGCGCGGGGGATGAGGTCGGTGAACATGGGCGGCAGGAACGGAAAGGTGTCGTCGGTGAAGACCGGACTGGTGAACGCGATCCGGCCACCCGGGACGAGAAGGCCGGCGTACCGGGCCAGGGCCGCCGGGGCGTTGGGCAGGAAGATGAGGCTGTAGCTGCCGGTCACCACCTGGAACGAGCGGGCGGGCAGGTCGGGGTTCTCCCCGTCCATCACGCGGACGTCGACGTTCTCGGCGCCCACCCGCTCGGCCTCGCGCCGGGCCTCCGCCACCATCGCGGGCGCGATGTCGATGCCGAGCACGTGACCGGTCGGTCCGACTCGTTCGGCCGACGGGAAGAGCGCCGCTCCCCGGCCGCAGCCGACGTCGAGGACCCGGTCGCCGGTTCGGGGGGCGGCGTGTTCCACCAGCCGGCGCCCCATCGGGGTGAAGAACCGCACCCCCATCCGGTCGTACGCCTCGGCGGCGCGGTCGAACACCTGCGCGACGGTGCTCTTGTACGTCGTCTTGTCCATCGGATCTCCCGTCTCCTCACCGGCGCCGACCCGTCCGGATCCGACCGGCGTGGGCCGCCGGAAGTCGGCCCGCCGACAGCGCGCCTTCCCCATCGGACCAAGCCTGGAATTTCGTCCTCGGGTTCCGGTCGAGAACGGATGCAAACGGGACACAGAATCGGTCTCGAAATGCCGGAGAGGGATTTTGTGGGTACGTCTTTTGGTTGTTCCCGGCGGTGGCCGCGGGTAATACTGAGGTCCCTGCCGCGGGCTGATCGTCCACATCGGGAGCCGCCGCGCGCACATTGTCTCCCCACTTTCGGAAAGGAATATACGTGAGCCAGCAGATCGAAACCGTTCGCCGTATGGTGAACGCCTACAACACCGGGAAGGTGGACGACGTCCACGAGTTCATCCACCCCGAGTACCTCAACCCGGGGGCGATGGAGCACTACAAGGACCTGCTCGGTCCGGACGCGTTCGCGCTGGCAGTGAAGTGGCTCAAGATGACCTTCTCGGAGGACGTGTTCCTCGACGAGATCGGGTACGAGGAGCGCGGTAACTGGGTCCGCGCGCGGCTGGTGCTCTACGGCCGCCACGTCGGCAACCTCGTGAGCATGGCGGCGACCGGCCGCCGCTTCTCCGGCGAGCAGATCCACCTGATCCGGCTGGTGGACGGAAAAATTCGCGACCACCGGGACTGGCCGGACTATCTGGGCACGTACCGCCAGCTCGGCGAGCCGTGGCCGGAAGGCGACGGCTGGCGGCCGTAGACGGTAATCGGCAACCAAATTCCTGTCAGTCATCGCACGATAGAATCCGGGAGCCGCGACTCATGGCGACGAACGAAAACGAATCAGCGTCGATGCGCGATTTGGACACCCTGCTGAAACTCGGCGCGCTACACACTCCGATGGTGGTCCGGGTCGCGGCCACCCTGCGGTTGGTCGACCACATCCAGGCCGGTTCCACGACGGAGCAGACCCTGGCCAAGGCGACCGGCACGAACCCGAACGCGTTGCTGCGCATCATCCGGCACCTGGTGGCCATCGGGATCCTGACCCGGTCCGCGACGGGGGAACTGGCGCCGACCTCCCTCGGGCGGCTGCTCGCCGACGACCACCCCGCCCAGCAGCGCGCCTGGTTCGACCTGACGAACGCCGTGTCCCGGGCCGACCTCTCCTTCTTCCGTCTGCTCGACGCCGTGCGCACCGGGCGCCCGACGTACGAGGCGGTGCATGGCCGGCCGTTTTACGAGGACCTGTCGGCCGATCCCGCGCTCGCCGCGTCGTTCGACGCGCTGATGGCCTGCGACCAGGACGTCGTCTACGACGCGCCGGCCGAGGCCTACGACTGGAGCGGCGTCCAGCGGGTGATGGACGTCGGGGGCGGGGTCGGCGGCTTCCTGATGGCGATCGCGAAGGCGGCGCCGCACGTGCGGGGAACGCTGGTCGAGCTCGCCGGACCGGCGGAGACCGCCCGGAAGCACTTCGAGAACAACGGGCTCGCGGACCGGCTCACCGCGGTCACCGGCGACTTCTTCGCGCCACTGCCCGGCCCCGCGGACGTCATCACGCTCTCGTTCGTGCTGCTGAACTGGTCGGACGACGACGCCCGGCGGATCCTGCGGCGGTGCACCGAGGCGCTGGCGCCGGGCGGCCGGATCCTGGTGTTCGAGCGCGACGACGTGGCCGAGGACGCCTCCAACGACCAGTTCACCCTGCTCGACCTGCGCATGCTGGTCTTCCTCGGCGGCCGGCTGCGGACCCGCGACGAGTGGGGAACCTTCGCCGCTTCGGCCGGGTTGGGCGTCGAGTCGGTGCTCCGGGTGCCGTCACCGTCCATGCCGTTCGACCTCTCCCTGCTCGTCCTCGCCCCGAATCCCGACCGAGAGGAGTGACCTCGATGAGCGAACGCATGGTTCGGGTCGGCGAGCTGCGACTCTGGACGCAGGACTTCGGTGATCCCGGGCACCCGACGGTATTGCTGATCATGGGCGGGAACCTCTCCGCGTACGGCTGGCCGGACGAGTTCGTCGAGCTGCTGGTGGCGGGCGGGTTGCACGTGATCCGCTACGACCACCGGGACACCGGCCGCTCCACCCACCGGGACTTCGACGAGCACCCGTACGGCTGCGCCGACCTGGCCGCGGACGCGGTCGCGGTGCTGGACGGGTGGGGTGTGGACGCGGCGCACGTGGTCGGCATGTCGATGGGTACGACGATCGCCCAGGTGGTGGCGCTGGACCAGCCGAAGCGGCTGCGCAGCCTCACGGTCATGCTCGGCGGCGCGCTGGACAACGACTTCGGCGTCGCGATCGAGTGCGCCATGGCCGGTACGCCCACCCCGGACGGCCTGCCCGCGCCCACCCAGCGGTTCCTCGACATGCTGGCGTTGGTCTCCCAGCCGGCCGAGGGCGAGGAGGCGGTCGTCGAACAGCGGGTGGCCAAGTGGCGGCTGCTCTCGGGCGACGACGACTCGTTCGACCCCGACGAGTTCCGGCGCTGGGAGCGGCGGGCGATCGCCCACGCGGGCACCTGGCAGGAACCGACCGCCCACTACCGGGTGACGCTGCCGCCGCTCAGCCGGGGCGCCGAGCTGCGGAACCTCACGGTACCGACGCTGGTGATCCAGGCTCCGCTGGACCCGGCGGCCCCACCACCGCACGGGCAGCACCTGGTCGACCTCATCCCCACCGCCCGCCTGGTGGAGATACCGGGCATGGGGCACGCGTTGACCAGCGCGATCCAGCCGGCCCTGGCCGACGCGATCATCGCGCACGCGCACGCCGCCGAAACCGCGCACGCCGCCGAGTCCGCGCACGCCGTCGAGGCCGCCCCGCGCCGCTGACCCGGTGCGGGATCTCGCCGCCGCCGCTGGAGGTCTCCTGCCGTTCTTCGAGCGCGTCTCAAGCGGTGGGTGTCAGCCTGCAAGCGGCGGCGGCCGGGGGCGCCGCGATCGGCGGGCCGCGCCGGCGTACCAGCCGGGCGGGCGGCAGCCGCGGTCCGAACACCCCGCGCGCCAGCACCGAGCACGGATCTGGTCATCGCCACGGCTCCGGCCGGCAGAGACAGGACGGGGTGGAAATGAGTGAGACCGTGCGGCGTCCCGCCGCGGCGGGACCTGCCCAGCCGGCGGCGACCCGGCAGCGGTACCTGGCTCCCGACCTCGCCAGGGGGACGATGCTGCTGATCGTCGCCCTCGTGCACGCGCACATGTTCCTGGCCGGCAGCGCCTCGGTGCTGCGCGGCTATCCGCCGGACGGGGCCGGGGTCGACGCCGTCGTGGCGGCCCTGCTCACCGTCTTCGCCGACGGCCGCAGCTACCCGATGTTCTCCGCCCTCTTCGGCTACGGCCTCACCCAGATCGCCCTGCGGCAGGAGGCGTCCGGCTGGGACTGGCCGAAGACCCGGCGGCTGCTGCGCCGGCGCGGGCGCTGGCTGCTGGTCTTCGGGCTTCTGCACCTGTTGCTGCTCTTCTCCGGCGACATCCTCGGCACGTACGGGATCATCGCACTGGTCTTCGTCGGTCTGCTGCGGGCGAGTGACCGGAGGATCCTCCGGCACAGCGCCGTCTGGTTCGTTCTCGGCTCGGTCACGTACGGCGTGATGCTCTTCGCCGCGGCGGCCGGCCCCGGTCCGGAGAACAGCTCCGCGTTGTTCATGTTGGACGACCCGGTGCAGGACGCGCTCTACCGGATCGCCACCTGGCCGGTCGGCACCCCCCTCTTCGTGGTCACCTCGGTCTGCCCCTTCCTGGTCGGGGTCTGGGCGGCCCGCCGGCGCGTACTGGAGGAGCCGGAACGCCACCTGGTCCTGCTGCGGCGGACCGCGCTGGTCGGCATCGCCGTGACCGTGCTGGGCGGGCTGCCGCTGGCCCTGGTCACCTCGGGGGTCTGGGCGGACCCGGCGCCCGGCCCGGCCATCGCCGTGGGCATCCTGCACACGGCGTCCGGCTACGCGGGCGGGTTCGGCTACGCGGCCCTCGTCGCGTTGGTCGCCTGGCGGATCGGAACCGCGCGGGGGCCCGTGGTCACCGCGGTCGCGGCCTGCGGCCAGCGGTCGCTCAGCTGCTACCTGCTCCAGTCGGTCGCGTGGATCGTCCTGTTCGCCCCGTACACGGTCGATCTCGGTAGCCGGATCGGCGTGGCCGCCTCCGCCGTCGTGGGCTTCGGCGTCTGGCTGGGCACGGTCCTGGTCGCCGAGCTGCTGCGCCGGCTCGACTCCCGTGGCCCGGCCGAGTCGCTGCTGCGCCGCCTCAGCTACGGGGCGAAACCGGCGGCGTAGCCGACCGGCTCCGGGTTCAGGACCGGCGGGCCGTCCGTGCCGGCGGGCCCGCCGCCGAGCCGCCGCAGCCGGCCGGGTCCCCGGTCGCCGGGGCAGGCGAGGGACGTCGCCGGCCGGACATCCGCTCCGCCGCCCGTGGCCGGGCGGAATCCCCCGTTCGCCCAAGCAGAAAGGCTGGACATTCCATGACCGAGATATCGCGGCGAGGTGTGCTGAGAGCGTCCGCCGCCGCCGGGCTGACCGCGGCCGTCGTCACCGCCGGCGTACCCGATCCGGCGCGGGGCGGGGGGCGCTCCGGGCGCGGCGCCGACCTCGGGCCGGTGACCGTCGGGCCGCAGGACCCCCGCTACCAGGAGCTGACCACCCGGTCGTTCAACGGGCGGTTCGTCGGGCGCCCGGAGTCGGTACGGGTCGTCGGGTCGACCGAGCAGGTCGTCAGGGTGGTCGACGAGGCGGTACGGGCCGGTAAGCGGATCGCGGTCCGTAGCGGCGGGCACTGCTTCGAGGGCTTCGTCGACGACCCCGCCGTGCAGGTCGTCATCGACGTGTCGGAGATGAAGGGGGTGTACTACGACCCGGCGCACCGGGCGTTCGCGGTCGAGGCGGGCGTGACGCTCGGACAGCTCTACCGCACTCTGTACCTGGGGTGGGGCGTGACCGTGCCCGGTGGCGGCTGTCCGGAGGTCGGCGCCGGCGGCCACGTCGCGGGGGGTGGGATCGGGGCGCTCTCGCGCCAGCACGGCCTGGTCGTCGACCATCTGTACGCGGTCGAGGTGGTGGTGGTCGATGCCGCGGGACGGGCCCGGGCGGTGGTGGCGACCCGGGACCCGGCGGACCCCGGCCACGACCTCTGGTGGGCGCACACCGGCGGGGGCGGGGGCAACTTCGGCGTGGTGACCCGCTACTGGCTGCGCTCCCCGCAGACCCGGGGGAGCGCACCGACGGGGCTGCTGCCGGTGCCGCCGGCGACCCTGCGGAAGGGTTCGATCAGCTGGCAGTGGAGCGACCTGACGGAGGCCGCGTTCGGACGGCTGGTACGCAACTTCGGATCGATCGGCGTCTCGGGGGCCCTGCCGACCGCGCTCTACAGCGGGATGTACCTGTTCCACCGTGCCGCCGGGGAGATCCGGGTGGAGGCGCAGGTGGACGGCGGCCTTGCGGGCGCGGAACGGCTGCTCGGTGACCACCTTGCCGCGATCGCCGCCGGAGTGGACGCGCCACACGTCACGGACCAGTACTCGACGCCGTGGCTCAAGTCGGTCCTCTCGGCGTACATGGGACCGGGCGGGTTCCGCTTCAAGACCAAGGCGGGGTTCCTGCGCCGGCCGTGGTCGGACCGGCAGATCAGCACCGTCCACCGCTACCTCACCGGGCCGGACGAGTTCGGCGGTGCGGCGGTCTACCTGACCACCGGCGGCGGGAAGGTGAACACGGTACCGGCCGGCGCGACCGCGATGCCGCACCGCGACGCGCTGATGACCGCGTACTACGAGGCGAACTGGGCGGATCCGGAGCAGGACGACGCGCAGCTGACCTGGGTACGCGAGCTGTACCGCGACGTGTACGCCGACACCGGCGGGGTGCCGGTGCCCGGCGACGCCAACGCCGGCTCGTTCGTCAACTATCCCGACGTCGACCTCGCCGATCCTCGGTGGAACACCTCCGGGGTCGCCTGGCACACGCTCTACTACGGGTCCAACTACCCCCGGCTGCGCGAGGTCAAGGCGCGCTGGGATCCCCGCCACGTCTTCCGGCACGAGCTGGGCGTCGAGCCGGCCCGGTGATCCGGCGGGCGCCGGGCCCCGGGCGAGGGGTCCGGCGCCCGCCGTCGCGGGTCAGCGCTGGACCCGCCGGGCGTACAGCCACATGGTCAGCGGTGCGAAGACCGCGATGATCGCGCCCGAGGTGATCAGTACGAGGGCGAGTTCACCACTGGTGGCGGTACCGTGCATCAGACCGCGGGTCGCGGTCGTGGCGTGACTGATCGGATTGACGCTCACGATTGCCTGCATCCAACCCGGCATTGTCGACGGGTCCACGAAGATGTTGCTCGTGAAGACGAGCGGGAATATCACGACCATGCTGGTGGAGCTCACCGACTCGGGCGCCTTCGCCACGATTCCGAGCGCCGCGAACATCCAACTCACGCTGAACGCGAACAAAATCAGCAGCGCGACCGCCAGCAGCGTGGCCGGGAAGCTGTCCGGACGGAAGCCCATGAGGATTCCGACACCGATGGTGATGGTCAGCGCGATCACGTAACGGACCACGTCGCCGAGCAGGTTTCCGACGATGGTGGCCGGCTGCCAGAACGGCAGCGTCCGGAACCGGTCGAAGATCCCCTTGGTGATGTCCATGCTGAGCGCGGTCCCGGTGTAGACGGTCATCAGGGTGACGGTCTGCACCAGTACGCCGGGGAGGAAGTACTGCAGGTACTCGCGGGTCGAGCCGGCGAACGCCCCGCCGAAGAGGTACGTGAACATGAGCAGGAAGATCAACGGCATCAGGATCACGTCGAGCAGCTGCGCCGGGTGGTGCTTGAAGGACCGGGTGACCCGCCAGAAGTGGGTGAGCACCGCGGAGAACGGGCCCGGCCTCGCGGGCCGGGTACGCAGCAGCAGCGCCGCGTGCGGTGACGTCTGGGGGGCGGACTGGTCCGGGACCGAAGTGGCCGGTGCGGTGGTCATGCCGCTACCTCCTCGCTGACCTTGGACTTCTCCTCCTTCTCGGCGGCCGCCGTGCGGTGGCCGGTGAGCGCGAGAAACACCTCGTCCAGGCTCGGCTGGCCGAGTGAGAAGTCGGCGACCGGGACACCGGAGCGAACGAGTTCGGCCAGGCCGTGGGCCACCCGCTCGGAATCCGAGACCCGCGCCGAGAGCGCCACCGGATCGGATTCCAGGCGCACCGGAACCCCCAGCGCCTCGTGGAGCACCCGTTGCGCCTGCTCCCGGTGGGCGGCGTCGAGTAGCCGTACGGAGACCGCGCCCGATCCCACCGACGCCTTCAGCTCGCCGGGGGTGCCCTCGGCAATGATCTTTCCATTGTCGATCACGGCTATCCGGTCGGCGAGCTGGTCCGCCTCGTCCAGGTACTGCGTGGTCAGCAGCACCGTGGTCTCCGCGGCGACCAGCCCGCGCACGATGTCCCAGACCTGGTTGCGGCTGCGCGGGTCGAGACCGGTGGTCGGCTCGTCGAGGATCACCAGGTCGGGGGTGACCACCATGCTCGCCGCGATGTCCAGGCGCCGTCGCATGCCGCCGGAGTAGGTCTTCGCCAACCGGTCGGCGGCCTCGGTCAGGCCGAACGCCTCCAGCAGTTCGCCCGCCCGGTTGCGCGCCCCGGCGAAGGAGAAGCCCAGCAGGCGCGCGACCAGCACCAGGTTCTCGCGGCCGGTGAGACCGTCCGCCACCGCCGCGAACTGCCCGGTGAGGCTGAGTCGGCGGCGTACCGCGTCGGCCTCGCGGACGACGTCGTGGCCGAAGACCAGTGCGGTGCCGCTGTCGGGGCGCAACAGCGTCGAGACCATTTGGATGGTGGTCGTCTTCCCGGCCCCGTTCGGCCCGAGGAAGCCATAGACGATGCCTCTGGGCACCGTCATGTTCAGGCCGTCAACCGCCGTGTTCTTTTCGAATCTCTTCACCAATTCTGAGGTCTCGATCACGAACTCGGACTGTTTCTCCATGCACGACTCCCAGAACTCGATTCACGGTGCGAGGTGCGGTCAGATCTGCCCAGCACGGAGCAAGCAGTCGGGCCCGGGGGCGCGCTGCAGGGGTTACCGTACACCCTCGTGCATCCTTGACGCACATAAAACTAATGCGATTCCCGGCTTGACATCCGTCCAGAAATGCTGTCAACGGTGTTGTCATTGAATGGTGTCGCATGATGTCGGCGAGCGGTGCGACAGGGCGCCATTGGAATAGTCGAAAGGTGATCTACTCTCGGGTCAACGGAAGTCGGCGACGTGGTCGCGGGCCCACCGCGCGAAGTCGCGGCCCGCCCGGCCGGTGACCTCGCGTACGGTGGGCAGCGGGGTCGGCGGTCGCACGGCCCATCTGGCCAGGTAGTTCAGGATGTGGTCGGCGTTCTCCTCCGGTATGTAGCGGCGCACCATGTCGGCGCGGGCCTGCTCCGGGGTGAGCTCCTCCACCCGGATGTCGCGGCCGAGCGCGAGGCCGATCTGCCGGGCCTGCTCGCGCTGGCTGACCGCCGTGGGCCCGGTGACGGTGTACGCCCGGCCCGCGTGCCGCTCGTCGAGCAGCGCCGCCACGGCCACCGACGCGATGTCGGCCTCGTGCACCGGCACCGCGGGCACGTCCGGGTAGGCCACCCGGACCGTCGCCTCGGTCCGGATCGACTCCGCCCAGAGGTCGACCGTGTTCAGCGCGAAGTCGCTCGGCCGCACGTGGGTCCAGCTCAGCCCCGCGGCCTCGACCGCGCGCTCGACGGCCACGTGGTACGAGGTGTCCACCCCGTCCGTGACCATCGCGGCGGAGAGCACCACGACGTGCCGTACCCCCGCCTGCCTCGCCAGGGCCGCGACCTCGGGGGCGGTGGCGGCGATCGGGAAGAGGTAGAGCCGGTCGACGCCGGCCAGCGCCTCCCGCAGCGTCTCCGGTGCGGTCAGGTCGCCGGGGCACACCTGGACCCCGCTCGGCAGCACGGCACGGTGGTCGTCCCAGTCGGGAACGAGCGCACGTACCTTCTCGCCGCCGCGTACCAGCTGGTCGGTGACCAGCCGTCCCACCTGTCCGGTCGCTCCGGTCACCAGAATCGTCATGTGGCTCTCCTCGCGCTCGGGTTGTGCCCGAGGCTGTCAAAGGCCGTTCGAGAACCGGTCGTACTTCGTTGAGGCCGACGGCCCGGGGAGCGCGTCGCAGGGGTATTTCGGCCGCCGCGAGCGGGCATCCCACGCGCCACCCGAGGCGGTGTAGCCGGAGTCGAGAGCCCCTGTAGCAGGCCTCACTAGCGTCCACTGCACGACCCCGGGCGACGATCGCGGGTCGCATCCGGTGCTGTGCCGCGCATCCGTTCGACGTCGGCGCGACCGCCGTACGCGGGTGCCCTTCTTCTCTCAAGGATGGGGTTATGTCAACAGAGCCCACGGACAGCGAGCTGGGTCGTCATCTGCTGACGATCCGCGGGTTCCATTTCATCTTCGGCGCGCAGGGCGACCCCTACGCGTTGATCCTCCGCTCGGAGAGCGACGATCCGGTGGCACTCGGCTCGCAGGTGCGCGACAGCGGCGAGCTGTACCGCAGCGAGGCCGGCGCCTGGGTGACGGCCAGCCACGGACTCGGCGCCGAGATCCTGGCCGACCCGAGGCTGGAGCTGCGGCACGCCGGCGTCGACGGCGACCAGCAGCAGCACGTCTTCCAGGACGTGTGGAGCGAGCCGAAGCTCTGTCACGTCCTGCCGCTCGACGCCGCCTGCCTCAATCTGGAGCGCTTCGAGTACGAGCGGTTGACCCGGCTCTCCGTACCGGTGCTGGGCGACAGGGCGATCGGCGGGCTCCGGTCCCGCGCCGAGCGGGCCTTCGCGCGCGCGCTCGACGGGGTCGACGGGGAGTTCGACCTCTGGAGCGACGTGGTACGCAAGGCCGTGGTCGACACCGTCGCCGAGCTGCTCGCCCTGCCGGCCGAGCGGCGCGAGGAGTTCGCGCGCCTCACGTCCGGGCTCGGGATCGCCCTCGACGCCGGGCTCTGCCCGCCCCAACTGCCCACCGCGCGGGCGATGGCCGCGTCCGTGGAGCAGCTGCGCCAGCTCCTGGCGGAGGCGGTACAGGAGCGGGTGGGCGGTACCGGGGACGACCTCGTCAGCACGCTCTGGCGGGAGTCCGGCCCGATGGATCCCGGCCCGAACGAGCTGCTGTCCGTCGCCACGCTGCTCAGCGTGGTCGGAATCGACGTGACCGCGAACCTGGTCTGCAACGGGATGTCGGAGTTGCTGGCCCGCCCGGACCAGTGGGCGCTGCTGCGCGACGACCCGGAGTTGGCGGCCGGCGCGGTGGCGGAGACGCTGCGGTACGCCCCGCCGATCCGGCTGCACAACCGGATCGCCCGCGAGGAACTGGAGCTGGCCGGTACGTCGATCCCCGCCGACAGCCAGGTGGTGGTCCTGGTCGAGGCGGCCAACCGCGATCCCGCCGTCTACCCCGATCCGGACCGCTTCGACATCACCCGGGACATGAAGAGCGCCCCGCTGACGCTCGCCGGCGGCCTGTACGCCGGCTTCGTCGCGCCGTTCGTAACCGAGGTGGCCGCCACCGGGCTCCGGACCCTGGCGGCGCGGATGCCGGCCGTGCGCCAGCGGGACGGGGTCCTGCGGCGGATGCGCTCGCCCGTGGTCCAGGGCCTGCTGCGGTTCCCCGCTGCGGTGGCGTGAGCGATGCGCGCCCAGCGACCCAGCTCCGAGGGGAGGGTCCGGCCGTGCGGATCCTGATGACCTCGTTCGCGATGGACGCCCACTTCAACGGCTCCGTACCGTTGGCGTGGGCGCTGCGTACCGCCGGGCACGAGGTGCGGGTGGCCAGCCAACCGGCGCTGACCGAGAGCATCACCCGGGCGGGACTCACCGCGGTGCCGGTCGGCACCGACCACGACCTCGACCACGTGGTACGCCAGGCCGGCCCGGCCATGTACGCCCAGCATGCCGACCCGGACTTCCTGGAGCACCGGCCGCACCTGCTCGACCTGCGGTTCCTGCGCTCGTCGAACACGCTGCTGACCGCCACCTTCTACGCCCAGCTCAACAACGACACGATGGTCGACGAACTGGTGGACTTCGCCCGGTACTGGCGGCCGGACCTGGTCATCTGGGAACCGTTCACGTTCGCCGGCGCCATCGCCGCCCGGGCCAGCGGCGCCGCCCACGCCCGGCTGCTCTCGTTCCCGGACACGTTCCTCGGCGTACGGCAGGTGTTCCGCAAGCGGTTGGCCCAGGCGCCGGCGGAGCAGTACGAGGACACCCTGGAGGAGTGGCTCACCTGGACCCTGGACCGGTTCGACCTCAAGTTCGACGAGGAGATCGTCACCGGCCAGTGGACCGTCGACCAGATGCCGGCCAGCGTCGCCCTGCCGCTGGGGCAACCGACCATCGCCATGCGGTACGTGCCGTACAACGGGCCGGGCGCCGCCGTCGTGCCCGACTGGCTCCGCGCCGAGCCGACCCGACCACGGGTGTGCCTGACTCTGGGGGAGACCGTACGCAAGACGGAGTTCCCGAACGCGGTGGCGATCGACGAGGTGTTCGCCGCGGTCGGTGACCTCGACGTCGAACTGGTGGCGATGCTCAGCGCGGCCGAGCGGGCGCAGGCCGGTCACGTACCGGAGAACATCCGGATCGTGGACCACGTGACGCTGCACGCGCTGCTGCCGACCTGCTCGGCGATCGTCAACCACGGCGGCGCCGGCACCTGGGCCACCGCCGCCGTCTACGGCGTGCCGCAGGTGGCCCTGGGCTGGATGTGGGACGCGATCTACCGCGCCCGGCGGCTGGAGGCGCTCGGCGCCGGGGTGCACATACCCTCCTTCCAGCTGACCGCCGCCGGCCTGCGGGAGAAGCTGGTCACCGTGCTGGAGGACCCGTCGTACCGGGCCGGCGCGCAGCGGCTACGCCAGGAGATGCTGGCCAGCCCGAGCCCGAACGACGTGGTGCCGGTACTGGAGCGACTGGCCGCGGGCCACCGCACGCCCCCGCGTTGATCGACCGGTACGCCGGAGCCGGACCGGCCGGGGCGGGACGACCGCCCCGGCCGGTCCGGCTCCGGGCCGCGCGCCGCGCGGGACGGCTGAGCCGCGGTCGCGGCCGGCCCGCCATCCGCGTGCCGCCGCCGGCCGGCGGCGGCACGCGGGGCCACGGTCAGCGCGACAACACCCGCCCGAGCACGTCCCGCAGCACCCGGCCGGCCCGACCCGCGCCGGCGGCGTCCGTGCGCCAGGCCACCACGCCGTCCGGTCGGACCAGGCTGGCGCCGGCGGCTCCGAGGCCGTAGAGCTCGGGGAGCGTGCCGGCCGGGTCGAGCAGTTCGTCGCCCAGCCGGTACGCGACCAGCCGGACCCCCAGTTCGTCGGCCGCCCGCCGGGCCGCGTCGCACCACTCGGCGCCCTCGGCACCGGCCAGCAGGACCCACCCCGCACCGAAGAGATGGACTGTGGAGATCCGCTCCCCGTCGCGGGTCAGCCACTGGTGCGGGGCGCGGAAGCCCGGCCGCCCGCTGGGGTGCAGCGGGTCCTCGACCAGCGCGGGATCGTCGTCGAGCACGACCGCGCCCGAGCGGCAGCGGTAGCCGAGAATCGTCTCGCCGTAGCCGACGCCGGGCGGCACCTGGTCGAGCAGGTGCGGCGCCATCCTGGCCGCGTAGACGTGCAGGGCCTCGCCGACCACGAGCTCGGCGGCGAACTTGCGCTCCGGCTCGTAGCTGTCGAGCAGCCCGACACCCGCCTCGCCCCCGATCACGGCCGCGAGCTTCCAGGCGAGGTCGAAGCCGTCGCCGATCGCGGCGTTGCCGCCGAGCCCGCCGGTCGGCGGGGTGACCTTGGCGGCGTCGCCGACCAGGAAGACGCGGCCGTCCCGCCACCGGTGGGCGATGTGCGCGGCCATCTCCCACTCCTGGATGTCGAGCAGTTCGGGCTCCAGGTCGGGCTGGTTCACCGCGAGCCGGATCAGTTCGACATAGCGCCGCGGGGTGAAGTCCTCGGCCCGATCGCCGCGCTCCGGCGAGTACTCGACGAAGAAGGTGTGCCGGTTCGGCCGGTCGGTCGGACCGAAGTTGCCGGTGAAGTGCGGATTCCGCAGGTAGTACCAGCCGGTCGAGCCCGGCGGCAGGACCGAGGTGAGATCCGCCTCGAAGATGACCCCGACGAACCGGGCCAGCGTGCCGTGCCCGTACCGCTCGATGCCCAGCCGCTGCCGTACGCCGCTGTGCGGACCGTCCGCCGCGACCAGGTACGTCGCCCGGACCGTACGCTCCGCGGCGGTCTCGCGGTCGCGCAGGCGTACCGTCACGCCGCCGTCGTCCTGGGCGAAGTCGACAAGCTCGGTGCCGTACCGCACCTGGGCGCCGTGCTTGCTGGCGTTGGCCAGCAGGATCGGCTCCATCCGGTCCTGCGCGACCAGCGCCCAGGGCATCGGGGTGGCCGCGGCGGTGGCGCCCACCAGTTCGTCGAGGCTCTCCGCGAAGGTGTGCAGCACCTTGCCGCCGATGCTCTCGGCCACGCGGATGGTGAAGTCACCCTGCTGCCCGCGGATGTCGCTGGTGTGCCGCACCTCGTCGGCGATGCCACCGATCCGCAGCAGCTCCATCGTCCGCGGGTTCTGCCCGGCCGCCTTCGGATGCAGGGAGGTACCGGGATGCCGTTCCACCAGGAGGACCCGTACGTCCTGCTGCGCCAGGAACATCGTGGTCGTCAGGCCGCCGAGTCCGGCCCCCACCACGACGACGTCCACATCGCTGTCCGTCACGTGTCCTCCCTCGTCACAGCGCCGGCCGCCGGGTCGGCTCCGGTCAGTACCCCCAGGAACAGGCCGCGGCCCGACTGGACCCCTTCGACGTACGAGACCGCGAGGCCCGCCCGGGTGAACGCGGCCTCGTACTCCTTGCGGGTGAACAGGGTGATGAGGTGGTCCTCCATGAAGTGCCGGGCACCGGCCGCGGCCTCGGCCACCACGTAGTGCACGTGCATCCGCGAGGCGTTCCCCTCCAGCGCCGAGTGGGAGACCCGGGCGATGGTGCGCCCGGCGACGGTGACCACGTCGCCCGAGACGTAGCCGGGGCGGAAGGTCTCCAGGAACCACCACGGGTCGATGGCGACCACCCCGCCGGGGTTGAGGTGCCGGGCGAAGCGGAGCAGCGCGGCGTCGAGCTCCTCGGTGGTGGTGAGGTAGCCGATCGAGCCGGTGAGGCAGGTGATGGCGTCGAAGCGCGTACCGAGGTCGAGGTCGCGCATGTCCCCGGCGCGGATCCGTACGCCCGGCAGCCGCCGTCGGGCCGTCTCGATCATCGGCTCCGAGAGCTCCAGCCCCTCCACCCGGTCGAAGATTTCGGCGAAGGCGCTCAGGTGGGCGCCGGTGCCGCAGGCGACGTCGAGCAGGCTGGCGGCCCCGGGCAGGTGCGACCGGACGCGGCCGGCGATCTCCTCCGCCTCGGTTCGGTAGTCCTTCCCGCGGGCGGCGTAGATCTGGTCGAATATCTCCGCGAGTTCGCTCCCGTACATCTCGCCGGGCGCCTAGCGGAAGTCGGACCTGTGGTCGGCGGCCCACTGCGCGAAGCTCCGCGCGGGGCGCCCGGTGACTTCCTCGACCGTCGGCAGCACGACGTCGGGGGTGTGTACCGCGACGGCGAAGTAGCCGAGGATCATTTCGGCGTCTCCCGCCGGGATGAACTGCGTCAGCTCCGCGAGCTTCTGCTCGTGGGTCAGCTCCTCGAAGCGGATCTCGCGGCCGATCGCCTCGCCCAGGATGCGTACCTGCTCGATCTGGGTGAGCGACTCGGGGCCGGTCAGCCGGTACGCGGCTCCGTCGTGCCCGTCCTCGAGCAGCGCGGTCGTCGCCACGGCGGCGATGTCGGCCTCGTGCACGAGCGCCTGCGCGGCGAGGGGGTACGCGGCCCGTACGACGTTCTCGGTGCGGATGGAGTGCGCCCAGAACAGGGCGTTCCCGGCGAACGCGAACGGCCGCAGGAAGGTCCATTCCACATCGGCCTCCGCCACCGCGCGTTCGACCGCCCCGTGGTCCTCGACGCTTTCCCTGTTGGTCTCCAGCCGGGTGTTCATCGAGTCGGAAGAGAGCACGACGATGCGGCGTACCCCGGCCTTCCTGGCCATGGCGACGACGTCGTGCGCCGTCCGGGGTACGGGAAACAGGTAGAGGCGGTCCACGCCCTCGAACGCGGCGGCCAGCGTCTCGGGGCGCTCCAGGTCGCCCTGGAACACCGGTACGCCGGCGGGCAGCCCGGCCGTCTCCGGGCTGCGCGACAGCGCCCGTACCTCTTCCCCCGCGGCCACCAGCTGCCCGACCACCTGACGGCCCACACTTCCGGTCGCTCCGGTCACCAGTATCGTCACCCGACGCTCCTCGCTTGTTGATCTTCAACGTGCGACGGACCGCGCCATCCGAGCCGGCCCTGGCTTCCGATGCTCGGGAGCGCTGCTCGAGAAGCCGTGGAGCTTCGCTGGACCGCCGCCGCCGGCGGGACCGGGTCGCCGTGCCCACCACGGGCTCCCGCGGCGACACTGGGCGAAGCGGCGTCCGCGCGGGAAAATTGTGGTTTCAGCCGCGCGGGCCCACCGGATCTGCGACAGTGTCCGCTGACCCGCCAGGAGGGTCGGACGGGAGGACGATATGGTGCAGATGTCCCGCCAGCGGTCGGTGACCCCCTACGTCATGGTGCACAGCGCGACGGCGTTCATGGATTTCACCCGGCGTACCTTCGACGCGGAGATCCGTAACGTCAACCACGTCTCGGAGGACTCGGAACTCGTCCTGCACGCCGAGGCGTGGATCGGGGACAGCCCGGTCTTTTTCGGCGACTCCTCGGCCCAGGGTGAGCAGTGCCAACCGCCGTACCGGCCGGGGCAGGATCCCGCCACGATCCAGATGTGGGTCAACGTCCCCGACGCCGGTGAGACGTTCGCCCGCGCGGTGGCGGCCGGCGCGACCCCGGTGATGGAGGTCGAAGAGCAGGAGGACGGCCGGTTGGGTGGGGTGATCGACCCCTTCGGAACGCTCTGGTGGTTCAGCACCGCCAACTGAGCGGACGCGGCCGGGCCTCCCGGGCCTCCCGGGCCTCCCGGGTCGGCGGGCGGCGGCACGCCGACCGCCGGCGGCCGGCGGACAATTCCGCGCGGACGATTTGTCCTTGAGCGAAATTCGAGTGGTACGCGCGCCGGCCGCGGTGCGGAGCGGGATCGGGCAAGCGCGGTGCGGTACGGTGGACGGGCATGCCGTACGGCCGGCAGGGGGTGCCGTATGCCCTGAACCACGAATGACCGGTGTCACCGGTATTGGATCATTCAACTGTCGACGCGGCCGTTCGCGCGGCCGGATCGGCGTCGGTGCGCATTCACTCGTCACGGTGTCCGTCGGCCCGTGCCACGGATGGTGGGATCGCGAAGAGGAGAAGCTTTGCAGGACAACGCAATTGTCGTCAGCGGTGCCCGGGAGAACAACCTCAAGGACATATCGGTAGCCATTCCGAAGCGGAAGATCACTGTCTTCACCGGCGTCTCCGGATCGGGAAAGTCGTCACTGGTCTTCGACACCGTCGCGGCCGAGGCGCAGCGGCAGCTCAACGAAACGTTCAGCGCCTTCGTGCGTACCGTCCTGCCCAGCTACGGTCAGCCCGAGGTCGACAGCATCGAGAACCTCTCCGCGGCGATCATCGTCGACCAGCGGCGACTCGGTGGGAACTCCCGCTCCACCGTGGGCACCAGCACGGACATCGCCCCGTTGCTGCGGCTGTTCTTCTCGCGGGCCGGCAAGCCGGAGGTGCGCTACTCCGGCACGTTCTCCTTCAACGATCCGCAGGGCATGTGCCCGGAGTGCCAGGGTATCGGCAAGATGACCGCAATCGACCTGGACCGTTTCCTCGACCGGTCGAAGTCCCTCAACGAGGGCGCCATGCTGCACCCCGAGTTCGCGGTCGGGTCGTGGTACTGGAAGCAGTACACGGGATCGGGGCTGTTCGACAACGACAAAAGGCTGTGCGACTACACCGAGGACGAGTGGCGTACCCTGCTGCACGGCGAAAGCCAGATCGCGGTGCAGTGGCAGGGAAACAGCATCAACGCGAAGTACGAGGGGCTGGTCGACAAGTTCACCCGCCTCTACGTAAAGAAGGACGCCAGTACGATGGCGGACCGCAACCGGGAGATCTTCGAGCGGTTCATCACCACGGCTACCTGCGGGCTGTGCAAGGGCGCCCGGCTCAACCAGACCGCGCTCGCCTGCGAGATCGAGGGCTACAACATCGCACAGCTCTCCGCGCTGGAGGCCAGCGAACTGCTGGACGTGCTGGAGGGCTTCGACCAGCCGGGCGCGGCACCGATCCTGGCGAGTCTGCGGGACCGGGTACGGAACCTGGTCACCATCGGGCTGGGCTACCTCAGCCTGGACCGGGAGACCAACTCGCTCTCGGGCGGCGAGTCGCAGCGGGTCAAGATGGTCCGGCATCTGAGCAGCAGCCTCACCGAGATGCTCTACATCTTCGACGAGCCGAGCGTGGGACTGCACGCCCGCGACGTGCACCGCCTCAACGAACTGCTGGTCAAGCTGCGCGACAAGGGCAACACCGTGCTGGTGGTGGAGCACGACCGCGACGTCATCAACATCGCCGACCACGTGGTGGACATCGGACCGCGCGCCGGCGTACGCGGCGGCGAGGTGGTCTACCAGGGACCGGTGTCGGAGCTGTCCGGGGCGGACACGCTGACCGGCCGGTTCATGGCCAGGCGGGTGCCGCTCAAGGAGGCGTACCGGACGCCCACCGGGAAACTGACCGTCTCGAACGCGTCGCTGCACAACCTGAAGAACATCTCGGTCGACATCCCCACCGGCGTCCTCACCGTGGTGACCGGGGTGGCCGGCGCGGGCAAGAGCAGCCTGATCAACGGGGCCTTCGTGGCCCAGCACCCGAACGCGATCGTCATCGACCAGTCGGCCGTCGGTACGTCCCGGCGGTCCAACCCCGCCACGTACACCGGGATGATGGACCCGATCCGCAAGCTCTTCGCGCGGGCCAACAACGTCAGCCCGTCCCTGTTCAGCTTCAACTCCGAGGGCGCCTGCCCCCAGTGCCAGGGGCTCGGCGTCATCTACACCGACCTCGCGTTCATGGACGAGCTAAAGACCGTCTGCGAGCTGTGCGGCGGCCGGCGGTTCAAGGACGAGGTGCTCGGCCACACGTTACGCGGGCGTTCCATCAGCGATGTGCTGGAGATGACCGTCGCCGACGCCGTGGAGTTCTTCGCCGAGAAGAAGTTGCGGGAGATCCTGCGCGCCACCCACGACGTGGGCCTGGAGTACCTCCGGCTCGGCCAGCCGCTGAGCACGCTCTCCGGCGGCGAGTGCCAGCGCATCAAGCTCGCCACGGAGCTGCACAAGGGCGGCACGGTGTACGTGATGGACGAGCCGACCACCGGCCTGCACATGTCCGACATCGACCATCTGCTCCGGATCTTCGAGCGCCTGGTCGACCGAGGCAACTCGGTGATCGTGATCGAGCACAACCTCGACGTCGTCAAGAACGCCGACTGGGTCATCGATCTGGGGCCCGAGGGCGGGCACCACGGCGGTCGGCTCATGTTCCAGGGCACGCCCGCGCAGCTGCTCACCGCAGCGGATTCGTACACCGGCGAGTACCTACGTCGCGACCTTCAACCGGCCTGACCGCCCACCGCTCGGTCCGGCTGACGGACCGAGCGGTGGGCGCGGTGTCGACGGTCGCTCGTGCGCGTCGAGCGGCCGTCGAACCGTCGCCGACCGCCGCCTGCGACGCTCGCGGCTAACGCCTGTCCCGGGGGGTACGGCCTTCCGGCACACGCGCCAGCCGGCGCCGGACCGGCGCGTCCGCCACGGGACCTCGTCGCCTTGGGCTCCCGCTCGGGCGCGCGAGCACCGGACGCCGGCGTGAGCGAAAGGGGTTGCCTGCGATGCTCGACGGCATCGGTACGGACGGGCCGCGGGCAGGGCACGTCGTCCTGCTCTCGGGCTCGTTGAGCCCCACCTCCCGGACCGACCGCATCGCGGCCTGGTGCGCGCGCCGCTGTGCGGCCGGCGGCGCCGTGGCGACGTGGTTCCCGGGGGCGGAGCTGAACTTCGCCTGCTACCGGCCGGCCGCGGTACGCCCCGCGCCGGTCCGTCGTTTCCTCGACGCGCTGGCCGCGGCCGACGGCGTGGTGCTGCTCTCCCCGGCGTACCACGGCACGCTCTCCGGGCTGCTGAAGAACGCCCTGGACTACGTGAACGATCTCGCCGAGGCCGACCAGCCCTTCCTGGACGGCCGGCCGATCGGCTGCGTCGCCATCGCGGACGGCGAACAGGGCGCGCACTCCACCCTCGCCACGCTGCGGACCGTCGCGCACGCGCTGCGCGGCTGGCCGACCCCGTACGGTGCCGCGCTCTCCGGCGAGCGTGCCGCTCTCGACGACGCCGGCGCGCCGCGGCTCGGGCGTACGGCCGCCGAACTGGAGCTGATGCTCGGCCAGGTCCTGACCGGGACGTCGCGGCGGCCGAGGGCGCCGAGGGAGTCCAGGTTGCGACTGGCGGCGGGGCCCACGGGCGTGCCGACCTCCGGCGCGGAGCGGCGACGCTAGGGCGCGTGCCGGGGGCGCTCCCTGCCACGCCGCCCCGGGGCGGCGGCCGGCCCTGTTCTCGCTCCGGTACGGCCGAGCTCCTCGACACAGCCCCTAGCCGCATTCGACCTCGGCCCGAGGCGCCGCGGAGATGCTGGCGTTGGCCACCGGACCGCCCGTGGTCGCGGATGCGTCGACCGCCGCCGCCGTGCTACTCGTCTGGATGGGGATTGGTGATGCGGGTCCTGTTCACGACCTTTGCCTCGAAGTCACACATGTACACCCAGGTGCCGCTGGCGTGGGCGCTGCAGACCGCCGGACACGAGGTGTGCATCGCCAGCCAGCCCGATCTGGCGGACGCGATCCGGGGCGCCGGACTCACGGCGGTGCCGGTCGGTGAGCCGCTCAACCTGGACGAGCAGATCCAGGAGGTCAACGACAACCTGGAGGGGGAGGAGGACCCCGCCGAGGCCCAGGCGGCGGCCGGCCTCGACATGACGGAGACCCGGCCGGAGAAGTTGACCTGGGACTACGTGCTGAGCGTCTTCACGAACATGACGGCGCTGGTCTTCCAGAACGAGTGTCCCGAACCCATGATGGACGACCTGGTGTCGTTCGCCCGCTCCTGGGGTCCCGACCTCGTCGTCTGGGACACCATGACGTTCGCCGGCCCCGTGGCCGCCAAGGCGTCCGGCGCCGCGCACGCGCGGCTGCTCTTCGGGCTGGATCTCGTCGGACGGATGCGGGCGAGCTTCCTGGACCTGCTGTCCCAGCGGCCCGAGCCGCTGCGCGACGACCCGCTACGGGAGTGGCTGACCTGGACGCTGGCCCGCTACGGCTGCGAGTTCGGCGAGGACGCCGTCGTCGGCCAGTTCACCATCGACCAGGTCCCCTCCTCGATGCGCTTCCCACTGGACCTGCACTACGTGCCCTTCCGCTACGTGCCCTACAACGGCCCGTCGACGTACCCCGACTGGCTGCAGGAGCCGCCGAAGCGCAGGCGGGTGTGTGTCACCCTCGGCATGTCCAAGCGCGGGCACGGCGGCGAGCGGACCTCCCTCGTCGACCTGCTGGAGTCCGTGGCCGACCTCGACGTGGAAATCGTGGCGACGCTGGACCCGAAGCAGCTCGATGGGATCAGCGTGCCGGAGAACGTGCGGGTGGTGGAGTTCGTCCCGCTGCACGCGCTCCTGCCGACCTGCTCGGCGATCGTCCACCACGGCGGCTCCGGCACGTTCCAGAACGCCCTCGCGTACGGCGTACCCCAGATCATCGTGCCCGACCTGGTCTGGGACACGATCCACAAGGCGTTCGCGCTGGAGGCGGCGGGCATCGGCACGTACGTCCGGGACCGGCGCCGCCTCGGCGCCGGCGAGCTGCGCGGCCGGCTCAAGCAGATCCTCGACGACCCGTCCTTCGCGGCGAACGCGACCCGGGTGCGCCGCGAGATTGTCGGCACCCCGAGCCTCAACGAGATCGTGCCCGTACTGGAGCGGCTGGCCGCCGAGCACCGTGCGGGTCCCCGAGGGTGACGGTGCCGCTACCGCGGCCCGGTCGCCGAACACCGGAGCCCTGCCGACCCCCCACGAAGGGGTGGGCAGGGCTCCGTCGGGTTCCGGGGGCGAGCGCGGCGGCGGGCTGCCCCGCCGCCGCCGTCACCGCGCCGACCGGTGTTCGGCGGTGAGCCGCTCCAGTACGGGGACGATCTGGTTCGGTGCCGGCGTACCGAGGATCTCCCGCCGGAGTTGCCGCGCCCGCTGCCGGAACGACGGCTCGTCGAGGAGCCGGAGCAGCTTGCCCCGCAGTTCCTCGACGGTGAGCCGTTCCGGGTGGCGCACGTAGAGCGCCGCGCCGTAGTCCGCGAGCCGTTCCGCCTTGTCGAGCGAGTCCCAGATCTTGGCGGGCACGATCAGTTGCGGGACGCCGTGCACCAACGCGGTACCGCAGGTGCCGGAGCCGCCGTGACTGATCATGGCGGAGCAGGTGGGCAGCAGCGCGTTCAAGGGCACGAAGTCGACCGCCCGCACGTTCTCCGGCACGCTGACCCCATCGAGCTGCTTCGGGTCGAGCGTCGCCACCACCTCGACGTCGAGGTCGGCCACGGCCTCCAGCAGGTCGGTGACCGAGACCTCGTCGCCGCCCTGCACCTCCCGGTGCGAGAGGCCGAGGCTGATGCAGACGCGCCTGCGCTTCGGCGGCTCCCGCAGCCAGTCGGGGTACGTCGACGGGCCGTTGTAGGGCACGTAGCGGAAGGGCACGTAGTGCAGGTCCAGCGGGAAGCGCATCCACGCCGGGGTCGGGTCGATGGTGAACTGGCCGACGACGGCGTCCTCGCCGAACTCGCAGCCGTAGCGGGCCAGCGTCCAGGTCAGCCACTCCCGTAGCGGGTCGTCGCGCAGCGGCTCGGGCCGCTGGGACAGCAGGTCCAGGAAGCTCGCCCGCATCCGCGCGATGTGGTCGAGCCCGAAGAGCAGCCGCGCGTGCGCGGCGCCGGACGCCTTGGCGGCCACCGGGCCGGCGAAGGTCATGGTGTCCCAGACGACGAGGTCGGGGCCCCAGGAGCGGGCGAACGACACCAGGTCGTCGGTCATCGACTCGGCGCACTGGTTCTGGAAGACGACCGAGGTCATGGCCGTGAACGTGCCGAGCAGGTAGTCCCAGGTCAACTTCTCCGGCCGGGTCTCGGTGATGTCCAGGTCCGGCTCGTCGCCCTGCTGCCCGTCGCCCTGCTGCCCGTCGGGCTCGGCCGGCGCCTCGTCGCCGTGCAGGTTGTCCTCGACCTGCTTCATCTGTGCGTCCAGGTTGAGCGGCTCGCCGACCGGTACCGCGGTGAGGCCGGTACGTCTGATCGATTCGACGAGGTCCGGGTGGCTGGCGACGCAGACCTCGTGCCCGGCGGTCTGTAATGCCCACGCCAGCGGTACCTGCGTGAACATGTGGACCTTCGCGGCGAACGTCGTGAAGAGTACGCGCATCACTCATCCCATCTGGCGAGTAGGTGCGGCGGAGCGTCTCCGCCGTGATCGCCCGGTGCCTCGTGGTCGCCCGGGCCCGGTGCGGTCGGCATGGCCTGTCACATCCGCCCGGTCGGCTGGGCGGTACGGGCCGACCGGTACGGGCCCGGCGATCGGGTCACCGTGCGTCAGGCGCTGCGGCTCCAGGCCGCCCGGCGGACGATCTCCCCGGTCGGCCGGTTCATCCGGATGTGCGCGTCGAACTCGACGTCGGCGTTGAGGATCGACTGGTGCAGAAGCTGCACCTTGGGCTCGGGCTCCAGCCCGAGTTCCGACACCAGATTGCTGCGGAGCCGATGAAAGGTTTCAAGAGCCTGCGCTCGTCGACCACTCAGATGCAGCGCGCGCATGTACTGTGCGTGCAGCCCCTCGTGCAGCGGGTTCTCGACGGTGAGCGCGGCCAATTCGGTCAGTACTTCGCGGTGCATTCCGAGTCGCAGTTCCGCGTCGACCAGGTACTCCAGGACGACGAGGCGGGATTCCTCCAGTTGCCGGCGCTTCGATTCCAGGACCGAACCCACCGCGACGTCCACCAGCGCGGGTCCGCGCCACAGCCGTAGTGCCTCGTTCAGTTGGCGTACGCCGGTCCGGTCGTCCTCACGGGAAAGCGCCTCCCGGCCTGCGGAGACCAGGCTGTGGTACCGGTGCAGATCGACCGTGAACTGATCCACCTGAAAACTGTACCCGCCCGGATGCGTGACAATTATCGTACGCGATATCTCGTCGGTGGAGAGGCCGGTCGAGGCGGCGAAGAGCTTCCGCAGATTCAGGATGTAGGTCTGGAGAGTGGTGCGTCCACTCACCGGAGGATTGTCGTCCCAGAGCTCTCGCACCAACGAGCCGACGGGAACGACCTGGCCGGCGTGTACCAGCAGGACTGCGAGGACGTTCCGCAGTTTTGGTGCGCTCGGAGTGCTGTCGGAATTCCTGACGGATACGAACAGTGGGCCGAGAACGCCGATTTCCATTCATTCCCCCGTTCGGTGGGCGCTTTGGCGACGGATTTCTTGAGATGTGAGACAGCTGTGCGCGGAGCAGCGAACCTCGCATTCGTCACGACTTCCCCCGGTCGCTCAAGAATGAGCAGAAGCATCCAGGCCGATCCTACAAGTCGATCTTTATTATGTAAACCCCTCGATGTGCGGCGCCGGCGAATCGGGTCGAGTTTTCGGGATTGTTTCGGGAAGCACGTGGGGACCTCAACCGTTTACAAGTCAACCAAAGCCGCCATTACCCACGGTGATGCGCGCGGGGTCGCAACCGTTTGCGGTAAGTTTCTCCAGGGTGGAAATAAGATCGACAGGGGTCGGCCTAATCAGCATTTCCTCGCGCAGTGCGGCGGCCCGCATCCGGTAGGAACCCGTCCTGATCAGGTCGGCGACGGCCGTTGTGATCGCATCCCGGTCGGCCAGGTGGCCGGGCAGGTGCCGGCCGGCGCCGACGGCGGCGATCCGGTCGCCGACCGCGGCCTGCTCGCCGGCGAACGTCACCGCCAGTTGCGGCACGCCGGACCAGAGCGACGTCATGGTGCTTCCGGCGCCGCCGTGGTGGATCACCGCGGCGCACGTCGGCGCCACCAGGCGCAGCGGCAGCCGGGGCATGACCCGCACGGGACCGGCCACCTCGCCGAGCGCCGCCGCGTCCTGCACCGTGGCCGCCACCACGACCTCGACGTCGAGGTCGAGCAGGGCCCGGACCAGCCGGGGCAGCACGTACGAGTTCGGCCCGGACATCGTCGACAGCGCCGTCGACCAGGTCACGCAGACGCGGGGCCGGTCCGGCGGCTCCGCCAGCCACGGCGGCGCGGGCGCGGACCCGTTGTACGGTACGTAGCGCACCGGCAGCCGGACCGCCGAGGTCGGCGGCGCGGCGGAGACCGGACAGGGGTCCACCACGTGCTCGACGAGCGCCACCGGGTCCGGGTGCAACCCGTACCGGGGGAACGAGCCGCTGAAGTCCTCGGGGACGACGGCGGCCTCCGGTGCCTCCCGGGTACCGGTCAGCCCCCAGAGGCAGAGCGCCGAGGGCAGCCGGTTGACCCGGGCCGCCAGCAGCCCCTCCAGGCTCACCGGGTCGTGCAGCACCAGGTCCGGCCGCCACCAGCGGACGAACTCGACCGCCGCGTCGAAGCTCCGGCCGGCGCGGGCGGCCAGCTCCGGCTCGACCCGGCGGCGGTAGTCCGTCAGGTCGAAATCGCCCAGTCGGTGCAGCTGCACCCCGGTCACCGGGTGCAACGGCAACCACGGGTACGGCCAGGTACCGTCGACCGCGCTGCGGTAGTACTGCAGGCGGTTGCCCAGCACCACGCTCATGCCGTCGAGCAGCGGTACCGGCACGAGCCCCGTGGCGCCCACGGAATCGACCTGGGAAGGCGCGCAGAGTACCTGCACCTCGTGGCCGAGGGCCTGTAGCGCCCAGCCGTACGGCACCATCGCCGAGTAGTGCGTCGGCCACGAGGACACGGTGAACAAGACCCGCATCGGACTCCTCCGTCCTCCTGATGTGCGCGGTCACAAGAGAACGCCGGCCGGCTCGCGCCGGCCGGCGGAACTGGTTCAGCACCTGGCCGTCATGAACTCGCGGATCGAGCGCGCGACGTAGTCGACCATCTCTGTGGTCAGCCCCGGGTAGACGCCGAGCCAGAAGGTCCGTTCGGTGACGATGTCGCTGTTGGTCAACGGGCCGGCGATCCGGTGGGGACGGTCGAGGTAGCCCGGGTGCCGCGTGATGTTGCCGGCGAAGAGCAGCCGGGTGCCGATCCCGCGGCCTTCGAGGTACCGCAGCAGCTCGTACCGCTCGACGCGGGCCTGCGGTAGCAGCGTCAGCGCGAAGCCGAACCAGCTCGGGTCGCTCTCCGGAGTGGCCGAGGGGAGCAGCAGGCCGGGCACGTCCGCCAGGCCGGCGCGCAGGTGTTGCCAGTTGCGGCGCCGCGCGGCACCGAACTCCGGCAGTCGACCCAACTGGCTCAGGCCCAGCGCGGCCTGGATGTCGGTGCTCTTGAGGTTGTATCCGACGTGGGAGAACGTGTATTTGTGGTCGAACCGGGCGGGCAGCTCGCCGAGCCGGTACGAGAACCGCTTCTGGCAGGTGTCGCTCTCGCCCGGCTCGCACCAGCAGTCCCGCCCCCAGTCCCGCATCGACTCGACGATGCGGGCGAGGGCCAGGTTGTTGGTGAGCACACAGCCGCCCTCGCCGGTGGTGATGTGGTGCGCCGGATAGAAGCTCACCGTGGTCAGGTCGCCGAAGGTGCCGGTGAGTCGGCCGCGGTAGGTGGAGCCGACGGCGTCGCAGTTGTCCTCGATCAGGAAGAGCTCCCGCTCCTCCGCGAGCCGGGCGATCTCCTCGACCTCGTACGGGTTCCCGAGCGCATGAGCGATCATGATGGCCCGCGTCCGCGGCCCGACCGCCGCGGCGACCCGCTCGGCCGTGGTGTTGTACGTGCCCAGCTCCACGTCGACGAAGACCGGGATCATGCCGTTCTGCAGGATCGGGTTGATCGTGGTGGGGAACCCCGCGGCCACCGTGATCACCTCGTCGCCGGGTCGTAGTCGGCGGTCCTCCAGCTGCGGCGAGGTGAGGGCGGACAGCGCGAGGAGGTTCGCCGAGGATCCCGAGTTGGTCAGGTGGGCCTTGCGCAGGCCCAGCGCGCGGGCGAACTCACGCTCGAAACGACGGGAGGTGACCCCGGCGGCGATCCGCAGTTCGAGGGCCGCCTCCACGATCGCGACTCGGTCCTCCTCGGTGAGTACGGCCCCGGAGGGCCAGACCGGGGTGACCCCCGGCACGAACTTCGCACCGTTCTCCTTCTCCCGGTGGTACTTGGCGACCGCCTCGAGAATGAGTGCTTTGGTTTCCTCCACGGACGTCCCTTCGCTAGGGGCGGGGTCATCTGTCGTCTTCGCGCCGGCCGTCGCGGCCGGTCGCGAGCGCCTGCGAGCTGAGGTAGTCGACCGCGTCCGCGTAGGTGTAGGGGTGCATGAAGGCGCCGGCCCGGGCGTCCCGGAAGCGGCGCGCCAGCGGATGCGTCGCGGTGTAGGAGGCGCCGCCGACGATGGTGAGGCAGTCGCCCACGATCTGCGGCGTGAGCCGGTTGACGACGAGCTTCGCGCACTGGAAGGGGGTCATCATCCGCCGACCCCGTTCGGCCGGGTCGCCGCCGTCGGCGTACGCCAGGCGGTCCGCCTCGGCGATCGCGGCGGCGGCCGCGGCCCGTACCGAGAAGAGCTGGGCGTCGATCTCCGCGATCAGGGTCCGGACGGCGCCCGGCGGCGGCGTGCGGCGGCGACCGAGCAGTTCGAGGGTGATGTCGCGGGCGGCCCCGGCCACCCCGACGTAGATCCCGAGCATGGTGATCGAGCTGACGGTCTGCCCGGCGAGGGCGGCGTCGTCCTGCTGGCCGACCGGTCCCCGGAAGAAGATGTCCGCCTCCGGTACCCGGCAGCCGTCGAGGACGACGTCGACGCTGCCCGAGGCGCGCATGCCGAGGCCGTCCCAGTTGTCGAGCACGGTCAGGCCCGGCGTCTGGCGGGCGACCATGGCGGCGGCCTGGCGTGCCGGCCGCCCGTCCGTCTCGGCGCGGGCGGAGATGACGAAGTGGGTAGCGACCGGGGCGAGGCTGGCGAGCATCTTCTGCCCGGTCAGCAGCCATTCGCCGGCCGCCGCGGGGGTCAGCCGGGTGATGGTCCGGCCGGGCTGGGCGTCCTTGACGGTGGTGCAGACGACCGCCTCGCCGGAGCCCATGAGACGGAGCAGCCGGCCGGCCAGCGAGCGCGCGGCCGGGCTGCCGTGCTGCCACTCGTATCCGAGCGTCAGGCCCCGGCTGAGCTGCATGTGCAGGGCGAGCGCGGTGGAGGCGTCCGCCTCGGCGACCGTCTTGAGGGCGAGGGCGACGTCGTGCAGCGACCGTACGCCGAGGCCGCCGAACTCCGTCGGCGCGGTGGCGCCGAGTACGCCGTCCTTGCGGAGCGCCTCGAACACCTCGGCGGGGAAGGAACCGGCCTGGTCGTGCTCTCCCGCAACGTTCCGGATCGCCGGGAGGTGCGGAGCCAGCAGGGTGAGCAGGGCGGCGCCCGGGGAGGTCAGCGGTTGACGGAGCGAACCGGTTTCGGCGGACAAATTCGGTCGTACTGCCATTTGTTTCCCCGCTTCGAATGCGCTCTCGGATACATCGACCGCCAACTATCATCATTTGCGATCTTCAAGACGCGCTCGAAGTCCGGTCTGGCGCGCTCGTTCAGCAATGCTCCATCGCGTCTCAAGTCGGCTCGTCCAATATGGAGGAACTGCCGATCTGTCGGAATGGGGTGAGCTGTGCGGATCATCGACCTTTCGTCACCCGTGGACGCGTCGTTCTTCGAGCCGGATCCGGTCGTACACGAGATCCTGACGCCCGCGCAGGGCGCGGTGCACATGAGCGAGGAGATGCGGGAGCACTTCGGGCTCGACTTCAGCCCGGACGAGCTGCCGGACGCGGAGTTCCTGTCGCTCGACCGGATCACGCTGACCAGTCACACCGGTACGCACGTCGACGCCCCGTCGCACTACGGCACTCGGGCCTCGTACCGCGAGGGCGGACCCCGGCACATCGACGAGCTGCCGCTGGACTGGTTCTACGCCCCGGGCGTCGTGCTCGACCTGAGCGGTCGCGAGCCGGGGACGGTCGGGTCCGACGAGCTCAAGCGGGAGTTCGCCAGGATCGAACACACCCCGGAACCCGGCGAGATCGTGCTGCTGCACACGGGCGCGTCCGGGTGGGTCGGCACGCGGCGGTACTTCACCGACTTCGTGGGCCTCGACGGCGGCGCCGTGCACCTGCTGCTCGACCTCGGGGTGCGGGTGATCGGTACCGACGCGTTCAGCCTCGACGCGCCGTTCACCAACATCATCCAGCGGTACCGGGAGAGCGGCGACCGGTCGGTGCTCTGGCCGGCGCACTTCGCCGGGCGCGACCGCGAGTACTGCCAGATCGAACGGTTGGCGAACCTCGATGCCCTTCCCGCGCCGTACGGGTTCCACGTGGCGTGCTTCCCCGTGCGGATCACCGGCGCCGGCGCCGGCTGGACCCGGGCGGTCGCGTTCGTCGACGACTCAAGACCTTCCTGATCCCCGAGCGGAGGAATTCCCGTGTGTCGTATCTGCGGTGGCAATCTGCACGAGTTCTTCGACTTCGGTCGCCAACCCCTCTCCGACGCCTTTCCACGACCACACGAGACCGACGACGAGTTCTTCTTCCGTCTCGCGGTGGGGGTCTGCGAGTCGTGTTCCATGGTGCAGCTCGTGGAGGAGGTCCCCCGGGACCGGATGTTCCACCACGACTACCCGTACCACTCGTCCGGCTCGACCGTCATGCGTAGCCACTTCGAGCGGACGGCGCAGCGGTTCCTCGAGCGCGAGCTGACCGGCCCGGAGAGCTTCGCCGTCGAGCTGGGCTGCAACGACGGGGTCATGCTCAGGAACATCGGCAAGGCGGGCGTCCGGCATCTCGGGGTCGAGCCCTCGGGCGGCGTGGCGCAGTTGGCACGGGACAACGGCGTACGGGTCCGGGTCGACTTCTTCGAGGAGGCGACCGCGGCCGACATCCGCTCGACCGAGGGGCAGGCGGACGTCATCTACGCGGCGAACACCATTTGCCACATCCCGTACCTCGACTCGATCTTCCGCGGCGTGGACGTGCTGCTGAAGCCGGGCGGGGTCTTCGTGTTCGAGGACCCGTACCTCGGTGACATCCTCGAACGGCACTCCTTCGACCAGATCTACGACGAGCACTTCTACTTCTTCACGGCCACTTCGGTGCGGGCCGTCGCGCGGCGGTTCGGGTTCGAGCTGGTCGACGTGGAGCGGCTCCCGGTGCACGGGGGAGAGGTGCGGTACTGGCTGGCCCGGCGCGGCCAGCGCGGGCCCACGCCGGCGGTCGACGCGCTGCTGGCCGAGGAGCGCGCCCGCGACCTCGGCAACCCGGCGGCCTTCGCCGACTTCGCCCGGCACGTGCGGAAGATCCGTACCGACCTGACGGAGCTGCTGCGTACACTGCGGGCGGAGGGCAAGCGGGTGGTGGGGTACGGCGCCACCGCGAAGAGCGCCACGGTGACCAACTACTGCGGGATCGACCGCGACCTGGTCTCCGTCGTCTACGACACCACCCCGGCCAAGCAGGGGCGGTTGATGCCGGGCTCGCACATCCCGGTCCGGCCGGGGGAGGAGTTCGCCGCCGCCCGCCCGGACTACGCGGTGCTCTTCGCCTGGAACCACGCCGACGAGATCATCGCGAGGGAGCGGTCGTTCCGGGACGCCGGCGGTAAGTGGATCATGTACGTGCCCCGGGTGCGGGTCATCTGAACCCGGCGGCCAGCGGTCCGGTCGGCGTGCCAGCGACCTGGCACGCCGAGCACCGCGCCGACGGGTCCGGGCGGGCGGTCGGGGCGCGGCACCGGCGGGTACCGCTCAGCGCGCATCCACCATCGCCCGGATCGAGTCGGCCAGGCTCACCCGGGGCGACCAGCCGAGAAGCCTCCGGGCGCGCCGGATGTCGACCCGGGTCCAGTCCCCGCCCCGGCTCGCCACCGGGCCGTACGCCTTCCGGACCCGCCCGGCCGGAAAGCCCACGGCCCGGATCAGCAGGTCGACCAGTTCCTCGATGTGCACGGCGACCCCGCGTCCCAGGTTGACGGCCTGGCCGGTGGCGGTGGACTCGGCGGCCCGCACCACCGCCTCCGCGACGTCGCGTACGTCGACGAAGTCCCGTCGGGCCGTACCGATGCTGATCGGGACACACTCGTCCGTGCCGCCCGCGGCGCGGAGCCGCTCCAGCAGCGCCGCGAGGAACGTCTCCCGCGGCGGGTACGGGCCGCACATGTTCGCCGGGCGGAGCACCAGCCCGGTCGCCCGCCCGGCCCGGGTGGCGGCCAGCACGGCCTCCGAGCCGACCAGTTTGGTGCGGGCGTACGCGTTCGTGGGGTTGGTCGGCGTCGTCTCGTCGATCAACGCGCCCGCGGGTACCGTGCCGTACTCGTGGATGGAGCCGATCTGCACCAGCCGTGGCGTACCGGAGCCGAGCGCGATCGCCCTCAGCAACTGCGCCACCAGCCCCTCGTGCGCGCGCCGCATGTCCCGCTCGTCGGGCCCCCACTGGCCGGCCGCGTTGACCACCACCTCCACCCGCCGGGACCGGAAGAGGTCGGCGAGTTGGCACGGCGTGGCGGCGACGAGATCGAGCGGCACGAACGGGTGCTCCGCGACGTGCGGTGCGTGCCGCCGGGCGACGGCCAGCACCCGGTGACCCCTCCGGGCGAGGATCCGGCACACCTGCCGGCCGACGCTGCCGGTCGCGCCCAGCACGGCGACGTGCAGGCCGGTCGCCGCGCCGGTGGTCACCAGCCGGCCCTGATCACGTCGGCGACGTGCTGCCGGTCCCGCTCGGAGAGCCACCAGCCGACCGGAATGCAGATCAGTTCCTCCGCCACCCGGTCCATGCCGGGCAGGAGTGCGCGGTACTGCCGCACGCAGGGGTGCCGGTCGTTGCGCTCGTGCACCTGGCTGACCGCGATGCCGGCCTCGTCCATCCGCTTGACGAAGGCGTTGCGGTTCTGCACCCGCAGCGGGTAGACCCAGTACGACGGCGAGTGGTGCTCGCTCCGCCGGATGATCTCCAGTCCGGGGGCTCCCGCCAGCGCCCGGTCGTAGAAGGCCGCGTTCGCGCGGTGCCGTGCCACGATCTCGTCCACCCGCGCCAGGTTGGCCAGCCCGATGGCGGCGTTCACGTCGTTCATGTGGAACTTGTAGCCCCACTCGTCCACCTCGGGCGCCTTGCGCAGCCGGTCGGCCTCCCGGTCGATGCCGAACCAGCGCAGCAGCCGGGCGCGGCGGTGCCAGCCGTCCTCGGGCAGCACCAGCAGGCCGCCGTCCACACAGGTGAGGTGTTTGATCGCCTGGAAGCTGAAGACCGAGATGTTGCCGTGGTTGCCAAGCGGGACGCCCTGGTACGTGGCACCCCAGGCGTGCGCGCAGTCCTCGATCACGACGGGCCGTACCCCGTACGCCGCCTCCGCGTCGTCGAGGATCCGGCTGAGGCGGGCGAGGTCCACCGGGAAGCCGGCGAAGTGCACGATCATGATGGCTCGGGTGGCCGGCGTGATCTTTCGGGCCAGGTCGTCGAGGTCCACGTTGAGGGTCTGCGGGTCGACGTCCACCCAGCGGATCGGCAGCCGGTTGGCGAGCACCGCGAAGTTGGTGGCCTCGAACGTCAGGGGCGTCGACAGCACCTCCCCGGGCGCCTGTCCCGGTTCGTCGGTCACCAGGCGCAGCGCCAGGTGCAGTCCGGCCGTCGCGCTGTTGACGGTCACCACCCGGTGGTTGCCGAGGCGCTCGGCCAGCGCCTGCTCGAACCGCTTCACCAGGGGACCCTGGCCCACGCTGCCGCTGGCGAGTACGTCGGCGACCGCACCGGCGGCGGACTCCGACATCGCCACCTTGAACAGGGGTATCACCGGTAACCTCCGGGCTGGGCGAGGTTGAGTGGCGCGGCGGCCGGGTTCCGCCCCTGGAGCGGGTCACCGGCGCGCAGCCTGTCGACGAACTCCCGGCACTCGACGTAGCTGGGCAGCGTGCCGAGACGGAGCGCCTCCTGCAGGCTCGGAGCCGTGCGGTCCTTCTCCGACAGGATCACGTCGTGGCGGTCCGGCCACGGCAGGGCGAGCTCGGGGTCGAGGGGATGCACGCGGATCTCGCCCGGGGGGTCGTAGGTGCTCGAACAGAGATAGATGACGGTCGCCTCGGCGGAGATCGGGGAGAAGCCGTGCGAGAGGCCCTCGGCGAGGTACAGCGCGTGCCGTGACTCGCCGTCCAGCCGGACCGGTACGTGCTCGCCGAAGGTGGGTGACCCGATCCGCAGGTCGACGACGATGTCCACGATCGCGCCCTGTACGCAGGTGATGTAGCGGGCCTGACCCGGCGGCAGCACGGTACTGTGCAGCCCGCGTACCGTACCTTTCCGGGAGATCGAACAATTGACCTGGTTGACGACGAGCGGATAGCCGACGGTGTCCTGGAAGGCCGGCTGGCTGAAGGATTCCAGGAAGGCCCCGCGGGAGTCTGGGAAGATCCTCGGTCGGATCAGGTAGGCGTCCGCCACCTTGAGTTGTTTGATCTCCATGGTGACACCATTCCGTTTCCCGCTAGGGCTGAGCTTGAAACGGGGTAGAGAAATGCTCGCCATCAATGTGTCCGGAATTCGGCCGCGTGCCGGAAGGTATCTGATTCACGCGGCCCGCCAAGGCTCGCTTGAATATCGGCCGCAATTCGGTGGAGAACGGTTCAAGTGGCAGTTTTCTATGTGTACGATGCAAGCCATGCAGGCAGGAGAGCCCTCATGACGGATCACGTCGCGGTCCGTCGCGTGACATTGTCGAGGCATGAAAGATCCGTACCGGAGAGAATTGCAGAGTCCGTACTGTCCGGCGCCGGCCGGGGTTCGGACCCGGAGGAATTCGGCCGGTGGCTGACGGGTCTCGGCCGGCACATGTACACCCGGGCGGGACGGGTGCCGCTGGACGAGCTGGCCGGCTGGCGCGTGGACCGGACGACCGGGAACGTGGCGCACCGCAGCGGCAAGTTCTTCACCGTCGAGGGGCTGGAGGTCCACATGCCCCAGGCCAAGGTGCCGCGGTGGGATCAGCCGATCATCAACCAACCAGAGGTCGGCATCCTCGGCATCCTGGTGAAGAACTTCGACGGCGTACTGCACTGTCTGATGCAGGCCAAGGCGGAGCCGGGAAACTGCAACGGGCTGCAGCTTTCTCCCACCGTGCAGGCGACCCGGAGCAACTACACCAGGGTGCACAGCGGCAAGTCCGTGCCGTACCTGGACTTCTTTCGCACGAGCGCTCCGCACCGCGTCCTGGTGGACGTGCGGCAGTCGGAACAGGGCTCCTGGTTCTACCGCAAACGCAACCGCAACATGGTCATCGAGACCACCGACGAGGTGCCGCTGGAGGACGGATTCTGCTGGTTGACGCTGGGGGAGGTGCATCGCCTGCTGGCGGTGGACAACCTGGTCAACGTCGACGCGCGCACCGTCCTCTCCTGCCTGCCCTTCGCCGGCGCCGCGGCCGGTACCGCGTACGGCCCGCCGCGCGACGCCTTCCACGCCGCGCTGATCGCCTCCCTCGGTACCGAGCGGAGCGCCCTCCACACGGACGGGCAGATCCTGAGCTGGATCACCGACATCCGCACCCGCACCGACGTGCACGCCCGACGGATACCGCTCAACCGGCTGCGGGGCTGGCGCCACGCCGACGGGCGGATCGCCCACGAGAGCGGCCTCTTCTTCGACGTCATCGGCGTCGACGTGACCGCCGGCGGCCGGGAGGTCGGCCACTGGATGCAGCCGATGATCGAGCCGGTCGGCCAGGGCCTGCTGGCCTTCGTGGTGAAGAACGTCGACGGGGTGCTGCACGTACTCGTGCAGGCCCGGGCGGAACCCGGCCTGGTGGACGTGGTCGAACTCGCCCCCACCGTGCAGTGCACGCTGGCGAACTACCAGCGGCTGCCGGGCTCGGCGTGGCCGAGATTCCTGCCCGAGGTGTTGGGCGCCGAGCCCGACCAGATCAGGTTCGACACCATCCTCTCGGAGGAGGGCGGTCGCTTCTACCACGCCCGCAACCGCTACCTGGTCGTGGAGGCGAAGCCCGGGTTCCGGGGCGAACACCCCGACTTCCGCTGGCTGACCCTGCACCAGCTGGCCGGCCTGCTCCGGCACAGCTACTACCTGAACATTCAGGCCCGCAGCCTGGTCGCCTGCCTGCACAGCCTCTGCGCCGAGGCCGCCCCCGCCGGCCCGGCCGGCTGATCCGAGCCTCCGCGCCCGCCCGCCGTACCTGCGCGCCCGCCCGTTCCGCGGCGCCCGGAGGTGGTGTCCTCCGCCCGCGTGGCGCGGCGCCGCGCCACGCGCTCCTCGGCCCCGCCCGCGACCCGGTGGGTCAGCGCGGCCTGCCCCGGCGCTCGGCGGTCAGCTTCTCCAGGACCGGTACGACCTCGTTGGGGCTCGGGGCGGCCAGCAGCTCGTCGCGCAGCCGCCGGGCGCCCGCGGCGAAGGACTCCTCGCCGACCACGCGGGCCACCCGCTGCCGCAGCGATGCCGGCGTGACGTCGGCGATCGGCTGCCACAGCCCCGCGCCGAGGCGCTCGACCTGTTCGCCCATGAGCGTCGTGTCCGCCCCGAACGAGAGGATCACCTGTGGCACCCCGTGCAGCTCGGCCGTCGCCTTCGTGCCGACGCCACCGTGGTGCACCACCGCGGCGCAGGTCGGCAGAAGATCGTTGAGCGGTACGAAGCCGACCAGGCGGACGTTCGGCGCACCCGTCCGCAGCCGCTCGGCCCGGTCGGCCACGCCGGTCACCACCACCTCGACGTCCAGCTCGGCGAGGGCGCCCAACAGGTCGGCGAGCCTCTCGTCGGTCAACCACTGCGCCACCCACTCGGAGACCCCGAAGGTGAGGCAGATCCGGGGCCGCGCCGCGGGCGTACGGAGCCAGTGGGGGAGCACCGACGGCCCGTTGAACGGGACGTAACGCATCGGCACGGTCGACCGGTCCGCGTCGAGCCGGGTACTGGCCGGCGTCGAGTCGATCGTCCACTGCCCCGTCACCAGCTCCTCGGTGAACGGTTCGGCGCACCCGAGCCGCTCCAGCGTCCAGCCCAGCCACTCGGCGGTGGGGTCGAAACGGTGCTCGACGGGGCGCTTCCCCGTCTGCCGCAAGAACTCCCGGCGTACCCGCATCGTCACGTCCGGGCCGGCGATCATCCGGGCGTGCGCCGCGCCCACGACGGTGGCCGCCACCGCGCCGGCGACCGTGTACGTCTCCCAGACGACCAGGTCCGGCCGCCAGGCGCGGGCGAAGGCGACGAGTTCGTCGAGGACCGAGTCGTTGCCCAGCACGGCGCTGTGTCCCGGTACCGTGACGTGCTCCAGGCACAGCAGCCGCTCCCAGGTCCACTGCGCCGGGTCCCGCCCGGCGAAGTCGAAGGCGCAGAGGTGCGCGAACGCCTCGTCGTGGATCGCGTCGAGCAGGGCCCGTCCGGCCGGGTCGTCGTCGGCCCAGTTCCGGCGCCCGACGGGCACCGCGGTCAGGCCGGTGCCGGTGATGACGTCGACCAGCTCCGGTTCGCTCGCGACCCGTACCTCGTGCCCGGCGGTACGCAGTGCCCAGGCGAGCGGGACGAGCGGGTACCAGTGTGTGCTGTGCGGCAGCGTGGCGAAGAGAACCCTCATGGCAGTCCGATCGATCGGTCCGGCTCTCCGGCGGCGACGGGGAAACGCAGGACGCGCCGGGTCACCGGCGCCCTCAGCTGGCGCAGCAGCGGTCCGTCCGGTCGCAGCTGCGGACGGTGCACGGCCAGCGCGCGTACCAGCCCCTCGGCGACGGCCACGGCGAACGGTTCGACCAGCCGGTGCGGCGGCGCGGGGGAGAGTGGGGCAACGGTCTCCGTCCGGTCGGGGTCGAAGCGGTCCGGCCGCGCGAACGCGTCCGGGTCCCGGTTCGCCGCCGCGATCACCACGACCACCTGGTCGCCCGCCGCCAGCGGCTGGCCGGCGAGTTCGAGGTCCCGCCGCGCCACCAGCGCGTCCAGCTGTACCGGCGGGTCGTAACGCCGGGTCTCGGCCACCACGCGGGCGGCCCGGGTGGGATCGGCCGCGACCCTGGACCACTCACCCGGGCGGTCGAACAGCGCCGCGACGGCGTTCGTCGCCAGTACGGTCGCCATCGGCGCGCCGAGCGCGGCCAGCAGCACGCCGGGCCGCCGGCCGGGTACGGCGCCGAGGTCGCGCAGGGCGCCCAGCATCCGGCGGGTACGGTCGAGCGGTTGCGGACAGACCAGGCTGTCCAGCGCCGGCTCGACGGCCGCACAGTGCTCGGCGAACCGGGCCCGTTCCGCCGCGCCGAGCTCCAGTAGTTCGGCCAGGAGCCCCACGACGGCCGGCCGGAGCACGTCCCGCACCAGGTCGCACCGGGGCGGCCCGGCGTCGAGGAGCCGTCCGCCCGCACGCTCCGCCCACTCGCGGCACCGCGTGGTCGCCGCGTCGTCGAGTACCGGCGCGAGCGACTCGGCGAGCCGGTCGAACTCCTCGTCCGGCGTGCCGATCAGCTCGGGCAGGGTGAGCACCTGCGTCGGCGTGGCGGCCCCGTCGGCCCGGGTGCGGGCGAACCGCGCGTCGTCGAGGAGCGCCGCGCCCGTGGCGTACCGGGTGGTCGTCCATACCCCGGTGCGGCTGCGCGACAGGGGGGCGGCGGTGCGGAGCCGGGCGTACCCGGGCCAGGGGTCCTCGTCGAAGCCCCGGGCGATCGTCGCGTACCCGTCGCCGTCGGCCGCGTACAACCACTGGGCGGCGTGGATCAACTGGATGCGCCGACCCAGCACGGCGGGCGGGGGCGTCACCGGGCCGCCGCCAGTTCGTCGAGGAACAGCGCGACCGGACCGTCGCCGAGCGGCGGTCGGAGCCGCGGGATCGCCGGCGGCGGCGGGCCGACCGGGACATCCCGGATGCCGGCGAGCGCGAGAACCGGGAGCGGGTAGTGGACCATCGGTTTGTCGGGGACGGGTAGGAGCTGTTTGGACACCGCGAGTGTTGTCGGATGGAGTCTGGTTCCGCTCCCGCCCGCGAACAGTATTCCCCTCATCGCGTACCTCCACCTGGATGAATGGATGCTACTGATTGGCCGGAACGCCGAGCAAGGCGATGCGGCGCGAGTTGAGAGCACTTCTAGGGAATTGATAGGTGCCCGCGATAGAACTAACGGGGTGGAGTGGGCAGGTGCGCGATCCCCGACGTGCTGCCTGGTCATCCGGCATCGGGCAACGAGAGGTGGTGCTGTCCTTGACTACTCTTGTGTGGGATTACCTACGGGAATACGAGAACGAGCGCGCCGACATTCACGACGCCGTCGAGAAGGTCTTCCGTTCCGGCAGGCTGATTCTGGGTGAGAGCGTACGCGGTTTCGAGCAGGAGTACGCCGCCTATCACGGGGTGCCGCACTGCGTCTCGGTCGACAACGGCACCAATGCCATCAAGCTCGCCCTGCAGGCGCTCGGGATCGGGCCGGGCGACGAGGTGATCACGGTTTCGAACACCGCGGCGCCGACCGTGGTGGCGATCGACGCGGTGGGCGCGACGCCGGTCTTCGTCGACGTCGACCGCGACACCTACCTGATGGACGTCAGTCAGGTCGCGGACGCGCTCACCGCGCGCACCCGGTGCCTGCTCCCGGTCCACCTCTACGGCCAGTGCGTCGATCTCGCGCCGTTGCGGGAACTCGCCGAGAAGCACGGCCTGGAGGTCGTGGAGGACTGCGCGCAGGCGCACGGGGCCCGCCGGCACGGCCGACTGGCCGGCACCACCGGTCGGGCCGCGGCCTTCTCCTTCTACCCCACGAAGGTCCTCGGTGCGTACGGCGACGGCGGGGCGGTGACGACCGTCGACGAGGAGGTCGCCCGGCGGCTGCGCCAGCTGCGGTACTACGGCATGGAGGAGCGTTACTACGTGACCCGCACCCCGGGCCACAACAGCCGGCTGGACGAGCTGCAGGCGGAGATTCTGCGCCGCAAGCTGCGCCGTCTCGACGCGTACATCGACGCCCGGCGCGCCATCGCCCGGCGCTACGCCGAGGGGCTGGCCGGCACCGAACTCGTCCTCCCGACCGTGCTGCCCGGCAACGAGCATGTCTACTACGTCTACGTCGTCCGGCACCCCCGTCGGGACGAGATCCTGGCCGCGCTGCGGGAGCGCGACATCTCACTCAACATCAGCTATCCGTGGCCGGTACACACCATGACCGGCTTCGCCCACCTGGGCTACCGGACCGGTTCGCTGCCGGTCACCGAGGCGTTGGCCGACGAGATCTTCTCGCTGCCGATGTATCCGAGCCTCGCCGAGGACGTGCAGGACCGGGTGATCGAGGAGCTACGCAAGGTGCTCGCCGCCCAGTAACCCCGGCCGGGGGCGCGGCGGCCGGCCGGTACCGTGGCCCGGTGGTTCGTGACGGGGTCCGGGAACAGGCGCGGCACTGGCGTTTCCCCGACCTGCCCGGGGTGGACCTGCTGCGCGCCCACTACATCCACAAGAACTTCGTCCGGCACACCCACCCCACCTTCGTCATCGCCGGCATCAGCGTGGGCGTCGAGGTGTTCCACCACGGCGGCAGCGAGCAGTACGCGCCCGCGGGCAGCCTCGCCCTGGTCAACCCGGAGGTGTCGCACACCGGACACGCCCTGCGGCCGGAGGGCTGGCGGTACGGCGTGCTGTACCCGACCGTGGAACTGGTCCGGGAGATCGCGGCGGAGACCACCACGATCCGCGGTACGCCGGGCTTCGCCGTGCCCGTCTTCGCGGACCCGTACGCGGTGCGGCTGGTCCACCGCGTCCTGCGCGCGACCGACGAGCGCAACGCGCTCGCGGCAGACACCCTGCTCCGGCTCGTGGTCACCCGGCTGCTGCGGCGCAACGGCGGCGCGCTGCCGCAGCGGGACGTCGCCAGCGCCGGGGCGCGCCTGGCGGCGAGCGCCCGCGCCGTGCTGGAGGACCGGTTGGCCGATCCGCCCTCGCTGCGGCGGCTCGCCGCCGACCTGGGCACCAGCCCGTTCGCGCTGCTGCGCGCCTTCCGCGCCGCGTACGGCCTGCCGCCGCACGCCTGGCTCACCAGCGCCCGGGTGCAGCGGGCGCAGCGGCTGCTGGCGGCGGGCGCCACCCCGGCGGAGGTCGCGCCCGCGGTGGGCTTCACCGACCAGTCCCACCTGAGCCGTCACTTCGCCCGCATCGTGGGCGTACCGCCGGGCGCCTACCGCCGCGAACGGGCCGCCGGCACCGGCTGACCCGCCGCCGGGCGCCGCCGAGACGCGGGTCTCGGCCCGGCCGGCGGCTGCAAGAACGTACAAGACAGGCGCCTCGACCCCGCATAGCGTCGTCGGCGTGACCGAGCAGACCGTACCCGCGCCCGGGGCCTGCGCAGCCGGTCCCGGGGACGCCACCGCGCCCGACCCGCCGGCCCGGCCGGACCTGGCCGTCGTACGGGACGCCCTCGGCGTCGGCGTCGCGGTCGGACTCTCGGGCTTCGCCTTCGGCGTCACCTCGGCCGGCGCCGGCGTCCCGGTGTGGCAGACCTGTCTGCTCAGCCTGCTGGTCTTCACTGGCGCGTCGCAGTTCGCCCTGGTCGGGGCGCTGGCGGCGGGCGGCAACCCGTTCACCGCGGCGGCCGGGGCGTTCTTCCTCGGGGTACGCAACGCCTTCTACGGGCTGCGCCTGTCCCAGCTGCTCCGGCTGCCGCGATGGGTACGCCCGTTCGCCGCGCACTGGGTCATCGACGAGACCACCGCGGTCGCGCTGGCCCAACCGACCCGGCGCGCCGCCCGGCTCGGCTTCGCGGTCACCGGCCTCTCGCTCTACCTGCTCTGGAACCTCACCACGTTCGGCGGCGCCGTCGGGGCCCGCGCGCTGGGCGACACCGACGCCTGGGGGCTGGACGCCGCGGGGCCCGCCGCCTTCCTGGCCCTGCTCGCCCCGATGCTGCGTACCGGGACCGAGCGGGCCGTCGCGGGGGCCGCCGTCGTGCTCGGACTGGGCCTGCTACCGGTCCTGCCGGTCGGCGTACCGGTGCTGGTGGCGGCGCTGGCCGCACCCGTCGCCCTCTGGCTCACCGGGCGCGCCGCCTCCGGCCGCGCCGATGACGCGCGCGCCGGCCGTGACCGCGCCGGCGATCGGCCGCCGGAAGGCCGGGAATCCTCGTCCGGGAAGGAGACACGGCCGTGAACGTCTGGATCGCGATCGCGGTCACGGCGGTCGGCTGTTACCTCGCGAAGCTGCTCGGTCTGCTGGTACCCGACGGGGCCCTGGAACGGCCGGCCGTGCGGCGGCTCGCCGCGTTGCTTCCGGTGGCGCTGCTCGCCGCGCTGACCGCCCAGCAGACCTTCAGCACCGGCGGTCAACTCGTCCTCGACGCCCGCGCCGCCGGGCTGGCGGCGGCCGCCGTGGCCCTGCTGCTCCGCGCGCCGTTCCTGGTCGTGGTGGCGGTCGCCGTGGCGGCCACCGCCGCCGTCCGCGCCCTGGCCTGAGCCGAAGCCACCGACCCTGGACGGGTAGGTCCGACGCCGGTTCCCGGCCGCGGCACCGGCCAGCCCGCGACCAGGTCTCTGATCGCCCACGACCCCGGACCGGACCTGGGACCTACTCGTCGAGGCTCAGGCCGTACATCTTGGGGTAGAACCGCTCCGGCCGCCACAGGAACTCGACGATCGCCTTGTCGGGCCGGGCGGTGCCCGCGGCGAGCGCGGTCTCGACGATCAGATCCGCCAACCGGTCGCCCTCGACCATGCCCGGGCCGCCACCGCTCGCGTACCAGTCGGGAAGCCGGCCCAGAATGAACGGCCGCCAGCCGAGCGTGTGGTCCGGCTCGCCCTCGGCGGGCTGCCAGCCCAGCGCGGCCGGTTCGGGGACCAGGTCGAGGGTTCCGTAGACCACGAGGCGGTCCCGGGAGAGGACGTCGACGAACGCGGTGGTGCCGGTGGTCGGACCGAGGAACAGCCGGAAACTCACGGTCGTACCGAGCGCCGCGGTGACGGTCGGCAGGTCGGTGAGCATGCGGGCGAGCTGGTCCCGCAGGATCTCCCAGTCGTCGACCAGCCAGCCGCCGGGCAGGTCGAGGCCGCTGTTGGCTCCGCCACGGGCCAGGAAGAAGCCGCTGGCCCGGTGCGGTGTCGTCGAGACGAACCGCTCGTAGCGGCGTTCCTCGACCACCTTGCGCGGCTGGAGCGCGATCGCGACCAGTGCACCCTCGAATCGCAGGTCCAACAGGCGGTCCTCGCGTCGCCACTGGCGGAACGGGGTGCCCCACGGCGATCGCGGCTCGAACCAGTCGTCGACCGCGATGGACTGCCCCAGCGCGGTCGACTCGCCCAGCGCCTCCGGCTTGTGCAGCCTGAGGCCGCCGCGTCGGAACGCGTCGCTCGCTTCTGCCGCCGAGGCGTGCGGCCCGCTGAGCGGGATCGACAGTCCGATGTAGCGGTCGCCGTCGGGCGCTCGGCGCAGTACCCCGTCACCGGTGGGCAACCCGGTGCGGACGACCACCGCGTCACCGTCGCCGTCGAGCGTCCAGTCCCGAGTGGCGCACATCGCCTCGACGTCCGGCCGCGTCCACTGTCCGGGCTCCGCGTCGTGCAGAAGCCACCGTGCGATATCGATCATCGGGAGATCCTAGGGGTACCGGCCGACCGCCTCGGGTCCGCGTCGTGCCGCGACGCCCACCCGAGGGGCGTACCGACTAGGTTTGGGGCCCGAGCAGGATCCGGCACGGAAGGCGTGACAGTGGGCGGGTACGGCTTACAGGTAGGGCTGGTCGCGGTGCTGGTACTGGTCAACGCGGTCTTCTCGGGCAGCGAGATGGCCCTGGTCTCGCTGCGCGAGAGCCAGTTGCAGCGACTGGAGCGGACCTCGCGCGGCGGGCGCGTGCTGGCCCGGCTGGCCCGTGACCCGAACCGCTTCCTGGCCACCATCCAGATCGGCATCACCCTGGCCGGGTTCCTGGCCTCGGCCGCCGCCGCGGTGTCGCTGGCCGCCCCGCTGGTACCGCTGCTCGGCTTCCTCGGCTCGGCCGCCGACCCGGTCTCCATCATCGTCGTGACGATTCTGCTGACCTTCTTCACGCTGGTCTTCGGCGAGCTGGCCCCGAAGCGGGTCGCCATGCAGCGGGCCGAGGGCTGGGCGCTGCTGGTGGCGCGGCCGCTCGACCTGCTCTCGTCGTTCTCCCGGCCCGCGGTCTGGCTGCTCGGCGGCGCGACGAACCTGGTCGTACGGCTGACCGGCGCCGACCCCGACGGCGGCCGGGAGGAGGTCAGCGCGGAGGAGTTGCGCGAGATGGTCGCCGCGCAGCGGGGGCTGACCGCCGAGCACCGTACGATCATCAGCGGCGCCTTCGAGGTCGCCGACCGGATCCTGCGCGAGGTCCTGGTGCCGCGCGGACAGGTCACCGCGCTCCGCGCCGAACTGCCGACGGCCGAGGGGCTGCGCCTGCTCGCCGAGTCGGGTCACAGCCGGGCACCGGTCGTCACCTCCGGCGGGCTGGACGACGTGATCGGCGTGGTGCACCTGCGCGACCTGCTCGACGGCACCGGTACCGTCGCCGACCACGCCTCCCCGGCGCTGTTCCTGCCGGAGACCCTCGGCGTCACCGACGCGATGCGCCAGCTGCGCCAGGAGCGCCAGCAGCTCGCGCTCGTGGTCGACGAGCGCGGCGCCAACGACGGCATCGTCACGATGGAGGACCTGGTCGAGGAGATCGTCGGCGAGATCTACGACGAGACCGACCGGGACGTCCAGGCCGTGGTACGGGAGGCCGGCGGCGCGCTGCTCGTGCCCGGTACGTTCCCGATCCACGACCTGCCCGACATCGGGCTGGACCTGGACGAACCGGACGGCGGCGACTACACCACCGTCGCGGGGCTGCTGCTGGCCCGCCTCGGGCACATCCCCACCGGGCCCGGCGAGACCGTCGAGCTGCCCACCTTCGCGGCGCAGGTCGTCGAGGTCACGGGGCACGCCATCACCAAGGTGCGGCTGCGCCCGCGGATGCCCGAGCCGGGCGAGGACGAGGACGGCGAACAGCCCGTCGAGGTGGCCGGCCAGCGGCCGTAGCGGGCCGGTCCGGCGGCGGCCGTAGCCGGCCCCGGCGACGGCGTCCGGTCCGCCGTTTCGCGACATCCCGACCGGGTAAGCGCGGGCCAGGAGTCCGCGCGGGCGATGCGCCCGCCGTACCGAGGGGAGGCCGGAGATGGCCGGTCGGGAAGATCTCCACGAGATGCGTCAGCGTGCCCACGAGAAGGGCATCGAGGGCAGCTCGAAGATGGACGAGAAGCAGTTGCGCGACGCGATGAAGAGGATGGACCGAGGCGCCGACCCCATGATGGCCAAGCAACAGGCCAAGGGCAACCGGTGACGGGTGCCGTGGCGGCCGGTCGGCGAGCCCGACCGGCCGCCGCGGCGGGGTTTGTCGTGCGGATGCAGGGGTAGCGGGACGGGGAGCGCGTCGTCGGTACGCGCCGGGGGAAGGGTGCCGCCCGATGCAGGAGATCGTGGGACAGTGCCTGGCCAGGCGGTTGGTCGAGTGGGGGGTCGACACGATCTTCGGCCTGCCCGGCGACGGCATCAACGGGCTGATGGAGGGGTTCCGGCGCGAGCGGGCGCGGCTGCGGTTCGTGCTGGTGCACCACGAGGAGGCGGCCGCCTTCATGGCGACCGGGTACGCCAAGGCCACCGGCCGGCTGGGCGTCTGCGCGGCCACCTCCGGGCCGGGCGCCATCCACCTGCTGAACGGCCTCTACGACGCGAAGCTCGACCACGTGCCGGTGCTGGCGATCACCGGGATGCAGGAGACCTCGGTGCTGGGCTCGCACTACCAGCAGGAGGTGCACACCCAACTGCTGTACCAGGACGTCGCCGACTACAACCTGATGGTGACCAACCCGCAGCAACTGCCCGGGGTGGTCGACATCGCGATCCGTACCGCCCTGGCAAACCGCACGGTGTCGCACCTGACCTTTCCCAACGACGTGCAGGTCGCGCCGGCCGCGGAGGACCCGTACCGGCACGTCAGCCCCGGTACGCCGCCGCGGAGCAGCACGGTCGTGTCGCGCCCGCCCGTCGCGCCGGAGCCGGCGGAGCTGGCCCGTGCCGTGGAGGTCCTCTCGGCCGGCAGGAAGGTCGCCATGCTGGTCGGGATCGGTGCCCGGGACGCGGGCGCGGAGGTGGTCGCGGTCGCCGACGCGCTCGGCGCGCCGATCGTGAAGACGCTCCCGGGCAAGCACGTGGTGCCCGACGACCACCCGCTCACCACCGGCGGGCTCGGGCTGCTCGGTACGCGGCCCAGCGAGGAGCTGATGGAGGAGTGCGACACGCTGCTGATGGTCGGCACCTCCTTCCCGTACGGGAAGTACCTGCCCTCGCCGGGGCAGGCGCGGGTCGTGCAGATCGACCTGGATGCCAGCCTGAGCGCGTTGCGCCTGCCGGTGGAGGTGGCGTTGACCGCCGACTCGGCCAGCACGCTGCGGGCGCTGCTGCCGATGCTGCCGCGCAACGGGGACCGCTCGTTCCTGGAGAAGTACCAGAAGGGGCGGGACGAGTGGCGGACGCGGATGGGGGCGCTCCAGGACGCGAGCCGCCGGCCGATCGCGCCGCAGTACCTGATGGGCTGCGTCGACGAGCTGGCCGCCGACGACGCGATCCTGACCTGTGACTCGGGCACGGTGGCGACCTGGGCGGCCCGGCACTGGACCATCCGGGGCGGGCGGGAGTTCTACCTCTCGGGCAACCTGGCGACGATGGCCTGCGGGCTGCCGTACGCCATCGGCATCCAGCAGGCCTACCCGGGCCGGCAGGTGATCGCGTACCCGGGCGACGGCGGCTTCGCGATGCTGATGGCCGAGTTCCTCACGGCGGTACGGCACGACCTGCCGGTGAAGGTGATCGTCAACAACAACAACTCGTACGGGCAGATCCTCTGGGAGCAGATCATCCTCGGCTACCCCGAGTACGCGGTGCGGCACCGCGAGCCGGAGCCCGACTTCGGCGCCTGGGCGCGCGGCTGCGGCGCGTACGGGGTCAAGGTCACCGAGCCGGGGGACGTCTCCGGGGCGGTCCGGGAGGCGTTGGCGCACCCGGGCCCGGCGCTGGTGGACTGCGACGTGAACCCGAACGAGCCGCCGATGCCCGGCAAGGTCAGGTACGAGCAGGCGAAGCACTTCACCGAGGCGTTCCTGCGCGGCCAGCCGCACAAGATGTCGACGCTCGCGACGGTGGCCCGCGACAAGATCAACGAGCTGCGTTCCTGACCTCCGGACGCCCTTCACGGGCGGGACCGGGCGGACTTCGGCGGCCGGCCCGCGCCACCGCCCCCATGCCGCCGGATCGCCGGCTCGGGACGCGCCGGTGGCGGCACCGCGAGCGGTGCCGCCACCGTGGGTGTGGTCCCGACCGTCGGTACGGTGCGGGCCTACGGGTAGTTGTTGACGTAGGCCGGGATGGTGGCGGTGCCCTGCGCCGGCCCGCCGGTGTTGTTGATGACGTGGGTGATGGTGCCGTTGCCGCCGAGCGAGACGGCGAGCAGGCCGTGGAAGCGGACGCCGGAGGTGTCCGGCACCTCGAACGCCCGGGTCGCGTTGACGCTCGGGTTGACGTTGAAGTAGCAGTAGCTGCCGACGCCCCACGCCTCGTGGCTGGTGACCGAGTTCGCCACCTTGTACGCCGCGTAGCCGTTGGTGCTGCCGTTCATCCAGGCGGCCTGGTTCGGCGGGTCGTACGGCATCTCGTTCTGGAAGAAGATCGTCCGGCCACCCTGACCGTTCCAGATCAGCTGGTACTTCTGGTAGTGCTCGACGAAGAGGCCGTACGCGGTCACGTTGTTGCCGTTGACGATCAGGCCGGTGTCGGCCGTGTTGACGTCCCAGCCGACCCCGGTGTCGTGGTCGCCGCGCCACGCCCAGATGTGGTCGATGATCGTGTTGCTGCTGTTCACCACCACGCTGGTGGTGGCCTTGCCCACGCCGCCGCCGCCGATCCGGAAGAAGACGTCCTGGATCGAGGTGGGGTTGGCCGCGTGGCTGGTACCGGCCGAGCCGTCCGGCCCGACCCGCAGCAGCAGCGGCGAGTTGACCGGGCCGGCGTCGAAGAGCAGGCCGGCCAGCTTCACGCCGTCGACGTCCGCCACGGTCATCGGGATCACGCCGTTGTCCGGGATCAGCGTCGCGTAGCCCAGCCCGAGCACGACCGTGTTGGCGCGGGTCACGTTGATGGTCTGGTTGACGTGGTAGATGCCCGGGGTGAAGAGCAGGTGCAGGCCCTGGGCGAGCGCGTTGTTGATGGTCGCCACCGAGTCACCCGGCTTGGCCACGTAGAACTGGCTGAGCGGGATCGAGGTGCCGGCCGTGCTGCCGCCGGTCCAGGTGGCGCCCGACGAGTTGGTGCGCAGCGCCGGTACGAAGACCCGGTAGGCGCCACCGGAGTCGACGTAGAGGAACGGCTTCTCCCGGGTCACCGGGCTGGTGTTGAGCACGGTGTGCGAGGGGTTCGGGAAGTGCTGCGGCGGCGCGCCCGCCACCCCCGAGAAGACCATGTTCCAGACCGAGCCGTCCCAGCTGCCGTACTGGCTGTCCCGGGAGATCCACTGCTGCTGCGAGTACGACTGGACCTGGCCGTCGACCTTGCTGTCGGAGATGTAGCCGCCGCTGGCCCAGCCGTAGCTGGCCGGGGCGAGGTTCAGGTTGCCCCGGATGTGCATCCGCCGGAACGGCGCGGCCTGGGAGACGGCCCAGCGGGTGAAGCCGGCCGACGGGTTGATCGAGAGGTTCTCCGCCGAGCGCCAGAAGTTCTGGGTGGCGTTGCCGTTGAACCAGCCCGCGTCGACGGTGACGTCGCCGTTGATGGTGACGTTGTCGGGGGAGAGACCCAGTCCGGAGATCGAGGTGTAGAAGCCGATCTGGGCGTGGATGTTGTTGTACGTGCCCGGCTTGAAGAGCAGCTGGTAGCGGGCCGTACCGAACTGGCTGCGCTCCTGCTGGTTGAAGATGGCGTCCAACTGGCTCTGGATCGAGGCGCTCGACATCGACGGGTCGAAGACCTTGACGTTCGGGCCGAGGTCACCGCCGCCCGGCGGGGGCGTCCCGGTGGGGGTGGTGGTCGGCGTGGCGGTCGGGGTGGTGGTCGGTCCGCCGCCGCCGGTACGGACGGCGAACTCCCAGAGCGAGTAGCCGTAGCCGGTGCCCCGGGCGGTGCCGTAGACCCGTACGTAGCGGCCGGTGCCGCTGACGTCGAGGGTCTGGGTGCCGCCGGTGCCGGTGGTGGTGCTGTAGACGCTGGTCCAGTTGGCGGCGTCGGTGGAGACCTGGACCTGGAAGGCGCGGGCGTAGGCGGCCTCCCAGGTCAGCACGACCTGGCAGATCTGCTGCGCCGAGCCGAGGTCGACCTGCAACCACTGCGGGTCGCTGGCGGCGCTGGACCAGCGGGTGCCGGTGTTGCCGTCGACGGCGGCCGAGGCGGGGAAGCCCGCGTCCTGGACCGACGAGGCGGTGGCCGGGCGTCCCTGGGCCGCGTTGCCGCTGCCGCAGCCCGCGGTACCGCCGATGGTGCCGTAGACCTGGAACTCCCAGAGCGAGTAGCCGTAGCCGGTGCCCCGGGCGGTGCCGTAGACCCGTACGTAGCGGCCCGTGCCGGTGACGTCGAGGGTCTGGGTGCCGCCGGTGCCGGTGGTGGTGCTGTAGACGCTGGTCCAGTTGGTGGCGTCGGTGGAGACCTGGACCTGGAAGGCGCGGGCGTAGGCGGCCTCCCAGTTGAGCACCACCTGGCTGACCGAGGCCGTGGCGCCGAGGTCGACCTGGAGCCACTGCGGGTCGCTGGCGGTGCTGGACCAGCGGGTGCCGGTGTTGCCGTCGACGGCGGCCGAGGCGGGAGTGCCGGCGTTCTCGGTGGAGGAGGCCGTCGCCGGCCGGCCCTGCGAGAGCAGCGTGGGGGCGGCGCTGGCGGCGGTGGTGGTGGTCACCGCGTAGCCGCCGAGCAGTGTGATCACCGCGGCGGCGAGGGCGACGAGATAGCGGGATCTGCGGCGGCGGACCGCCCGGTGTGTGCGGGATGGCATGGCAACTCCCTGGGGGTGAGACGCTGCGGGCCGCGCCGCACGGGGGAGAGCGGCGATGCCGGCAGCCTGGGGGACCGGGACGCCGGCGGCCGCCGGCGTCCCGATCGGTTGGAGAGCGCTCTCAGGTAGAGACTCATCACCGTCTACATCTCTGTCAAGACGACGGAGGGGTCACGTTTCTGTTACGGCGACACGCGTTCGTGACGGCCAGGCCCCGGACAAGTGCCCTGGCCAGGATATTTGTTGTCGGCGGCAGCAATGGTGGTCGGCGGCCGGCGTGGAAATCTCGTCGACACGCGTCGGCAATCCCGAAGTAACGACAAATGGCTATATCCGCGCCCCGGCAGCGGCCGTACCGGAACGCGCTCTCACGGCCGTGACCTGCCCGTACGCCCGCCGGTCCGCCGGCCGCCCGGCGGACCCCCGCTCCACCGGGCCCGGACCCGGCGGGGCGAATCCGCCGCGGTTCGCGTTATCCCGAGCCCCGCCGCCGGTCTCCGAGTCGGGCGACCCGCGTCTGAACTGCGAGTTTGAACCGACCGGCGGGATGGGAAGTAGCGGATCACTTTGTCACGGGAAGCCTCCGCGCGCGGCGCGGGGGCCTTCGGCACGGGGAGGACGAATGCTGCGAAGGACTGCCGGTACCGCGGTCGTGGCGGCACTGGCGCTCGCGGTCGCCGGGTGCGGGGGGATCGGCGGCGGGGGTCGGGACTCCGGTGCCGCGGGCGACAGCGCGCTGACCACCATGGGCTTCAGCCTGCCCGACGAGATCGCCACCACCCGCGTCGACCTGTTCAAGCGGGAGCATCCCGACGTGAAGCTGACCATCACGGAGGGGAGCTTCGACGAGCAGCAGTTCCTCTCCGCGGTCGCCTCCGGCAATCCGCCGGACCTGGTCTACCTCGACCGCAAGCTCGTCGGCACGTACGCCAAGCGCGGGTCGGTCGTACCGATGACCGACTGCGTCCGGGACCAGGGCATCGACCTGGGCCAGTACCGGCCGGACGCGCGCCAGCAGCTCACCCTCGACGGCACGCTCTACGGCATCCCCGAGTTCTACAGCGTCCGGGTCGTCTACCTCAACGAGGCGGTGCTCCGGCGGGCGGGCCTGACCGCCGCCGACGTCGACCTCGGCGACTGGGCGGGGCTCGCCGCGCTGAACGCCCGACTGGCCGCCGTCTCCGGCGGGAAGCTCACCCGGATCGGCGTCGACCCCAAGATCCCCGAGTTCCTGCCGATGTGGGCCCGGGCCAACGGCGCCGACCTGCTCTCCGCGGACGGCCGTACCGCCCAGCTGACCGACCCCCGGGTCCTGGAGGCGCTGCGCGCGGGCGTACGGCTGATCCAGGACCAGGGCGGCTGGGGGAAGTTCAAGTCGTTCCGGGACACCTTCGACTTCTTCGGCGCGGAGAACCCGCTCGCGCGTGACCAGATCGCGGTCTGGCCGATGGAGGACTGGTTCCTCAACGTCGCGGCGAAGAACACCCCGAACGCCGAACTGGTGGTCAAGCCCTTCGTGGACCGGCAGGGCCACCCGCTGACCTACGCCTCCGGGATGGCCTGGGTGATCCCGAAGGGGGCCAAGCACCCGGACGCCGCCTGCGCCTTCGTCAAGTCGATGACCGCCGCCGCAACCTGGGTCGCCGCCGCGAAGGCGCGGCTGGCCGCCCGCCAGGCCCAGCACCAGCCCTTCACCGGGCTCTACACCGGCAACGTCGCGGCCGACCGGCAGATCTTCGCCGAGGTCTACCGGCCCAGCGGCAACAAGCGCTTCGACGACGCCGTACAGACGATCCTCTCCGTCCAGGACGCCGGCTTCTCGATGCCCGCCTCGCCCGCCGGCGCCGAGTTCGACAAGGCCTGGACCGACGCGGTGAACCGGGTACTGGCCGGACAGAGCGATCCGGAGGCGGCCCTGGCCCGGGCGCAGCGCGAGGCGAGCGCCGCGCTCGACCAGGCGTCGCGGTAGGCCCGGGCGATGACCACCACCACCCACACCGGCCCGGGGGCGGCGCCACCCGCCGCCCCCGGCCCGGCTACCGCGCCGCGCCGGCGGCGGGCCTCGGCGCTGACCCGGCAGGAGACCCGCTGGGCGTACGTCTTCCTGGCGCCCTGGATCGTCGGCTTCCTCGCCTTCTCCGCCGGCCCGATGATCGCCAGCGCCTGGCTGAGCCTCACCGACTACGACGTGGTCAACGCGCCGCGCTTCACCGGGCTCGACAACTACCGCCGGCTCGTCGCCGACCCGATGGTGCTGCGCAGCCTGGGCAACACGGTCTACTTCGCCCTGCTGCACGTACCGCTGGTGATGGCCGTCTCGCTCGGCCTGGCCATGCTGCTCACCCGGGTCCGCCGGCTGCGGGGCTTCTTCCGTACCGTCTTCTACCTGCCGGTGATGACGCCCGCGGTCGCGGTCGGGGTGCTCTTCCTGCTGCTGTTGAACACGCAGGACGGGCTGGTCAACCGGGCGCTGGGGCTGGTCGGCCTCGACGGTCCGAGCTGGACCACGGACCCGGACTGGATGATGCCGGGGATCGTGCTGATGAGCCTCTGGAGCCTCGGCTCGACCGTGGTCATCTACCTGGCCGCGTTGCAGAACGTGCCGCCCGAACTCTACGAGGCGGCGACGGTGGACGGGGCGTCGGCGTGGCAGCGGTTCCGCCGGGTCACGCTGCCGATGATCTCGGGCGCGCTCTTCTTCACCATGATCGTCAACACCATCTCGGCGCTGCAGATGTTCACCGAGGTCTACACGATGTACTTCGGCAACCGCCAGACGCAGAACTCCTTCAGCGCCGACGCGGCGACGTTCTACGTCATCTACCTCTTCCAGCAGGCGTTCCAGTTCCTGCACATGGGCTACGCCTCGGCGCTGGCCTGGCTGCTCTTCCTGGTGGTCATGGCGGTCACCGTGGTGCAGCTCAAACTCGGCAACCGGTTCGTCTACTACGAGGGGGAGCAGCGGTGACCGCGGCCCTGACCCCGCCGGCCGACGTGCCGGCCCGCCGCGACACGACACCGGCGGCGACCGCGCCGGCCCGGCGCCGGCCGCACCGGCCGTCGCGGTGGCGCCGGCTGCCGGTGCTGGTCGCGCTGGTGCTGGCCGCCGTGGTCTTCCTGGCGCCGTTCGCCTGGCTGGTCGCCGCCTCGCTGCGGCCCCGCGAGTACGTCTTCACGACCGGCTTCCTGCCCGTGCCGTTCCAACCGGAGAACTACCGTACGGCGTGGCAGGCGGTGCCGCTGTTGACCTGGCTGTTCAACAGCGTCACGGTGGGCGTGGCCGCCGCGCTGGCGGTGACGCTCTCCAGCGCCTGGGTCGCCTTCGGCTTCGCGTACTTCCGCTTTCCCGGGCGCGACCTGCTCTTCGGGCTGGTGCTGGCGACGATGATGCTGCCGTTCGCGGTGACGATGATCCCGACGTACCTGGTCTGGTCGCACCTGCGGCTGGTGGACACCCAGGTACCGCTCTGGGCGGGCAACCTCTTCGGCTCGGCCTTCTACATCTTCCTGCTGCGACAGTTCCTGCTCTCCGTACCGCGCGAGTACTTCGAGGCAGCCCGGGTCGACGGGGCCGGCTATCCCCAGCTGTTCTGGCGGATCGCCTTCCCGCTGATCCGGCCGGCGCTGCTGGTGGCCTTCGTCTTCGAGTTCAAGGCGAGCTGGACCGACCTGGTCAAACCGCTGATCTACCTGCGCCGCGAGGAGCTCTACACCCTGCCGCGCGGGCTCAAGGTGGTGCTCGACCGGTTCGGGTACGGCGGCGAGCAGCAGTGGGAGGTCGTCCTCGCCGGCAGCGTGATCGCCACCATCCCGATGATCATCCTGTTCTTCCTGGCGCAGCGGCACTTCGTCGAGGGGATCGTCACCAGCGGGCGCAAGGGCTGAGCGGCCCCGCCCGCCTCACGGCTTCGCCGGCCGGGTGAACTCCGGCTGGTCGAGCACCCGCAGCCAGGAGCCGTCCGGCTGCCGGCGGACGACCTGCGCCCGCGCCCCGGCGCCGTCCCTCGGTGGGGTCGAGGTGAGCGCGAGGTCGCCGCTGACCAGCGTGGGCAGCGACTCCTCCGGCTCGAAGTGCGGCCGGTTCGCCAGGACCTTCTCCCAGAGTGCCCGGATCGCCGCCCGGCCCACCGTCACGCTCCCCGGCGGGTACGCCAGCACGGCGTCCTCCTCGTACAGCGCGGCGACGCCCTCGGCGTCCCCCGCGTTGGAGCGCCGTACGAAGAGCCGGGTGATCTCCTCGGGCGTCATGGCCTTCTCGTGGTCCGACATCATGATCCTTTCGTGGTCTCGCCGACGCGGTCGCTCGCGCCCCGCGCCCCTCCCGCGTCCGCGGCTCTTCCGCGCGCGTCCGCGGCTCTTCCGCGTGCGTCCGATTGCGTTCGCGTCCGCGTCGCATTCGCCGTTCAAGCATCTGCGGCCCGCTACCAGAAGTCCAACAGCTTGTTCTGCTGGCATCTAGAATTACTGGTTATGGAACTCAGGCAGCTGGAGTACTTCGTCGCGGTCGCGGAGGAGGCGAACTTCACCCGGGCCGCCGAGCGCGTCCGGATCAGTCAGTCGGGCGTCAGCGCGCAGATCCGGCAGCTCGAACGCGAACTGGGCGCCGCCCTGATCGACCGCTCCACCCGTACCGCGACCCTCACCGCGGCCGGCGTCGCCGCGCTCGAACCCGCCCGGGCCGCGCTCGCCGCGGCCGGCGCCGTCCGGCAGGCCGTCGGCGAGGTGACCGGCCTCATCCGGGGGCACCTCACCGTCGGGATGATCATCGGCTGCACGGTGACCCCGCTCTTCGAGGCGCTCGCCGCGTTCCACCGCGCGCATCCCGGCGTCGAGGTCACGCTGGTCGAGGAGAACTCCGAGCGGCTGGTCGAGGGGGTCCGCTCCGGCGCGCTCGACCTCGCGCTCGTCGGTACCGCCGATCCCGCCCCCGCCGGCCTGAACGCCCTCACGATCGTCAGCGAGCGGCTCGTCGCGCTGGTACCGCCGGGCCACGTACTGGCGAAGCGGGAGACCGCGACCCTCGCGGAGGTCACCGAGCACCCGATCGTCTGCATGCCCGAGGGGACCGGCATCCGTACCGTCCTCGACCGCGCCTGCGCCGCGCAACGCCTCCAGCCGGCCATCGCCCTGCGGGCGAGCGCCGCCGACGCCATCGCCGACCTGGCCGCCCGCGGGCTCGGCGTCGCCGTGCTCAGCGAGTCCATGGCCGGCCAGTACGCCGACCGCCTCACCGCCGTCGCGGTCGCGGACGTCACCGACCGGGCCCTGCTGGCCCTGGTCTGGAGCGCCACGGAGAGCGCCGCCCTGCACCGCCTGGTGCGGCACTGCGCCGACGCCTTCGGCATCCGCCGCGGGCGGCCCGCCCCGCCCTGAGACGTCGTACCGGCGGGCGGGCCGCGACGAGACGGGCGCCCCCGCCCGGGGAGCCGGGCGGGGGCGCGACAGGTCAGGCGAGGGCGCGACGGCCGGGGCGCCGGAGGTCAGCGGGTCCGCAGGCCGAGGCCGATGGTCCTGCTCAGCGTGGCGTTGTCGTCGTCGCCGTCCAGCGACCAGATCATCGCCCCGCCGAGCCGCTGCTGCCGGATCCAGAGCGCCTTCTGCAGCACCACCACGGGATCGTCGTACGTCCACAGGGTGGTCCCGTCGAAGAGCCACGCGTGCCCGGCGCGCAGGTCCCGGTGCAGCGTGAAGCCCTTGCCGGGCAACTCCTTGAGCAGCTTGTAGTCCTCGTATCCGGCCTCGTACGTGGCCGGTGCCGGGGCCGCAGCGGGCCGGAACAGCCCGTTCCCGCCGCCCGTGACGCCGGTCCAGCCGCGACCGTAGTAGGGGATGCCGAGCACCAGCTTGTCCCGGGGCGCGCCCCGGTCCAGCCATCCGCCGACCGCCACCTCCACCGAGAAGTCCGGGTCGTCGGGGGCGCCGGCCGGCACCCGCAGCGCCGACTGCTGGTTGGTGACCGCGTCCCAGCCGCCGTGGAAGTCGTACCCCTGGACGGTGGCGAAGTCGAGGTACTTGAAGATCTTCCGGCCCTCGTAGCCGGCGTCCATGGCCGCCGGGTTGGCCGGCAGGAAGGCGGTCAGCTCGTAGTGCCGGCGCGCCTGGCGACCGTACGCGTCGAGCTGGCGGCGGAACTCCGCGAGGAGCTTGGTGAAGTTCTCCCGGTCCGCCTCCCGGGTCACGTTGTCGACGTCGCCGGGCCAGTTCGGCCACTCCCAGTCCAGGTCGATGCCGTCGAAGACGCCGGCCGCCGCGCCCGGCCCGCCGCTGCCGCCGGCCGCCGGCAGGTTGCCCCTGAGGTACAGGTCGATGCAGGAGGCGACGAACGCCTTGCGCGAGGCGTCGGTGAGGGCCGCGTTCGAGAAGTAGGTCGACCAGCTCCAGCCGCCCAGCGAGATGAGCACCTTGAGGTCCGGGTGCCGGGCCTTCAGTTTGGCCAGCTGGTGGAAGTTGCCGGCCAGCGCCTGGCCGGGCTGGTCGGCGACCCCGTCGACGCTCTCCTCGGCGGGGACCGGGCGCTGGTAGTCGGCCCACGGATCGCCCTCGCCCGGGCCGCCGTCGAGGTAGCAGCGACCGTCTGCCGAGACGTTGCCGAAGGCGTAGTTGACGTGGGTGAGCTGGTCGGCGGCGCCGGAGGTCTCCAGCTTTTTCACGGTGAAGGCGCGGGCGTAGATGCCCCACTGGGTGAAGTAGCCGACCTTGCGGAGGGAGGTACCGTGACCGGCCGGGCCGGGCTGTGCGCTCGCCCCCGTCGCGGGGGCGGCGGTGAGCAGTACCGCGACCGTGGCGGCCAGGGCGGCGAAGGTGCGGGCGGATCGGTATCGCATCCATGCTCCCGGGGTAGTGAGCCCTATCTGTAAAGACACCTTTCAATTCGATGAAGTTAAGCGAGCCGTGGTCCCGGGTCAATGGGCCGACCGGCGCGGATACCCGATCCGGGCACCCGCGCCGTCGAACCGACCGCTCCGCCTGGTCGTGGCTCAGTGGTGGCCGTGGCCGGGCGGCATCTGACCGTTCTCGTCCAGCACGTGCAGCATGGTGGACATCCCGGCGTCCGAGTGGAACTGCATGTGGCAGTGCAGCATCCAGTGCCCCGGACCGACCGAGTCACCGGCGATCACCTGGAGCCCGAACGAGTCGCCCGGCCCCAGGGTGCGGTTGTCGATGATCGGTGTGTTGTCGACGGCCGCGCCCTCCCCGGTGAGCACGCCCGTGCGGGTGTCGGCCCAGGAGTGCCCGTGCAGGTGCCACGTGTGCATGTCGTTGCCGATGCCGATCACGATGAACTCCACCCGCTCGCCCTTGCGCGCCACCAGGCAGGTCGGGCCGGGCTGCGGGTTGTACGGGTCGCACGTGTCGGCGGCCGCGCCGCGCCGCAGGTTGATGGTCTGCCGGTCCCCGAAGACCGACACGTACGTCCGGTCCGGCCTCGGGTCGCCCGGACGGCGTACCACCACGCCACCGAAGAGCCCCGAGTTGAGGCCCTGGGTGCCGTGCGCGTTGCCGACCACGTGGTCGTGGTACCACCAGTAGCCGGCCGTACCGGGCGTGCCGGCCTCCGGGTTCCGCTTCTGGGCGTACCAGAGGTAGGTGCGCGACTGGCCCGACGGCACGAACGAACCGCTGTGCACCGTACCGTCGGACTGCTGGGTGTACTTCACGCCGTGCACGTGCAGCGACACGCCGAGCGGGTGGTTCGGGTCGGTACGCAGCTGGGCCAGGGTGGTGGCCGGGACCTCGTTGTGCAACGTGATCGCCAGGCACTCGCCCTCGACCATCTCGATCGTCGGCCCCGGGTACGAGGCGCTCTCCGCGCTCGTGCCGTAGCCGAGGCGGATCTGCCCGGTCTCCGGATCCCGGGGCAGCTCCATCGCGTACAGCTGCATGGTGCGGTCCGGGCGCTGGCAGCCCTCCGGCTGCTCGGGCGCGGCCGTCAGCACCCCGGCGGCCGACGCCAGCCCGCCGCTGCCCACGAGGACGGCGAGCAGGACCGCCTCGACGAGCAGGTACGCCCGCCACGACCGTGGCCGGCGCGGTGCCGGCGGCGACGACTGCGGCGTTGCCTCCATGGTGGACCTCCCTCGGTCAGCAGCAGGTGCAGGTCGTCGTGCCGTCCTCGCAGGCCGGCAGCGGCGAGATCCGTACGTCGCGGAAGCTGATCACGTCCCCGGCGCCGTGGTTCTGCAGCCCGACGTACCCGGTGCCGTGCTGCCGCCCCGACGTGCCCGGGTCGCCCGCGCGCGGAGGCGAGAAGGCGTTGCCCGGCAGGTTCAGGTACTCGTTGATCAGACGGCCGTCCCGGAAGATCGAGTACCGCTGCCCCATGACCCGGATCTCGTAGTTGTTCCAGGTCCCCTTCGGGGTCTGGTACGCCCCGGCCAGGTCGACCCGGTCGAAGCCGTAGACCGATCCGGTCTTGTACTGGTCGCCGTCGACCTTGTCGTAGATCTGCAGCTCGTGTCCGTACTTGATCGCCACCCACTCCGGGCGCGACTCGTCCGGGTGGTCGTGCACCCAGGGGAAGCGGACGAAGACGCCGCTGTTGGCCCGGCCGGTGCCCGGCGCGTCGTCGCGCCAGCGCAGCTTCAGCGAGAAGTTCCCGTACGCCTTCACCGGATACCAGAGCATCCCCATGCCGCCCTCGGCCCGGCTGGTGATCGAGCCGTCCGGGTTCAGCGTGAAGCCGCCCTCGCCCACCTGCTGCCAGCGGGCGAACGACTTCTGCGAGCCGTCGAGGATGGCCTGGTAGCCGTTCTGGGTGTCGGGCATGCCCACGCCCGAGCGGCCGGCCATCATGATCAGCCGGGACTGCTCCTTCTTCGTGACCACCCGGCGGTAGCGCAGGTCGTCCACGACGAACTGGACGTGCGCCACGAACTCGTCCTGGCTGGACCACTCCCGCTCGTCCTCGACCAGGTTGTTGATGGTGCACGTACGCTCGACGACCCGGTTGGCGACCTTGCTGTTGACCGTGCCGAACCAGACGTCGCGCCGGGTGTCGGCGACCGGGCACTGCGGATCCGAGCCGCTGCCGGCGACCCGGAAGGTGACCGATCCGGTGCCGGAGGTGTTGCCGGCCGCGTCGGTGGCCCGGTAGCTGAGCGTGTGCTCGCCGGGCCGGTTGACGGTCACCGGTGCGGAGTACCGGGCGTACGCGGCGCCGTCGAGCGCGTACTCCACCCGGGCCACGGCGGACTCGGCGTCGGTGGCCGTCAGGGTCACGGTCGCGCTGCCCAGGTAGACCCCGTCGGCGTCCGGCAGGCCGGAGAGCGCGGCGGTGACCACGGGCGCGGTGGTGTCGCCGCCGGGGGGCGCGACCACCGTGAAGCTGGTCGTCCCCACGGCCGAGGTGTTGCCGGCGAGGTCCGTGGCCCGGTAGTTCACCGCGTGCGCGCCGACCTGGTTCACCGTCACCGGCGCGGTGTACGCCGCGTACGCGGCCCCGTCGAGGGAGTACTCGATCCGGTCGACGCCGGAGCCGTCGTCGGTGGCCGCCAGGGTCACCGTGGCGGCGCCCTGGTACGCCCCGTCCGGATTGCGCTGCCCCGACACCTGAGCGGTCACCACCGGCGGGGTCCGGTCCTCGGCGGGCGGCGCGACCACCCGGAACGTCGCCGTGCCGACCGTGGAGGTGTTGCCGGCCCGGTCGGTGGCCCGGTAGCCCAGCGTGTGCGCGCCGGTCGCGGTCACCGTGACGGGCGCGGTGTAGGCCGCGTACGCGGCGCCGTCGAGGGAGTACTCGACCCGCGCGACGCCGGAGCCGGTGTCGGTGGCGGTGAGGGTGACCGTGGCGGTACCGACGTAGTCCTCGCCGTCGCGCTCGCCGGTGACCTGGGCGGTGACGGTGGGCGGGGTGGTGTCCCCGCCCGACCCGGCGAGCACCGTGAACGTCGCCGTGCCGACCGTGGAGGTGTTGCCGGCCCGGTCCGTGGCCCGGTAGCTCACCGTGTGGTCGCCGGCCTGCTCCACCACCACCGGGGCGGCGTAGTGGGCGTAGGCGGCGCCGTCGAGGGAGTACTCGACGTGCTCGACGCCGGACTCGTCGTCGGTGGCGGTGAGGGTGACGGTGGCGCTGCCCAGGTACTCGCCGTCGCCGTTGCGCTCGCCGGTGACCTGGGCGGTGACGGTGGGCGGCGTGGTGTCCTCGCCGGACGGCGCGACCACGGTGAAGGCGACGGCCTGCGCCGGCGCCGTGTTGCCGGCCGCGTCGGTGGCCCGGTAGTCCACCGTGTGCGCGCCGGTCGCGGTCACCGTGACGGGCGCGGTGTAGGCCGCGTACGCGGCGCCGTCGAGGGAGTACTCGACCCGTTCGACGCCGGATTCGCTGTCGGTGGCGGTGAGGGTGACGGTGGCGCTGCCCAGGTAGTCCCCGTCGCCGTTGCGCTCGCCGGTGACCTGGGCGGTGACGGTGGGCGGGGTGGTGTCCTCGCCGGACGGCGCGACCACCGTGAAGGTGGCCGTCCCCACGGTGGAGGTGTTGCCGGCCGCGTCCGTGGCCCGGTAGTTGACCGTGTGGTCGCCCGTCGCGGTCACCGACACGGGCGCCGAGTACGTGCCGTACGCCTGGCCGTCCAGCGAGTACTCGATCCGCTGCACCCCGGATCCGCTGTCGCTGGCCGTGAGCGTGACGGTCGCGGCGCCGACGTAGTCGCCGTCGCCGTTGCGCTCGCCCGTGACCTGGGCGGAGACCGTCGGCGGGGTGGTGTCACCACCGCCGTCGGTCACCTCCAGGATGCCGTACATGCTGCCGTGCCCGGGGATCGCGCAGAAGTAGCGGTACCGCCCCGGCGTCAGCACCACGTCCACCTGGTGCCGCCCGCCGCTGCTGTCGTACGGGTCGGCCAGGATGTTCACGTTGGCGTCGCTGTTGTACGCCGGATCGCCCGTGACGAAGGTGAGCGTGTGCTGCATCCCGGTGGTGTTGCCGGTCGCCGCGCTGTTCTCGAAGACGATGGTGGTCGGGCCGGCCACCGCCGTCGCCGGCGCCGAGGTGTAGTGGGTGTAGTCGTTGCCGGCGGTCCAGGTCAGCACCTGCGCCTGCGGTTGCGACGCGGCGCCGCCCCGCGGCTCGGTCGCCGGCAGCGGACCGGGTCCGGCCAGGGCCGAGGCCGGCCGGGACCCCGGCGCGGCAGCCGCCGCGGCCGGTACGGGCGCCAGGGTCGCCGTCAGCAGCAGCGCGAGTCCCGCCGCGAGCCGCCGCAGGTGCGGCCCGCCGGCGGGGCGGTGGCGTGCGGGTGGAACCGGTCGGCGGCGGCGGTTCGGCACGGAAAACGGGGGGATGGTGTGCATGGATGTCCCTCTCACGGTTGCCTGGGCGCCGCCGGGACCCGCGGGGAGTCCCGGCGGCGCGCGGGTGCCGCTGGTGGGCGCGGAGAACCGCGCCCGCCGACCTCAGAGCGGCCGGATCCGGATGTCGCGGAAACTGATCACGTCTTCGGCGCTGTGGTTCTGCAACCCGATGAACCCGCTGGCGTACTGCCGCCCGGCCCCGCCGGGGTCGTCCGCCCGGGGTGGGGTGAAGACCGCGTCCGGTACGTTGTCGTACTCGTTGATCAAGCGACCGTTGCGGAACACCGAGTAGTGCTGCCCGACCACCCGGATCTCGTAGTCGTTCCAGGTCCCCTTCGGTGTCACCTGGGCCCCGGCCAGGTCTATCAGGTCGAAGCCGTAGACCGACCCGGTCTTGTACTGGTCCCCGTCGGGGCGGTCGAAGATCTGTAGCTCGTGTCCGTATTTGATCGCCACCCATTCGGGGCGGGAATCGTTCGGATTGCCGTGCACCCAGGGGAAGCGGACGAAGACGCCGCTGTTGGCCCGGCCGGTGCCCGGGGCGTCGTCCCGCCAGCGCAGCTTCAGCGAGAAGTTCCCGTAGGCCCGCACCGGGTACCAGAGCATGCCCAGCCCCGGCTCGGCCCGGCTGGTGATGGAGCCGTCCTGGTTGCGGGTGAAGCCGCCCGCGCCGACCTGCTGCCAGGCCGCGAACGAGTTCCGCGACGTACCGAGGATGGTCTCGCTGGCCCGGTAGCCCGGCACGCCGGGCACCAACTCGTCCGGGGCGGGCGTCGGGTCGCCGCCGACGTAGCTGACCCGCCACAGCGCGGAGCGCGCGTCGGCGTTGAAGAATCCGTCGCCGTAGTTCAGCACGTACAGCGCCCCGTCCGGGCCGAACCGCCAGCCCATCAGGTGCCGGATCGCGTCGTTGCCCGCCGGCACGATCCGCTTGAGGTTGTCGGCGTGCACCGGCAGGCCGCCCTGCGGCGCGGTGGCCGGATCCATCAGTACGGCGTGCCGGGGCTGGTTCTCGTTGTAGAAGTCCCCGACGAACCACTTGCCGTCCCAGTACCGGGGCCACTTCGCCTGGCTGGTGCTCGTCTCGTCGTACCGGTAGACCGGGCCGTTCATCGCGGCCTGGCCGCCGCCGGTCAGCCACGGCAGCAGGAACCGCTGGTCCTCCGCCCGGTACGTGGGCACGCCGTCGGAGTAGCGGGGGTAGTCCGGCGCGCCGCCCTGCGGCGAGTACCAGATGTTGTTGCCCCGGGCCGGCGGCAGGTCCACCAGGCCGGTGTTGTTCGGCGAGGTGTTCTTCAGGTTGTCGCAGTCGTACCAGCCGAGCGGCTGCGTCGGGTCGGCCAGCCCGCGGTCCCGGTACGGCTGCTTGTTGCCCATGCAGTACGGCCAACCGTGGTTGCCCGCCTTGGTGATCACCGCGAACTGGTCGTACTTGGCCGGACCCCAGGTCATGCTCGGCGCGTTCGCGTCCGGCCCGACCCAGCCGACATAGAGCTGGTCGGTCTTCTGGTCCACCCAGAGGCGCGACGGGTTGCGCATCCCCATCACGTAGATCTCCGGCCGGGTCTTCGCCGCGTTCGGCCCCTCCTCGGGGAAGAGGTTCCCCTCCGGGACCGCGTACGTCCCGTCGTCGTTCGGGTGGATCCGCAGGATCTTGCCGTTCAGGTCGTTGGTGTTGCCGGCCGTACGGCGCGCGTCCGCGAACGAGACGCCCTGGAAGTTGGGCTGCGGGTTGTTGCCCGAGTAGCCGTCGCTGAAGCCCGACGAGTTGGTGTCGCCGGTGGCCACGTAGAGGTTGCCCTTCGAGTCGAAGGCCATGTCACCGCCGACGTGGCAGCAGCTGTGGATCTGCATCGACCAGCTGAGCAGCACCTTCTCCGAGGCCAGGTCCAGCCGGTTGGTGGCGTGGTCGAGCGTGAACCGGGAGACCCGCCGCTCGCCCATGTGGGTCTCGCGGTTGATCCGAGAGTGCGGGGTGTAGTGCAGGTAGATCCAGCCGTTGGTCAGGAACTTCGGGTCCAGGGCGATGCCGAGCAGCCCCTCCTCCGACTTGACCAGCTCCCCGCCGCCGCCCTTGTTGCCGAAGACGTCCAGCGTGGCGACCTGGCTGACCCGCTTCGTGCCGGGATGCCAGACGTGGATGGTGCCGGCGCCGAGCCCGATGTTCGGGTTGTTCCAGTCGGTGATCGGCGCGGGCCCGCCGGTCATCGGGCCACCCCGTCCGATGTAGAAGACCCGGCCGTCGCCGGCGATGGCGAGCCCGTGCGGCTCGCCGATCTGGTCGAGCTGGCCGTTCTGGTTCGGCTGGGTGAGCCGCTCGGCCTTGTAGTTGGCGACGATGGTGGCCTTGCAGTCGGCCTGCACCAGCCGGGTGGTCCAGAGCAGCGCGCCGCGCAGGTGGGCGCGGAGCGCCGGCTCGGCGTACCCGGCTGCGGTGTGGCCCATCCCGGTGTAGAAGGACCGGCCGCCGTCGTAGTCGCGGCACCAGGAGATCGGGTGGTCCACGCCGTTGGCGCCGGTGCCCGGCCGGTAGCTGCGCTCCCGCACGCTGGCGACCGTGTGCACCTCGCCCGACGGGTTCGGGCTCCAGTTCGGCCAGGTGTCGGCGCGGGTCCACTCCATCGGCAGGTCCCGGGTGGCCGGATGCACCCGGTCACCGACCTCCACCACGGCCTGCTGCACGTCCGTCGGGCTGGTACCGGCCCGGGTGCCGATCAGCTGGGTGAACCAGGCCGACCCGGGCTCCAGCCCGGCCGTGTCCGCGACCCCGACGAAGCCGCCGCCGGCGCGGACGTACGCCTGGAACGCCGCCTCCTGGGCGGGGTCGAGCAGGTCACCGGCGGCGTCGAGGAAGACGACCGCGTTGTACTGGGCCAGGCTGTCGCCGGTGAAGACCCCGGCGTCGGCGCTGGCCGTGACGTCGAACCGCTCCCAGGTCTTACCCTGCTGGCCTGCCTGGGTGATCGCCTGTACGGCGGCCGTGACCAGGTCGGGTGCGGTCGCGCCGCCGTGGAACACCAGTACCCGTACCGGTGGGCGCTGCACCGCGGCGGGCGCCGCCTTGGCCGGGAAGGATCCCGGTGGGCGGGCGGACGCGGGTGGTGCCGCGAGCAGCGACAGGCAGAGGAGGCCGGTCATCGCGGTGGCGATGGCGCGGCGGTTGCGGGCTGAGCCGGCGGCAGGCCGGCGCCGTAGGAATCGCATGTCGAGCACGCATCTCCCATCGTTTCCCCGGCACGCCTCGGGTGCCCGGGGGCGGATCCTCGCGGGGCGCCAACCGCGAAGACGCCAGAGTTTGGCTCTCCGTTGACTTTTGGCCGCCGAACCAAAAGTTAGGGGAAAGATATCGAAGCTTTTCGAATGTGTAAACCGGCTTCGGTGTGGGGGTGTGGAAAGTTTCGGGGGCTGAGCAGGGGTTTTGTGGGGTGGTCATCGATCTTCGAGGATGTCTGATCTTCGGCCGTGGGGTGGGGGTGGTGCGGCCGTGGGGTGGGGGTGGGGCCCGCCGTACCCCGCGAATCCCGTCACGCTTGATGTCTTCGCGTGGCACGGCGGGCCCCACCCGCCGGGCCGGCGTCCGTCGGGCGCGCACCGTCGCGTTCACTGACCGGTCGGCCGCCGCCGGGACCGCACGGTTGACCCGCCCGTACCAGCGGGTGGCTTGGCAGCTCACGGGTTGCCGCCTTGGCGGTCGCGCTGCCGCTCGGGGAGCCGTCGGTCCCGCTGGGGTCAGCGGTGGGAGTTCGCGGTCAGTGCTGTGGGCCGGGTGGCGGTGGGGTGAGGTCGAAGGCGGCGACGTGGTGGGCGGTCAGGCTGCCGAGCCAGACGGTGCCGGCGTGTGCGCGTACGCCGGTGACCATCGAGAAGCCCGGTACGGTGCTCTGGAGGTCGTGCACCAGGCGACCCTCGGCGTCGACGGCCTGCACCCAGACGGTGTCCACCGGATCGGGCTGCAGGCGGGCCGGCAGTGCCCAGAGCGCGCGCCGCAACGCCGGCGCCCGCGGGGCGAGCAGGTCCAGCAGGGCGTTGCGGGGCGAGGCCATGGCGATCCAGATCAGCCCGTCGTCGCCGCGGGAGAGGTTGTCCGGGAAGCCCGGCAGGTTCTCGACCAGACGGTCCACCCGGCCCGCCCGCGTACCGGTCAGCCACCGGCGGGTCAGCCGGTACGCCCCGGTCTCGGCCACCACCACGTACGACTCGTCGGGGGAGAGCGCCACCCCGTTGGCGAAGTGCAGGCCGGTCAGCACCACCTCGGTACGCCCGTCGGGGCGGCGGCACAGCAGTCGCCCCGTACCGGAGTGCTCGATCAGGTCGGCCTTCCAGTGCTCCAGCGCGAATCGTTGGGAGGAGTCGGTGAAGTAGACGGTCCCGTCGGTCGCGAGCGCCGCGTTGTTGCAGAGGCGGAGGGGTGCGCCGCCGACCGGCGTACCGGCGGCCAGGAGCGTCTCGACCCGGCCGCTGTCAGGGTGTACCCGCAACAGCCCCCGCTCGGCGTCGCAGACCACCAACTCGCCGTCGCCGTCCACCTCGATGCCGAGGGGCCGGCCGCCGGTGTCGGCCACCACCACCGCTCCACCGGGCGCGACCCGGAACAACCGCCCGTCGGCGAGCCCGGTGTAGACCCGCCCGTCGGGGGCCACCGCCACGTCCTCCGGGCCCGGCCCCGGCACCGCGATCAGCCGTACCGGTGGCATCTCCCGCTCGCCCCGGCGGCGTCGCGCCCGCGCGGGTGCCCGCATCGGCCGCCACGCGACCGGTTCGATCCGTGGTCTCGCCATGCCCCATGCTAAGCACCGATCGTCCCGGATCGATCCGCCAAGAGGGCCCGACGGATCGACAGCGGGAACTTCGGTAAGTTGATCAGATGGCGTCCGTGCTTGTTGTCGGTATCGATCCGCGGGTGATTCCGGGGATCGACTCGGCCGCGCTGCGCGCGGCCCTGGACGCGGAGCTGGCCCGCTTCGGCGAGCACGGCATCGACGCGGCCATGACGCTGATCGCGTTCGACGGCCCGGTCGAGCCCGTCGTCGTCGAGGCGTTGGCCGCGCGCCCCTGGGACGTCGTGGTCGTCGGGGGCGGCATCCGGAAGCCGGAGCAGCTCCTGCCGCTGTTCGAGCAGATCGTGAACCTGATCCGGCGCCACGCCCCGACGGCGGCGATCGCCTTCAACACCAGCGGCGGCGACAGCGTCGAGGCGGCCCAACGCTGGCTCTAGGAGCCGACCGCCGTCAGGAGCTGACCGCGCCGTCGCTTCGGCGCCGGCCGTACCGGGGCCGCACCGAGGGTGCACCGGTCGCCCGTCACCTGAACACCAGGGGCGCTACCCGTGACGGATAACGCCTCTGCTGTTCAGGTGAGCACTCGTAGCGGTCCGGCGAGCGCTGATCGGGCGATGTTCCGCCGTCCGGGTGACCGGCGCACGGACAACGGCAGTCGCCGTGCCGCCGGCGGGGCGGCGAGGGTGCGTACCCGCCGTGGCGGCGCGTCCGGGTGGGGTGGGGCCGCGAGGTCCGCGCGGACCGCAAGCCGCGACAACGCGGTGGGGCCCACCGTGCCCGGCGGAGACATCAAGCGTGACGGGATTCGCCGGGCATGGTGGGCCCCACCCCCAACCGCGTCCACCGACCAGCGCAAGCAGAGGGCCAGCGCAAGCAGAAGGCCAGCCGCAGGCAGAGGGCCAGGGCGCGCCGAGGGCGGGCGTGGGCCGAGGCGGACGTGAGGCGTCAGCGGCGACCGCTGGCCAGTCCGGGCGGCGCGCTGGCCAGCGCCGCCTGGATCGCCCCGATCAGGGCGAGCGCCGACTCCTCGGTCAGTTCGAGCGCCACCCGGGCGGACGGTCCGATCCCCGGGTTCAGGAAGTCGATGTTGACCGTGTGCTCGTGCGGCGCGTGCTGCGGGTGGTCGACGTAGACGCTGGCGTCGGTGACGGAGAACCAGCCCGTCGGCCCCTTGCCGCTGCCGTCGACCTCGATCTTTTCGGTGATGTACGTGCACATGCGCGGGCTCCTCAGGCGCTCAGGTACCGACCGAACCAGTCGAACACCCGCTGCCAGCCCTCGTTCGCGGCCTGCGGGCGGTAGCTGGGCCGGTTGACGGCGAAGAAGGCGTGTCCGGCGTCGGGGTAGGTGTGGAACTCGTACGTCTTGCCGAACTTCCGCAGGGCCTGCTCCAGTTCGGCGGTCTGCTCCGGCGACGGGGACTGGTCCTCGGCGCCGAAGAGCCCGAGCAGCGGGGCGGAGAGCCGGTCGGTCATGCCGATCAGCGGGGTCATCGTCAACCCGGAGCCCTCGGGGGGCGTACCGACGACGAAGGCGCCGTAGCAGTCCACGGCGGCGTCCAGGGGCAGCGAGCAGGCGGCCAGGAAGGCCTGGCGCCCGCCGGAGCAGTAGCCGATGACGCCGACCTTGCCGTTGGCCGAGCTGAGGCCGCGCAGGTACGCGGCGGCGCCGGCCACGTCGCCGACCAGGCGCTCGTCGGGTACGCCACCGGCGGCCCGGCTGGCGGCGGCCGCGTCGTCGGGGCTGGCGCCGGGCGCCTCCCGGTGGTGCAGGTTCGGGCAGATCGCCAGGTAGCCCTGCCGGGCGAACCGTCGGGTGATCTCCTTGGTCGGCTCGTCGTACCCGGGCATGTGGTGGATCACCACCACGGAGCCGTACGGGCCCGGTCCCAGCGGACGGGCCAGGTATGCCTCGATCTCGTCCCCGCCGGCACCCGTGATGGTGACCGTCTCCGCCAGCATCGCGTCGTACATGTGCTGTCCCGCTCTCGTGAGGAGGCGCCGCTGGTCGTGCCATCTGTGCGGCCGGACCGGTGGCCAGCCTAGATCAGGTACGGTCCGGGTGCCCGGCGGACACCACGGGGTCCGGCGACGGATCCGTGGTGTCCGTGGGCGCGCACCGCGTGCCCGGCGGCGGGCGGCGGTGGCACCTCGTAGACTCGGGCACCGGTCTGTCCGAACAACCCTGTGGAGAGCCCGATGATCTTCATAACCGCGAAGTTCCGAGTGCTGCCCGAGTACGCCGACCAGTGGCCCGAGATCGCCGGTGAGTTCACCCGGGCGACCCGCGCCGAGCCCGGCTGCCTCTGGTTCGACTGGTCCCGCAGCCTCGACGACCCGACCGAGTACGTGCTGGTCGAGGCGTTCCGCGACGGCGAGGCGGGCGCGGCGCACGTGGGGTCGGACCACTTCCGCACGGCGCAGGAGACGCTACCCCGACACCTCGCCGAGACGCCCCGGATCGTGAACACGACGCTGGACCAGGACGACTGGTCCGAGCTGGGCGAGATGGCGGTACCCGAGCGGGGCTGACCCCGGCACGCGAACATTGCGTCCGCCGGCCGGGGTGCCGGGCCGGCGGACGCGGTGGTGGGTCAGCGGGCGCGGTGGCGCCAGGCGACCGCCAGCTTCGTCCGGCCGCTGGTGCGCAGCAGCGAGCCCTCGTACAGCCGGGCCCCGACCAGCAGGAACGCCACGGCGGTGGCGAGCAGCAGCACCAGCGCCAGCACCGGCTCCCACGGCTGGGCCTGGCCGAGGAAGAGCCGTACGGGCATCGCCGTGGGCGCCGCGAAGGGCACGTACGACAGCACGGTCAGCGCCGTCTCGTTCTGGCTCAGGAACGCGACCAGGAAGAACGGCAGCATCACCAGCAGCTGTACCGGTCCGGCGCTGCTCGCCAGGTCCTCGATCCGGCTGACCAGCGCCCCGGCCACCGCCCAAAGGGCGGCGAGCATGACGAACCCGACCACGAAGAACGGCACGAACCAGCCGATCGCCGGCCCGATCAGGGTCAGCAGCGTGGTGGCGTGCGCCACCTGCGTACCCACCACGGCGACGAGCGCGGTGAGCACGATCTGCCCGAGCGCGAGCAGCGAGTTGGCGAGGATCTTCCCGACCAGCAGGGCGCGGACCGGTACCGCCGCGACCAGGATCTCCACGATCCGGGTCTGCTTCTCCTCGGTGATGCTCTGCGCGATCTGCACGCCGAAGGTGATGGTGGTGAGCAGGAAGATCAGGGCGAACGCGAGCGGCACCAGGGCGGCGAGCACCGGGTCGATCGCGTCCGGGTCGAGCAGTTGCACCTCGGGCTGGACGCTGAGCGCCTCCACCACGTCGGTGGGCGCCTCCCGCATCGCCTGGACCTTCACCCCGTCCGGGCCGTCGCCGACCACCGCGGCGTCGACGTCGCCGTCGCGGACCAGGCGCTCGGCGGCCGCGTCGTCGGGAACCCGGCGGACCTCGTGCCCGGTGTCGACCAGCTTGTCGGCGGCGGCGCGACCGGCGTCGGTCCGCGTGGCGACGGCCACCGAATCCGGCCCGCCGCCGAGCAGCGTCGGCACGACGATGCTGCCGAGCGTGAAGACCAGGTAGAAGACGGTGCCGAAGAGGAACGTCTTGTCCCGCAGCTTGACCCGCATCTCCCGGCCGGCGACGAGCCTGGCGGCGGGCCAGAGCCGGGTCTCGGCGGTACGCGCCAGGGTGCTGCTCATCGGGTGACCTCCCGGAAGATTTCGGCCAGCGACGGTACGACGGGGCGGAAGACCCGTACCGGCTCGCGGTCCAGGGCCTGCCGCAGGACCCACTGGTCGTCGGCCGCGCCGGACAGCTCGACGACGGCCCGCGCGCCGTCCAGGTCGACGATCTCCACCCCGGGCAGGTCGCGCAGCCAGCCGGCGTCGGTCTCGACCACCAGCTCGACGCGGTGGCCCGCGTGGGTCCGGCGCAGTTCGTCCCGGCTGCCGGCGGCGCGGATCCGCCCACCGTCGATGATCACCACGTCGTCGCAGAGCCGTTCCAGCACGTCGAGCTGGTGGCTGGAGAAGAGGACCGGTACGCCCCGGGCGGCCTGCTCGCGCAACACCGCCACGATCACGTCGACGGCGAGCGGGTCGAGCCCGGAGAACGGCTCGTCGAGGACCAGCGCGCTCGGCTCGTGCACGAGCGCGGCGGCGATCTGCGCCCGCTGCTGGTTGCCGAGCGAGAGCGTGTCGAGCAGGTCGCCGGCGCGCTCGGTGAGGCCGAGCCGGTCGAGCAGCAGGTCGCAGCTGCGTCCGGCGTCGGCGGCGCTCATGCCGTGCAGGCGGCCCAGGTAGACCAGCTGCTCGCGCAGCCGCATCTTGGGGTAGAGGCCGCGTTCCTCCGGCATGTACCCGAACGCCTGCCGGTCGGCCCGGGTCAGCGGCCGGTCGTGCCAGGTGACGGTGCCGGAGTCGGCGGCCAGCACGCCCAGGATGATGCGCATGGTCGTGGTCTTGCCGGCGCCGTTCACGCCGACGAAGCCGGTCATCCGGCCCGGCGCGATGGTGAACGACACGTCGTGCAGTACCTGCCGGTCGCCGAACGCCCGGTTCACGGCCGAGACGCTGAGCATCGGACCTCCCTGATCACTGGAGTTCCCGACGCTAATCGAGGCCGGCGGCGGGCGAGTCCGGCGCGCGGCGGATTCCGTGGCTCCACCGCGCGGCGGACGCCCCGGTTCCGCCCCGGCCCCCGCCGCGCCGCGTCGGCCGCCCGGCGTGCCGGTCAGGCCTTACCGGGCGTGACCAGCCCGTTCTCGTACGCGTAGATCACCGCGTGGGTACGGTCGCGCAGCCCGAGCTTCATCAGCACCCGGGAGACGTGCGTCTTCACGGTCGCCTCGCCGAGCACCAGCCGGGCGGCGATCTCCTGGTTCGACAGCCCGCCGGCGAGCAGCACCAGCACCTCGCGCTCCCGTTCGGTCAGCTCGGCGGCCGGTTGCCCCGGCACGCTCGACGGGGTGCTGAACGCGGCGATCACCCGGCGGGTGATCTGCGGCGCGAGCAGCGCGTCCCCGCGGGCGAGGATCCGTACCGCGTCGATCAGCTCCTCCGGGGAGCCGTTCTTGAGCAGGAACCCGCTGGCGCCGGCCTGGAGCGCGGCGAAGAGGTAGTCGTCCCGGTCGAAGGTGGTGAGGATGAGCACCGCCGGGCCGCCGCCCGGGGCCCCGACGATGCGGCGGGTCGCGGCGAGCCCGTCGAGCCGGGGCATCTCCACGTCCATCAGCACCACGTCGGGGCGGTGCCGCGCGGCCAGCTCCACCGCCTCCGCGCCGTCGGCCGCCTCCCCGACGACCACGAGATCGTCCTCCGTCTCCAGGATGACCCGGAACCCCGCCCGGACGAGCTGCTGGTCGTCGGCGACGACGATGCGGATCTCGCTCATCCGGCGGTCACCCCGGCGAGATCCGTACCGTCGAGGCCGGGGGCGTCCGGTGCGGCGCGGCCGGTGCCCGTACCGTCGGCGGCCCCGTCGACGGTTCCGGCGAGGGCGGGGACGGGCATCCGGGCCCGTACCCGGAAGCCGCCGCGCTCGCGCGGGCCGACCTCCAGCACCCCCTCGTGCGCGGCGACCCGCTCGCGCATGCCGACCAGCCCCATGCCGGCGCCCGCCGTACCGGCGTCCGGCGCCGGATGCCCGTCGTCGGTCACGTCCAACTCGACCTCCCTGCGCAGGTACCTGACCCGCACGTCGACGCTGGTCGCCCGGGCGTGCTTGATGGTATTGGTGAGCGCCTCCTGGAGGATGCGGTACACCGCCAGCGAGAGCGAGTCCGGCAGCTCGACCGGCTCGCCGTACGTCTGGTACGAGACGGCCAGCCCGGCCTCGCGGGCACCGTCGAGCAGGCCGTCGACCTGCGCCAGCCCGTGGTTGGCGGCGGGGGCGTCGGGGCCGGTGCCGCGCAGCACCCCGAGCAGGCGGCGCAGCTCGTCGACGGCGGTACGGGCGGTCTGCTCGACCGCCGCGAGCGAGGTCTTCGCCTTGGCCGGGTCGCGGTCCATCACCCGGCGCGACGCGGCCGCCTGTACCCCCATCACCGAGACGTGGTGGGCCACCACGTCGTGCAGCTCCCGGGCGAGCCGGACCCGCTCCTCGACGACGGCGCGGGCGGCCAGCTCCTCCTGCGAGCGGCGCAGCGCCTCGGCCTGCACCGCCAGCTCGTGCGCGCGCCGGGCGGCGAGCCAGGTGCTGTTGCCGTACAGGTAGGCAAAGACGAAGTAGGCGACGTTGAAGAGCACGCTGGTGAGCAGCGTGGCGAAGAGCGGCGGCAGCGGACCGGCCGCGTCCGGGAAGGCGTCCGGCGCCAGGGTCCGGAGCGAGAGGGTGGCCGAGGTGGCGAGCCAGGCGAACATCGCGACGATGATGCCGATCCGGATCGCGACGGCCCGGCGCCGGTGCGGGCCCCAGGCCCCCAGGGTGTAGATGGCGCTGAAGAGCGTCACGCTGGCCACCAGGGTCTCGGGATTGTGCCGGAACTGCGCGCCGATGAAGACCACGGCGGTGACCACCGCGACCGCCTCGGGGAAGCGGCGGCGCCAGCAGAGCGGCAGGGCCAGCGCCGTGCTCCAGGCCGCCTGCTCCCAGGCAACGGGCGGGTGGCCGAGCGGGGCAACACCGACGCTGTTGAGCAGCAGCAGGTCGAGCAGCGCGGCGGCCAGCACGGTCAGGCCGAGGTACAGGTCGCGGCGCAGCTGCGCGCGGTCGGGCCGGGGACGGCGCCAGGTCGTCATGACGACTCAGGGTACGTGCCGCCGTCACCGGCCCGCGCTCAGCGAGGCGCCGGGTGTACGCCGGCTCTCAGTGGGCCGGCCCTCAGTGCGCCGGCGGCTCGGCGGGCAGGTCGTCGCCGTAGCCGTAGTAGCTCGTGCCGAGCCTCGGCCCCCACTCGACGGTGAGGGTCGGCGCCGGCGCCTCGTCCGGGTCACGCAGCGGCAGCCCGGCGTTGAGCAGCGGCTGCCACTCGACGGTGAGGAACGGTCCCTCGGTCATGCCCACGCCCTCTCCGCCACGAGCGGATCGTTCGACAGCTCGGGCGGCACGGCCGCCTCGGCCGGCGACTGCGCCCGTGCCCGCTGGTCCGGGGGAGCGAACGTCGGGTCCGGCGGCGCCGCCCGGTGGTGTTGCGGATGCCGGTCCTGGTAGTCGAGGGCCGCCTGGACCAGCGCCGGCTCGGAGAAGCGCGGCCCCCAGAAGGCGGCGTTGATCGGCAGGCCCTCGGTGCCGTCGTAGCCGATCGGGAAGGAGACCATCGGCCAGGTCAGCGCGTTCGGCAGCTGGTAGAAGCTGCGGTAGTTCGGCAGTTGGGGACCGCCGAAGCGCGGCCCGATCCGCGCCCCGATCGGCAGGACCAGCATGAAGTCCACGCCGGCCGCGTCCAGCGCGCGCTGGTAGTTGGCCTGCAACGTCCGGCGGCGCCGCTCGCCCTCGTCGCGTACCGACGCGGGGATCGCGCCGGCCGCCGCCGCGGCTGCGGCCAGGTCACCGAACTGCCGGGTCAGCGCCTCGGCGTTGGCCGGGTGCGCGTCGGCGAACGTCTTGATCGCCTGCCAGTAGCGGATCTCGTACCGGTTGGGGCTGAGCACCGCCGTGGCCGGGGAGACCCCGGTACCGTCCGGCAGCGGCAGCCGCTCCGAGGTGCGGAAGTACGGGTCGTTCTGGGCCAGCGTGACGTCCAGCCCGGGGAACTCCTTCACCACGGCGCCGAGCACGACCAGTTCCCGCTTGAACCGCTCGAAGGCGGCCCGGTAGTCGGTGTCGTACGTCTGCGCCGGCGGCGTACCGGTCCCGCCCGCGCTCATCCAGTCGGTCTGCGGGATGCCGATGGTGGTACCGGCCAGCGGCGCGCGGCCCCGGCGCGCGGCGACCGGCAGCGCCGGGAACGGGTTCGGCGCGGCGAGGGTCAGCGGGTCGGGCGCCGGGTCCGGTCCGAGGATGACGGAGAGGATCAGCGAAGCGTCCCGGATCGAGCGGGCGATCGGCCCGAGCACGTCGTACCCGGGGGAGAGCGGCATCACCCCGGCCGTCGAGACCAGGCCGAGCGAGGGCTTGATGGCGCTGGCGCCGTTCGCCGAGGCCGGCATCATGATCGAGCCGCCGGTCTCCTCGCCGATGGTGGCGGCCGCGAGCCGGGCCGCCGTCGCCACACCGGAGCCCTGGCTGGAGCCGCCCGGGACGAAGCGCGGGTTCCAGGCGTTGCCGGCGAAGGTACCGGAGATCGAGCCGGAGAAGGCCGAGGCGATGGTGTGACCGATGATCACCGCACCCTGCGCCCGCAGCCGCGCCACCACGGTCGCGTCGCGGTACGCCACGTTTCCGTCGTACGCGTGGGTGCCGTTCTTGGCTTCCAGACCCCGGATGCCGACGGAGTCCTTGATCCCGAAGGGGATGCCGCAGAGCGGCGGTACCGCCGAGTCGGGGCCCTTGCGCAGCCACCGGTCCGCGGCGGCGGCCTGGGCCAGCGCGCCGTCCCGGTCGATCCGGACGAACGCGTTGTAGCCGCCGTTGTCGCCGTACGTCTCGAACGGCCCGTTGAGCCGGTCGATCCGGTCGAGGTACGCCCGGGTCAGCGCGACGGAGGTGAGCCTGCCGGCGCGGAGCAGCACGATCAGCTCGGCGATCTCGTAGTCGACGATCCGCGACCGGCGCGGGATCTGGCCGACCGACGGCAGTTGCCGGAGCAGGTCGGGGGTGCCGGCGGGGTCGGTGTGCGCGGTGGCCGGCGTCGCGGCGACGAGCGGGGTCACGGCCGCGCCCGCCACCGCGGCACCGCCGCCGAGCAGGGCCCGGCGGCTGACGCCGGTACGGGTGGGCGCCGCGTCGTCGGGGGCGCCGCCGCCGGGGTGGGCGGGCGGGGCGGGGGGATCGAGTCTGTTCATGGGGGACCGGGCCTCCCGATCGGAGGAGGGGTGGACACCGTGTGGGTGTCCTACCGCCGCTGGACAGCGACGTTCCAAGATCGTGGCAACGGGCTGTCTCGGCGGTGTTCCGGCCGACTTTCCGGCCGGTTAACCGCGTGCCCGCGTACGCGGCCAGCGACATCGAGTGGCGGAGAACGCGGTTGTTCGGCGCGGCGCACTCGTGCGATCATGCCTCCGGCCACTTATTGGCATCAATCAACTACGGGGGGTTATTTTGGGTGCTCTGCCTCCTCCGCGCCTGGATCGTGGTATCCGGTCCGGTTTTCCAAGATCGAGTTTTGTCGTATCGGTCGCCGCGATGCTCGGCGTCGTCCTCATCGGACCGCCGGCCGGCGCGGCCGCGAGTCCCCCGAATCCGGAGCGTGCCGCGACGGTGGCGGCGGCGCAGGTGGTCCCGACCGGGGAGGCTGATCCCGGCGCCTCGCGGCGCAGCGGTGTGGCGGCGGGTACCGGGGCGAGCGCGCAACCGGGCGGGTCGCGGGGCCGCGGCGGCACCGCGAAGCCGGCCGCGCCGGCCGCACCGACCGAGCCGGCCGCCCCGAGCCCAGCGGCGAAGGCGCCGGTGAGCGCATCGAAGGTCGCACCGGAAGGCGCACAGGCGGAGTGCGGCGGCCCGCTGACCTTCGGACAATCCGTCACGTGTCCGTCGATCTCCGGAGCCGAGCGACACGTCTACACGGTCACGTCGACGACGGACTCGGACAAGCTGTACAGCCGACAGACGGCGGGATCCGGTGCGTCGATCACCGTTGAACTCACCGACTCCGACGGTGAGCGCGTCTGCTTCCTCTACAACGGAACGGACGGCTGTCAGCTCGGTGTCGCCGGCGCCTACACCGCCACCGTCCGGCTCGGCTCCGGCCAGGGAAGCGGCGGCTACACGCTCGCCGTGGAGTCGATGCGGACGCCGTCCTCCTGCACGGACCTTCCGAATTCCTTCTTCTCGTTCGCCTCGCCGGGCCTCACGGACACGCTACCTGCCGGTTCGCCGGCCAAGTGTTACTCGCTCGACCAGCCTCCGGGGTCGGTTCTGCGTCTCGCCGACACCGGAGCTGCCGACGTCCAGGGCCCGATTCTCAGCGGCGATTTCCAGCCGGTGTGCTACGTACGCGATGCCTATCAGTGCACGTTGCTCGGACCGGGGCCGTATCGGCTGTTCCTGTTCCAGTACAGCGGCCTGGCGGCCCCGTACACGCTGCACCTGTCGCGGATTTCGCACGCCGCCGGATGCCCGCTGGTACCGCTGGCGTCATTCGGGGATCCGGGAACCGCCATCGGAGGCGCCAGGGTGGAACCGGGGCAGGCCGCTTGCCACCTCATCGACGCCGCTGACGGCACCACCGTGGCCGTGCGGATCGATCAGGACCAACTGCTGTGGTGGTCAGTGCACGATGTCGCTGGCAAGACGATTTGCGACAAGTACTCGAACCCCCGTTCCTGCAAGCTCCAGGGCGACGGTCCGTACCTGCTGTTGGCGGAGAACATCGACAGCTTCGGAAGTGCGATCGACTACCGGGTGGCGGCGGTCGCGCTCGGGCAGGCCGCAGGGTGCGCCGAGGCGGTCGGTACGTCGTGGGATCTGCCAGCCCTGCACGTGCACCAGACCTCGGCCGTACAGATCAACTGCCAGCCATTCGCGGGCGAGGCCGGCGACCGGGTCATCGCGTACCTGGCGCCGGACCGCTACAACTCTCCCTACGTGTGGCTGGCGGACGAGGCCGGCAACGCCTTCTGCCCCGACGACTACGAGCAGGACGGTTGCGTCCTGCCCAGCACGGGAACCTATCGGGTTGTCTCGTACCTGAAGTACTGGGACGACGGGGAGAGCGACGACCTGACGTACCGGGTGCAGGTCAAGCGACTGTCCCGGGCGGCCGGTTGCCCGACTGTGACGGCGGGTGCCTACAACGCCGATCCGGCGGGCACGCTTGGCGGTATCCGCTGCCGGATCCTGGACATCCGGACGCCGGGCAAGTACCGGGTCGACGTCGTGGATGACGAGAACTACCGCCGGGGCGCGCAGGTGTACGACGGTGCGGGACTGCGGGTCTGCTATGTCCAGTGGTGCGAGTTCAACGCGCCGGGCAGATACACCCTGGTGCTCTCCGGTCGGGCCACCAACGTGGTGATCGACAACGACTACCTGTACGCCGTCGCGCTCCTGCATTCGGCGCCGTCGGGCTGCGCCCCGGTCTCGGACGCCGGCTATGCCGAGACTCCGTACCGGGGAACCTTCGCGGCCGCCGGGCAGTACGACTGCCTGCAACTGGCCAGCCCCGCCGGAGCCAAGATCGTTGAGCTGTTGCCCGCTGATGCGACCGGGGCGGGCCGGCCGACGGTGACGGTGGCGGACGCGACCGGTGAGTTCGTGTGCGACTCGTACGGGCTGCGCCAGGGCTCCTGCGAGTTGACCGGTACCGCACCCTTCTTCGCCGTGCTCCAGTCGGCGGAGCGCTACCCGACCGGCACGTACGCGATCGGGTTCGCCCGCGTCGACGGCCCTCACGACGACTGTCCGACCTTCGGTCGGGACGCGGCGGGTGCCACGGTCCAGATGAGCGCCGACCATTTCGCGGTCTGCCTCTCGATTCCCGCCGATCAGCACGCCGCGCGGGAGACCTTCACCTATCGCCGCACCTCCGGCAGCGGCAACGCCACCGTCTCCGTCTTCGACTCGACGGGCCTGCGGTACTGCGGCCCCGGCAGCCCTTCCGTCGATCGCACCTTCACCTGTTCACTGCCCGCCGGCCCGCTGACGGTGATCCTGGAAGCGGACGCCGTCCCGGCCGACTACCAGCTCATCCGTCGCGACGCGAGCGCGTCGCGCTCGTAGCGCACCGGCCCGTACCGCGCCGCCGCCACTGCACGGCGGCAGCGCGGTACGGCCACCGGTCCCCGCCCGGCCGGGAGTATCGACGCTGCCTCCCTACAGCAGCGTTCCGCCCGAGACGTCGAACCACTGGCCGGTCACGAAGCGGCCGTCGGGCGAGGCGAGGAAGGCCACCGCGTCGGCGATGTCCTCGGGGGTGCCGAGCCGTTTCATCGGCGACAGCGACTCCAGCCAGGTCAGGGCGGCCCCGACGAGGCGGCCCTCGTGCATGTCGGTGTCGACGACGCCGGGCGCGACCGTGTTCACGGTGATGGCCCGGGGGCCCAACTGCTTGGCCAGCATCCTCGTGAGCACGTCGAGCGCCCCCTTCGACATGGCGTACGAGATCGACCTCGGCATGGCGGGGCCGTGCGTGAGCACGCTGGAGATGTTGACGATCCGGCCGCCGTCGCGCAGCCGGCGCAGGGCGTGTTGGGTGACGAGGAACGGCGCCCTGGTGTTGACCGCGAGAACGCGGTCGAAGGTGGCCGCGTTCACGTCCTGGATCTCGGCCTGTTCGCCGAGGATCCCGGCGTTGTTGACCAGGATGTCCAGGCCGTCGGCGCGCGCGTCGAACGCGGCCCAGAGCGTCTCGGCGTCCCCGGGTACGCCGAGTTCGGCGTGGACGGCGAAGGCCGCGCCACCGGCCGCCTCGATCGCGGCCACCGTCTCCTTCGCCGCCGCCTCGTTGCTGCCGTAGTGCACGGCGACCCGGGCGCCGTCCCGGCCGAGCCGTCTCGCGATGGCGCGGCCGATGCCCCGGCTTCCGCCGGTGACCAGCGCCGTCCTGCCGGCAAGTGCGGTCATTGTCGGTGTTCCTTTCGCGAGAGCGGGTCAGGCCCGGTACGGGGAGGTGGTCCGCGCGTCCTTCAGGGCCCGCGCCCACCAGGTCAGCTGGTCGAGCAGGGTCTTCGCCGCGGCGGCCGGGCCGTCCGCCTCCTTGGGTCGGCCGTCGCCGTCGAACCGCTCCCACACGCCGTGGAAGCTGACCGTGTCCCGGGTGGTGACGGCGTGCAGCTCCGCGAAGACCAGTCGCAGGTGCTCCACGGCCCGCAGGCCGCCGGAGAGCCCGCCGTACGACACGAACGCGACCGGCTTGGCGTGGAACTGGGCGTTGTGCCAGTCGATGGCGTTCTTCAGCGCGGCCGGGTAGCTGTGGTTGTACTCCGGGGTCACCACCACGAAGGCGTCGGCCGCGTCGAGGCGTGGGGTGAGGCCACCGAGCGCCGCCAGCGTCTCCGCCGCCGGTTCCATCGTCGGCGCGGCCGACCCGATCGGTACGTCCGCCAGGTCGATCGGGTCGACCTGGAGGTCGTCGCGGCGTTCGGCCTCGCCGACGAACCAGTTGGCGACGGTCGGGCCGAAGCGTCCCTCCCGGACGCTGCCGGTGATGACGGCCAGTCGTAGCCGGCTATCGGACATGGTTCTCCTCCAGTGCGGTGGGTGTGGGATCGGAGCTGACGGTGGGCCCGGGAGCGTCGCGCAGGGGCGCGCCGCGGACGAACCAGGCCAGTACGAACGCGACGGCGCCGAGGTCGCGGGGGTGGCGCGCTGTTGATCGTGATGATGGTGGTGCTCTGTACCAGCAGGCCGACGCCGGCCCCGCCCACCAGGGCGAGTCCGGAGGCGAGCGCCAGGTCGGAATTCGGTCCGAGCGTGAGCAGTACGAGAGCGGGGCGGTGACCATGCCGAGGACCACCCCGACCAGGCCCACGTACAGGGATCGACTCATCTCGGCTCCATTCGCGTACGCCGTACTCGAAATGCAAGCTAGCCATTCGAGTACGATGTACGCAAGACGGTGGGAGGTGTGATGTCCGACATCGGGCAGGGCAGCATCTGGACGCGCCCGGAGAAGGCGGAGCGCTCCGGACCCGGTCGGCGACCCGGCTACAGCCGCGCCCAGATCACCGAGGCGGCCATCCGGATCGCCGACGCCGAGGGGATCGACGCCGCCACGATGCGCCGGATCGCGCAGGAGCTGGGCACCGGCGCGATGTCGCTGTACCGGTACGTGCCGAAGCGCGACGACCTGGTCGACCTCATGGTCGACGCGGTGCTCGGCGAGGTGGAGCTGCCCGAGCGGCCCAGCGGCGACTGGCGGGCCGACCTGTCGCTGGTGGCGCACCAGACCCGCGCGGCCGGCCTGCGCCATCCCTGGCAGGTCACGCTCGCCCGGCGCCCCACCCTCGGCCCGCACTCGCTGCGGATCTACGACTTCGCGCTGCGCGCCCTCGACGGGTTCGGTCTGCACATCGACGAGATGACCAGCCTCTGCGGGATGGTCGGCGACTACGTGGCCAGCGCGGTCCGCGACGAGATCGGCTGGCTCGACCAGGCCCGGCGCACCGGCATGGACCGGCGGCGGTGGATGGGCGAGTACGTCGGCCCGTACGTCCGGCAGGTGGTCGAGTCGGGGCGGTACCCGATGTTCAACCGGACCATCCGCGAGGGACGGTTGGCCCACCTGCCGCCCGACGCGCGCTTCCAGTACGGGCTCGACCGCGTGCTCAACGGCATCGCCGCGGCCCTGCCGGACGGGGCATCGATCGAAGACCGCTGATCGCAGCGGTACCGTCCGCTCGTCGCAGCGGACGCCCCGCCCGCCGCGCCGATCGTCACCGCTTGTCGCCCGCGTGTTGCCGCTTGGTTACGGGCCCTGGTTGCATGGGCGCGCCGGCCGGCTTCCCGTGACCGAACGAGCAAAGGAGCCCAGCCATGAGACCTCGTCGTCTCGTCGCGACAGCCGCCGTCGTCGCCGTGGTCGCCACGGTTCCGGCGAGCGCCCGGGCGGAACCGACCGCCCGTACGAACTGGGTGGGCAGCTGGAGCGCGGCGGTGACCGTACCCGGTGGGAGCGGCACCTCGGCGACCGGCTTCACCGACACCACGCTGCGGCAGGTGGCGCACCTGTCGGTCGGCGGCGGCAGCCTCCGGGTACGGATCAGCAACGTCTACGGCAGCACGCCGCTCACGGTCGGGGCCGCCACGGTCGCCCCGCGCACCGGCGGCGCGGGCACACCCCAGGTCGACCCGGCGGCGCTCCGCCCGCTGACCTTCGACGGCCGCCCCTCGGTGACGATCCCCGCCGGTGTGGAGTGGCGCTCGGACCCGGTGCCGCTCCGGGTGGCCGGCAACTCCGATCTCGTGGTCAGCCTCTACCTGCCCGGCCCGACCGGGCCGACGACCTGGCACCAGGCCGGCTACGCCACCTCCTTCCGGGCCGGCGGCGACGCCACCGCGGACGCCGGCGCCGGCTTCGTGGTGCTCGACCGGTCGCGCTACTTCCTCAGCGGCGTGGACGTGAGCACCCGGGCCGCCGGGGCGGTCGTCTTCTTCGGCGACTCGATCACCGACGGGGTCGTCTCCACCGTGGACGCCAACCTGCGCTACCCGGACCAGGTGGCGGACCGGCTGGCGCAGCGGCCGGAGGCGCGGCAGTGCGGCGTACTCAACGTCGGCATCAGCGGCAACCGGCTGCTGGCCAACGCCGGCGCGGCGGGCGACTCGGCGCTGGCGCGGTTCGGGCGGGACGTGCTCGGGCAGTCCGGGGTGCGCAGCGTGGTGCTGCTCGAAGGGATCAACGACATCGGCAACAGCCGCGGCAGCCTCGAACCCGAGCAGCTCATCGCCGTGTACCGGCAGTTCGTCGCGCGGGCGCACGAGGCCGGCATCAAGGTCGTCGGGGCCACGATCCTGCCGTACGAGGGGGCCGGCTACTACAGCGAGGCCGGCGAGGCGGACCGCCAGGCGGTGAACCGGTGGATCCGTACCTCGGGCGAGTTCGACGCGGTGCTGGACCTGGACGCGGTCACCCGCGACCCGGCGAACCCGGGACGGCTGCTCCCGGCGTACGACTCGGGGGACCACCTGCACCCCGGCGACGTCGGCTTCGGGGCGATGGCCAGGGCGGTGGACCTCCGCAAGGTCTGCTGAGTCCGGGGCTCAGCCGGCCGGTGCGCGTGCGATCTCCCACCCGATCAAACCAGACCCGGCCCCGCCGCGCCCGCCCTCGCCCCGGTCGGACCGGCCGGCCGGGCCCCGGTGACA